>CAMYJD010000024.1:0-37529 GCA_947258655.1 uncultured Gammaproteobacteria bacterium | reverse complement strand
TACGATGCCGCCGGCCAGGCCACGGGCGTGGTCCTGAGCGCCGGCGCCAGCACCTACACGCTGGCCTCGGACATCGAGTATGCCCCGTTCGGTGGCATCACCAGCCTGCGCTATGGTCATGACAAGGTGCTAAGCCAGGCCTATGACACAGCCTATCGCCTGACGACGCAAATCCTCCCCGGGATCCTCGACCTGACCTATGAGCGCTACGATGCCAACGGCAACCTGATGACGCGCACCGACCGCAGTGGCAAGCGCACGGGAGACTACAGCTACGATGCGCTGGACCGGCTCAAAACCGACCTCAGCCCGCTGGGCACGCGCGCCTATGTCTACGATAAAAACGGCAACCGCACGCGCAGCACGATCAACGACGTCCAGGCCAACTACCGCTACGAAGCGGCCAGCAACCGCATGCAGCACTACAACACAGAGACCGTCCCGCATGACGAAAACGGTAATATCCTGACCCTGCGTAACCTCGACCTGAACCCGGACCCGTACAACCGCCTGGTCAATGCCAATGGCAATGTCTATCGCTACAACGGCCTCGGTCAGCGTGTCGCCAAATACCCCAACGCAGACATGAGCCGTTATGTCTATGATCTGAATGGCCAGTTAATCGGTGAATACACAGCCACTGGCGACTTCAAGCGCGAATACATCTACCTGAACGGCCAGCCACTGGCCATGATCGATGATACTAACCTATACTATATCCATAACGACCACCTCGGCACACCGCAAAAGCTCAGTGATCCGACCGGGACGGTGGTATGGTCAGCGACCTATGACCCGTTCGGCCAGGCCTTTATCGATACCGACCCGGATAGTGATGGGCAGCAGGTCACGTTTAATCTGCGCTTGCCGGGGCAGTATTATGATAGTGAGACTGGGCTACATTATAACTACTTCCGTTATTATGATCCGCAGACAGGGCGGTATATCACTTCTGATCCTATTGGGCTCCAGGGTGGGTTGAATACTTATGGGTATGTTTCTGGTAACCCATTACGATTTATCGATCAATTTGGTTTGGACATTAAGCTAGGAAGTGGATACACGGGTAGGATCGATAATTTTGAATTTAAGGGTTCTGCATCTTTTGAAATTCATGTCTATGATCCTAAAGGAGTGGAGGTTGGCGTTCACGGGCCCCAAGGCTGGATACCAAAACATGGACATTCTGGTAATGCGCCTAACTTGCCTGATAACGTTACGAATAGCATTCACGGTAATGTCATAGATCAATTAAGAGGTATGGGTGTAATCCCCAAAAAAGGAACGGCAAATATTAAAAATGGTAAATGGGAAGAATTTGCTAAGGGTACAAGGAAAGCGTGTAAGGTACTTGGGCCACTGAGTATACCGATTACAATAGGTATATCTTATGGTCTTGGTGAAGATATTAATGGCGGTTCTTTACTTTGTGATGCGGTGTGGGGCTGTAATGACCTGCAATAGAGAGTACTAATTAATAATGAAATATATATATAACGAAGATGGCACTTGGAAATTATCAAAATACTTTAATTATCTCGATACCATAAAGGGGTTGTTAAGTGATAATGTGGCTGATTTAGTATGTGACCAAAGACGATATGATTTATCATCGGCAGAAAGTTTACATGATGCCTGGCTAATAAATTATTCGGTTGATGAATTACATGATGAAGGAAATATAAGAAGTCGCTATTGTAAAATAACAATAAAACTCTTAGGACCTTTTCACGATAGAGAGTTTATTTTAACTTATAATAATATTGTTAGCTACGATGTAAGTGTAAATGAGAGCACTAATTTGGAAAAAGGTCATGGTGATCTTATTGTGCATGAGTTTTATCTATCTGATGAAGGAAATTACATGCATGAATTATTGTTTAGTAGTGGTCTAGTAATTAGTATTGAATGTAAATCAATAAATTTTGTCGAACATAGTAAATAAAGTGAAAAGATATTTGGGGTCGGAGTGAAAACTCAAATGGGAGACTATACCCGACCAGTCTGTCCGACTTGATGGCTGTTGCCGATGCCAACGAGGTTATGCCACCCAAATCCACCTGGTTCGAGCCCAAACTCGCCGATGGTCTGGTGTCGCATTTGCTGAAGGAGTGATTGGTCTGTCAATATAGACGTTTGTGGGATCAGGTCAGTTATTTGTTTGACGGGCAGAGTATATTGACTTTACTTTTACCCTATCTGCTGCCATTTACCGGGCTACAGGTCCGGAAGTCCGGTCATCAAGTAATGTTACAGTATATCACGTATACCAAAATTGGCTTTTATCAGTCGTTCTGCTAATACCATTGCAATGTTGGACATGAATTGGTAGCCAAATGATGGCTTGCTTTCCATAAAATGTTTTAATTTATTGCCGTTTATTGCTAACAGGGCAACATCACCAAGAGCAATAACATTAGCAGATCGACACATCTGTTTGATGAGGTTTATTTCGCCAAATATATCTCCCTGTTTGAGTATGTCCAATGATTTTGACCATCGGTTGCCTGTTTGTGTGGATTCCGGCTCACCGATATCTACCTCTACCCTGCCACTCAGGACATGGAGTGTATTCCTAGAATCTGCAATGTAATATGTTTTACAGGCAGGACTCTGATTTAATCTTCCCTAATTAAACTGGCGTTTTTATGCAGAGGCTGGGCTCTCAACGCAGTGTCCAGATAATAACGAAACATAAGTGCTTGAATGCTTATGAAAAAGAGTTATGTTGGAAGCTATGGCCTATATCACCATGGTCAGGCGTATTAGTCCTCGTCCCCTTCGAAATCATAGTTCATGATTTCCTGGGGCTGTTGCAGGAAATTCCCCTGTATGTAATTGATGCCGCATTGCCAGAGCACGGCAAGACTGCTGGCGTCCTCGACAAATTCGGCAATCGTTGCTGTTTTCACAGACTGCGCCAGCTCGGTCATTGATTTGACCATGGCCTGGTTTTCCTGGTTGCTGGCGAGGTTGCGCATGAAGGACCCATCAATTTTGACATAATCGACCAACAGGTATTTCAGTATCTGGATCGAGTTCTCGTTAGTGCCGAAATGCTCGAGACAGAAACCGCATTTTAGTTCTTTTAGTCCTTCGACAAAGGTCTTGGCAGGGCGAAGTATCTTGTTTAACGCACTTTCATGCGTCTCGAAGACAAGCTTGCTCGGGTCGATCTTGGATTTATTCAGCACTTCTGCGATCCATTCCAGCATGCTTTCATTGCTGATACTGGTCGGTGACAGTTTGATAAACATCATCGTATCCTTGCCGGCCAGAATTCGTTCTCGCAGTGCCTTCAGTGTATGTACGATGACCCAGCGATCGACGGCGATACTCATCCCGTGTTCTTCTGCTGCGGGGATGAACCTGGATGGTGGCACAGGGTTTTCTTCTTCATCCACCATGCGCAGCAAGACTTCATATTTTTCCGAGGTTTCGCCATGCAGGCTGGCGATAGGCTGATAAGCCAGTGAGAAGCTGTTGTGGTTTAATGCATATTCGATGGTCTTGGACCAATGGATGTCACGCTCGCGACTGGCCTTTTCATCTGCGACCGGGTTGTGCAGATGAATACAATTGCCGCCTTCTTCATGCGCCAGCTCGCAGGCCAGATCGGCCTGGGAAATTACATCCTGGGCGTTCTCGCTGTTGGAGCCGAATTGGCAGGCGCCGATACTGCAAGTGAATGTAATCGACTGGCCATCGACCTCGGATACATGAGTCTCGATTGTGCCCCTGATTTTGTCGGCAAGTGCCATCAGTTCATTGGTATCACTGATATCTGCAAGAATGGTAAAAGCGGTATCACTGAAGCGCGCGGCAGCGATATTTTCGCCCAGCTCCTGCCTGATAATGTCGCCGGTGTCCCTGAGTATCGTGTCGATACCGCTGATGCCCGTCGTTTCCTTTATGAACTTGATATTGTCAGGCTCCAGAAACATTAGTGATCTGCTGTTGCGGTCTTCGCGTGCCTGACGAATGCTGGTTTCGAGCGCCTCGATAAAATACTGGCGATTATACAAATCGGTAAGAATGTCTTTTTTACTGAGGAATTTCAGTTTGCTCTCAAGTTCCTTGTTCAGTGACTGGTCGCGAATAATGATTTGTGTGCAGGGTTCACCTTCAATGCTGGCAGGTGAAAACTCCATTTGTGCATTAAATGTTTTTCCATTCGGCCTGAGGCCTGCCACTTCGAGTGCGCGTGTCTTGTGTTCGCCCTTGCTGTACATACGCAGGTATTTTTTTAGATGCTCATGGTCTTTTTCGGTGACCATATCCATGATTGGGGTACCTTCAATCTCCTCAAGGTTGGGGAAACCAAATGTGTCCAGATAAACCTGGTTTGCATAGATATGCATGCCTTCATGTACATATGTGATGGCATCACGCGAACTGTCCAGCAGTGTATGGCAACGTTTTTCTGATTCGCGTAGTGATGCCTTGCAGGTTTGCATATTTCGTTTTAGTGATGCCACCTCCATTTCACGTCGGGTGACCATCTGCATATGGTCGGAATTATCTGCACAGACAAGGTCACGGGCACCGGCGGCCATGACTTCATCACGTAGTTCGCTGTCTTCTTCACTGTGTGTGGCAATAATTATGATTGCGGGGTCAATCTCCCTGGCTGTAGTAACGGTTTGTGACAGGGTTGGCTCTATGGATGTGGCAGTGCAGAAAATGATGTCGAATGCATCGGGTGACAGGACTTCATGTAGTTGATCGAGGTCCTCGACATAGCGCATGCGTACGGCTATGCCCGCATTCTTCAGGATGCTGACGAGGGACTCGGCTTCATTAAGCGTATCTTCTATTATTATCAGCCTGAGTGCTTGATTGCTCACTCACTATCCTCCTGGATATTTGTTGGTTTCCATGAAATATTGATTTAAACAAGTTTTACAGTATTTTATGGTGTTTGACCAGAAAAAGGCAGTGTTTTTTACCTGGGCAGCCGGATATCATGTTGCTTCCTCTCGACAGTATTTTACTCCACGAATGCTTTGTCATATGCATGTGTAACTGCCACCGATTTACAGCCAAGATTGAAATTATCTCCTGCAGACTACTTGCGCAGGCCTTGCTGGCGCTATAATCTATATATCAAGCAAGTGCATTATAAATTAATAAACGTTTTTATCCAGTCAGGAGTGCTTTATGACAACAATCCAGGTACGCCAGGAAAAACCCGAAGATATCAGTGCCATCGATGTAGTGCATCTGAGCGCATTTGGTGGTGATGATGAGGTGGGTCTGCTCGATTCACTGCGGGCGTCATCCGGATATGTATCGGATTTGTCTCTGGTGGCCGAATTTCACGGGCGTATAGTGGGGCATGTCCTGTTGACCAAGGTGCACCTGCTGCAAGGCAGCGAAACTAAGGAAATTCTGGCGCTGGCGCCAATGGCAGTGGTCCCGTCGCAATCGCACCGGGGTATTGGCTCGGAGCTGGTGCAGGCTGCCGTCAATCAGGCCAGAGAACTAGGATACAAGGCGATCGTAGTGGTCGGTTATCCCGAATTCTATCAGCGCTTCGGCTTTGAAGAGGCATCGCGTTGGGAGCTGGAGACAAACCTGTCGGTTTCCAACGATCTGGTGACAGCCATCGAACTGCAAGCGGATGCCCTGAAGGGTGGGGGTAATGTTATTTATCCGTCATTGTTTGACTGCGTGTACTAGCCAGTGTTACAACGCCAGCACTAGTCGTCAGTGATCCTCCATGCGTTAGTCCAGTCATCATTCTCATCGTCATTGTTTTCATTGCTGGTGACAGGCGTATACAGGAAACGAGAATAGTTTCCTGTATTTTCAATCAGGCGCGTCAATTGTACATTGGACATCCTGCCGTGATCGTTTAATATCAGTGCATCGCCTACCTTGTACTGCAGGGAAGGGGTCAGCAATGATGCCGGTTGTTGTATGGCCTTTATTTCGGGAAGACTCAGGCAGCTGTATTCCTGTTTGTCACTGTCCATGCTTTTTATCACACGGGACTGCATTGACGCGGCATTGGGTGCCAGTATCTGTATACCCAGTTTAAGGCCCTGGTTACGCAAGTATTGCATCCAGCGTACGACACCGATGCGCCAGTTGTCTTCCAGGCCATTGCCGCTCTCGCGGATACCCACTATTTCCCCAATCTGGGCATTCGAGCTTTTATCATGGTCCCATAGCAGGCAAAAGCCACCCGCACCGGCATTCAGCGTTTTCCATGGATAATAACTGTATGTGGGACGTGGGATAAGCGCTTCGTTACTGTCATGGGATGGTCCTGGCGCTGAGGAGTGTTTGTGGTGATGCGTGCTCCAGTAATTCCCGCTTTCGGCATCATCAGCTAGTGGTTCAATACTGAAAGTCGTATGACTGATTTCCAGCGGATTGCGCGTGTCATCGATAAAGTCGGCTTCGGTTTCAGTATTGTCTTCCACCGCTTCTTCCTGGGGCGGTTTTTTACTCTCTTCGATGATGTAATGCGTGCTGTTGAGGCCAACGCTGACATCAATGTCTCCCGGGCTGGAAGAACGGGAGAAACGCCGCTTATCTCGTGCATCCCAGGCATGTATCAGTTGTCTGTAGAGTGTTGACTGTTTTGCTGTCGGTTTCGCTGCGGCCGTTTTTTCGAGGCCGGACTCGTCCCCTGTCTGCGTCAGCAAGGAGCGCACATGCTGGGTCAGTCCGGATGTGTCGAGGAATCTGTAAATATTGTTTTCCAGAGTTTTTATCAGATTCAGTTCCAGCGGTGGACGGTCACAGTTCAAACAGCTGGCGAAGTGTGCCACTCCCTTGTCTTGACTATCCGGATTGATCAGTCGACTGTGATCGGCCCATTCGTTCAGCAGGCCTGCGACCCGGACCACTTCATTTTTGCCGAGATGATAGGGATTGGCCAGCGATAATAACAGTAACTGTTTGTATTTCTGCTCGATGGTTACATTGCCTGATGGTTTTACCGGTAATTCCCTGACCGGCGCTTGTTGTAGATCCAGCTGTTCTGACAGGCTGTAGAGTGTGTGTATATCAATCCACAATAAAGCAGGTTCGGGTGCATATATCTGATAGTAGGTCAGTTGCAGCTGGCCCATTGTATCCAGGGCCATGTACAGTGTGCTGGTCAAGGCTTTCTTTTCATAAAAGCGATTGCGTTCCATGAGTTCAGAGCAGGCAATCTTGTAGGCGGTGGCCAGCTCTGCATACATGGCCAGGGTGCGGTCAACATGTCTCAATGCACGTGCATTCAGCGGAAATGACTGGCCGATAAAATTCTTCTTTAATGATTCTATGCAGAAACTGAACGTGGAATAGAGCCCTTCAAGGGTTTTCAGCCGCGCAGGCGCGGGTATCTCGATACGATTGGTATGAGCCAGTACAGAATAGAGTTGTTTTGTTGTCTCTTCGGTATCCCCAAGTGGTAACGCTTCGACCCATGCAGCAACCTGTTTGGGCCGGATATCGAACCAGCTTTTTTCTTTTTTGAGTTCAGGGATCCGGAGTTCAGACAAACCGGGCATTTTGGCCACAGTCATGCTCCAGAGTTTCACTAGTGTTAGTTATTAAATGAATTTAAAAATCCCGCAGGCTAACTCTATACTGAATCATCACGATTGGCCAGACCTGGGTGCAGTATTTATCACTCTAAAACATCCGCTTATCGAGATTTCAGCTTTATACCGGTATTTTCGATTGTTGCCCTGGAACCTCCCGGACCAGGCGCGGAACCAGGTAGCCAGGTAACTGGGACTGTAACTCACTGATCAATGCCCTAGCCGTTGTGCTGTCGACATCGAAATGCGCTGCGCCGGCAACCGGATCCAGCATGTGCAGGTAATAGGGTAATACACCCGCTTCGAACAGCGACTGGCTCAATGCCTGCAGCTCCGCTACGTTATCGTTCACGCCACGGAGTAACACAGCCTGGTTCAGTAAAATGGCCCCGTTTTCTTGCAGTGCGGTGAGTGCCTGTCTGACTGCTGGATCGATTTCCTGGTGATGGTTGCAATGGATGACGATAACGATCTGCAGCCGACTAGCGCGTAGCCAGCCTAGCAAGTCGTCACAAATACGCTGCGGCAACACCACCGGCATGCGGGTATGTAGTCTCAACGTTTTGATATTATTAATATTATCAATTTTGTTTACGAGCCCGGATAAACGCCAGTCGCTCAGTGTCAACGGATCTCCGCCGCTTAGAATCACTTCATGAATATCGTCATGGGTGTGCAGATAGTCCAGCGCCTCGCTCCAGTCTGCGCGTGCTGCGTTGGCATCGGCATATGGGAAGTGGCGCCTGAAGCAATAACGGCAATGGATGGCGCAGGCGCCTGTGGTCAGCAGCAATACGCGTCCCTGGTATTTATGCAGCACGCCCTCAGCGACGTGGGCGACATGATCACCAACCGGATCACTGACAAAGTGGTTAACGTTATGGGTCTCGGCCTCGACCGGCAATATTTGTCGCAGTAATGGATCATGCACATCGCCGGGGTGAATGCGTGAAACATATTCCCTTGTAATTCTTAAAGAAAATTGCTGGCTGGCGGCGTTGCTTATACGCAATTGTCCGGCATCGAGCTTGACCAGTCTGAGCAATTCATCCACATCCTGTATCGCATTGGCGAGCTGCTGTTGCCAAATGGGGGTCTGCCGTATTTTTTCTGTTCGGGTTATCATATGCAGTTTGGGCATTCTAGATTGTTAAGGAACGGGTAGATTAACATGGCATCATACAGTACAAATGAATTCAGAAGCGGTTTAAAGATAATGTTGGACAATGATCCTTTTGTCATTGTTGAAAATGATATCGTCAAACCGGGTAAGGGGCAGGCGTTCAACCGGGTTAAGGTGCGCAATCTGAAAACCGGGCGTGTTATCGACCGTACGTTTAAATCAGGTGAGTCTGTCGAGGCCGCCGATGTGATCGATACAGAGATGCAATACCTCTATAATGATGGGGAATTTTGGCATTTCATGGACCCCAACAGCTATGAACAGATGGCAGCGGGTGAGGCAGCCGTCGCTGATGCGGCCAAGTGGCTGAAGGAACAGGATATCTGTGCCGTGACGCTGTGGAATGGTGTGCCGCTGTCCGTGACTGCGCCCAATTTTGTGGAATTGGAAGTGACTGAAACCGATCCTGGCTTGAAGGGAGATACCTCGGGTGGTGGCGGTAAACCCGCAACCCTGTCGACCGGTGCTGTGGTCAGGGTACCGTTATTTATCCAGATCGGTGAAGTGATTAAGGTGGATACACGTACGGCGGAGTATGTCGCACGTGTCAAGGACTAGTTCCGGGACCTGTATAACAGAAGAGTATTTCCTTGACTGCAAATTCCCGAACACCGTTGTGGCGTCCGGCTACCGACATCTCAATATTACAACTGCGTGCACAAATGCTGGCCGCAATCAGGGTGTTTTTTGCCCGCCGAGAGGTCATGGAAGTGGAAACACCGGTATTAGCGCATGCCGGCAATCCGGACCAGTATATAGAAAGTTTTTCCTGCCATAGCGGCGATGGCGAGGATGGGCATGAACTATTCATGCATACATCCCCTGAGTTTGCGATGAAGCGCCTGCTGGCGGCCGGCAGCGGGTCTATCTATCAGATTTGCAAGGTATTTCGCAAGCATGAGCAGGGTAGCCTGCATAATCCCGAATTTACCATGCTGGAGTGGTACCGAAGTGGTTTCGATCATCATCGCCTGATGCATGAGGTCGAGGAGTTACTGCAGGCCCTGGGCCTGCTCGAACCGGGCAGGTCAATCCGGCGGATCAGTTATCGGCAATTATTCCTGGAGCATGTTGGCCTGGATCCGCATACTGTCGATACATCACTATTGCAGGCTTGTATCAGAGACAGGCAGGTCAGGCTTTATGTGGATCCTGGGCAGGCACAGTCGACAGATCACGTTATGAGCAAGGATGATTTACTGGCGCTGATACTGACCCATATAATTGAGCCAGAGATCAGCAGCGAGGATTTCCTGCTGGTCCATGACTATCCCGCCAGCCAGGCCTCGTTGGCGCGTATTCGTAACGACGATCAGCCAGTGGCCGAACGCTTCGAGTTGTACGCCAACGGTATTGAACTGGCCAACGGTTTCAATGAACTGACTGATAGCCAGGAGCAGATGCAGCGCTTTATCTGTGAACAGCAGCAAAGGGAACTGAAAGGCATGAAAAAAATCCCATTGGATCAGAATCTTAACGCTGCGCTGGCGCACGGTATGGAGGCCTGTGCCGGGGTTGCGCTGGGCTTCGATCGCCTTGTCATGGTGGCGGCAAACAGGCAATCAATTCAGGAAGTTATGCCATTCCCATTTGACCGAGTCTGATCGCGATTACAGTTGACAACAAGCTCTTGCTCAATTACATAATAAATATATTAGCGGCTATAATATTCATAAGTCATAAGTAGGAGAACAGTAGTGGCAGAGTCTTCACAAATCGAAAAGCGCTGGAGTGACCGACGCGATATCTTTACCGACATCAAGATCATATTTCACAATCGCAGTTATTATTGCCGAACCCAGGACATCGGGCTGGGTGGTATGTTTATTGACCTGAATTATGTGCTTATACCGCGCAATGCAACAGTCGAGGTCATGATGTTGCATCATAAAAAGGCCGATACGTATATCAGTTTCAGGACGAGCGTCGTTTATGTAACGCCAAATGGTTATGGGCTGGAGTTTAAAGACTTCAATACCCAGGATGTTCACAGGTTGCAGGACGTTCTGTTTGAATCGCCCTATGAGTTTCAGCGCATGGCCTAGAGCGCTGGTCTACCTTAGCGTGCCGATCGCCTGTCCCATTTGCACCTTGTCATCGCTTGCGATTGACGCCGACCACTCCAGTTTGTCGGGGGCAAACAGGATAATTACAGTAGATCCCATATTAAAGCGCCCCATCTCGTCACCTTTGTTCAGCGTCATCGCGTCAGCTTCTCGATAAGTTGTACTCGTGACTCTGATACCACGGGGCGGAGTAACGGTCCCGGCCCATACCGTTTCTATTGAACCAACATTGACTGCGCCGACCAGTACCACCGCCATAGGTCCGATGCTCGTATCAAATAAGCTCGCGACACGTTCATTGCGGGCAAAAAGGTCCGGGACGTTATCTATCAGGAACGGCGCAACGCTGAGAAGATTGCCGGGTATATGTACCATTTCTTTCAGCGTGCCTGTATAGGGAATATGCACGCGGTGATAGTCACTGGGTGACAGATAGATGGTTGCAAAATGACCGTTCCTGAAAACCTCGGCACGCTCGCTTGAGCCACCCAGTAATTCTACCAGTGAAAAAGAATGACCCTTGGCCTGAAAAATCTTGTCATCATTGATCACACCTATCTGGCTGACGGTACCGTCAGCGGGTGAACAGATCTGCTCCTCGCCTGCAGCGATCGGGCGTGCTCCCGGTTTCAGCGCGCGTACAAAAAAGCTGTTGATATTCGGATGGATGCTACGGTCGGTGTAATCGGGATGCAGTGCTTCATCGACATTTACTGAATGCCGGCGAATCATGAACGTCATGAAGCCGTCCCTGAACGGGAAGTGTCTTGTATGCATAAGGACATGGGTGATGCCGGTTAATAGGCGATGAGGGATGATGTAGCGGTGGATGAATAGCTTTATACTGTTATACATGGAATCTTCTTGAATCAGTGATGATGATGGTGTTGATGCTGCTCCCGTCCAGGCTGACGTACCGGCAGCTTGACCGGCAGAATAATATCTGACGAGAGTCTGAGATTCAGATCAACGCTGTCACCTCTTTTGAGCGGTTGGTGTGGCTGGATCAGCATCAAATGATAACTACCGTGCTCGAGTTTCAGGGTGGCGCCCGGTTGGATCGTCAGTTGCTGTTGTTTCTCCATGCGCGCCATACCATCCGCATGGATGGTACGGTGAAATTCAATAGATTTGAACAGACTGCTGTCGGCCGAGGTAATACTGACAGTCTTGTCACCGTTGTTTGTGATCTGCATAAAGCCTGCCAGCACACGTGCATTTGGAGGGCCTTCCTGTATCCATGCATCTTTGATGTCGAGGTCAGACTGTCCGGCATGCAGTAGGGCAGGCAGGAGTGGTAGTACAATAACCATCAGAATCATTCGATATGCGTTCATGATCAGTTTTCCAGAAATTTGTAAATGCGTTGATAATCCCTGACCAGGGTCTCCGCATTATGCGGAGCGGAAAAAATGACCTGCAGCTGGCCTTCAGGATTGGTCATCAGGATAGCAGAACTGTGATCGACAAGATAATTGTCACTGTCATTGTCGTCTGCTTCACGGCGTTCATAAATCACGCCCATTTGCCTGCTGAAGCGCTTGATGTTTTCGTCTGCTCCGGTGACGCCGATGAAGTCAGGATGATAGTAGGCAACATATTCTTTCAGTTGCTCGGATGTATCACGCTGTGGATCAATAGAGACGAGTATGAAGCGGGTATGTGCATAGAGATCGGGGCTGGACTGCAGCATTTTTGCAACGGTCTTGAACTGGTACAAAGTTGCAGGGCAAATATCCGGGCAATTGGTGTATCCGAAAAAGATGAAGCTGTAATGCCCTTGCAGCTGTGGTAACGCAAAGGGCTTGCCGTTATGGTCAACCAGCCCCTGTGGGGAAACAGTCTTCGGAGGTAATAACAGTGTCGCCGCCTCAAGCGTCGGTGCCTGGCGCGGTGCCTTATTCATTGTCGCCAGCAGGATTCCAGCTGCGAGTGCTACGAGAGCCAGGAGCCAATACAACCAGCGGGCCTGAGGTTTAGCGTTTGCACGATTTGCGGGCATAATATGTATTTTTAATGTACAGTGAAGAACAGGGCGTAATCCTAACGCATTGCCCCTGTCAGGAAAAGCAGGTAATAGCGAAAATGAATAAAAAACAGGCCGTTGACGAGCTGCATACAATAAAAGACTATATTCGCTGGGGATTTAGTCAACTAAACCAGACCGATATTTATTTCGGCCATGGCACCGATAATGCGCTCGATGAGGTCTTTGCACTGGTACTGCATGCCCTGCATCTGCCGCATGATTTTCCGCAGGATTATCTGGACAGTCGCCTGACGCTCGCTGAACGTACCAAGATCGCCGCATGGATCGAACGACGTATCAAGGAACGTATCCCCACGGCCTATCTGACCCACGAGGCCTGGTTTGCCCATCTGCCTTTCTATGTCGATGAACGGGTATTAATTCCGCGATCGCCGCTGGCCGAGCTGATCGAGGCAGAATTTTCACCTTGGGCAGAAGTCGACAATGTGCATCGTATTCTCGATCTCTGTACTGGCAGTGCCTGTATTGCGATTGCCTGTGCATATGTGTTTGCGGACGCACGGGTCGATGCAGTTGATATCTCTGCCGAGGCTCTCGAAGTGGCAAGACATAATATCGAGCAGCATGGCATGCAGGAGCGGGTACAGGCGATCGAATCCGATTTGTTCAAGCAACTGGGTGGGCAGCGTTACGATATCATTGTCAGCAATCCTCCCTATGTGTCGGTGGCCGAGATGCAGGAATTGCCGGCGGAATACAGGCATGAGCCAAGCCTGGGTCTGGAAGCGGGTAGTGAAGGCCTGGATATCGTAGAAAGAATTCTGCGTAATGCTGCAGTTCATCTGAATGATAACGGTATATTGATTGTAGAAGTCGGCAACAGCCAGGCGGCACTGGTTCGGGCGTATCCAGATGTGCCGTTCCTGTGGCTTGAATTTGCCCGCGGAGGCGAGGGTGTATTTCTGTTGACCGCCGAGCAGCTGGAGCGCTTTCGCCGCTGAGGCAATGCAGTTGCTGCCGGCGTATGGTCCAGATGCGGGTCTGGAATCCCTAGTGCTTTCTTAACGCTGATAGCTCGCGGTGCAGAAGTTCCTCGTTGCCGGTATTCAATTCAACAATACGACGCAAATGCGTGATACTGTCCAGGTCTATATGATCGCAACAAAAACCGATATGGTCGTTTTCCACATGGGCGACACTGGCCTGCATATAAATAATGGCGTCATCGGCCAGAGAGATGCTCAGCGTGAATTCAGAACCCAACGCGGCGTCCCAGCTGGCGGGTTTTTCTACCAGCACGCCTTTCAGTGATATATCCAGCAGTTCAGTGTCCCATTTCTGCTCGGGATTACTGATGACCGTTTTGGCATCGAAGTGAATACGAGTGAAGGAACGGTGTTCTTGTTGTTGATCGCTCATAGCTTGTTTCCTGATATTATTGTTCCTGGGTAAAGAACAGCATTTCCATATCACCTACGCGAATGGTATTGCCATTATGCAAGGGTACGACGCTATCACCAATATCATTATTGTTGACCTTGACGCTTATATCCTTATCAAGGATAGATAGATAATAGCCATCATTTCTATTGGTAATCAAGGCTACTTTGCCGCTGGCGGCGCCTATTTGCATGCTGGGCTTGTTCAGTTGCAGGGTGCGCCCCATTCTGGGGCCATTCATAATCTGTAACCAGCCTTCATGCGCTGTTTGTCGTGGAGGTTCAATGTCCGACGGGATTTGTTTATCTGTCAGTTCATTTTCCCACTGATAGGTCAGGGTGTGCTTGCCTATTGAAATTTCATCGCCATGGGCGAGGGCTATATCCTGATGTTCCGCTGGTCTGGCATTGTTGATCAATATATGATTCTGCACGCGGGTGGTGCTGATACTGGCCTCATGATCCGTGAAATGCAGGATGGCATGCTGTGGTTCGACCGCGAGATTATCGATGGCGATATCGCTGTCGGGGGATCGCCCGATCGAACAGCTGTTACCCTCTGGTGTAAGGACCTTCTGAATCCTGCCTTTGAAAGATAGTATTAACTTGTGCACGTAATTCCAGACACTCTATGTAATGAATATTCAGGGAAAATACACGGCATTGCCTAGCAGGCATCCGCGCATGTTTAATATACTAGACCCTATTACACCACTGATATCGGCGAAGTGCGGTGCAAACTTGAGGAGAATAGAGGAAAATATAGAATTATCAATGAATAACAGGAGTATTGGGCAATTGTCGGGTGCTATTTGTAGCAGCATGCCTACTCAGCGGTGTTGTATCGTTGTGGCTTTCGCGCTCAGGCTTTCTCCAAACGCGGCTGTATCCTGGCGGTCTTGACGACATTGTTCTGCACCTGAATGATTTCTACCGGGTAATCGGCCAGGAGCAGACTGATGCCGGTTTCAGGAATGGATTCGAGATACTCGGATATCAGACCATTGAGGGTTTTGGGGCCATCGATGGGTAGATGCCAGTTCAACATTCTATTTATCGCCCTGACGTGTGTGCTGCCGTCAATCAGGAAACTACCGTCCTCTTGTGGATGGATGCCAATACCCAGGCTTGAAGGGTCGGTGGTGAATTCGCCGACTATCTCTTCAAGGATGTCCTCCAGGGTGATGAGCCCCTGAATATCCCCGTATTCATCTACGACCATACCAATGCGATGGCGTTTGGCCTGGAATTGCAACAGTTGTTTGTTCAGGGATGTGCCTTCGGGTACAAAATAGGTTTCACGAACGGTTTTCAGGATGTCATCCTCACTGAAGTTGTCATTCCTGAGAAGACGTGCGATTTTGCGTAAATGGACAAAACCTATGATGTTATCGATGCTTTGCCTGAAAACGGGCAGGCGTGTGTATTGACTGTTGATCAATTGGTCAAGGATTTCGCTCCAGTCATCATCGAGATCAATACCGACGATCTCGGTGCGCGGGATCATGATGTCTTCTACGGTTGCTTTTTCCAGGTCGAGGATATTGATCAGCATTTTTTGATGCTTCTGCGGAATCATCGCGCCTGCTTCATTGACGACAGTGCGTAATTCCTCCCTGCTCAGGCTTAGGGATGTTTCCTGGTCCAGGCGTATGCGAAATAATCGCAGCACGAGATTGGAGATGTAATTGATGACCAGGACTATTGGGTACAGTACTCTCAGTAGCGGCACATACAGCCAGGCAGCCGGAAAAGCGATGCTCTCGGGATGGGTGGCGGCCAGGGTCTTTGGTGCAACCTCGGCAAAGATCAGAATGACCAGTATCAATATGCCAGCGGCAATGGGTATATAGCCTTCGCCGCCATGACGAATGGCTATAATAGTCGTTAGTGATGAGGCCAGTACATTGACGGTATTGTTGCCTATCAGTATCAGCCCGATCAGGCGGTCGGGTTGCGCGAGTAAACGCGAGGCCTTCACGGCACCCTTGTGTCCGCTTTTACTGAGGTGTTTGAGTCGATAACGGTTCAGCGTCATCAGTCCCGTTTCCGAGCTGGAAAAGAACGCGGATAGCAGGATCAAGATGAAGAGAATGCCGTATAAGACACTCAGTGGTATTTCGTCCAAGAATCAGGTGACCTTTTTGTTTGTGATGTGTTAGCTATTTCAACGATTTTAACGGTATGCTGTCAAGGGGCGGGAGTGATTTATGTCTCGATCGCGCGCGGGTAGACAGCGGCCATTACCTGGTCGGTTAAGTAAATCTAGCGTGATAAAACCAGTTCCAGGACCATTTTACTGCCGAAATAGGCCAGCATCAGTGTGATGAATCCGCCCAGGGTCCATCGAATGGCCTTGCGCCCCCTCCAGCCATAACGAAATCTTCCCCATAACAGGACTGAAAAAATGGCCCAGGCGATGATCGATAGTACCGTTTTATGGGTCAGATGTTTGGTGAAAATATCTTCCAGAAACAGGCCGCCGGTCAACAGGCTAATAGTCAATAGCAGATAACCGACAGTAATGATCTGGAACAACAGGTATTCCATGCTCTGTAATGGCGGCAGACTGCGGATGAAGCCACCGGGTTGATGATTGCGCAGATGTTTGTCCTGGATATACAGGATAATCGCCTGGACCATGGCAATGGTAAACAGGCTGTAGGCAAGAAAGGAAAACATGATGTGGGCCTGTAGCTGCCAGGGTCCGTTGCCATGAATGATATGGTCCGATGGCCAATTAAGCTCGAGCAGGATTGCGAATGCCGCCAGTGGAAACAGCACTATGCCCAGATTTTCGATAGGCTTGCGCATGGCCGTCATGATCAGCATCAGCACGATCAGCCAGCTGACCAGGGAAAAGGCATTGAATATGCCCAGATTCATGCCCTGTACATTGAATATACCCTGATATAAAAGAAGGCTATGGATCAAAAATGCCAGCGCCGCGGCGGTAATGACGACGGGTCTGCGAATATTTATCGATCCCTGCTGCGCAAAAAGCCGCACAGCGACAAATACCCCGGATAACAGGTACAGGGAAATGGAAAGAATGCTGGGGATCAGGTTGTTCATAGCGGCTATGTCAGTCACTGTAATTACGGCTGGTACATTGTTCTGGCTACCTAGTGTGAATGACAAGCGGTTGCCATGCAAGCCCGGCTTTAGGTGTATGCACCTGTGTCGAAGGCGCATAGGTTGACCTTGATAAGCACAAAACAGCAGCGAGGCGGGTTACAAGGAGACTCATATCAGTCGTCGGATCATGGCATCCCGGAATGTGAATTGGGTCAAAAAATTGTAAATTGGGGCCATATTGGATTGTAAATCGGCAAATTTGGGAAAAATGCTGTAAATTTTCACTAAAAATTGCCGCTTACTGGTGAATATTGGTATAAACTTCTGAAAAATATAAGTAGTTTATTGCAATCCGGTGGTTTCCATGTTCTTGGCATGGTCACAAACCAACAACAGAACTTCAGACATTCTGGTTTGCCCAGGGTGATACATCATAAAAGGCTATGGATTAATGAAACTCAGGGTACTAGGATGCAGTGGTGGTATTGGAGGGAACCTCAGTACAACATCATTTTTGCTGAATGACGATATATTGCTCGATTGCGGCACAGGTATCGGCAACCTCACGCTCGCAGAAATGCGAAAGATCCGTGCCATTTTTTTTACCCATAGTCATCTCGATCACATTGCCGGCTTGCCGCTGCTGGTTGACAGTATCTTCGACAGCCTGCAGGACCATGCCTTGCAGGTCTATGGCAGTCAGGAAACCATTACCGCTCTGCAGACACATGTATTCAACAACGTTATCTGGCCTGATTTTACCCTGATCCCGACCGAAGACAGCGCCGTGCTCAGCTTCAATGTCCTGGAAATGGGCAAGCAATATCACCAGGAAGGCTGTCATCTGGAGATGATTCCGGTCAACCATGTCGTACCAACGGTAGGCTATCGAATCGAATGTGAACATGGCTCACTGGCATTTTCGGCAGATACAACGACGAACGACAGTTTCTGGGCCAGACTGAATGAACACCCGTCACTGGATTACCTGCTAGTGGAATGTGCCTTCTCCAATAAGGAAGCGGAGATCTGCAGACTGGCCAAGCATTATTGTCCGCAAATGCTCGGCGCAGATCTGGGCAAGTTGAAACACAGACCGAAGCTGTATATCAGTCACCTCAAACCCGGCTCGGAAGATGTCATTATGTCAGAGTGCAAGCAGGCCATCGACGGATTTGACATGCAGAGACTCCAGGCCGATCAGGTCATTGATATTTGATAATATCTGTCCGGACTCCCTGGAATAGCTCCTCGATCCGTTGCCGCCACTAGTACCTATTCCACGGCATTTTCAGTTACAATGGTGCAGCTTTAGACATCAACAGGTAAATAAACATGTTCGAAAATCTCAGCGATCGACTGGGCAAGACGCTGCGCAATCTACGCGGTCAGGGGCGCCTGAGCGAGGATAATATCAAGGACACCCTGCGCGAGGTGCGTATGGCCCTGCTCGAGGCGGACGTTGCCCTGCCAGTCGTCAAGGATTTCATCGAGCAGGTACGTCAACGGGCCGTTGGTGAAGAGGTGCTGAAGAGCCTGACCCCCGGACAGGCACTGGTCAAGGTCGTCAATGACGAGCTGGTCAGGCTCATGGGTGCGGCCAATGACAGCCTTGATCTGCAAGCCCAGCCCCCGGTTGTGATCCTGATGGCGGGTCTGCAGGGTGCAGGTAAAACCACAACCGTGGCCAAACTGGCGCGCTGGTTGCAGGAGCGGGAGAAGAAATCCTCATTGCTGGTCAGCTGTGATGTCTATCGCCCGGCAGCTATCACCCAGCTTGAAACGCTGGCGGCTCAGGTGGATGCCGAATTTTTCCCCAGTAACGCCGACCAGAGTCCGGTGCGAATCGCCACCGATGCACTGGATTATGCACGTAAACACTTCAAGGACGTAGTTATTGTCGATACCGCCGGACGCCTGCATATCGACGATGACATGATGGATGAGATCAAGAAAATCCATGCCGCGATTAATCCGCAGGAAACCTTGTTTGTCGTCGACAGTATGACCGGTCAGGATGCGGCCAATACCGCCCGCGCCTTCAATGAGGCCTTGCCATTAACCGGCGTTATCCTGACCAAGACCGATGGTGATGCCCGTGGCGGTGCGGCCCTGTCGATCCGCCAGATTACCGGGAAACCAATCAAATTCTTCGGCGCCGGTGAAAAAACCGATGCCCTGGAGGCCTTTCACCCGGACCGCGTGGCGTCACGCATCCTGGGTATGGGCGACGTGCTGTCACTGGTTGAAGAGGCGCAACAGAAGGTCGATCAGGACAAGGCACAGAAACTGGCGAAAAAACTCAAGAAAGGCAAGGGCTTTGATCTGGAGGATTTTCGCGATCAGATGCTGCAAATGAGCAACATGGGTGGTGTCGCCGGCCTGATGGATAAACTGCCGGGCGTTGCCAACCTGCCACAGAACGTCAAATCGCAGGTCAATGACAAGGAATTCAATCGGTTGATAGCGATCATCAACTCGATGACACCGCAGGAACGCCTGCGTCCGGCCATCATCAAGGGCTCGCGTAAGAAACGTATCGCTGCCGGTTCCGGAACCCAGATCCAGGATGTTAACCGCTTGCTCAAGCAGTTTGCACAGATGCAGAAGATGATGAAAAAAATGGCCAAGGGCGGTATGGCCAAAATGATGCGTGGCCTGAAGGGCAAGATGCCACCGGGGATGCCCTTCTAATAGCGCACAGCGGTGCCACCAATTCACCCCTCCTCCGGGAGGGGGATAAAGTGGCACCGCTGTGCTCTGTTTTATAGGGATTTAGCGACTGACATCGTATCTTCGGTGAAGATCTGCACAAAATGCCGCCCAAATACCTTAAATTAGATGAGTTTTATTCGGTTTTTAGCGCTTTTTGCCATATAAACCACCAATAGCCCTTCACATTTCTGCAAATTCGCGTAAAATTCCAGCGTTTCACCTGTCAGGTTATCCGGGCAGTTTTCAGTAGCTTATTAAAATGAGGAATAAGCGAGATGGTAGTCATTCGTTTAACCCGTGGTGGTTCCAAAAAAAGGCCTTTTTACCATGTAGTGGTAACTGATTCACGTAACCGACGTGACGGGCGTTATATCGAGCGTCTGGGTTTCTTTAATCCGGTTGCGAAGGAAAATGAAGAAAGCCTGCGTCTGAATACAGACCGCATCGAGCATTGGGTTTCCAAGGGTGCCAAGCCCAGTGAACGCGTTGCAGCATTGATCAAACAGGCTGCTGCTTGATCATAGACCGGGATTACCCTGGATTGACCTATGCAGGATATGTCTGAAGACATTGTATTGGTTGGTCAGGTATCCGGGTTATTTGGTGTAAAGGGTTGGGTAAAGGTCTTTTCCTATACCGAACCACGAGAAAACATAGTGCAGTACAGTCCCTGGCTGATTCAAACAGACGAGGGCTGGATCGAAATAAAGCTAATTCAGGGTAAAAGGCAGGGCAAGGGCGTAATCGCGAGCCTGCAAGGCTATACCGATCCTGACAGCTCCAGTCGTTTGATCGGATGTGATATTGGCTTGCGCCGGCAGCAGTTGCCCGAACTGGATAGCGACGAGTATTACTGGAACGACCTGATTGGTCTGCGCGTTATTACTCTGGACGGGGTCGAACTGGGCCGGGTGGAGCGTCTGATAGAGACAGGTTCCAATGATGTCCTCGTCGTCCAGGATGAGCGCGAACGACTGGTTCCCTATATTAGGGGGCAGGTCATAAAGAACATAGACCTGGATCAGAAACTTATCCGGGTGGATTGGGATCCGGACTTTTAACGGCTCGGGATTCTCGTCAAATGCGTATTGATGTGGTGACACTATTTCCGCAACTGGTCCACGCGGTTGGCGAGTGCGGCATAAGCGGGCGGGCCGTCAAGGCGGGTATCCTCGAGCTGCAATGCTGGAATCCACGTGATTACACGCATGACCGGCATCGCACAGTCGACGACAAGCCTTATGGCGGCGGTCCGGGCATGTTGATGAAATACGCGCCCTTGCATGAAGCCATACAGGCAGCGCGCCATGCAGCCAGGGCGGAAACCGGCAAGGTGTCACGGGTTATATACCTGTCGCCTCAGGGTAAAAAGCTGGACCAGCGTGCAGTCAATACGCTGGCGCAGAGTAACCTGGTATTGGTCGCCGGACGTTATGAAGGGATTGATGAACGCCTGATCGAGCAGGATATTGATGAGGAATGGTCGATTGGCGATTATGTCCTCAGTGGCGGTGAACTGGCAGCGATGGTGCTTATTGATGCGACGACGCGCCTGCAGCCGGGGGCGCTGGGTGACCAGGACTCGGCTCAGCTGGATTCGTTCATGGACGGCTTGCTGGACTACCCGCATTACACGCGCCCGGAACAGGTTGATGGGCATGATGTACCGGCGGTGTTGCTTGGTGGTAATCATCAGCAGATCGACAGGTGGCGCATGAAGCAGTCTCTGGGCAGGACCTGGCAACGACGCCCGGACCTGTTGCAGGAACTGGAGCTGGATGCACAACAACGCAGTCTGTTGCAGGAATACATAGACGAATTGAACAGTTTGGATAGAAACAAAACCAGTAAATAGAGGTTTGCAAACATGAGTAATATCATTGAAGAGCTTGAAAAAGAACAAATGAATCGTGAGGTTCCAGACTTCGGTCCGGGTGATACGGTTGTTGTGCAAGTAAAGGTAAAGGAAGGTAACCGTGAACGTTTGCAGGCCTTCGAGGGTGTCGTTATCGGCAAACGAAATCGTGGTCTTAATTCCGCTTTTACGGTCCGCAAGATATCCCACGGTGAAGGTGTTGAGCGTGTTTTCCAGACCCACAGCCCGCAAATCGCTACGATCGAAGTCAAGCGTCGCGGCGACGTTCGTCGCGCCAAGCTTTACTACCTGCGTGAGCGTACCGGTAAGGCAGCGCGTATCAAGGAAAAGCTGGCGAAGTGATGCGCCTGCTCCGGCCCGTGCATTGTGCATGACAGGCCGGATTGATTCGTGCGGAAAAACGGGTATCCTTGGCGGGATGCCCGTTTTTTATTGCCCGCAACAACTGATGGAGAAAGGATGTTGAGCAAACGCTTGCTGGCCAGGTTTGCCCTGATATTGTCTTCTGTTTGCCTGTTTATGCCTGCCCAGGCCGCCGAACTCAGAGAGGTTGAACTGTTGATACAAGCCGGCGCCTCGGGGCTGGCGCTGCAACTGCTCGATCAGGAGCAGCCAGGCCTGGAAAATAATCCCGAGCATTGGCTGGAATGGGAAACTCAACGCGTAAAGCTGTACCAGCATACCAAGGACTGGGACGGCCTGATCAAACGCCTGCGGGCCAGACCCGCGTGGGTACCGCGCGATTTCAAACTGTGGGCACAGGAAAAAATTGCCCGTGCCCAGATCGAGAAAAAGGACACCCGGGCTGCATTACAGACATTACGCGCATTGATCTGGGATCATTCCGAATACGAAGGTGGCACTATCCTGCAACAGTCGCTGCCGGTATGGAGACAGTTGGTGATACAGGCCTATCTGGTTGCAGAAAACATCGCCGATGCCGAGCTTGCCATGTTACGTTTCCAGCAGGACTACCCGAATCCCAGGGGGGCGTGGAAGCGCGCGCGTGCAACCGTATTGATACGCGCAGGCAGACCCGAAGATGCAGAGATCCTGATGAAGGCAGATACGCATATGCAGTCACGGACGATCTATTATCTGGCGCAATTGCTCGGCGACAGGAGTAAATCGAAATCCATCTGGCAACGTACCAGTGAGCTCGCACAAAAGAAAAATTTCTCGGATTCAACCAGGAGACAGTTCTGGTTGATCGCCTCACGCGCAGCGCAGCAATTGGGTGATTATGTGTCCGCTATCCGTGCATTGCAGAATGCGCTGGTACTGGTGGATGACAAGGAGGTGCTTACACAGCGGGAAAAACTGTTGTTTGCGGTCAATGCCGGTGATCTGTGGAAGCTGTATCAGCAATACGGGTACAAGCTCGGTAACAAATTGCAACTTTTGACCGGTAATGACGAGGCATGGTTTTCAAAGGCGTCCAATCTGGTTGATAAAAAGCCGCTCCAGGCCATGGCCCTGTTCGCGGCGATGACGACAGACTCCAGTCGTGTGCGCACACGTACGCTCGCGCATGAATTATTCGCCTCCTTGCTGGCACGCGACAAAAAAGGCCTGTTGCTGGTCAAGAAACTGTACTTGTCGCAATCTGATGACAGCGAGCCGGACAAGGCTGTATATATACCCGAGGACCTGCGTCATCGTCTGATCGATGATGCACTGTCGCATTCAGACATCGACACTGCATCGCGACTGATTCAAAGTGTCACTGAAGCACCCAAGGGCGCGAATGTGATGTTCTGGAAAATGCGCAGGGCGCGTATCATGATTCTCGCCGGGCAGGTGGATGATGGTATTGAAGCGCTGGATCAGTTGCTACAGGATTCAGCGACCATGCATGCAGACCAGATTGACCGGATTATA
Organism: uncultured Gammaproteobacteria bacterium; assembly: GCA_947258655.1. Classification (GTDB taxonomy): domain Bacteria; phylum Pseudomonadota; class Gammaproteobacteria; order JAADHQ01; family JAADHQ01; genus JAADHQ01. Next base: position 13,757 of record CAMYJD010000024.1, on the reverse strand, counting down.
CAGGTGCTGTTTGATCTGCAAACGGTCGGCAGACACAGGGAGGCGATCGCGTTGTTCAGCAACATACCGTTGCAGGGACAGCGCGGTCAACTCCGCCGCGAGATCCTGTACTGGATAGCCGACTCCTACAAGGAACTTAAGCAATATGACCAGGCCGCGCGCTATTATTTACTCTCCGCCGGTTTGCTCAACAGCAAGGCCATGGATCCCTGGGCGCAAACGGCACGCTATCATGCGGCGGAGGCACTGGTTTCTGCCGGCGCCTACGAAGATGCAGCCCGTATCTATGAGGGTTTACTGGAGGTTACAAGTGAAGCCGGGCGCAAGGTCGTATTAAAAAACAAGATACAGCAAATCTGGTTGCAATCGAACCGGCAGCGGCAGGACATTTAAAAAACAGTGGCGAGTAGCGAGGACCGGTGTATATGAATCAGACAGATTATAGTGCCATTATTGAATCGCCGGTCGGCAAGCTGGGGATACAGACAGGCAAGGACTGCCTGCAGCGCATCGATTTTCTCGCGGATCAGGTCAGGGCAAAACGGCCACAACATGCGTTGGCTACCAATGTCGTGAGTCAGTTGCATCATTATTTTGAAAATCCGATGTTTGAGTTTGTCATCGCCTGTGATATGGCTGGAACAGCCTATCAGCGCAGCGTGTGGGAGCGTTTAAACACGATAAAGGCCGGACATTGCATGACCTATGCCGATGTGGCGAAAAGGCTGCATAGCGGTGCTCGCGCAGTAGGTGGCGCCTGCCGTCGCAATCCGATACCGATCATTGTGCCATGTCACCGTGTGGTCTCGAAATCCGGTATTGGTGGTTATGATGGCGACTGGGGCACAGGAAAAACGGATATAAAACATTGGTTGCTGAGGCATGAGGGTATTGTTTGAACTGTGAATGCCAGCAGCGGCGTTATGGCTTTTTTCTGCGATTGCGGCGCTAGCCGAATCGCGACTGACAGGAATTTTTCGAAATTTTCATGCCTATGCACTTGAAAATTCGCAGGCCAGTACTTATATAAAGCAAACTGGAATTTTACCCCCGCTGTCGAGTCCTGTTGGGGGTACCTGAATAATCGATATTACAGCAGGAGATGTCCGCATGACCGTTGAAGCACATAAAGAAACCCTGGACTTTCAGGCCGAGGCGAAACAGCTTTTACAGCTTATGATTCATTCGCTGTATTCCGATAAAGAGATTTTTATCCGCGAATTGATCTCCAATGCCTCGGATGCCTGTGACAAATTGCGTTTCGAGGCCTTGTCCGACGATGCCCTCTATGAAGATGATGGCGATTTAAAAATCACGATCGATTACGACAAGGAAGCCAGGACTATTACACTGAGCGATAACGGTATTGGCATGAACCGCCAGGAAGTGACAGACAATATCGGTACGATCGCCAAATCCGGCACCAAAAAATTCTTTGAAAGCCTGACCGGTGACCAGGCCAAGGATGCCAATCTGATTGGCCAGTTTGGTGTGGGTTTTTACTCGGCATTTATCGTCGCCGACAAGGTAACCCTGGAGACACGTCGTGCTGGCCTGACCCAGGAGCACGGCGTGCGCTGGGAGTCCAATGGCGAAGGTAGCTATAGCCTGGAGACCATCGACAAGGCTGCCAGAGGCACCAGCGTCACGCTGCATTTGCGCGAAGGTGAAGACGAGTTTCTCGAGGATTTCCGACTCAGAAGTATTATTAAAAAGTATTCCGATCATATTAATCTACCCATTCACATGCCGTCTCAGGAAGAGGATAAAAAAGGCGAATACGAGGTCGTCAATCAGGCCTCGGCATTATGGATGCGCAGTAAAAATGAAATAAGTGATGAAGAATACAATGAGTTCTATAAGCATGTTGCGCATGATTTCGAGGATCCGCAAGGCTGGTTGCATAATCAGGTAGAAGGTACCAATTCCTATACAACCCTGTTCTATATCCCCAAACGTGCGCCATTCGACCTGTGGGACCGCGAAAAAAGGAAGGGTATCAAACTGTATGTTCGCAGAGTCTTTATCATGGACGATGCCGAGCAGCTAATGCCGTCATACCTGCGTTTCGTTCGCGGTATAGTCGATTCCGATGATCTGCCGTTAAATGTCTCGCGCGAGATCCTGCAGAACAACAAGATTGTCAGTAGTATACGTTCGGGGTCGGTGAAGAAAATTCTTGCCCACCTGGCTCGCATCGCCAAGGACGACCAGGAGCAATATGCCGAGTTCTGGAAAAATTTCGGTGCGGTATTGAAAGAAGGTCCGGCCGAGGACTTTGCCAATCGTGATGCAATCCTGAAACTGATGCGCTTTTCGTCAACGCATGAAGACAAGGACATCCCTGATGTGTCATTGCAGGACTATATAGAGCGCATGCAGGAAGACCAGGAAAAAATCTATTATGTGACCGCCGACAGCTTTGCCGCGGCCAAAAACAGCCCGCACCTGGAAGTTTTCCGCAAGAAAGGCATCGAAGTGCTGTTAATGCATGAGCGTGTCGATGAATGGATGATGTCCCATCTGACAACCGAGTTTGAAGGCAAATCCTTCCAGTCAGTCTCCAAGGGCGAACTCGACCTGGCTAAATTCGAGGACGAGAACGAGGAGAAACAACATAAGGAAGTAGAGAAGGAATATGAGGATATCGTCAAACGCATGAAGGAAAGCCTGGGTGACAAGACCAAAGACGTGCGTGTCAGCCATCGCCTGACCACTTCACCTGCATGCCTCGTGGTCGAAGAGGGCGATATGAATGTGTCCCTGCAAAACATGCTCAAACAAGCCGGACATGAGGTGCCCAACCTGAATCCGACCCTGGAAATCAATCCGGAGCACCCGATCATTGCCAGGCTTAAGGAGGAGACTGATGATGAGCGTTTTTCCGACTGGAGCGAGATCCTGTTTGAACAGTCCATGCTCAGTGAAGGCGGGCAACTGGAAGATCCTGCTACCTATGTCAGCCGCCTGAACAGCATGCTGATGCACCTTATGAAGTAGCGAGGTTCGAGTAGCGAGTAGCTAGAAAAAGACTGTTATGTTAATTCTAAGGAACCTCTGATTAATTCAAAATTTCAAGTCATTGCGAGCGCAGCGTGGCAATCTGTTAAACAGAATCATGTAGTTACAGATTGCTTCGTCGCTACTCTCCTCGCAATGACTAATTAATCATAGACTCCCTAATTATCCTCGCTACTAGCCACTCGCTACTCGCAACTAGCTACTGCATCATCGCCAGGTAAGTGTGCTAAAGCGATAGGCAAACGTCAGGTTAAGCACGTCGGCCTCGAAATTACCGTTATTGGACCTGATCTTGCCATAGGCCGCCTGCAGGCTGGTGGAGCGTGTTGTGCGATAGGCGAGGCCGAGCATTGCCTGTGACACCAATCCATCGCCGACGGCAAGACCGCCTCCACCCGCTGCACCGCCAAGCAATTCGGCATTGAACAACAGGCGGCTGTTTTTCCATAGTGGTGTCATATAGCCGACACCGACCAGTCCTGCGGCGTAACCACCCGCGCCACCATCATAGGCACCGATGGCCTGGCCGCTCAGATAGACATTTCGATTCATGAAAATATCGGTCTGCAGAGCAAATAAATGGACATCACGATCGTCCGCTGTTGATTTGCCTTTACGCCGGGTGTCACCAGTCGGGCGATAGGTCTGATGCGTGGCACGCATTCGCCAGTGCCGGGGCTTTACATCGCGTCCCGATAATTGCCGATTGCTCGGGGCCTGGTCACTGTGGCCGATTAGCAGACCAACGGAACTGGCCTTGAAATCCCCATCCGGCGCAGCGACGACACCCGCCCTGACTCCTACAGACAGTCCATTGTTGAAACGGTGTTGCAGGTTGATGCTGGTATCGGCGGTAAAGCCGCCGCCGGTATCGACACGTCCACCTCCGGATGCCCCCAATGTCGCAGATACCTTGAGGCTGGTATCATCGGTTAATCTGAAGCGGTAGCCCAGCCCCATCAGCAGGGATGCATAGCCATCACTGTCGCCACCCAGGGCGCCGAGTGGCTGCAGGCGAAAAAATGCATTGTCGCGATAATAATAGTCCCATTCCACACCGATCAGGGACATGTTCTCGTCCTGCACAACTGCGTCAGTATTCAACAAACCCTCGGGTACATTATAGTTCTGGATAATCAGTGAAAAGTCCTGTGTCGCGGGTTTGTTTCTGCGCATGAAACTGTTGGAAAGCGAGCGTGATTTATATTGCGGCTGCCAATTGTCTGATAGCAGTAACGATAAAGGCCGGTCATAACTCAGCGCCAGTTGCTTGCTGTCGATATCACCGTTGGGGAAATCGACCTGGCTGTATTGCAGGCCGAATTGTCCCAATGTGGTCTTGTATAGCACACCGATGTGCGGCCTGATCATCAGGCCACCGCCCTGCGGTGCCGCGCCGCCACCACCACCGCCGACGAACAGACCGGCGTCCAGTTCCCATCGGCGCCCGACGCGTTTGTTGACACCCATTTCCAGGCCGCCGGTAAAAAAGCCGCCGCGCTTACCGGAAACAGCACTGTATATGCCCAGGCCTGCATAGATATTTCGGTTCAGGCGTAACAGGTAGCTGCTGCCGAGCAGCCCCATTTTCTCATCGCCAGACAGATCGAGTTCCTCAAGGGTCAAACGAAGCTTTGTCGGGCGTTGCTTGAATGCTGCCTGGCTTACTGACGACAAGGTGATGGATGCCAGTGTTATCAATAATAATGCTGTTTTCATTGTGGTTATTATTTCATGTTAACATTTGGTTAGCGGTATTCAGGCCAGCGGGCCGTTTTTCGCATGTTTCATCGGTGTAGGGTAAGTAATTCCGGTGTGATTATGCAAGTTTGTGTTATTTCTGCAATTACAATGGAATTTTTATAGTAGATTTACAGCCTTTTGTATAGAATGGCCAGCGAAAGTAGCAGAAATGATTAACAAATGGAAATGAAGATCATGCAATGTCTGTAAATGGCATATTTTTTCGGGTTATGCTTACTTCCCGAATATGCTGATTAGCATCTAGAGCAAGTCTTGTGCCGGATCCGATTTTTACTGGAGCCGCCAGGACTGTAATAAATATTATAAATATTCAATATCTTATAGTCGTATGATGATAAATTTGAGCCGCCAGACAGTCATGTCACGCGGTTTAGAATAACAGGTAGCAGAGTCAACAGGTAATGTTAAAAAGATTAATTAGTTTTATCTCTATCGCACAGGTCGCTGTTTTCAGTCTGTCCGTACAGGCTGTATCCCCAAGCCCGGAACAACTGAAGTTATTCAAGAACCTGACACCGGAACAACAAGCCACCCTGTTGAAATCAATAAACAAGCAGTCCGGCGGGCGTGATAAGTTGCCCCTGAGTCAACCCGAAATAGTCAAGCCAAAGAAGCCCGTGACGACGCCATTCGACGAGGATGATGTCAGTGTGGAAGAGGAGACTGCTACGCTTGAGATCAAACAACAAAAGAAAATTATCAAGGAAGACCTGCCCCGGTTTGGCTACGATCTGTTTGCCGGGGTACCGACCACATTTGCACCGGCGACAGATATACCTATACCGACAAATTACATTATCGGTCCGGGCGATACTGTAGAAGTGCAATTGTTCGGCAAAGACAATGAACAATACAGTCTGGTCGTTACCCGCGAGGGGGTACTTAATTTTCCCGGTATAGGGCCTGTCTCGGTGGCGGGTCTGACTTTTTCTGAAATGAAGCAGAATTTGCAGCAACGTATCAAGGAGCAGATGATTGGTGTAAAGGCCAGTATCACCATGGGTGTTCTAAGATCCATCCGTGTTTTCGTACTCGGGGACGCCGAACGTCCAGGATCCTATACGGTCAGTTCGTTGACAACAATAACCAATGCGCTGTTTGTCAGTGGTGGTATCAAAACTATCGGGTCACTACGCAATATTCAGTTAAAAAGGAATGGCAAGATCGTAGGCAGGTTGGATCTTTATGACCTGTTGCTGAATGGTGACACCAGGCATGATATGCGTTTATTACCGGGTGATGTCATATTTATCCCTCCTGTTGGCAAGACAGCCGGGGTGAGTGGCGAGGTCAGAAGGCCAGCAATTTATGAATTGAAAAATGAACGCAGCGCTGCTGAACTTATAGCACTCGCAGGCGGTATGCTGCCAACTGCATATCCCCAGGCATCACAGCTGGAACGCATAGATAAAAACAGGGAACGCACCCTGGTCGATGTCGACCTGACCCAGAAGTCAGGCCGGGCAACCCGTTTGAAGCCGGGTGATATCCTCAGTGTCTATTCTGTCCTCGAGAAAATGGAGAATATAGTTGTATTGTCCGGCAATGTTGAACGGGTTGGAGGCCAGCAATGGTACAAAGGGATGCGTCTTACAGATGTTATTCCGTCAGTCAAATACCTGTTGCCACAATCTGACCTGAACTATGTGCTGGTTCGGCGTGAAGATAAAGCGACGCGCCGAATCAAGGCTGTATCCGCTGATCTGGAACAGGCTTTCCATGATTCTGACTCACATCACAATATTGAGCTGTTGCCCAGGGATGAAGTCATTGTGTTCAGTCTGGCGCAAAGCATGGAGGAACGTCTCAAGGAGCTTCTTGAGGAACAGCAGCTGAAGGCAAAAACCGAGAGCGAGTTGCAACAGCAATATAGAGCAGACCGCATCAAGGCACTTATCGAAGAGGAACAGAAGCAAGCCGAGAATGGGGAACCTTCACAGCAGCAGAGCAGGGCTGAGCTCATCAAGGAGATCCTCGATGAGTTGAAGTTGCAGGCAACCAATGAGCATCCGGTGCAGGCGGTGAGTATAGGTGGTCGGGTTCATTCACCGGGCGAATATCCCCTGGAAGAGAACATGCGTATAAGTGACCTGATTCGCGCAGCAGGCAAACTGAAAGAATCTGCCTATGTGCTCGATGCCGAGATTACCCGATACAAGATAGTCAAGGGTCAATACCGGGTGGCGCAACACCTGAAAGTAGATCTGGCAGGAATCATCGCGGGCAACCGCGATGCAGATCTTGAACTACAATCACATGATCATCTAATTATTAAAGATGTACCAAGATGGTCGGAGAGCGAAAAAATAGAGATCGTAGGTGAGGTCAAATTTCCGGGCATCTATACGGTACGCCGTGGGGAGACGCTCAGCTCGGTCCTGCGCAGGGCGGGCGGGGTAACAGAGCTTGCTTTTGTTGATGGTGCCGTGTTTATGCGTGAAGAGTTACGCGAGCGCGAACAAAAGCAAATGGACGCACTAGCGGCCAGACTTGAATCCGATATCGCTGCGGCGAGCCTTGAAAGCACAAAGAGCCAGGAAGGTGCGCAGAGTGCCGAACAGGCCGTTGCCCTGGGGCAGTCACTGGTTGAGCAGTTACGTGGAACAAAGGCAGCCGGCAGACTGGTCATCGATCTCAGAAGGATTCTGCAAAGCAATACAGATGTCATCGATTCGGAGCAGCAAGATTACTATGCTGATATCGAGAATGATGTTTTGCTGGTAAAAGATGGCGATAAGCTGGTGATTCCCAGAAAAACACAGTCTGTCACCGTCCTGGGAGAGGTGCATTATCCTACTTCACATCTATATGATGGTATCTTAGGTCGTGATGAATATATTGATCGCAGTGGTGGTGTGACCTATAAAGCGGACAATAAACGTATCTATATTGTTCGTGCCAATGGTGAGGTCATCGCCGCCAACGACACCTTCTGGAGTTTTGACGATGCCTCGACTGACATCAACCCGGGTGATACGATTATCGTGCCATTAGATGCGGAAAGAGTCAGGCCATTGACGCTGTGGACCAATGTAACGCAAATAATCTATCAGGTAGGTGTTGCGTTGGCTGCATTTACTTCTGCCGGTATTTTCTAGTGTTCTTATAGCATTAATAAAGAGCTGATTTAGCCATGAAAGGTATTATTCTTGCCGGTGGTTCCGGCACGCGTCTATATCCCCTGACCATTCCTGTGAGCAAGCAGTTGATGCCGGTCTATGACAAGCCGATGATCTATTATCCATTGGCTACATTGATGCTGGCCGGTATTCGTGAAATCCTTGTTATTACCACCCCGGAGGATCAGGCTCAATTCAGGTCCCTGCTTGGCGACGGCTCACAATGGGGTCTTGATCTGGTTTATGCCGTACAGCCACAGCCTGAAGGCCTGGCGCAGGCCTTTGTCATCGGCGAAAAGTTCATTGGCAATGATGCCGTATGCCTGGTGTTGGGGGATAATATTTTCTATGGGCATGGATTGGGTGAAACATTGATACGCGCAGCAAGCCTTGAGCATGGAGCGACTGTGTTTGGTTATTACGTCAGGGACCCGGAACGCTATGGCGTGGTCGATTTTGACAAGACCGGCAAGGTTCTCCATATCGAGGAAAAACCCGAGCACCCGCGCTCGAATTATGCGGTGACCGGTCTTTATTTCTATGACAACGATGTTGTTGATATCGCGCGTGATCTTGAACCTTCGCCTCGCGGCGAACTGGAAATTACCGATGTGAATAAAATCTATCTTGACCGCCAAAGCCTGTCGGTCGAGTTGCTGGGCCGTGGCACAGCATGGCTGGATACAGGCACCCATGAATCATTGTTGCAGGCAGCGAATTTTATCGAGGTGATCGATGCACGTCAGGGTCTCAAGGTATGTTGTCCTGAAGAAATAGCCTATCGTATGAGCTACATTGATGCGGTGCAGCTGGAAAAACTGGCAGAGCCGCTGAAGAAAAATGGATATGGCCAATATCTTTTCCAAATTTTAAAAGAATCCTGATTGCATATGAAAGTAACAGCGACAAGCATAGAAGACGTGAAAATTCTTGAACCGGCCGTGTTTGGTGATGAGCGTGGTTTTTTCATGGAAACATGGCATAAGCAGAAATTTTCTGACTTGGGTATTGATGCCGAATTTGTGCAGGACAACCACAGCAAGTCCAGCAAGGGGATATTGAGAGGTCTGCATTATCAACTCCAACATGCCCAGGGTAAGCTGGTCAGGGTGATTGCTGGAGAGGTCTTTGATGTTGCGGTTGATATAAGAAAGCATTCACCGACCTTTGGGCACTGGACCGCTTGTTTTCTTAGCGCCGAGAATAAAAAAATGTTGTGGGTGCCGGCAGGATTCGCCCATGGTTTTTATGTTACCTCTGCTACAGCAGAGTTTGTCTATAAATGCACCGATTACTATGCGCCTGAGTATGAACGTTGTATTGCCTGGGACGATCCGGACCTGGCCATTGACTGGCCATTGATCAATGATGAATTACCGCAATTGTCGGCCAAGGACGCTAGCGGTGTCAGGCTTGCGGACGCAGATGTTTTTGCATGATGCAGGCTAAAGTACTCTTGGTTGGGGCCGGTGGTCAGTTGGGTTACGAGTTATCCAGAACCGTACCTCAATCCGTGCAACTGACGGCATATAACAAATCACAGCTCGATATCTCCGATCAGGCAGTGGTCATGGATTGTGTAAACAGCTCGCGCCCGGACTGGATCATCAATGCAGCAGCATATACGGCCGTGGATAAGGCGGAAGAACAGAGCGATCTTGCATATCGAATCAACAGGGACGGGCCGACCAACCTTGCCATGGCGGCCCATCAATCGGGTGCAGGCCTGATCCATATATCCACGGATTTTGTTTTCGACGGTAACAAAAGCAGTCCATACCAGGTCGATGATGAACCTAATCCGCAAAGTGTCTATGGGGCCAGCAAACAATCCGGTGATGAGGCTATATTGTCCATTTTGCCAGATAATCTGGCCATCATCAGAACGGCCTGGGTTTACTCCAGTCATGGCCAGAATTTTGTCAAGACGATGTTGCGGCTGATGGCCGAACGGGACGAACTGGGTATCGTTGCGGATCAAATCGGTACGCCGACGTGGGCGCACGGGCTGGCGCAGGTCGTGTGGAAGGCCTTCGCTGCAAAATTGACGGGAGTTTATCACTGGACCGATGCGGGTGTTGCCAGCTGGTATGACTTTGCCGTTGCCATCTACGAAGAAGCGAAGTCGATGGGTATATTGTCATCCAGCGACGATTGTCGGATCAGACCGATACGCACCCAGGATTATCCGCTGCCAGCGGCGCGGCCATCCTATAGTGTGCTGGATAAAAGCACAATATGGAATGCATTGAACATTGAGCCAAACCACTGGCGCAGTGCATTGAGAAATATGTTGCAGGAACTATTAGCGGAACAATAACTGAACTGAAAACATTATGGCAGAGACTAATACACAACATAATCCCAACAGGCTGTTAGTGACCGGAGGTGCGGGTTTTATCGGCGCCAATTTTATTCATTACTGGTTGAAAACATGGCCTGACTCGCGCGTGGTCATCCTTGATGCACTGACCTATGCGGGTAATCGCAGTAACCTCATTGATGTTGAAAATCTGTCATCTTGCCGATTTGTACACGGAGATATTCTTGATGAGTCGCTGGTCGAGCGTCTGCTCAGGGAGGAAGCAATTGATACGATCGTTCATTTCGCGGCCGAATCACATGTGGACCGTTCTATACACGGCCCGGATGCCTTTCTGCAAACCAACATCATTGGCACCCATAGTATGTTGAAGGCGGCCAAAAAGGTATGGCTTGATGGACAGTCATCATCGCATCGATTTCACCATGTCTCTACTGATGAGGTCTACGGTTCATTGAAACCCGAGGACCCTGCTTTTAGCGAAACAACACCGTATGCGCCAAACTCACCCTATGCTGCCAGTAAGGCATCTTCTGATTTCCTTGTGCGTGCCTATCATGAGACTTATGGCTTGAATGTTACGACCAGTAATTGTTCCAACAACTATGGGCCATATCAGTTCCCGGAAAAATTGATCCCGCTTATCATTGCCAACATTCTCGATGGCAAGTCACTGCCAATTTACGGTGATGGATTGCAGATCCGAGACTGGCTTTATGTTGATGATCATAATCGTGGCATCGACCTGGTCATTCGTAATGGCCGTACTAATGAGACCTACAATATCGGTGGCAATAATGAATGGACCAATATCGATATTGTCAGGCTGATATGCGAGCTGCTTGATCAGCAGTTTGAATCCGATGCCGATATGAGCAAACGTTTTCCACATGCACCACAAGCGTCAGGCAGGCAAGCAGACAGCCTTATTACCTATGTCAAGGATCGTGCTGGGCACGATCGTCGCTATGCGATCGATGCGACAAAAATTACCACTGAGTTGGGCTATGATCCGCAAGAATCCTTTGAGACAGGAATACGTAAGACCCTGAAGTGGTATTTGCAACATGAACCCTGGTGGCGTTCGATCATGGATGGTAGCTATCAAAACTGGCTCGAAACGAATTACGATAACTAGAACTCATATAACTGCAATGGAATACAGCAATCGAGTATGCAAGCGCATGTTGTTGAGGTAAAGGGTTGATGATTAGTTGCTGAAACGGGGTTTATATTCCTACAAAAATATATCCATTATTGTGATTCATCTTGCCAATACAATGAATGTATTGCGCGCAAATCTCAGAGACCGATATGAGCATTGAATATTGCTTAATCAAATGACGTCGCCCCCCCCCCTGTTTGTTTGCTGCCTTGATACAGGACCTGTCTCATGCATGGATTCGTTATGTGTAAATTCTGATCTACAGCCGACATCGCATCATTCATTTTGCTTTGGCTCCGGTGCACTTGTTTCTATACTTCTGGCTTAAGACTGTGTTTTTTGTATGTAAATATAATTATTATTTGTAAGCTTATGATACTACTATATATTTTTTGTTCAAAGGTTGAACAAATAGAGATTATCTGTATACTACGTCCATTTGTTATACAACGGTTTATGACCTCGCGAGCAGTGGCATAGACCTGCTATGCGGGTAGAGTTCGGGTAGCTGGTAGCAGGATTCGGTTTCTCCAGTGATCCTGAAGAAATTGCATTGCGGGCAAGCGTCCACTCGAGTAGTAATCGTGGTCGCGTATGACGAGGGCGGCCGAGGATATAGGCCTGTGTCGCTACATGAGCGGAATTTGGCCTTGCAAGGACAGATTCATCGACGGGTTTGGCGACATCGTCGATATTGTTGGTATCTGTTGCTTATGTTGTGTTATTAGATGCGACAGGGCGGTAGCGTGTCTGAATTCGGGTAATCATATGATTTTCAATGAAAAATAATTCTTCAGGGGCTTGTGAAGATTCAACACTATGTCAACAATAAATGATGAAAATCGCTATCGACTGCTGAAGTTGCTGGAGGAAAATCCGCAAATCAGTCAACGGCAGTTGGCCAAGGAAATGGGTATTAGTCTGGGCAAGGTTAATTATTGTCTGAAGGCGCTGATAGAAAAAGGTATTATAAAAGCGAAAAGATTTAAAAAGAGTCACAATAAAAAAGCGTATACCTATTTGCTAACCCATAAAGGTATCGATGATAAGGCCAGAATAACGTTACGTTTTTTGAAACAAAAGCAAACTGAGCATGAATTATTATTGCGTGAACTTGAAGAACTGCGTAATGAAGTCAGTCAGATGATGTTGTCCAGGGAAAGGCGTGAATAGGACAGGATACAGTCTATACAAGCGCACTAAAGCTTGCGGGTCAGTTGGTATTGGAAATCCTTTGGAGGTAGGGCTGCCTGTGTTTATACGCAATTCATCAGCCGTATTGTTCAATAACATAAACCAGGTTGGCAATAAGAACAAATGAACGATAAAAAACAGAGTCAGCAAGAGTCCCAAATGAGAGCAGGGCGGATTCCACAGGATAATTATTTGCCAGATCAGGGCGCTAAAAATGATGATGAAATAAATCTCGGCGATTTATGGCATATATTGTCGAAATCCAAGCGCCTGATTGCACTAGTTGTGCTGGTTAGTGTCGCTTTATTTACCATAGCAGCAGTAACAACGACGCCAGTATATCGTGCCGATGTGCTATTGATGCCATCATCGGGCGGAAAAGCCGGGAAATACGGCAGTCTGGTGAGTCAGTTTGGGGGTCTGGCCGATCTGGCAGGAATTTCCGCTGGCGGCGGTGATGGTATAGAAACGCCGATTGCAATATTGAAATCACGCAAGTTTATAACAGGTTTTATTGACGAATATCAATTGAAACCCGTGCTGTTTGGCAATCGCTGGGATCAGAACAAAGGAGAGTGGATTGTCAAGGAACCATCTCTGTTGAGCAAGCTTTGGCAATCGCTGGGATCAGAACAAAGGAGAGTGGATTGTCAAGGAACCATCTCTGTTGAGCAAGCTAAAACGGATGGTGCTTCCTGACAGAAAGGAAACCGGTGCTGGATTAAAGCCGGGTGAACCCACGAACGAGCAGGCGTATAACGTTTTTAAAGGCAGCATGCTCGGTATAACGAAAGGCAGTAAAAACAAATTGGTCACTCTGAGTATAGAGTGGCGAGATCCACAGCAGGCGGCTGAATGGGCCAACGCTCTGGTCAAGAGGCTTAACGAGAGTTTGCGGCAGCGTAGTATCAATGAGGCTGAGCGCAGCATTGCTTACCTGGAAGAACAGATTAAGCAAACAAGCATAGCAGAACTGCACAATGTGCTTTACCGGATCATCGAGGAACATACGAAAAGTATAACGCTGGCGAAGGTGAATGACGAATTCGCATTGAAGGTTATTGATCCGGCGGTTCCACCGGAAACTATATCCAAACCCAAACGCAAATTGATGGTTGTCATCGGTCTGGTTTTTGGTGTGATGTTTGGAATTTTTGTTGCTTTTGTTGTG
>CAMYJD010000023.1 GCA_947258655.1 uncultured Gammaproteobacteria bacterium | reverse complement strand
GGGCGGTGAACAGGCTCGCCCACCACATCGCTTTGCGGTACGTGGGAGCGACGGCGAATATGACAATCCACGGTATCAGAAAGGCGCTGGACCAGGTTAACCACACGTATTGTTCAGAGATCATTGTTTTCGTTGTCTTGTTATTTAGTCGGTGTGTAGGGTCATAGAAACGGAATGTACCTCAGATTATCCTTCTTTTGCGTTTCTGCCAAAATTGGACACAAAAACGTGCTGATGCGTTTCTTCCGCCTGCTCTACCCAGCGGCCATAGTGACGCATGATCATCTCGGTGGTTTTGTGCCCCATCTGCTGGGCGACAAATAGAGCATTCTCACCACCTGACAGGAGTTGACTTGCGTAGGTGTGGCGGGTCTGGTACGGATTTCGGTAGCGCACCTTTGCACGTTTGAGAATGTACTTCCAGGGTCGTTCAAGATGCTCGTAGTCAACAAATGATCCGCGTTCTTTGGGACGAACGAAGACGAAGTCGCCGCCCACAGCTTGAATCGTATGCGAAAGCACTTGTTAGTGAAGGATCTACTGTGTTGGGAGTAGGAATAAATTGGATTCGCCGCGGCGAAGTAATGGTGGAGAGAATTTGAGTGAAATAGAGCAGATGACAACATTTCCTATATATAAGGTGTATTTGAGTGGCGTCAGTAGATGCTGCATGAACTAAGTAGATCTGAAAGCCTATGACTATGACTCTTTACTGGCACGACTATGAGACCTTTGGTGTCGATCCCAGACGTGACCGACCAGCGCAATTTGCCGGGCTACGCACCGATGAGGCGCTCAATGAAATGGGTGAGCCGCTGGTTATCTACTGCAAGCCGGCACGGGATGTATTGCCACACCCTGAGGCCTGCCTGCTCACCGGTATTACGCCGCAGGTGGCGGATGCGCAGGGCGTTCCGGAGCCAGAGTTCATTGCCCGAATTCATGCTGAGTTGGCTCAGCCAGGTACCTGCGGTGTTGGTTATAACACCTTACGATTTGACGACGAGGTGACCCGCTATACTCTCTATCGCAACTTCTACGATCCCTACGCCCGCGAATGGCAGCAAGGCAATTCGCGATGGGACCTTATCGATCTGGTACGCATGACCTACGCGCTGCGACCAGAAGGAATAGAGTGGCCCAGACACGATGATGGTAGGCCCAGTTTTCGACTTGAGGATTTAGCCACAGTCAATGGTATAGGTCACGAATCCGCACATGATGCGCTGTCTGATGTACGCGCTACCATTGGTTTGGCACGCCTGATTCGTGACCGGCAACCACGTCTCTATGATTGGCTCTTCCAGCTTCGCAACAAGCGGAAGGCGGCTGAACAGTTAGACTTGGTAGGGCATCAACCTGTCTTGCATACCTCACGCATGTATCCTTCAGAGACCGGTTGTACTACTTTGGTGATGCCATTGATTGGTGAGCCAGGTAACAATAATAGTGTGCTGGTTTACGACCTGCGTCAGGATCCGAGTCCGTTCATGGATTTGGACGTAGTGGGCCTCCACGATCGCATGTTCACCCGAGCCGAGGATTTGCCGGATGGGGTGGATCGGCTGCCAGTAAAGTCCGTAAAGATTAATAAGTGTCCGGCCCTAGCGCCGCGAAATTCTCTAGATGAGTCAATTGCAGAACGCATCGCAATCGATCTGGATGCCTGTGCCCAGCATTGGGGATTATTGAGTTCAAATAAGGGCTTCATGCAGCGAGTTGCACAAGCCTACAGCAGCAGGGAATTCAGTCCCGTCGGAGATGTGGATCTGGCGCTGTATGATGGTTTCCTCAACGATGCAGATCGTCCACTACTGGCTAAGGTGCGTGATGCCTCGGAGCAGGAACTTGCGCAAACACGTTTCGATTTTCACGATAAGAGGTTGCCAGAACTGTTGTTCCGCTATCGTGCCCGGAATTGGCCAGAGACCTTATCTGCGGAGGAAGTCCAACGGTGGGAAAGCTTTCGCCGTCATCGACTCCAGGATGAAGATGGGGGTGGCAGTATTACCCTAACGGAATACCACGAGCGGATTGCTATGTTGCGCAATGAGCGTGAAGGTAATGGAGATGCTCAGCGGATATTAGATGCTATGGATGCATGGGGGGAGGGCGTGATCTAACTTGAGTTAGCGAGGCGATCATTTAAGTTCACACATTTGTTTTGATCAGTTGTCTATGACCGCATATGATTGCGAACGAACACAGAAGTGTGATTGGATTTTTATCACAATGAAGTCGAAAAACGCGCTCCACCCACGCTCCACTCGCGCTCCATTTTTGGGACAATCGTGGACAATGAGTGACAACGAAACAGAAAATCAGAGGGACGGAAAACACTGTAAATACAGTATCTTTGGAGTCTATGAAAATGGTGCCGAGGAGAGGACTTGAACCTCCACGGGGTTGCCCCCACTAGCACCTGAAGCTAGCGTGTCTACCAATTTCACCACCTCGGCATTGTGTGGCTATCCGGGCATTGCTGCCCCTGGGAGAAGCGAAATTTACCTTTATCAGTCAAAAATGTCAATTAATTCTGCGTAACTCTCGGCAGTCGTGTAAAATAGGCGAATGACAAAAAAATCCAGAAAAGACCAGTCCTACCAGGCCGATCCTCACGCTGACAGTGAGGCAGAGAAATACGAAAATCCTGTGCCGAGCAGGGAGTATATCCTGCAATGCCTGGAAGAGCATGGCAAGTTACTCAACCGTGAACAGCTGGGCGAGATCTTTGCCCTCAATGAAGACCCGGACAGGGTCGAGGGTCTGCGCCGGCGTCTGCGCGCGATGGAGCGTGATGGTCAGATCATTTATACCCGTCGTGGTTTTGCCCCGGTCAGCAAGCTCGACCTGATCCGCGGGCGTATCATCGGCCACCCCGAGGGCTTCGGTTTCCTGCAGCCCGACGAAGGCGGCGATGATCTGTTCCTGTCGGCGCGGCAGATGGCGAGGGTCATGCATGGCGATCGCGTGGTGGCCCATGTCGTTGGCTACAATCGCCGTGGCAAGGCCGAAGCGGCCATTGTCGAGGTGCTTGAGCATGCCCATAAGCAAGTGGTGGGGCGTTTTTATGCTGAGCACGGCGCCTGTTTTCTGGTCGCTGATAATAAGCGTCTCAGTCAGGATATCATTGTTCCCTGTGACAAGACCCTGGAGGCCAGTGATGGCCAATTTGTCGTTGTTGCCATTACTCATTATCCCGATAAAAAACGTCAGGCCATTGGTGAGGTGATTGAAATTCTCGGCGATCATATGGCGCCGGGCATGGAAATCGATGTCGCTATCCGTTCTTATGGCCTGCCCGAAGAATGGCCCCAGGCCGTCGAGGAGGAGACCGCCGGCCTCGCCCCCGAGGTGTTGGAGGAGGCCAAGCTGGATCGCCTGGATTTACGTGACACTCCGTTGGTCACGATTGACGGCGAGGATGCGCGTGATTTCGATGATGCGGTCTATTGTGAACCACAGGGCGAGGGTTGGCGCCTGCTGGTCGCGATCGCCGATGTTTCTCATTATGTCACGCCAAAGTCTGCGCTGGATGTTGAGGCGGAGGAACGCGGTAATTCCGTATATTTTCCCGAACGCGTGATCCCGATGTTGCCCGAGATTCTGTCGAACGGGCTGTGCTCGCTTAATCCTGAGGTCGATCGACTTTGTATGGTTTGTGAAATGCATATCGATAGCGATGGTGAGATTTCGCGCTTCCAGTTTCATGAGGCCGTGATGTGTTCGCATGCGCGTCTGACCTATAACAAGGTTGCGGCGATGCTCGTCGACAATGACAGCAAGTTACGCAAACAGTACGCCACGCTGGTTCCACATCTGGAAAATCTGTATGACCTGTACAAGGTGCTGCGCCGACAACGAACCGAGCGTGGTGCGATCGACTTTGACACACCCGAGACCCGTATTGTGTTTGGTGCAACTCGCAAGATCGAGGAGGTTGTCCCTGTGCATCGGAATGATGCACACATGTTGATCGAGGAATGCATGATTGCAGCCAACGTCTGTTCTGCGCGTTTCCTGCTGAAAAACAGGATACCGGGTCTGTTCAGGGTGCATGATAAACCGGATACGGAAAAGATCGGCGATCTGCGCGAATTTCTCGGTGAGTTTGGCCTGCAACTGAAGGGCGGTGAATTACCGGATGCCAAGCATTATGCTGATTTACTACAGCAGGTAAAAGGGCATATCGATTATCATTTGATCCAGACCGTCATGCTGCGTTCCCTCAAGCAGGCACAGTACCAGCCGGAAAACTACGGGCATTTCGGCCTGGCGCTGGATGCCTATTCACATTTCACCTCGCCGATCAGACGCTATCCTGACCTGCTCGTACACAGGGCGATAAGGCATGTACTGCGGACAAAGAGTGCGAAAAAATTCGCCTATAACAAGGAGGATATGTTGCAGATGGGCGAGCATTGCTCGATGACCGACCGGCGTGCCGATGAGGTGACTCGTGATGTCATTAGCTGGCTGAAATGCGAGTTTATGCGTGACAAGGTCGGCGATGAATTTACCGGTGTAATCTCATCGGTTACTTCATTCGGGCTGTTCATCGAACTGGATGACATCTATGTCGAAGGCCTGGTACATGTCAGTGAGCTGGATAATGATTATTATCACTTCGAGGCCAAGGGCCATCGGCTCATTGGGGAAAGAACGGGGCATATATATCGCCTCGGCGATCCGGTGCGTATCCGCGTGGTCAGGGTCGACCTGGATGAGCGCAAAATGGATTTTGTATTGCTCGAACATACAGCAGCAAAAACGGGGCAACAGGTTATAGTCCAGGCAGCAGATGCGGGTGTAGCCAAAAAGAAAGCCAAGAAAAAACGCCGTGCATCAGCGAAGCCGGGTGTCTCGAAAAAGAAGAGCACGAGCAAGAACAAGGCCGAGACAGCGAAAAAGAAGAATAGTGCTGCTAGCAAGAAGGCCACAAGCAAGAAGAAGGCTGCTACTGCGAAGAAAAAGACTGCCGCAGGGAAAAAAGTAACAACAAGGAAAAAAGCCACGGGCGCTAAAAAGGCTGTTTCGAAGAAGAAGGCCGCAAAGGCAGTCAGCAAGCAAAAGACAACAACAAAGAAAAGTGCCGGTAAAAAGAAGGAAAAGAAGAAATCAATAGTGAAGCGAATTGCCGGTGCCATCAAGAAAAAAGTTGGCAGGAAAAAGAAATAAATAATCGATGAAGGCGGATTCCGAACTCATATTTGGTCTGCATGCCCTTGAGGCTGCACTCAAATATCAGCCGCAGGACATCCAGGAGATCTGGCTGGACGGCCAACGTCGCGACGCCCGCATGCAAAAAATTGTCAGCCTGGCAAAAAAATCCGGTATCAGGCTGAACAGGGTCTCGCGTGACTATCTGCAGGAACATTTTGCAGATAAACGCCACCAGGGCGTCGTCGCCAGTACCCTGCCTGGCAAGGCGGCTACTGAAGCCGATCTGGAACAGATTCTTGCCGCCCAACAGCAGCCCTTTGTGCTGGTACTGGATGGTGTTCAGGACCCACATAATCTGGGGGCCTGCCTGCGCAGTGCCGATGCCGCCGGAGTGCATGCGGTCATCGTCCCCCGTGATCGGGCGGTCGGTTTGACGGCGACGGTCAGGAAGGTGGCCAGCGGGGCCGCGGAGAATTTACCGCTGATCCAGGTTACTAACCTTGCCCGGACCTTACGTGATCTGAAAGAGCGGGGGCTATGGCTGGTGGGGCTTGCCGGCGAGTCCGAGCAGGAGCTGTACAGCTGTGACCTGAAGGGTCCGATTGCCGTTGTTATGGGCGCGGAGGGTGAAGGTATGCGTCGTTTGACCAGGGAGCATTGCGATTTTCTCGTGCGTATACCGATGGCGGGTGTCGTCAGTAGCCTGAATGTATCGGTTGCGACCGGTATTTGCCTGTTTGAGGTTTTAAGGCAGAGAAAAGGTTAAAGATACAAGAGGAAAGCGGGCAGGAATGCAGGTCACTTTAAAAATAACCATATAAAACAATAACATATTCAAGTTATTTGCTATTGTGTCATTACCCTTTTATCTTTTCCCCTATATCTGTACAATACCCGGTCTTGATAAGCCGTGATGGCTTTCGATTAACTCCTTGCCTTACCCGCTAGCCACAATGCTATCAGGGGAGGCTTGAACCCGTAGGGAGAGACAATGAGACACTACGAAATTGTATTTCTGGTTCATCCGGACCAGAGCGAGCAAGTGCCTGCGATGCTGGATCGTTATCGTGGCACGATCGAATCCAAAGGTGGAAGCATCCATCGCCTCGAAGACTGGGGACGCCGCCAACTGGCTTACCCGATCCAGAAGCTTCATAAAGCCCATTACATCCTGATGAATATCGAATGTGATGCCGATACGCTTGAAGAACTAACCAGTGCCTTCCGTTTCAATGATGCCGTACTACGTAATATGGTCGTCAAGATGAAAGAGGCCGTGAGCGAGCCTTCGCTGATGGCCAAGGCCAAGGAAGAGAAAGACAGTCGTAGCTACCGTGAAGACAGCGCTGCAACTGAAAGAGCGGAAGCGCCTGCTGCTGCGGAAGCGCCTGCTGCTGCGGAAGCGCCTGCTGCTGCGGAAGCACCTGCTGCTGCGGAAGCACCTGTTGCTGCGGAAGCACCTGTTGCTGCGGAAGCTGCTGATACGGATGAAGCATCAGAATCGACTGACGCCTGAAGCGCCTGAGTGAGTGATACAGGCGAGGGCATCAATCGGCTGATATTGACGGGTGAGGTCGTCTCGGAACCAGCGAGCCGGAATACACCCGCAGGCATTTCCATAACACGCTTCACACTGCAGCATCAGTCAATACAGCAAGAAGCGGGTAATGCCAGAAAAGTTGAATGCCGCATTATCGTCAGCGCTTGTGGAGATGTTTATCGGCGCAGCATAGGCAAAGGTTCGCGCATTGAGGTCGAGGGTTTTCTCAGCTATGAAAGCCGGCAAAAAATGGAAACCCGACTGATTATTCATGCACAATCCATTAAAGAATTGAAGTACACGGTTTAAGAGGACATATTATGGCTCGTTATTTTAGACGTAAAAGGTTTTGTAAATTTACCGCAGAGGGTGTAACCGAGATCGATTACAAGGATCTGGCGACACTGCGTAATTATATTACCGAGACTGGCAAGATAGTTCCCAGTCGTATTACCGGAACCAAGGCCAGATATCAACGCCAGTTATCTACCGCTATCAAGCGCGCGCGTTATATCGCCTTGTTGCCTTATACGGATCAACACTAGACTGTTTTCGGGAATCAACGGACCGGCCAAGGTGTGTAGATGCGTGTGATTGCATCTTATATCCTCAAGGGTCCATTGCAGGCCATATTGTCTGCAGCCGTACCCGCTGCTGTCAGTGTCAGTGCCCCATTTTTACTTAAACTGGCACTGATTTATTTCAGTGGTATCGCAATTGCACTGGTGACCCTGCGTCTGGGTGCCAGGCAGGGTCTGATCGTATTGACAGGCGCCGCGATAGCCGCGTTGCTGAGCGGGCAATTGCTGCAGCTGAGTGAACACGCCAGACTGGATTTGTGGAACTCGGTCTATTTATGGATATTGCTATGGTTGGCGGCAAGTGTTTTACAGCTTAGTCGTTCGCTGATACTGGCATTGCAAACGATCGGGTTTGTTGCGATCGTAACGGTCGTCGCGTATTTCCTGCTGGTCGCCGAGCCGATTCAGGCAGGCCTGCAATTGCTGGAACCGATGGGGCGTCTGTTAAGAGAGCCCGGTTCCGGTCTGAGCAGCCAGGAAGTCGATGCGATGTTGCTGTCAGCAGCAACTATACTGGCTGGAAGTGTTGTTACTTATACAGCCTTTGGCGCGATTATCTGTCTACTGATTGCGCGCGCCTGGCAGGCCCGCCTGTTTAATCCGGGCGGCTTGCAACAGGAGTTCCGGGCGTTACGGCTGGGTCGCAATGTGGGTGTGTTCACCATTGCTGTGATCGTAGCGTTGCTGTTTTCGCAGAACCTCGGTGAAGCGCTGGGGCTGATACTGATCAATGCCAGTATTGTAATAGGTATGTTGTATGTCATTATCGGTCTTGGGATTGCCCATGGGCTGATGGCGCAGCGGGACAGCTCCGGTTTCTGGCTGGTAGGTCTGTACGCGTTATTGATTTTGTTGAGCCAGATTGTTGCGCCGTTATTAATGGCGCTGGCCTTGACGGATATCTGGGTCGATTATCGTACCCGGTTTGCTAAAAATTTGAGCTGATTGCAAGGATGCCTGTTATTTATTGCTAGTGATTGCAATCAGGTGGTTTGGATTAATATTTTTTGTAAGAGAATAGGGTGGAAGCGATGGAAGTAATACTGCTAGAAAAGGTTGAGAATCTGGGGGATCTGGGTGACAAGGTCAATGTCAAGCCTGGTTACGGGCGTAATTTCCTGATTCCCGGTGGTAAGGCAACAGCAGCGACTGCTGAAAACATTGCGGCCTTCGAGGCGCGTCGTGCCGAGCTCGAAAAGCATGCGGCCGAGTCTCTGGCGCAAGCTGAATCACGAAAAACTGCGTTGGAAAACATTGCTGTGACCATCACGGCCAAGGCCGGAGAAGAAGGTAAGCTGTTCGGTTCCATTGGTCCTGCCGATATTGCCGAAGCGGTCACCAGCGCAGGTGTTGCTATCGAGAAGAAAGAAGTACGTATGCCGGAAGGGCCGCTTCGTATGACCGGGGAATATGAAGTAGGTGTGCATCTGCACACAGACGTCAATACCAGTCTGAAAGTAACGGTCGAGGCCGAGTAACGCAGGTCTCGTCAGGCTGTCAGCTGATTGTGATCAATCGCTAAAATGCCGGAATTTTTTCCGGCATTTTTTTGCCTGGACTGTTAATATGGCAATTGCTTTAATCTTTGATTTTACAAAATAAACCCGTCTGGTCTCGAGCAGGTCTGTCGATAAAACAAGCACTTGACTGAATCGGATCTGGGCGCCAACGGCATATATTTCCTTGCCAGGTATTGAGTATGTTGTCCTTGCAGGGCATTATAGTCAATCATCAAAAAAGAATTATTATCGTTCGTTCATCAATACCGTTAACAAACATGCCCGACCCAGTAATTACTACAGCCGTAAGCGATAGCGAGACGGCAAGATTAAAGGTTCCTCCGCATTCTCTCGAGGCTGAACAGGCCGTGCTCGGTGGGCTGATGCTGGATAACAGTGGCTGGGACAGGATCGCTGATGTTGTCGCAGTCGAGGACTTTTACCGCCATGATCATCGTCTGGTCCTGACGGCCATCATTGCGTTGTCGGAATCGAATAAGCCATTCGATGCGGTTACCGTGTCACAATGGTTGAAGAACAACGAGGAACTCGAAGAGGTCGGCGGACTGGCCTACCTCGGGCAGCTCGTGCGTGATACACCCAGTGCCGCGAACATCAAGGCCTATGCCGAGATTGTGCGCGAACGCTCGATCCTGCGCCAGCTGATCAGCGTCGGCACGCAGATCAGCGACAGCGCATTTAATCCGGAAGGACGTGAGAGCAAGGAATTGCTGGACAATGCCGAGCAGCAGGTATTCAGGATTGCAGAACAGGGTACGCGTGGCAAGACCGGCATGCAGAGTATAAAAAGCCTGCTCGCTGACGCCGTTGATCGCATAGATGCGTTGTACCAGCAGGATGAGCCGATCACCGGGGTGGCGACCGGTTTTGTCGATTTTGACGAGCAGACCTCGGGGCTGCAGAGCTCGGATCTGATCATTGTTGCCGGGCGCCCGTCGATGGGCAAGACAACATTTGCGATGAATATTGCCGAGCATGCGGCCATCAAGCACCAGAAACCGGTTGCCGTATTCAGTATGGAAATGTCCGGCGAACAACTGGCCATGCGTCTGATGGCGTCACTGGGTCGTATCGACCAGGGTCGCATCAGGACCGGCAAGCTCGACGATGATGACTGGCATCGCCTGACCTCATCGATGGGAATACTCGCCGATGCGCCATTGTTTATTGATGACACTCCGGCATTGAGCCCGACCGAATTGCGGGCCCGGGCCCGGCGTATGGCGCGTGAGCATGGCCTCGGTATGATCGTGATCGATTATCTGCAGTTGATGCAGGCCGGCGGCAGAGAGAACCGTACTGCCGAGATCTCCGAGATCTCACGTTCCCTGAAGGGGCTGGCCAAGGAGCTGAGTGTGCCGGTCGTGGCCCTGTCGCAGTTGAATCGCAGTCTTGAACAGCGTCCCAATAAACGTCCCGTCATGTCTGACCTGCGTGAATCCGGCGCTATCGAGCAGGATGCCGACGTTATCGTCTTTATCTACCGCGACGAGGTCTATAATCCCGAGACGACGGACAAGGGAATCGCTGAAATCATTGTCGGCAAGCAACGAAACGGCCCGATCGGCACGACCCGCCTGACCTTCCTCGGTCAGTACACACGTTTCGAGAACTTCACGCCGGATTTCTATAACGACGACGGCCTGGGCTGAAGGCGGCCCTGTAGCTGCTGTAGTACCGGTAATTAATTCATGCGAGCACATGCCCGAATCAGCCTGGATGCCCTGAGGCATAATCTACAACGTGTCAGGGAGTTGACAGCAGGTACGCGTATCATGGCGGTGATCAAGGCCAATGCCTATGGCCATGGCATGGCGCAGGTGGCGCGCGTACTGGACAATTGCGATAGTTATGCCGTGGCCCATGTCAGTGAAGCCGTCGCATTGCGCGCGGCCGGTATCGGTAAAGACATTACCGTATTGCAAGGTGCGATCAACCGCGAAGAACTGTTGCAGGCCAGCCAGTCTGGGGTCGGTCTCGTAGTGCATGCATCGTATCAGCTGGATATGCTTGAATCGAACGATCTGCCCGCGCCCGTGGATGTGTGGCTGAAAATCGATACCGGCATGCATCGCCTGGGCCTCGCTCCCGGTGCCAGCGGCGAGGCGTATCAACGTCTGCAACAATGTGCGCAAGTGGGCAAAGTCCGTTTCATGAGTCATTTTGCCTGTGCCGATGATCCGGGTGATCCACTCAATGCCCGGCAATTGCGGGACTTTCTCGCTGCGGTCAAGGGGCTTGGTGGCGAATGCAGTATTGCCAATTCCGCGGCTCTGTGCGCGGCGCAGGAAAACCATCTCGACTGGGTCCGGCCGGGAATCATGTTGTATGGCGTCAATCCGTTTCTACCGGGCAGGGGTGAAGTGCAAGCATTACGGCCGGTCATGACGCTGTCTTCGGGCCTGATGTCGATACGGCAATACCGTCGTGGTGACACGATAGGTTATGGCGCGACGTGGGAATGTCCGCAAGACATGCCGGTGGGTGTCGTTGCGATAGGCTATGGCGATGGTTATCCACGCCATGCCAGGTCCGGGACCCCGGTATTGGTCAATGGCATCCGCGTGCCCCTGGTTGGCAGGGTGTCGATGGATATGATTTGCGTCGATCTGCGTCAATGTCCGCAAGCCAGGGTTGGTGATGACGTGGTTTTGTGGGGGGATGGCCTGGCGGTCGAGGAGGTGGCAGAGTACGCTGATACCATTGCCTATGAATTGCTGTGCAAATTAACTGCACGGGTTGAATTCAGCTATCGCTGATAAGCACGGGAGTCCGAAGACAAGCATCATGGCACGCGAAAAAATCAACTATACCTGTAATCAATGTGGCGCCCAGTCACCCAAATGGGCGGGGCAATGCGCCGACTGTGGCGCGTGGAACTCGATGTCTGAAGTTGTCGCCACGAAATCCGCTACGCATCCACGTTTTAGCAATTATTCCGGTGATGCCAGTGGTTCGCAGCTGCAATGCCTGGCCGATGTCGCGTGCACGGACCAGGAGCGTATAGGCTCAGGGCTGCTTGAACTGGACCGGGTCCTGGGGGGCGGGCTGGTGCCCGGTTCGGTCACATTGATTGGTGGTGATCCGGGTATCGGCAAGTCGACGCTGTTATTGCAGAGCCTGACGGTATTATCTGCAAGAATGCCGACACTGTATGTGACCGGTGAGGAGTCCAAGCAACAGGTCAGTATGCGCGCCCATCGGCTCGGGCTCCCGGGTGACGATCTGCAACTGCTGACCGAAACCTCGATTGAAAGGATGTTGACGATAGCGGCCAGGGAGAAGCCAAAAATTCTGGCGGTCGATTCCATTCAGACGGTGTTCACCGATGCGTTACAGTCGGCCCCCGGATCGGTTGGCCAGGTCAGGGAAAGTGCCGCACAACTGGTGCGTTATGCCAAGCAGACCGATACCTCATTGTTTCTGGTCGGTCACGTCACCAAGGAAGGTACGCTGGCAGGTCCCAGGGTGCTGGAACATATGGTCGATACCGTGTTGTATTTTGAAGGCGAGTCCAGTAGCCGCTACCGTGTCATACGCGCGATTAAAAACCGCTTCGGTGCCGTCAATGAGTTGGGTGTGTTCGCGATGACTGAAAAGGGTCTGCGTGAAGTCAGTAATCCATCGGCGATATTCCTGTCACGCCATGATGAAGCGGTGCCCGGCAGTGTGATCCTGGTGACCTGGGAAGGCACGCGGCCGCTACTGGTCGAGGTGCAGGCCCTGGTCGACGAGAGTCATGCCGCCAATCCGCGCAGGGTCACGCTGGGTCTGGAGCAAAACCGCCTGGCGATGCTGCTGGCCGTGTTGCATCGCCATGCCGGCATTGCGATGTATGACCAGGACGTATTCGCGAATGTTGTCGGCGGGGTCAGGGTCAGTGAAACCGCGTCGGACCTGCCGGTACTGCTGGCCATACTGTCGAGCTTTCGTAATCAGAACCTGCCCCAGGACCTGGTCTGTTTCGGCGAGGTCGGCCTGGCCGGGGAGATCCGCCCGGTCCCGAATGGTCAGGAGCGTATGCGCGAGGCCGCCAAACACGGTTTTAAAAAGGCCATTGTACCGGCAGCGAATGTCAATAAAAAAGAACGTATTGAAGGTATGGAAATTATTCCGGTTCATCGCCTCGGCGAGGCCATCGACAGTCTCTGAGCCGGACTGGCAAGCAGCACGGCACATTGGTTACAATGCGCGTTTATCACAATCCCCGACAGCATCCCGGGAAAATACAACGGTCTGATTCAGGGACATAGCCGAGAGGGAAAACGAAAGCTCATTGCCTTTCAGGTTCCTGTTGTGGCGTATCAATCAAACCCATCGCTATGGTCTGGACGTCGAAGATTGATGCAGATCAGTAACGGTCGCTGCGATAACGGTTAAACTCTGTCATCAAACAGACAATGGTGAGGCAAACATGCAGGTAGAATTCAATCTGGATCTGATCAGGCGCTATGACAGGGCCGGTCCCAGATATACATCCTATCCGACGGCGGTGCAATTCCATGACGGTTTTGCCGAGCAACAGTATCGCGACTGCGCGCAGCAGAGTAATCGGGATACCCCCGAGGGTCCGCTATCGCTGTATTTCCATTTGCCATTCTGTGACACGGTGTGTTTTTACTGCGGCTGTAACAAGGTTGTTACCAAGGATCGCAGCAAGGCCGATGCCTATCTGCAACATGTCTATCGTGAAATGGCCATGCAGGCAACGTTATTCAGTTCCGGTCGGCGTGTCGACCAGTTGCACTGGGGCGGCGGGACACCGACCTTTATCAGTGATCAGCAAATGACGGAGTTGATGCACAATACCCGTCGATACTTCAATCTGCATGACGATGACAGTGGTGAATATTCGATTGAAATAGATCCACGCGAAGTGCGTGCGCAAACCATTGCGCTGTTGCGCGAACTCGGTTTCAATCGTATGAGCCTGGGTGTGCAGGATTTTGACCCGGCCGTACAGAAAGCCGTGAACCGTATACAGTCCGAGCAGCAAACCATGGCAGCGATCGATGCGGCGCGGCAGGCAGGATTCAAGTCCATCAGTGTGGACCTGATTTACGGATTACCATTGCAGAGTGTCGACAGTTTCAGCAATACACTCGACAAGATCATCCGGGTTGCACCCGAGCGTCTGTCGGTTTTTAACTATGCGCATCTTCCCGAGATGTTCAAACCGCAACGGCGTATCAATATTGATGAACTGCCATCGGCTGCGCAGAAGCTTGATTTGCTGCAATACATCATCGAGCGTTTGACTGCGGCGGGTTATATCTATATCGGTATGGATCATTTCGCACGTCCCGATGACGAGCTCGCGCTTGCCCAGAGCGAGGGCAGCCTGTACCGGAATTTCCAGGGCTACTCTACCCACGCCGATTGTGACCTGGTTGCCATGGGGATCACCGCTCTGGGGCAGGTCGGAAATAGCTATAGCCAGAACGTCAAAACCCTTGATGAATATTACCGCCTGGTGGATGACGGACATCTGCCGGTGTATCGTGGCGTCGAACTTAGTGCAGATGATCGCCTGCGGCGTCATATTATTAACCGCCTGATGTGTGACTTTTGCATTGACTGGAATACACTCGCGGAAAAATACGCTATCCAGGTTCTGGAATATTTTTCTGTGGAATGGCCGGAGCTTGAGGCCATGCAGGAAGATGGCCTGCTTAGTATTGATAGGAACCGTTTGCAGGTCAGTCCGGCCGGGCGTTTGCTGATTCGCAATATCTGCATGGTGTTCGATAAATATCTGCGCGGCAGTAGTGAGCAGCGCTTTTCCAAGGTGATTTAACGGCTGCGGCGTGTAACGATTCTGCGACCGATGGTGCCGGTGACTAGTCTACATAGTCGTAGTTCTTGGGATTGCCCGGTATAAACGTCTTGTATTCGATCAGCTTCTTGACCTCACCATTATCCTTGATCTTGAATTTGAAATAAGTGTCATTTTCTTTCATGATCGGGCGGCAGCGGCTCGTACCACTTTCCAGTATCAGGCAGATAGTAGCGTCGCCCCTGACCTCCCATTTGCCCTGGTGGATCGAGTCATCGCTGATACCGTAAAATCTGCCGTCCGGATTATAATACAGGGTTGTTTCATGGTCCCTGATAAGATGTAAGGAATGCACGGTGTTGCCGCTGAAGAGTTGCTTGATCTCGCTGGCACCTAATTGCTCCGGTGCTACTGATGCGGACGTAGCTGTGATCAGGAACAGTCCTGCACTGGGTGTGAAAATATATTTTATCACTGCTTTCATCTGTCATCCCTCTGTCGTCGTGTAACGGTTTGAAGTAGCGGTCGCTACCATAGAGAGTATAGACAAAAAATACGGGGGAACGGGCGCAAACAGGCCAGCCCGAAGACAGGCATGCCCGATGCCTGACGGGTGACAAGGAACTGACTAGCTGGCCTGGCGGTAAATCAGACCAGGTTCAAACAACACTTCATTTTTCTTCAACTGGTTCAGGGGATAGCCATCATCATCACCGACGGCAATACGATCGAAGATATATTTATGGCTGTTGTCCTCGACGGTTTCAAAGATTTCCCTGCCCAGATGTGAGCCAATTACTGGACCATATACTTTGCGTTTCATGGACCGTTGTCCTCTTAAAGTTGGTATGAGTCGAATTTTTCTATATTTGTAACGCTGTTGTGATACTTAACGGCGGTGATCGTCCGATCTTTAGGACTGCGATCCGGAATTTGAACTGGAGCACATAATCACAGAGCGTGCTATCACCGGCACTGAGTTTGACCTGCGTGACCAACAAGAGTTCCTTTTTGTGTTGGGGGTATAAATTAGGAGGAATTATTGTGCGGATATCGTTACAATAGCGTCCATGTCAGGAAATACATTCGGAAAAATATTCACGGTAAGCGGTTTTGGCGAGAGCCATGGGCCGGCATTGGGTTGTATTGTCGACGGTTGTCCGCCGGGGCTGGAGTTATCCGAGGCCGACCTGCAGGTCGATCTTGATCGGCGCAAGCCGGGCCAATCCCGTCATACCACGCAGCGTCGCGAGGGCGACCAGGTCAGGATACTGTCGGGTGTTTTTGAAGGCAGAACCACAGGTACCCCCATCGGCCTGCTGATCGAGAATACCGACCAGCGTTCCAAGGACTATTCCGAGATTATGGACCGCTTTCGCCCGGGGCACGCAGACTATACCTATCAGCAAAAGTACGGTTTTCGCGATTATCGTGGTGGCGGGCGCTCCTCGGCACGTGAAACCGCGATGCGCGTGGCTGCCGGGGCCATCGCCAAGAAATACCTGCAGCAACGCTACGGTGTCCTGATCCGCGGTTATCTGGCCCAAATAGGACCGATCGCGATCGAAACGCTTGATTGGACAGTGGTCGAGAGCAATCCGTTTTTCTGCCCGGATGCCAGCAAGGTGCCCGAGCTCGAGGCCTATATGGATGCACTGCGCAAGGAGGGTAACTCGATTGGGGCCCGTGTTAACGTCGTCGCGACCGGCGTGCCGCCGGGTTGGGGCGAGCCGATATTTGATCGCCTGGATGCAGATATTGCCCATGCATTGATGTCGATCAATGCCGTCAAGGGTGTCGAGATCGGCGCCGGATTCACCTGTGTCGAACAGAAGGGCACCGAACATCGTGATGAAATAACACCTGACGGTTTTCTCTCCAATCAGGCCGGTGGTGTACTCGGCGGGATCTCCAGCGGTCAGGATATTGTCGCATCGATCGCGCTGAAGCCGACATCCAGCATGCGTCTGCCCGGCAGGAGCGTCAATATTCACGGCGAGCCGGTCGAAGTTGTAACCAAGGGGCGCCATGATCCCTGTGTCGGTATCCGCGCCACACCGATTGCCGAGGCGATGCTGGCAATCGTATTGATGGACCATATGTTGCGGCATCGAGCGCAGAATATCGATGTCGAATCGGCAACGCCCGTTATCCCTTCCAAAAGCAGTAGCGAGTAGCTGGTAGCGAGGACAGCTATTGAACTGGTTCGGTAAACGTTTGCCACAAACCGGGCTGCAGTCCGGAAAAGGCTGAGCCGAAACGCTGCGCACCATTATTGTCGCCGACCCTGCGGATCAGAATACGCTCGATTTGAGCGTGATATTTGCGCGCAATGATGCCATAGACCTCTGGGTCTTTTTCGCCGGAATCGCCGACCAGGATAAATCTGCGTTGCGGATAACGTTGCAGTATGGCCTCGATAATCTCCATTTTGTATTTGACCGGATCGGCAAACAGGTTCAGGAAGCTGCTGTCTTTCCAGCGGAAGTATTTCATATGAAACAGTCCGTGCGGGAATCCTGCCGCGCGCATAAATGCGCTGAGCTCGGGGTAGAGTTGCCATGGGCTGGCCGACACATAATGAAAAATCGTTGACTGCCTCTGTTGCCAGTGCCGATACAATGATGCCATGCCGGGCGCGGCCTTGAACGGGCGCATGAATGTATTCCTGATCAGTTCCTTTTTATCATTGACATTGCTGATCTTGATCGTATCGTCGATGTCGGAAATGATGCTGAGTCCGGTTTTCGGGATGACAAGGATCTCGCCACGGAATGAACGCTGGTCCTTGTTCGGTAACAGTGCATCAAAGTGGATCGGATTGGCATTAGTTGACGTTGCTAACAGAGACAGTAGCAATGCTTCGCTGACGCGTATCGCAGTGGAAAAATGGCCATTGGCAGCCGATTTGTGCAGGCGGTATGTGTTGTCGCCCAGTTTGATGGTGATGCGTTTGCCACGTTCATTGTCGACCATGAACCAGCGTAGCCGCTGTCGCAGCAGGCTTTGATTGTCAATACCGTTATCGACGGGTATGGCTAATGCCTTGCGCAGAATAGTGTTTATTTCTCCGAGGGCCTCGGGTTCATAGACCCAGCCATGAACGTTAATGCTCCAGGAGCCATCAGCGTCGCTGTGATAGGCCTCGGACGGGAAAAATACAAGTTGTTCATCTTCCTTGATCCCAGCCGATGAAAAAAAATCCCAGCCCGACCAGTCCGACCAACCCGACCAGGCCGAAGACGAAAACAGCAGGGCGATGAGCGTCGTGAGTTCCTTCATGATCGGGTCCTTGTGGTGAATTTGTGCAATCCTGGCAGCGATTCTTGCACATTTGATCGCGCATGTCTCTGTTACATACAATCTCAACAGCGGGTACATATATCGGCATGGCGTCATGATCACCGTATTTGATCCTGTTAACACATGGCTTTATCATGCTTAGCTTCTATGAGCCCGAAGCACACGCAGACCCAATCGCATCCGCCCCCGTACTGGCGCCTGTCCGGCTTTTATTTTTTCTATTTTGCCAGCCTCGGTGCATTGTTGCCCTACTGGAATCCGTATCTGAAAACACTGGGCTACAGCAGTTTTCAGATCGGCCTGCTGATGGCGATTGTTATGGCCACCAAGATTGTCGCGCCCAACATATGGGGCTGGATTGCCGACCATACCGGCCGCCGCATGATCATCGTGCGCCTGGCATCTTTGCTCAGCGCCTTGTGTTTTGCCGGAGTCTTTATCGGTTCGAGCTTCTGGTGGCTGGTCATCGTCATGGTTACATTCAGTTTTTTCTGGAATGCCTCGCTGCCCCAGTTCGAGGCGACCACGATGAATTTCCTCGGCCGTGAGACGCACCGCTATAACGTGATCCGGATGTGGGGGTCGATTGGTTTTATTGCCACGGCCATCGGCCTGGGCTGGCTGGTTGAATGGCTGGATCTGTCCGTAGTGCCGGTCGTGATATTGCTGATCTTTTTCGCGATCTGGGTCAGTAGCCTGACGGTGCCGGAATATGTTGCCGGGCATTTGCATATTGAACACGAGCCACTGCGCCAGGTACTGATGCGCAGGGAGGTCATAGCACTGTTACTGAGCTGTATGCTGATCCAGGCCAGTCACGGTGCCTACTATACCTTTTACAGTATCTATCTGCAGGATTACGATTACAGTAACAGCATCATTGGCCAGCTCTGGGCCCTCGGTGTGATTGCCGAGATCGTACTGTTTGTGTTGATGTTTCGTCTGCTGCCGCGTTTCGGTGCGCGCCGACTGTTTTTGTTCGCCATGTTGTTGTCGGCGATACGCTGGGTCATGATAGCGCAATGGCCCGAGTCGCTGCTGTGGCTGGTGCTAGCGCAGTTATTACACGCGGCCAGTTTCGGTATTGTCCATGCGGTGGCGATTCATCTGATCCACCAGTTCTTTACCGGCAAGCATCAGGGGCGCGGGCAGGCCTTGTACAGCAGTACCAGTTTCGGTGTCGGTGGGGCGCTGGGGAGTTTTCTCAGCGGGGCCTTATGGCAGGGTATCGGTGGCCAGAATGTATTTCTGTTGTCGGCCCTGTTCGCGCTATTGGCCTTCGTGGTCGCAACATGGGGCGTCAGGGAGAGGGAAACAAGCTGAGCCGACGGCGTATTAGCGAGCAGGCATGATTAGCCTGAACGTACTTATGATTGCGCCGCCGTTTGTTTCAATGTAGCAATCAGCGCAGTAGCAGCATTCGACAGTGTGCGCTCGGTGTGGGTGACGACACCCAGCATACGTTCCATTTTTATCCTGGTGGATTTCAATTCACACAGGCCATCGTCAAGCATGGCCCGCGGCAGGATGCTCCAGCCCAGCCCAACCGAAACCAGCATCCTGATGGTTTCGAGGTAATTGGTGGACATGCCGACCTGTAATTCAATGCCGAGTGGCTTCAGCGTGCGTTCGAGGACTTCGCGGGTGAATGTACCGGTGGCTGGCAGGATGGCATTGTGTTCGCCGAGTTTTTTCAACTGCAGGTTTTTTTGTTTGCTCAACGGATGCCCTGTCGGGGCAACCAGGACCAGGGGATCATGCCATATCGGTATCAGCTCCAGTTCCTGCGCGGGTGATAGCGGCAGTGTCACGATTCCGACTTCCAGTTCACCATGGAGGACACCCTGACAGGCCTCCTCCGAATCCATAAATTGTATATTGAGACGCACGTCCGGATACTCACCGGTATATTGTCGCAGTACCGGTGGCAGGCGATGCAGGCCGATGTGATGACTGGTGCCGATGAGCACGGGTCCGCCGATACGCTCGGTCAGATTGGCCACGGCGCGTTTACTGTCCTCGACTTCAAGCAGGATACGGCGCGCGCGCGGCAGCAGCGCGCGGCCGGCCTCGGTCAGCATGATCTTGTGGCCGATGCGATCAAACAATCGTGTTTGTAGCTGTGCTTCCAGTCCCGCCACCCGTTTACTGACTGCGGGTTGGGTAATAAACAACCTGTCGGCGGCACGTGAAAAAGATCCTTGTTCGGCTACACTGAGGAAGGCCTTGAAGTTATCGATATCCACACGCTTGATTCCCGTTTAATATAACCAATTGGAATAGTTTATATTAAAATAATGAATTTGTGTAATATATACTATTGCCCTAGTATGCCCAGTATGGCAATCGAGGCTGGGCAATAAACCAGGGTGACTGAAATGGCGAAAACCTTATACGACAAACTGTGGGATGATCATGTGGTCCATCAGGATGAGAATGGAACAACATTGCTGTATATCGATCGCCACCTGGTGCATGAAGTTACGTCGCCACAGGCCTTCGAAGGCCTGCGCATGGCGGGTCGTAAACCCTGGAACAGCAGCTCTGTACTTGCCTCACCCGATCACAATGTACCGACGACTGATCGCAGCAAGGGCATCAGTGATGAGGTATCGCGTATCCAGGTCGAAACCCTGGACCGTAATTGTGCCGATTTCGGTATCACCGAATTCAGGATGGACGACGTCCGTCAGGGCATTGTCCACGTCATCGGTCCCGAAGAAGGTGCGACGCTGCCGGGTATGACCGTGGTCTGCGGTGATTCACATACCTCGACCCATGGTGCCTTTGGTGCGCTGGCCTTCGGTATCGGTACTTCCGAGGTCGAACATGTACTGGCTACACAATGCCTGATTCAGAAGAAGTCTAAGAACATGCTGATCAGGATCGATGGCAGTATTCCTACCGGGATTACCGGTAAGGATATCGTTCTTGCTATTATTGGCAGGATTGGTACGGCCGGTGGAACCGGGTATGCGATCGAGTTTGGTGGACAAGCGATACAGGAACTTTCGCTGGAGGGGCGCATGAGTCTGTGCAATATGGCGATCGAGGCCGGTGCACGCGCCGGTATGGTCGCAGTGGATCAAAAGACCATTGACTATGTCAAGGGCCGGCCGTATGCCCCGCAGGGTGAGGACTGGGACAAGGCAGTAGGCTACTGGCAAACATTGCACACGGACGAAGGCGCATATTTTGATGCCATCCTTGAGCTGAATGCCGAGGATATCAAGCCACAGGTGACCTGGGGTACATCACCTGAAATGGTCGTGACTATTGCGGACAGGGTGCCTGACCCGCAAGCCGAGTCAGATCCGGTCAAACGCGAAGGCATGCAACGGGCACTGGATTACATGGGCCTGGATGCAAATACGCCGATCACCGCGATTGCGCCCGATAAAGTCTTTATTGGTTCATGCACGAACTCCAGGATTGAGGACCTGCGCGCAGCGGCAGCGATAGCCCGGGGGCGTAAGGTCGCCGCTAACATTAAACTTGCGATGGTGGTCCCGGGTTCCGGGCTGGTAAAAAAGCAGGCGGAAGAAGAAGGGCTGGACAAGATTTTTACGGCTGCCGGCTTCGAATGGCGTGAGCCTGGTTGTTCGATGTGCCTGGCCATGAATGCTGATCGCCTCGAGCCGGGTGAGCGTTGTGCATCGACGTCGAACAGAAACTTCGAAGGTCGACAGGGACAGGGTGGGCGCACCCATCTTGTCAGTCCGGCGATGGCAGCTGCCGCCGCAGTGAACGGACATTTTGTCGATATACGAAATGTAGATTAACAAGCCCATTCCCCCTCCTTGGAGGAGGGGCGAATACAGAGGAATCGGATATGGAAAAATTCAACAAACTAACCGGCATCGTCGTACCGCTGGACCGTGCCAATGTCGACACCGATGCGATTATCCCGAAGCAATTCCTGAAATCTATCAAACGTTCGGGCTTTGGCCCCAATCTGTTTGATGAATGGCGCTATCTCGATCATGGGGAGCCGGGCATGGATAACAGTCAACGCCCGTTGAATCCGGACTTCATTCTGAACGAACCCCGCTACCAGGGTGGCTCGGTATTGCTGGCACGCAAGAACTTCGGCTGTGGCTCATCACGAGAGCATGCGCCATGGGCATTGGAAGATTACGGTTTCCGCGCCATCATTGCGCCCAGTTTTGCCGATATCTTTTTCAACAATGCATTCAAAAACGGATTGTTGCCGATTGTGCTGTCAGAACAGCAGGTGGAGCAGCTGTTCAAGGAGGTGGAAGCACAGCCAGGTTACCAGTTGACGATTGACCTGCAGCAGCAGACCATCACCACGCCGGGTGCTGACACGATTGCATTTGACGTCGATGCGTTTCGCAAGCATTGCCTGCTTAACGGTCTGGATGATATCGGCCTTACTCTGCAGCATACCGATGCAATCCGCGCCTATGAAGACAGGCGGCGGCAAGAAGCGCCCTGGTTGTTTAACGTAGCGAGTAGCTAGTGGCTAGTAGCGAGGTAAAAAAACTATGATCTCGCTACCAGCAGCTAGCCACCTGTTAAAAATACATAATAAAGTATTAGTAACTAATCGAATGGAAAAAACATGAGCAATAAAATTCTAGTCCTCCCAGGAGATGGAATCGGTATCGAAATTGTCGCCGAGGCGGTCAAGGTGCTTGAATACCTGCGCGCCGAACACGGCCTGAATGTTGAAGTGGAGCATGGTCTGATTGGCGGTAGTGCCTATGATGAGTATGCAACACCATTGCCGGACCAGACCATGACCATGGCGAAACAAGCCGATGCGATCCTGCTCGGCGCTGTCGGCGGTACCAAATGGGAGTCACTGGATATTTCCGTACGCCCGGAAAAAGGCCTGTTGGGGATCCGTTCCGGACTGGAACTGTTTGCAAACCTGCGCCCGGCCATACTGTATCCGCAGCTTGCCGCTGCATCGACACTGAAGCCCGAGGTGGTATCCGGGCTGGATATCATGATCGTGCGCGAACTGACAGGTGGTATATACTTTGGTCAACCCCGCGGTGTACGCATGCTGGAAAACGGTGAGCGCCAGGGTTTCAATACTCTGGTCTATAGCGAAACGGAGATTGAGCGTATCGGCCGGGTTGCTTTTGAAACTGCGATGAAGCGTGATAAACGTCTGTGCTCTGTCGATAAGGCTAATGTGCTCGAATGCACCGAATTGTGGCGCGAAGTCATGAATGGTCTGGCCGCTGATTACCCTGAGGTGGAATTGTCGCACATGTACGTGGATAACGCCGCGATGCAACTGGTCAGGGCACCCAAGCAGTTCGATGTCATGGTTACGACCAATATGTTTGGTGATATCCTTTCCGATGCCGCGGCCATGTTGACCGGTTCGATTGGCATGCTGCCATCGGCTTCACTGGATATTAACAGCAAGGGAATGTATGAGCCCATCCACGGCTCTGCCCCCGATATCGCCGGTAAAAGACCAGGGCCTGCGCACGGCGGATATCATGTCGGCCGGTTCACAGCAGGTGGGTACGGATGCAATGGGTGATGCGGTTGTTGCCGCTTTGCGGAAACAAGGTAGCTAGTAGCGAGTGACTGGTTGCGAGCTAAAGCGCTTTTCCTCGCTACTAGCTACATGCAACTGTACCATTGCAGTATATGATTGGCGCTTACTAACAGTTTTATCAAAGGTATAAAAGAATGAAGAGAGTGGGTTTAATCGGATGGCGCGGCATGGTCGGATCGGTGTTAATGCAACGCATGCTGGCAGAGAAAGATTTCGATCTGATCGAGCCGGTCCTGTTCAGTACATCGCAGCAAGGTCAGCAAGGCCCGGATATCGGCAAGGACATACCACTGTTACAGGACGCGCTGGATATCGATGCACTCAAGGCCATGGATGCGATTATCTCCTGTCAGGGAGGTGCTTATACCAGTGAAGTATATCCACGCTTGCGCAAGGAGGGTTGGCAGGGTTACTGGATTGATGCGGCGTCGACGTTGCGCATGGCCGATGACAGCATCATTATCCTCGATCCGGTTAATCAGGATGTCATCAGGGAGGCATTGCAGCAGGGTGGTAAGACATTTATTGGCGGCAACTGCACGGTCAGTCTGATGCTGATGGCCCTCGGGGGGCTGTTTCAGCAGGATGAAGTCGAATGGATGACGGCAATGACTTACCAGGCCGCATCCGGCGCTGGTGCCAGGAATATGCGCGAGCTGGTCGAGCAGATGGGCAGTATTCGCGACTCGGTTAGCGATCTGCTCGATGATCCCGCCAGCGCTATCCTCGAACTGGACCGCCGGGTTGCCGAGCATATCCGTAGTGAGGCCTATCCTGATGAGCAATTTGGTGTGCCGTTGGCCGGCAGTCTGATCCCATGGATCGACAAACAACTGGACTCGGGTCAGAGCAAGGAAGAATGGAAGGCACAGGCCGAGACCAACAAAATACTGGGCAGAAGCGATCGTCCCGTGCCGATTGATGGTACCTGTGTCCGTATTGGCGCGATGCGTTGCCATAGCCAGGCGCTGACCGTCAAGCTTAAGCGCAACATCCCGCTGGACGAGATCCACGATATGCTCGATCAGGCCAATGAGTGGTCCAGGGTCATTCCGAATGAGCGCGACATTACAGTACAGGAACTGAGCCCGGCCCGGGTCACTGGTACCTTGTCGGTGCCAGTGGGCAGATTAAGAAAAATGTCGATGGGAGATGATTATCTGAATGCCTTCACAGTGGGCGACCAGTTATTGTGGGGTGCTGCCGAGCCGTTGCGCAGGATGTTACGCATCCTCATTGAGGAATGATTGCAGTGTGACGGATGCATACAGATGCTGTAGCAGGCTGGATAATCTGCGCTGCCTGGATAGCATTTTTTCTGGGCTGAACTGTGACAATACCCCGGTTGTTAATCTGTATTTTACGAAATCCCGATCTTCCCTGAAAAAATCCCAAATGGTGAAGGTATAGAAAACTGCAGAGCGGTCGATATGCTTTCAAGTGAATGAAATATCAATAAATAGTATTCAAACGCGCTAATTTTTGGTAAAAGGGTATTTCTACACTATCGTTTGGTGACGGTTTAGTGCATCATATTAAAGATTATTCTAGAATACTGATGACAACGTTTTGTTATAACAATTAAATATTCAACTAAATATTATAAATTAGAGTGACCACTAATCCACTAATAGGGAGTAAGCATGGTTCGTAAACTGGCCTCTGTTCTGGTATCGCTGGCCGTCATGTCGCCAGCTTGGGTGCAAGCCCTGGGTCTGGGTGGAATTGAACTGAATTCCTTTCTGAACCAGCCGCTCGATGCACAAATTGAAATTATTTCCTCGAAAAGGGGTGAAGCAGACGGGATGCGGGTAAACCTTGCCTCACCTGATGCCTTTGCACGTGCAGGGCTGGAATATAGCAATACCCTCCGCCAGTTGAAATTCACTGTTGTCACAAAGCCTAATGGCAAGCAATACATCAAGGTCACAACACGCAAAGGGTACCGTGAACCGTTCCTGAACTTCCTGCTGGAAGTAAACTGGGCCAATGGCCGTATACTGAGAGAATATGCAGAACTGGTCGATCCACCCACCCTTGTACAGTCCACCCGGACAACCACGGCGGTAGCCCCTGTCTCACGGCCGGTGACTCCTGCAACCAGCACGCAGCAGCCAAAAGCGCCGACCTATACGACTACGGCGACTGCTGGAACAAGCGGATTTATAGGTGATACCTATACCACCAAACGCAATGATACGGCATGGAAGATTGCCAATAATGCCAGACCCGATGATCAGGTAACGGTAGAACAGTCCATGATGGCACTGTTGCGGGCAAATCCAGACGCATTCATTAAACAGAATATCAATCGCCTCAAGGCCGGCTATACACTGAACATCCCTGATCGAGACAGTATGCTCAGCCAGTCACATGCCGATGCACTTGCCGAGGTACGCAGACAAACACGCGAATGGCGAGGCCGACGCACGGCTGCTGCCGCACCCAAGGGGCGCCTGGAGATTTTGCCACCGCAAGCAGAGGCAGGCACGGACAGCCAGGCTGGAAGCGCGGGTCCAGGTACTGCTACCGAAGCGCATCGTGAAGCAATGCTGGCGCGTGAGGCGGCAGAAGCCCAGCGACAGGAGAATGCAGAGCTCAGATTACGCGTATCCGAGCTCGAGGAACAGATAGCCAATTCCAAACGACTGGCCGAGTTAAAAGCAGACCAGTTAGCTGCATTGGAGAAAAAACTGGCAGAGATCAATGCTGCCAGGGACACTGCGCCAGCGGCTGCGGTCACTGAGCCTGATACGGCCAGCGTTGCTGAAGAAGCGGTGAGTGAGCCTGAGACAGCAGTTGCCGAAGTGCCGCCCGAGGATGTGGCGCCTGAAGCCCCTGAGGCTGCGGCCGTAACAGAACCTGCGCGGGCGCCTTCACAGGTCGTCGATGCAGTACCGGCAAAACCGGGTACGCCGATTAACCAGCATGTGGTGTCAGGTTTTGAGCCCGTTGAAATTGATAAATTACCAACATCGGAACTTCCTGCCAAACCTTTCAAGACGGGTGAGGTTAGCGCTCCCGACGCAGCTGCAGAGGCAGGCGTTGGCATCATCGACCGTGTTTTTGCCTACTTCAAGCAAAACCCCATAGTTAAATGGGTCGTTGCGGGTGCTGGCGGATTGCTGGTATTGATCCTGGGCATGCTTATGCTCAGACGCGGACAGGGCGGGCAGCAGTTTGAAGAAAGCATCCTGCAGGAACAGCCGATTGAAGAGCCCGGCCTCGTGCAAGAGTCAACGGTGGCCAGCGAAGCCGAGTCTAGTGAAGAACTATTTGAAACAGTCAGAATTGACGAGCCGGCGCCTGAAGCGACGAAGGAAATGAGTGACTCCTCATTCCTCAGTGATATGGTACTCAGTGACATGAGTGATCTGCAGGGCGAGGGGGCTGAATCGGATCCATTGACCGAAGCCGATGTATTCCTGGCCTATGGCCGCTTTGGACCGGCCGAAAATATGATCAAGGGTGCCATTGCCAAGGAACCCGAACGTCATGACCTGAAACTAAAGCTTTTGGAAATCTACTATTCATCCAAGAACAAGGAGGCTTTTGAAGAAGAGGCGGCGGCCCTGCATACTGACCTGGAAAATAATCCGGATCCGGAAACATGGGAAAAGGTTGTGGAAATGGGTGACGACCTTTGTCCAGGTAATAACCTGTTTGCCGGTGCGGCGGCGGCCGTAGCAGCGACTTCCGCAGCTGAAGCTATTGGTGATGAAGAAGATACTGAAATCATGGATTTTGATCTTGGTGAATTCGAAGACAAGGTCGATAGTGATACAGATATCAGTTCCATTGAAAAGGCAGTAAAGGAAGAGAGTCTCGATCTTGATCTTGACGAAATGCTGGCGGCAACCGAGCCTGAAGAAGAGCTTGATGATACACTGGAATTCACCTCTGAACTGGAAGGCTTGCAGGATGCCGAGCCCGAGTCGACATACGAAGAGACAACCGAGATTACCACTGAACTCGAAGGCGTGGATCTGGAAGAGCCTGGCGTCGAAAATCCTGAAATTACGCGTAAGATAGTAGCGGACGAGGCACCGGTCAATGACGAAATTACCGCGGAGCTTGAAGGGATTGCCGACGTACTGAAAGCAGACGATACCGCAGAAATTGAACAGCCTGATATTACCCGTAAGATTGCCCAGGATTCAGAACCTCTGAGCGACGAGATTACCCAGGAACTGAAGATCCCGGATCTCGACAGTGCTGGAGGCATGGAAGCAGACGATACCGCAGAAATTGAACAGCCTGATATTACCCGTAAGATTGTCCAGGATGCTGAACCTCTGAGCGACGAGATTACCCAGGAACTGAAGATCCCGGATCTCGACAACGCTGGAGACATGGAAGTTGCCGATACCACGCTGCGCATGGATGAAGATATCGATCTGGATGATGATGTGCTGGCTGATATCGATGAAGTAGGTACCAAGCTGGATCTGGCCCGTGCTTATATCGATATGGGTGATCCTGAAGGTGCACGCAGTATACTCGATGAAGTAGTCGAAGAAGGAAATGACAGTCAGAAGAGTGAGGCGGAGAAGTTACTGAGCCAGATCTAGTGGACTGTCATGCTATCGCTACAAAAAAACCGCCATTCTGGCGGTTTTTTTGTAGCGATAGTGTCTTTCGCCGCTTTATGGGATAAAACACAACGCTTTATTGTTCGGGTTTGTTATAAGAAGGTTCAGCATATGAGAATTGCGCTGGGTGTGGAATACGATGGTACGGAATTTTGTGGCTGGCAAGCACAGGATGGCAGTCGAACTGTGCAGGATGAAGTGCAGAAGGCGATTTCGTATGTTGCAGATACGGATTTACAGGTGGTCTGTGCAGGGCGGACGGACTCCGGCGTACATGCCCTCGGTCAAGTGATCCATTTTGATACCGATGTCCAGCGTAGCGAGCGTTCCTGGGTACTCGGTTGCAACTCCAATTTGCCAAGGGATATCAATATCAGCTGGGCGAAGGTCGTCGCCGAGGATTTTCATGCACGCTTTTCGGCTTTATCACGCAGCTATCGATACGTCATTATGAACCGCATGACGCGCTCGGCGATATACAGAAATCGGGTGTGCTGGCACCATCAACCACTGGATGCAACGCGAATGGCGCAGGGCGCTGATTATTTTATCGGCGAACATGACTTTACCTCATTCAGGGCACTGGCCTGTCAGGCCAGTCATGCAGTGCGCGACATTCGCAGGTTGGATGTAAGCAGGCATGGCGACTATATCGTCATCGATGTGCAAGCCAATGCCTTTTTGCATCACATGGTCAGGAATATTGCCGGTACCCTGCTGGCTATTGGCGCAGGTGAGCAGGAGCCGGAGTGGGTGAAGACTTTACTGCAGGTCAGGGACCGTTCGGTTGCAGGTATTACTGCTCCGGCCCAGGGCTTATTCCTGGTGGCAGTGTACTATCCGGAAAAATTCGCGTTACCTGTGCCACCCACGCCACCATGCTTTTCGTGAAAATCTATCCGTCGCTTATCATCCAATATAAACCGGGTTTTATGTGCGCGAGTCAGTCCTGATTACTGCAAAAAATTCACCTGACAGTATTGGTATGCGCTGCGGTAGTCACGGTTCCGCCCTGATATCTGATGCTGATTGGCAGTAATGCGAAAATATCATCTATACTGGATTTATATCCTATCAGTTTGGTGACAGGAACATGCAAGCCTATGCATATATGCAAAAAGTCAGTACCGAGATGGATACCCTGAAAGAAGCTGATGAAATTAACCATGTAATCGATGAGCTCGAATTTATGCATGAAGTAATAGATCCTGAATTTCAGGAATTATGCAGCGACCTGATTGCACAATTAATGCAGAAACTGAAAGCCGTATCCTGATCTGATACCGATGTCCGCTGTAGAACTGCGAACCCATGTGCTACGGAGGCTATCGTCGTATCAAGGTGTCTGGCATATTCTGCAAACACGGGATGGAATGGCAGTAACAGCCAATCATTGACCAGGACAGATTGAATCGTGCATTAGTGCAGGTAAAAATGCGTATTGCCAATGACATGATATAGGCCACGATTGAGTGTGCCGAAATGAGGGGGTTGTCCATTTTTTTTGTCGATAGTATCAGCATAACGGTCATGATATTTTCTCTTGATTATAAGCGGATGTAAATTTCATCCCATACATTCGTGAACCTGATAAATATCCATTGTCATTGACACAGGTCAAGATTGACTCTATATATTTTTTATATTGTATAAATAGTTATTACGACGGAGATTGCTGTGGATAAAGAAGCGAAATTTTCAATGCCGAAAGTGGCGGAAGACAGGGAAGATCAGACATTGGCGCCAGCAGAAAAAGTTACCAAACTGGGCAAGAGAAAAATCTTTGCTGACGCCAATTATCCTTATGCAGACAAAATGCATCGTGCAGAATACGAGGCACTCAAAACGGACTTGCAGATAGAATTGCTGAAAATGCAAAACTGGGTCAAGGAGACAGGCCAGCGCATACTGATATTGTTCGAGGGACGGGATGCAGCCGGTAAGGGCGGAACCATTAAGCGCTTGATGGAGCATTTGAATCCACGTGGCGCACGTGTAGTGGCATTGGAGAAGCCCACTGAGGATGAAATGGGTCAATGGTATTTTCAACGCTATATCCAGCACTTTCCCAGCAAGGGTGAGATCGTATTGTTTGACCGCTCGTGGTATAACCGCGCCGGGGTCGAACGTGTCATGAAGTTTTGCCCATCCAGTGACTATCTCGAATTTATGCGTCAGGCACCGGAAC
The DNA here is from genome assembly GCA_947258655.1 of uncultured Gammaproteobacteria bacterium. Lineage (GTDB taxonomy): Bacteria > Pseudomonadota > Gammaproteobacteria > JAADHQ01 > JAADHQ01 > JAADHQ01. The sequence goes on along the minus strand of CAMYJD010000023.1, from coordinate 29,953 downwards.
TGGAGCGTATGCTGGTGCGTAGTGGTATTACGCTGTTCAAGTTATGGTTCTCGGTCAGCCGCAATGAACAGTTCCGCCGTTTCCAGCAGCGCAAACATGATCCACTTAAGCAGTGGAAACTCAGTCCGATCGACCTAGCTTCGCTGGATAAATGGAATGATTATACCGAAGCCAAGGAGGCCATGTTTTTCTATACCGATACGGCAGATTGTCCATGGACGGTGGTCAAGTCTGACTGCAAGAAACGCGCACGCATCAATGCCATGCGTTTTGTCCTTGATAAACTCGATTATACTTCGAAGGACAAGAAAGTAGCCATTCCACCCGATGAGCTGATTGTCGGTTCGGCAAGTAATATTTATGAAAAAGGTGAGCATATACTCGATAACGCTCCGCACAAAGATTAAAGGATGATGTAATGAAACATACCACCCATGCCGAGGAAGTAGCCAGTCGTTTTCGCGAATTGGTTGAAGATGCCGGTGATACCCTGGCAGATACTCACTATAATGAATTGGCCTTGTTGATCGAGGCCAGTATAGACACCGCCCTGGTCGAAAAACTGGAAAAAATGGCTGACAGGATGGAGAAATTCGCGCATGAAATACGTCATGATGCGGAATTTTTTGAATAATCCCCTAATCGTCAGCGTTTGTATCAGCTAACATCTGTCGAACCGCAGGCATTGTTTCCTGTCTAATTGTGCATCGAATACCGTGTCGGAACCGATAATTCGCCCATACAATTGTATGCCGGAGGGAATGCGATGATGGCGGTGAGACTGATGATTCTGCTTGTCATGTTAACTGGCCCCGCCTTTGTGCATGCAGATGACAAGCGTAACATTACCGAGACAGACTTCACTTACGAAAAGCTCGCAGACGGTCTGGGCATTCCGTGGGGCATGACCTTTCTGTCTGCCACCGAGCTTATGCTTACCGAGCGCGCGGGCAATATCAAGCTGCTGGATACAGCTACAGGTTCGGTCACAAGCTTGAAGGGTGCCCCAGCGGTCCTGGCCGAGGGTCAGGGTGGCATGCTGGATGTGGCTGTGCCAGCGGATTACAAGGCGGGTGAGTGGATTTACTTTACGTTCGTACGTGAGCAGGATGGTGATGGAGTTACTGTGCTGGCGCGGGCCAGGCTGGCAGCCGGTTCATTAAGGCACTGGCAGGACCTGCTGGTTACAAAATCGGCTAGCGGGACTGATTATCACTTTGGCAGTCGCATTGCATTTGATGACAAGGGGCATGTCTTTTTCACTGTTGGTGATCGCGGTGTGCGTGCCAATGGTCAGGACCTGTCGAATCACGCGGCAACGGTCATGCGTGTGGGCCGCGATGGACGTGTGCCGAAGGATAATCCGTTTGTCGGCCAGAGCGGGGCCTTGGCGGAGATATGGAGCTATGGCCATCGTAATCCACAAGGTATTGCATATGACCGGTCACAGAAGTGGCTGTGGCTTATCGAGCACGGCCCGCGTGGCGGTGATGAGATAAACCGGGTAGAGCCTGGTCTGAATTACGGTTGGCCGGTGATCTCCTATGGCAAGGAATACTGGGGGCCGGTTGCCGTCGGGGAAGGGACGCATAAAAAGGGCATGCAGCAACCGCTCAAGCAGTATACGCCTTCGATTGCTCCGGGAAGCCTGCTGTTGTATTCAGGCAAGGCATTTCCGGCCTGGAAGGGTAATCTGTTTGCCGGGGCATTAAAGCTCCGCCATCTGAACCGCGTCATTATCGACGCCACCGGTAATGCCGTGGCCGAACAACGCCTCCTCGGCGACCTGAATGAACGCATCAGGGCCCTGGCAGAAAGCCCGCAGGGCTGGATCTATTTCTCCACTGATAGTGGTAAAATCTACAGGATTAAACCTGTGGTATCTGGCGCTGAATGATTTCAGGCCAAATCTTGACGCCTGGCGTATCTGTCCTGTGCATATCCCCGTTTACGGCCCGCCATGTTATCGCCTTTGCCTGTAAGGCTAACTGCGCTAAAATGCGAAATGGGCAGAATTGATTGATTTATAGTAAAATTTTCTGTTCACTTTGGACATCATTACTGGGCGAAGTAGTCCTGGTCAGAAGTCCGTATCAGGCCGGCTATTGTTGGTTCGGGTAGACGTAATGACAGAATGACATAAAATGCCGGAAAAAAGAGGTCAGTAATTGCGTACGCGTGTTAAAATTTGCGGGATTACATCGGTGGCGGATGCTACTGTTGTGGTTGAATGTGGTGCGGATGCCCTGGGGTTGGTTTTTTATCAGAACAGTCCACGTTGTGTATCCATAGAGCAGGCCCACGAGATCGTTGCGGCTGTGCCGGCCTTTGTCAGTACGGTGGCCCTGTTTGTCAATGCTGAATCCGCATATATCGATACAGTTCTGCAACATGTCAATGTTGACATGATCCAGTTCCATGGAGACGAATCGGCGCAGGAATGCGGCCGCTATGGAAAACGCTTTATCAAGGCCATCAGTATGCGTGATGACGTCGATCTGCATGCCATGCAGGAACACTACGCGCAGGCAGCGGCATTGCTGGTGGACAGTTATCGTCCCGGGATACCGGGGGGGACCGGCGAAGTATTTGACTGGGAACGTATACCGTCCGATCTGGACAAAGCGGTGATTCTGGCCGGTGGCCTGGATGCTGCCAATATTGCAGATGCAATCCGGAGCGTACGGCCTTATGCAGTGGATGTCAGTAGTGGTGTCGAGCGCGACAAGGGTGTTAAAGACGAAAGTAAAATCGAGTCCTTTATGCGAGGAGTAGACAGTGTCAAAAGTAAGTGAATCCGCCGACAGGGCGGAAAACTTTAGTGATATGCCCGATGCACAGGGGCATTTCGGTATTTATGGTGGAATGTTTGTTGCCGAAACCCTGATGGCGCCATTGCTGGAGCTACGTCAGGCCTATGAAAAGTACAAGGACGATAGCGAGTTTCTTGCCGAACTGGACTACGACCTGAAGCATTTTGTCGGTCGACCATCGCCATTGTATTTTGCCAAAAGCTGGAGTGAAAAATTGGGTGGTGCGCGCGTCTATTTCAAGCGTGAGGATCTCAATCATACCGGCGCTCATAAGATTAACAATACCGTCGGGCAGGCATTGCTGGCAAACCGCATGGGCAAGAAAAGGGTTATCGCCGAAACCGGTGCAGGGCAGCACGGTGTCGCCACAGCGACGGTAGCTGCACGCCTGAACATGGAATGTGTTGTCTATATGGGTGCGGAGGATATTAAACGCCAGGCGATCAATGTCTATCGTATGCGCCTGCTGGGTGCCGAGGTGGTGCCGGTGGAATCGGGCTCGAAGACGTTAAAGGACGCATTGAACGAGGCCATGCGTGATTGGGTCACCAATGTCGATGATACCTTCTATATCATCGGTACGGTCGCCGGACCACATCCCTATCCGGCCATGGTGCGTGATTTTCAGGCCATTATCGGCCGTGAAACACGTGAACAGGTCATGTCAATGGAAGGCCGCCTGCCAGATGCGCTGGTGGCCTGCGTCGGCGGCGGTTCCAATGCCATCGGCCTGTTTCATCCATTCCTGCAGGACAGCGATGTGGCCATCTATGGCGTAGAGGCAGCCGGCGACGGGCTTGAAAGCGGTCACCATGCCGCTCCGTTGTGCGCCGGGAAACCGGGTGTTTTGCATGGAAATCGTACCTATCTGATGGAAGATGGCGATGGTCAGATTATCGAAACCCATTCTATATCTGCCGGCCTCGATTATCCCGGCGTCGGCCCGGAGCATAGCTGGTTGAAGGATATCGGTCGTGCACAATATGTCGCGGTTAGCGATGAAGAGGCCCTCACGGCATTTCATGATGTAACCAGGAGTGAGGGCATTATGCCAGCACTCGAATCAAGCCATGCCCTGGCCTATGTCGCCAAACTGGCGCCGACGATGGCAAAAGATCAGGTCATTGTTGTTAATATGTCCGGGCGTGGTGACAAGGATATCCATACCGTTGCGGCACTTGAGGGTATTAGCGTATGAGTCGTATCAAGGCCTGTTTTGACAGCTTAAAGCAACGCAATCGCACGGCCCTGATCCCGTATATCATGGCAGGTGATCCCGAGCCTGGTGTGACAGTAGCGTTGATGCATGCGATGGTCGAGGCTGGCGCTGATCTGATCGAGCTGGGGGTGCCATTCTCCGACCCAATGGCAGATGGGCCGGTCATTCAGGCAGCAAGTGAACGTGCACTGGAGCACCATATTGGTCTACGTACGGTTATCGATATGGTGCGCAATTTCCGCCAGCAGGACAGCACTACACCGGTTGTGCTGATGGGTTACCTGAATCCGCTTGAGGTCATGGGTTATGCGCCATTTGCAGCTGCTGCGGCCGAGGCCGGTGTGGACGGCGTGCTGACCGTCGATATTCCCCCGGAAGAGTCACATGATCTGATCGAGATGCTGCATCAACATGGGCTGGACCCGATTTATCTGATCGCACCGACCAGCACCAGCGCAAGAATCCAGTCGATCTGCGCAAATGCCAGCGGATTTGTCTATTATGTATCCCTGAAGGGTGTCACTGGAGCGGCCAATCTGCAGGTGCAAGCGGTTGAGGACAAGCTCAAGGAGATCCGCACTTATACCGATTTGCCTCTCGGCGTCGGTTTTGGTATCAGCGATGCGGAGCGCGCAGCGCAGGTCAGTCAAAGCGCCGATGCAGTGGTGGTCGGCAGTGCTATTATCAAAAGGATAGCGGCAAACATCACCGATCAGACTGCTATCAGTGCAGAAGTGACAAGCCTGTTGCGCTCCATGCGCCAGGCAATGGATAGCTGAACGGCAGTGATTGGGTATTAATTGCAATCTTGAACGAATAAATTTTAAAGTGGACAACATATGAGCTGGTTTACGAAGATTATGCCCTCCCGGATCAGTAGGGAGGGGAGTGGAGCAGAAAAACGCACGGTGCCCGAAGGGCTGTGGACCAAGTGTGAGATGTGCGATGCCATCCTCTACCGCGCCGAACTGGAACGTAATCTGGATGTTTGTCCGAAGTGTGAACACCATATGCGTATCGGTGCGCGTCGGCGTCTGGATATTTTCCTCGATACCGAAGGTCGCGAGGAAATTGGTGCCGAAGTAGAACCGGTGGATGTACTAAAGTTCCGCGACAGCAAGAAATACAAGGATCGCATCAGTCAGGCACAGAAAAAGACCGGTGAAAAAGATGCATTGGTGGTTATCAAAGGCAGTCTAAAATTACGCCCGCTGATGGCGGCTGCGTTTGAATTCGGCTACATGGGAGGATCCATGGGCTCGGTCGTGGGCGAGCGTTTTGTCCGCGCTGCAAATATTTGTCTGGCGGAAAAAATACCGCTGGTGTGTTTTACTGCCAGTGGTGGAGCGCGCATGCAGGAGGCATTGATTTCACTGATGCAGATGTCGAAAACGAGCGCAGTTCTCGCGCGCATGTCCGAACAGGGAATTCCGTTTATTTCAGTAATGACCGATCCGACCATGGGTGGTGTGTCGGCCAGTCTGGCCATGCTCGGTGATGTCAATGCCGCTGAACCCAATGCGCTGATCGGTTTTGCCGGCCCACGTGTAATCGAACAGACGGTGCGTGAAACCCTGCCAGAGGGATTTCAACGTAGTGAATTCCTGCTTGAGCATGGTGCCATCGATATGATCATCAGTCGTAACGATATACGCGACAAGCTGGCAAATATATTGTCGATTCTGCAAAAACAGCCTGCATGACCCACTTTTAAAGGGTCAGGCTGATGCGCTTCTGTCCAAGCTGTGTCGTCACATGCCAGATGGATTGTGCCGGCACCAGCACAGTTCTGTTGCTGGTCATGTCATAATATTACTCCATGCGTTTCCACAACCTAAATGACTGGCTCAGTTGGCAGGAGACCCTGCATCCTACCGAAATTGATATGGGCCTTGAACGTGTCAGGCAGGTCTGGCAACGCCTTTGCCCACAAGCATTGCAAGCAACTGTCATTACCGTGGCCGGAACCAATGGCAAGGGCTCCTGTAGTGCCATGCTTGAATCCATCTACAGGCACGCCAGTTATCGCGTGGGTTGTTACTCTTCTCCGCATCTACTCCGTTACAATGAGCGTATCCGCATTGACGGCGAAGAGGCCGGGGATGAACAGTTGTGTCAGGCATTTGCGGCGGTCGACCAGGCGCGCGCACAGACCTCACTGACGTATTTTGAATTTGGTACCCTCGCGGCCTTATACCTGTTTGCCCGCGCTGGTCTCGATGTGGTCATCCTTGAGGTCGGCCTGGGCGGGCGCCTGGATGCGGTCAATATCATCGATGCAGACGTTGCCTTGTTGACCTCGGTCGGCCTCGATCATCAGGACTGGCTGGGTCATGACCGTGACACGATTGGCCTGGAAAAGGCCGGTATATTTCGTCCGCACAGGCCAGCGATATGCGCCGAATCCGATCCACCGGCCAGCGTCCTGGCGCATGCGCATGCGAGCGGGGTGCCGACGTTTGTATATGGACAGGCATTCAGCATGAAAATGGCTCAGGGCTCGTGGTCCTGGTTCGGTCCTGACGAACGTGCCCGTTATGGTCTGCCGATGCCCGCCTTGCGTGGGGACAAACAGGTGCAAAATGCTGCTGCAGTGATTATGGTTGTGGAGTCATTGGCACGGGATTTACCGGTGAGTCAGGACCATCTCCGCCAGGGTCTGGTGGATGTCAGCCTGCCTGGTCGCTTCCAGGTGATCGCAGGCAGTGTCGCGGTCATCCTTGACGTCGCCCACAATGTCCAGGCTACCGAGGTGTTGCTTGACAACCTGCGTGCCTATGCATGCCGGGGGCGTATTTATGCCGTTCTCGGCATGCTGCAAGACAAGGACGTCGGAGCGGTCGCAAGCATGCTCGATCCTATCGTGTATCAATGGCAATTGTGTGGAATCAGCGTCGGCCGGGGTCAGGATGTCGATCATCTGGCGCGCCAGCTGGAGGCCGTGGGGGTGACAAATTATCAGCTAAATCAGGATCCAATTCAGGCTTTTGATCATGCGCGGGCGGCTGCCCGTGACGGTGATTGTATCCTCGTGTGCGGTTCTTTCTACACCGTCGCAGATGTGTTGCGGCGCATATCACACTCCGGAAAATAAATCCGCGCCAGGTTTGCATGTGTTCTTGGTTGTCGCTCGCTTAATCATGTAGAATACCAATCTTGAAGCACGAAGAGGTGCAGGTGGAACAGGCATTAAAACAAAGATTGGTCGGTGCGGCAGTTATTATTGCGTTGGGGATTATTTTGATTCCGATCGTGCTGGATCGTGCTGGCGAGCGTCAGTTGAGGAAAATTCCGGATGCGCCCAGGCCAGGGCTACAGGCCAGGCCGGGTTTCGTGGAACAACAGGATATTGCGCTGCCATCTACTGAACACAATGGGCAAATTGTGCTGACCCTGCCGCCGGCACAGAGCGATCCCTCTCCATCTGAGCAGGCCATCGCTGCGGATACACGCGTTGCAATCAAGGATGCTGTGAAAAAGAAGGCGCAAAGTCCTGCGCCGACCAGCCGCAAACCAGAAGCCAGCAAGCCGCTCGCCGCTAAAAAGCCGGCAGTGAAAAAGGCTGAAACCAGGCAGGCAGAGACCGCTCCAGCGGTTGTCAAAAAACCACAAGCTCCGGTGGTCAGCGCGAGCAAGAAAAAACAGCCATCTGCCGTATGGGTGGTACAGGTCGGTAGTTTCACAGATTCGAAAAAGGCCTTCAGATTACGGGATCAACTGTTAAAGAAGAAGTACAAGGCCTTTGTCGAGAAAATAAAGGGACGCAGTGGCCAGAGTCTGTATCGTGTCAGAGTCGGGCCTTTGCCTGAAAAGGAGCAGGCCGGGGCATTGGCGCTGAAATTAAAGCAGCTAGGCTTCAAGGGTTATGTGACCCGGCATCCCTGATAAGCGCTGTTGATTTTGTATCTATATGATTTATATCTTTTATTATTAAGTAGTGTTTATTCATACAGAGTATTGCTGTGTGAGCATGCCAGTTATCAGTGCTATCGGTTTTAATTTCAGTAACGTGGCGGGTCTGCTAGAATAGCCATGCAGTGGATTTGTTTTGTAAGTTTTAAGGGTTGTAGTGAATATGAACTGGGTTGATGTCGCAATTCTCGTTATTATATCCCTGTCTGCCGTCATAAGCCTTTTCCGTGGTTTTGTGCGTGAAGCGGTTTCTCTGGCAGCCTGGGTAATGGCCTTCTGGGTAGCGATTGGTTTTTCAGACAAGCTTGAACCTATGCTTCGTGGTACTATCGATTCGGCCAACGTGCGTCTGGTGGTGGCATTTGCGCTATTGTTTCTGATCACGCTGATCGTCGGGGCTATGGTTAATTATCTGATAGGGCAACTGGTGCGCAAGACCGGCATGGGTGGAACAGACCGGATGCTGGGCGTCATTTTCGGGATTGGTCGTGGCATTGTCGTCGTCGCTGTACTGGTTCTGCTGGCAGGGATCCCGCAGCTTTCACAGGAAGTTTGGTGGCAGGAATCCCTGTTGTTAGGGCATTTTCAGGAAATGGCGATCTGGATGCGCGATTTTCTACCTGCGGATATGGCCAGGAACTTTGTTTTCAACTAAGTATTGTCAGTAAGGATACCGGCAGGCTCGGATTTATCACTCAGTAATTTTAAGGTGCAGCTATGTGTGGGATTGTCGGCATTGTCTCTCAAAAGCCCGTTAACCAGAATATCTATGATGCGTTAACCGTATTGCAGCATAGAGGCCAGGATGCTGCAGGCATCATGACCTGTGACGAAAATAACCGCCTCCACCTGCGCAAGGACAATGGTCTGGTCAGAGACGTTTTTCATACCCGCCATATGCTCAAGCTCACTGGTACAATGGGCATTGGTCATGTGCGCTATCCTACTGCCGGTTGCTCCAGTTCTGCCGAGGCTCAGCCTTTCTATGTCAATTCACCATACGGTATTTCACTGGCCCATAATGGCAACCTGACGAATGCAGAATCCCTGAAGGAAAACCTGTTCCGCGAAGACCTGCGTCATATCAATACCGAGTCAGACTCGGAGATACTGGTCAACATCTTTGCCCATGAATTGGATCAGGGCAAACATCCCATCGATGAAAATGATATTTTTAACGCAATATCGTCAGTTCACCGTCGTTGTTTAGGTGGTTATGCCGTCGTCGCGATGATTACCGGGCATGGTATCGTCGGCTTTCGTGATCCTAATGGTATTCGCCCGGTAGTATTTGGCAAGCGCGAAACATCAACGGGTGTCGAATACATGATTGCCTCGGAAAGCGTGGCGCTGGATACACTGGGCTTTGAGCTGATCAGGGATATCGAGCCTGGCGAGGCGGTATTTATCAGTAAGAGCGGCGAATTGTTTACCCGTCAGTGTGCAGAAAAGCCGACACACTCACCGTGCCTGTTCGAATATGTCTATCTGGCCAGGCCTGACTCGATTATCGATGATATATCCGTATACAAGGCGCGCTTACGCATGGGGGAGATGCTGGCCGACAAGATTATGCGTGAATTCCCGGATCATGATATCGATGTTGTCATCCCCATTCCGGATACCAGTCGTACATCCGCATTGCAGCTGGCCAACTCGCTGGGGGTCAAGTATCGCGAGGGCTTTATTAAAAACAGATATATCGGCCGGACCTTTATCATGCCAGGTCAGAAACAACGGAAAAAATCGGTGCGTCAGAAGCTCAATGCCATCGAGCTGGAGTTCAAAGGCAAGAATGTATTGCTGGTAGATGACTCCATTGTCAGGGGAACGACCTCGCAGCAGATTGTTCAGATGGCACGCGAGGCCGGTGCAAGCAAGGTCTATTTCGCCTCGGCATCACCGATGGTGCAGTATCCGAATGTCTACGGCATTGATATGCCATCGGCCACCGAGCTGGTGGCACATGGTCGCAGTGTCGAGGAAGTCAACGAGCTGATCGGTTCGGACTGGCTGATTTTTCAGGATCTGGATGCCCTGGAAGAGTCCGTGCGCCGGGGTAATCCACGTATAACACGTTTCGATGCTTCGGTCTTCAATAAAGAGTATATAACCGGTGATGTTACCCAGGATTACCTGGATCAACTGGAGGAGCTGCGCAATGACAGCGCCAAGAATCCTGGTAGTAATGATGCTGTTGATGATTCGCACCATAACGAAGAGCCTGCGCTGATCGATATGCATAATGCTCGATGACCTCGCCGCGCCCCATTTTCAGTTGACAAGACCGCAGACTTTTCCTAAGCTTTTCCCGAGCGCCGATTTGAGCATCAGCTTGCGGGCGCTATATAAATACAGCTAAAGCGTGGCCGACCTGCTTTAGCACAGCTAATGCGGGTTTTTTTATACCCGCCTGAAAGAGACACTGATACAGAGGAACGCAGGAATGTCTGATGACCCGATTAATGACTATTATCCCGACACGATAGCGGTAAGGGCGGGACAGCAGCGCACAATGGAAGGTGAGCATGCCGAGCCCATCTTCCCGACTTCCAGTTATGTGTTTGATAGCGCGGCAGCTGCGGCGGCACGTTTCTCGGGCGAGGACCCGGGCAATATCTATTCGCGCTTTACCAACCCCACCGTGCGTACCTTTGAGCAGCGCCTGGCAGCCCTTGAAGGGGGGGAACGTTGTGTCGCCATGGCCTCGGGTATGGCAGCGATCTATGCAACCTGTGCCGGCATCCTGCGTCAGGGTGACCACATTGTCTCGTCACGCAGTATATTTGGCAGCACGGTTATTCTGTTTAATAATTTTCTCGAAAAATTCGGTATCGGGATCAGTTATGTCGACCAGACCGATATGCAGGCCTGGTCTGATGCGGTACAGGCCAATACACGTATTTTTTTTCTGGAGACACCATCTAATCCACTGACAGAAGTCGCCGATATTCGTGCGCTGGCCACGCTTGCACATGATCATGAAGCGCTGTTGGTGGTGGACAACTGCTTTTGCACGCCGGTCCTGCAACGACCCCTGGAACAGGGAGCAGATATCGTCATCCAGTCAGCTACCAAGTATATCGATGGTCAGGGGCGCTGTGTAGGTGGAGCCGTCGTGGGGTCAGAACAATTGGTCGGGACCGATGTTTATGGCTTTCTACGTACTGCAGGCCCCAGTATGAGCCCGTTCAATGCCTGGGTATTTCTGAAGGGTCTGGAGACACTTGGCCTGCGTATGCAGCGTCATAGTCACAATGCCATGGAGATTGCACAGTGGTTGCAACAACAGGATAATGTCACTCGCATCTGGTATCCGGGATTGGAGTCACATCCACAACATGAACTGGCCGCCAGTCAGATGCACGCCTTCGGTGGCATCGTATCGTTTGAGGTTAGTGGGGGTAAGGAAGCGGCCTGGCGTCTGCTCGATGCCACGCAGATGTTATCGATTACAGCCAACCTCGGCGATGCGAAAACGACAATCACGCACCCGGCGACGACTACACATGGCAGGCTGACCGACGAAGAGCGACAACAGGCAGGTATTAGCGATGGCCTGATACGTGTTGCCGTGGGTCTGGAAGATGTCAGGGATATCATCAAGGACCTGGCGCGGGGCCTGTGAGCCTTGCTATGGCGCATGTACACGCCTGGCACAGACCATTACTTGAGGCTGTAATATCCGGATAAATGAAATGGATATGATTACATCATTGTATGCCGCTGCCAAACGTTGTCTGGAGTGTAGCGATGCACAGGAAAAAGTGTTCCTGACGCATTATTATGCGCGCCAATGGTGTGATGGCCTACTGGACCTGCATTACCATGAACAGGCCATCGCATTACCCGAACCGGGGCGCCCCCCATTGCCGAGGCTGGTGCCGCCCAACAAGCTTGCGCGACGTAAAATCAATACCGATCAGGGTCGTCAGGCCCTTGTGCATGCTATCTGTCATATTGAATTTAATGCGATCAATCTGGCCTGGGATGCAATATACCGGTTCCGTGATATGCCGCGAGATTACTACAATGACTGGTTGCAGGTGGCCGAAGAAGAGGCGTATCATTTTTCCCTGCTACGCGAGCGCCTGCAGCAAATGGATTGTGATTACGGCGATTTCGATGCCCACAACGGGCTATGGGAAATGGCCTGCAAGACCGATCACGATGTGCTCGTACGCATGGCCCTGGTGCCGCGGGTGCTGGAGGCCAGGGGCCTGGATGTGACCCCGGGCATGATCGAGCGTCTGCGTGGCGCCGGTGATTTGCGCACCGTGGCCTTACTGGAGATAATTCTGCGTGATGAGATCGGCCATGTAGCGATCGGTACACGCTGGTTCCAGTATGTATGCAAGCAACGGGGTATTGATGCCGGGCAGACATTTACGGCATTATTACAGGATTATATGCAGGGTCATGTGAAGGGCCCTTTTCATGATCAGGCGCGTCGCGAAGCCGGATTCTCAGACGAGGAATTGACAATGTTAAAGCAGCAAGCAGGTATATATGAATAGAAGCAACGGTGTTTTTCCGTTAGTTATTGTATGTTTATCCTTACTGGTCTCATGCAGTGATAAGGGTGCAGATCCCGATACCGACCTGATGTTAATGTATCAGGAATCAGAGCCGGGTATGGAACCCTATATGACCCGGGTGCTGGTCAATAAACAATTTATGCGCCTTGATGACGGTGTTGATCAGAGCAATTTTACCCTGTATGACCGTAAACAAAACGTAATTTATACCGTGTCACATGAAAATCAAACGATCATGCAGGTCCAGTCCGTTAACAGTAAGCATAAGATCGAGCGCAAACTGAGCCTGGATGCGAAGAAACTGGATGACGCCAGTTTACCTGCCATAGAAGGCAAGCAACCGATCCATTACCAGTTGCAGGTCAATGATAAAACCTGCGCGGATGTCTATGTGATCAAGGGCCTGCATGAAGAAGCCATGTTGGCAATGGCCGAATTCAAGCGGATTCTGGCCAGTATTCATCTCAGTACCATCAACAACACACCTGCCGATATGCAGGATGAGTGTTTTCTTGCTCATGATGTGTTATCTCCGTCGCGTAGTATGCAGTTCGGATTTCCGATATTGGAGCAGGGTGCCGATGGTGTATCACGCTTGCTCGTCGATTATGATCGCGCCTATAAAGCAGCATCTGATGTATTTAGTTTACCCCCGAACTATCGTTTGATAAATATGGCCGGCACTGCTGTCGACACGGAGATATGATAATAGCTTGTGCAGTCATGGCAGATAAGCGCTGATATGAAAACCGAAGCCGGGGCAACATCTTGTACTGCAATGGCTTTGAGTAATAATGATATGTATGCACCATCCACAACAAGTACATGTGCAAAAGCACAGGGCCCTTGCGCGGATACCAGAACGGCCGTATCAAAGATGCCTGGTACCATGCAAAAATTAACATATATTATCTTTAGTCTGATATATGCATGTAGTGTACAGGCCGCTATCGAGTTGAGTGTTGATGAGCTGACCCTGGCCAGGGAAATCGGATTCGATCCCGAGATCCTGAAAATGGTAAAAAAAACGGGGCATCGTATCGACGTTCTGACCGGTGTGAATCGCACGGGTAACCGCCATGTAAGCACAGGATTGTCCTTCAGCAGCGCAGAGCAGCAAACGCATGGGCTCGTTGAACGTCTTCGCGCGAGGATGGAGTCGATGGGATACCGGATTTATATTCAAGAGCTGGGCCATGGATATGTTTCGGATAGAATCGCGATTATTAAAAGCCGTGACAAGTTTGATATTCTGCGCACAAGAAAAACACACGCCTACAGCGCCGGTTACAGTACCGAACAGATTGTCGACAGACTGAAGGGATGGGACAGGCGTTATGGACTGAAGCTGATCGGCGCCGGTTATAACTGGATCAAGGCCGAGTTTGTGCATTCTCCCGATGATATCTCCCGCTTCAGTCGCGAGCTACTGGAGTTCTGCCCGAATGTTCTATCGTCCATGTCCGGGACACGGGCGCAACTTGAGCGCGATTTAAAGGCAGAGCGCATCATCTTCCTGCAGTGGAAATGATGGTATGGGCAAGGGATGGTATCTGACATTTACGGCGGTACTGATCTGGTCCATTATCAAACCGCGTGATTATCCTACCTGGGTACTTGAGGTCAGTCCGGCATTGATTGCAGTTGTGATCCTGATATGGACAAAAAAGCGCTTTCCGTTAACGGCGCTGACATATCAACTGATCTTGTTGCACTGTGTGATATTGATGGTGGGTGGCCACTATACCTATGCCGAAGTGCCATTGTTTGATTATTTCCGTGAGCTGTTTGGCTGGCAACGCAATCACTATGACAAGCTGGGTCACTTCGCTCAGGGTTTTGTGCCGGCAATCATCGCTCGGGAAATCCTGATCCGACGGCAAGTTGTAAAGGACGGGGCATGGTTATTTTTTATTATCGTGTGTATTTGTCTGTCCATCAGCGCCTTATACGAAATGCTGGAGTGGTGGGTTGCGCTCTATTCAGAGGAAGCGGCCGAGGCCTTCCTTGGCACGCAGGGCTATGTGTGGGATACCCAATCGGATATGGCCGTGGCCATGCTCGGTGCCATTGTCGCCTTACTCGTGCTGGCAGGCGTGCATGACAGACAGCTCAAGGGGCTGACCCATAATGCACAGCGCAGTCAGGCTGGAGCAGGCCAGTGATACAGAAAGACATGGCCGGGGGTGGCGTATGAATTTTTGCAGCCATTGCGGCACCAGCGTGGTCGTCACTATTCCGGAAGGCGATCATTTGCCGCGCCATGTATGCACTGCCTGCGGCATGATCCACTACCAGAATCCGAAGATCGTCACCGGTTGTATTCCCGAATGGCAGGACAAGATCCTGTTATGCAAGCGGGCCATCGAGCCGCGCTATGGTCTGTGGACATTACCGGCCGGATTTATGGAAAACCAGGAGACCACGGCCCAGGGCGCCGCCCGTGAAACACGCGAGGAAACCCGGGCCGAGGTCGAAATCGACAGTCTCTACGCGTTGTTCAATATCCCGCATATCAGCCAGGTCTATTTGCTGTTTCGCGCACGCTTACCAAATCTCGACTTTGGTCCCACGGATGAAAGCCTGGAGGTAGAACTGTTTGCCGAGGACGAGATCCCTTGGGAAGAGTTGGCCTTCCCGGTGGTCAGGGAAACCCTGATCCGTTATTACAACGACCGTCGTCAGGGCCAGTATCAATTACAGGTCGGGGATATCACACCAGCGATGAAAAAATTGATGGGTAAGCCATGGGGGCAATGAAGTTTAGGGGCAGGATATATTTGAACGCGAAGGCACGAAGAAAGTCATAACATTGTCAGTTCGTTTGAACTACTGTATATGAACCTGCTATCCAGCAGGTCCGGTCATATATGCTGGTATCAGTGGCCTTTCCTGTCCAGGGATTGCAGATGATATTCATTGCGGTCCCAGCGCAACACGCTGCCCTGGGTATACCAGTCACCCAGCACGATGCGTTGCATGCGTTCGTCCTTGCTGGTCCAGGTATGGATATCGGGGCGGTGGGTATGTCCATGGATCAGTGTATGTACCGCGTATTGTTGCATAAAGTCATCAACGGTGGCCTGTGTAACATCCATGATATCCATCGTCTTGCCCTGGGTTTCCTGCTGGCTTTTCTTGCGCAGATCCTCGGCGATCTGCTTGCGCTGGGCCAGTGGTAGCTGCAGGAACTGCGCCTGCCATTGCGGGTTGCGAATCTGTTGCCTGAAGGCCTGGTAGGCAACATCATCACTGCAGAGCAGGTCGCCATGCATGATCATGACCTGTTGTCCGTACAGATCGATGACACTGGGATCGGGTAGGATCGAGCAGTGCGCGTTCTGTGCAAACTGTTCCCCGAGCAGGAAATCACGGTTTCCGTGCAGGATGTATACCGGCGTGCCGTCGCTGTGCAGCTGCTTCAAGGCATCAATGGTTCGTTGATGGTCGGCATTGTCGTCATCATCACCGAGCCATACTTCAAACAGATCACCGAGGATGTAAAGGGCATCACTGCCCTTTGCATCCTGCTCGATAAACGCCAGCAATTGTTGCTGTATCTCCGGTTGGTCCGAATCCAGATGCAGATCGGATATAAACAGGGTTTCGCCCTGCATTACTCGGCAGCGTCCTCGATGACCTGCACCGATTCGATGACGACATCTTCGACCGGTACATCCTGATGCATCCCGGAGGAGCCTGTCGCGACTTTTTCAATGGCCTTTACGGTATCCATGCCTTCTACGACCTTGCCAAATACGCAATAGCCCCATCCCTGCGGTGTCGGTGCACTGTAGTTCAGGAAGCTGTTGTCCTTGGCATTGATAAAAAATTGTGCCGTGGCCGAATCGGGATCCGGGGTGCGTGCCATGGCGATGCTGCCTTCGTCATTGGCAAGGCCGTTGTCGGCTTCGTTCTTGATCGGTGCCATGGTGTCTTTCTGTGTCATGCCGGGAACAAAACCGCCGCCCTGGATCATGAAGCCGGGGATAACACGGTGGAAGATAGTGCCATTGAAATGGCCGGATTCTATATATTCGATGAAGTTCTTGACCGTTATCGGGGCCTTGTCCGGATACAGTTCCAGCGTAATCGTGCCGTGGTTTGTTTTCATGGATATCTTCATGTTTTTTGTTCCTGTTGGTTGAATTTGTGCTTGTGCGGGTGTAGCGGCTGGCTTTAGCTGTTTTTGTAGTGCAAAAATAGTGAAAATGGCCGCGATAGCCACAATGGCCAGGCTGATATAGCGAGACATGAATGCCTACCTCCTTTTTTCAAGCCCGTATGATATAGCTTTTTGCCTACGGCTACAAAAGCGGATATCCGGGTTAGCAGTCGCGGTTTCCGGATCCCAGGCTTGCTGTTAAACTAGGCGCACGGACATCCACGACCTGAACGCAAAAAGAGCGGAATATTGCATGTTAGCGATTTACAACAACCTGACCCGTAAAAAGGCGCCATTTACCCCTATAAATCCTGAAAACATAAGGTTATATGTCTGTGGCATGACTGTCTATGACCTCTGCCATCTGGGGCATGCACGGGTACTGGTCGTTTTTGATGTCGTGTACCGCTATTTATGTCATATCTATGGCGAGGAGCATGTCAACTATGTGCGTAATATCACCGATATCGATGACAAGATCATAAACCGTGCGCATGAAAACGGTGAGTCCTTCACCGAGCTGACTCAGCGTTTCATACAGGCGATGCATGAGGATGCCGAGGCCCTCAATATCCTGCCGCCGACGATGGAACCACGCGCAACGATGCACATGGACGAGATCATCGCGATGATCCAGTCCCTGCTCGACAGGGGCTTTGCCTATAGCGCCGCCAATCGCGATGTCTATTATGATGTCAGTAAGTTCGACAGTTATGGTCAACTGTCCGGCAAGAAACTGGAAGATCTGCGCGCAGGCGCACGTGTCGCGGTTGATGAAGCCAAGGATGATCCACTGGATTTTGTGTTATGGAAAGCGGCCAAGCCGGACGAGCCCAGTTGGGATTCACCGTGGGGGAAAGGCCGGCCGGGCTGGCATATTGAATGTTCGGCAATGTCCACACATTGCCTCGGCAATCATTTTGATATTCATGGCGGCGGTATGGACCTGCAGTTCCCTCATCATGAGAACGAGATCGCGCAATCCGAGGGTGCGAGCGGTGAAAAGTTCGTTAATGTATGGATGCATAACGGATTTGTGCGTATTGATAATGAAAAGATGTCCAAGTCCCTGGGTAATTTCTTTACGGTTCGGGAAATTCTGGCGCAATACCGTCCCGAGGTCATCCGCTACTTTATCCTCAACAGCCATTACCGCAGCCCGTTGAATTATTCCGATGCACAACTGGATAGTGCACAGGCAGCGCTGGAGGGTTTTTACACGGCCTTGCGCGGTCTGCAGCCGGCAGATAGCGATGATTATCAGAATTACGGCAGGGAATTTTTTGCGGCGATGGATGACGATTTCAATACCGCGGGCGCGATCGCCGTACTGGCCGAATTGCGCAAGGACATTAATCAGGCCAAATCCACCGATACAGACAGGGCTAACCTACTGGCGGGCATCCTCATAGCACTGGGGGGAATGCTCGGTATTCTGCAGGATGATGCGGAGCATTACCTGAAACAGGGAGGCAGGCCGTCCGCGCAGGGTGGCCTCAGTGATGACGAGATCAATGCTCTGATCGAACAGCGCAACGCAGCACGTACGGCCAAAGACTGGGCCGAATCTGACCGTATCCGCGACCTGTTCAAACAGGAAGGTATTGTCGTCGAAGATGGCGCGCAAGGGACCACGTGGCGTCGCCAGTGACATGTTTGTGTTGTATTAAAAAGTAACGTCCTGCTGCTATCCCTGTATTGATGGCGACTTGCTGGTATTAATGTGTTGTTAGCGCTAGCGGCGGCAACAGTACAGCATACGGCATTCGATTCCGGTCCCTGATTCAGCACAAACCATATCCCATCCTGCCAATGCATGCTGTTGGCAAATTCTGATGTATTTCCACTGCTAAACCATAAAATTAATATGCAATATTATTATATTTATGGGAAATATTTCCTAATTTCTTGACAAATGACATAAATGGGATAATAATCCCAATTATATTTCAATAGCAACGAATCAGGAGCAAGGAAATGAACAGGTCAGGTCTGGGCAGGATTGGATGGGTGTTGGCGATAGCAGTGCTGGTATCGGCATGTGGTGGTGGCGGAGGTGGTAACGCGCCTGCAGCTAGTACGTTTGTCGGTACGATTAGTGGTTTTGGCAGTATCTTTGTCAATGGTGTGGAATTCGAAACTGACAGCGCCAACATTTCGATCGATGGTGAGCATGCCAGTGAAGATGATCTGAAGGTCGGCATGCGGGTGACGATTGCAGGCAGTGCCAATGGCACAAGCGGCAACGCGACAACGATTACTTTTAACGATGATCTCGAAGGCGTGGTGATCAGCAACGCTATCAGCGCCGGCCAGACTAGCGGTAGCATCAATATTATGGGGCAGACAGTAAATGTTGTGGCTGCGACCGTGTTTGAGAGCAAGGTCGCAGGTGTGTCAGGAGTTGATCAAATTGATGCGGGCATGATCGTCGAGGTCAGTGGTTTTTCATCGGGTACCGGTACGATTCAGGCAAGCCGTATCGAGGTCAAGGCAGCCGATCTGGATTCATATCTTGTGCTCCATCCCGATGGTGTAGAGGTAAAAGGTATTGTCGCCAATCATGATGCGCTCAAGCTGAAATTCGATCTTGGCGGTATAACTGTCGACTATAGTGCAGCGATACTGGACGATATGCCGGCGGGCAGCTTCGATACATTATTTGTAGAGGTTAAAAGCACAGCAGGCATTGACAACACCAGCGGGGAATTGGTCGCCAGCAAGGTGGAGCTGGAAAATCATGGTGATATGGGGCATGACGGTGATGACAACGATGAGATGGAGATCAGGGGGCTGATAACATCTGCGATCGAAGGCAACAGTTTTGCGGTTGACGGACAGGTAATCAACGTCAACGACAAGACTGAATACGAGGACATCACAAAATCGGCCTTGCTGGCTGGTGTAATGGTAGAAGTCGAAGGCTTTTATCTGAATGGTGATTTCATCGCCGCAGAGGTTGAGGTGGAGCATGAGTCCAGTGATGAAGTTTCCGCTGTTGTTGCCAGCATAGACATTACCGCAACCAATGCAGGAACGGTGACATTACAGAATGGTACGCTTGTTACCATTACCAGTGAGACCATCATGAAAGATAGCAGGGATGATGGCTTTGTCGCAGAGCAGAAATTCAACCTGCAATCATTAATGCCAGGCGATTTTGTCGAGATTCACTATTTTGTTGATGCCGGTACACTGGTCGCTACGAAGCTGGAGCGTGATGACATGTAAATAAGATCCACATCCGGAAAAAGCCGCATTCAATGCGGCTTTTTTTTGGATCATGCAGGGCATGGAGCAGAAATTATGGAATAAAATGTCACACTGGAACGTTTATTATATAGATGGGTAAGGTTTTTACATGTCAGCGCTTAACTATTACTGCGTAAAAGCAGATATACTCATCTGCACTATAAATACAATATTGAGCCAACAGCATGTCAGTGGATAAAAAAAATACCCAGGTGTCGTTCAAACAGTTACGCTCACATCTCGAAAGCATAATCGTTGGTCAGGCACCGCTGCTGGACAGGTTGATGATCGCATTGTTAACCGGCGGACATGTACTGCTGGAAGGTCCCCCGGGACTTGCCAAAACCACCGCCGTCAATGCACTCGCCAGTGGTGTGCATGCCAGTTCCCAGCGTATCCAGTTCACCCCTGATCTGATGCCGGGTGACCTGACCGGTACCGAAATCTATGATCCGAAATCGGGTGAGTTCCGCTTTGTTGCCGGACCGGTCTTTCACGAAATCGTATTGGCGGATGAGATTAACCGCGCGCCGCCCAAGGTCCAGTCAGCGTTGCTGGAAGCCATGCAGGAGCATCAGGTCACAGTTAATGGTGTTACCCGACCCTTGCCCGACCTGTTTATTGTCATGGCCACACAGAATCCACTTGAACAATCCGGGACCTATCCGTTACCCGAAGCACAGCTTGATCGTTTCCTGTTACATATTGAGCTCGATTATCCTGGCCCCGAGGATGAGCTGGAGATCCTGCGCCGGGACCGCAAACGCCACTTTGGCGCAGATCCGTCGACGATTGAAACGCCTATTCATCCCGACACGGTATTACAGGCACGGCGTCAGGTAGCCGAGATTCATATCGAGGGAACAGTTGAGGAGTATATCGTCAAGCTGGTTGGCTCAACCCGGAACCTCGGTCAGTATATTCCCGAATGGCAGCAACACATCGAGGTCGGTGCATCTCCACGGGCGTCGCTGGCACTGGCCCGAGCTGCCAGTGCGCTGGCTTATCTGTATGGGCGCGACTACGTGATTCCTGAAGATGTGATAGAAATATTGCCGGATGTATTTCGTCATCGCATCATTATTTCCTTTGCAGCGCAGGCGCAAGGTATCGACAAGAATCGCATTATACAAGCCATTATAGAACAGGTGCCAATGCCCTGATCGAGCATGGGAATGAACAAGCCAATCCAGCCCAAGCCCGATCCGTTAATGCAGTCTGTCCTGTCCCGTGACGAGATCCTGTACTATATGAATCTGGGGTTGGCCCAGAATGTCAGCGCAGATCATGGCCAGTATAGCGCGCAGCAACGCAGCGGCTCACATATATCCAGCTTTCGCGGTAGCGGGTTTGATTATGATGATAGTCGCGCATACCAGAGCGGCGATGATCTCAGAAACCTGAACTGGCGACTGCTGGCCAGGACCGCGCAATTATTCACCAAGGTATACCAGGAGGAGCGTGAAGCCAGTGTCATGCTGGTTATCGACCGGCGTGGACCGATGCGCTTTGGTACACGTGGCCACCTTAAGGTAACTCGGGCGCTACAACTTGCCAGCTACCTGGCTGGACTGTACTTGCGCCAGGACTGTGCGGTCGGCATCACGCTAATGCAAGCCGACAGCGTACAGATCCAGCCACAGCGTTCGCAAACAAGGGTTTGCGATGGCCTGGCCACTGCGGCGGCGGCTTGTCCGCCACTGACGGGGGCTGGTGAAAGTATCGCATTGTCGGCCATCCTAGCGCAGTTGCAGTTCAGTTGCGCTCGCGGCAGTCGCCTGATCCTGATCAGTGATTTTCATGATCTCAGGCACAGCGACGAAGTGGTGCTGGCGCAGTTGAGTGCACAGCATCATGTGCAGGCACTACAGGTCCTTGACCCGATAGAGGTATCGTTGCCGGCAGCAGGTGTCTGGCTTATCGATGACTATAGCGATACGACTGCGATCAAGGTCAATGCCAACGATCCTTTGTTGCAGAAACAATATCGGCAGGCGATGCAGGACAAGCTGGCACAAATCGAATCCGTTTTTTCCGCATGCCGGATTCCGTGCACGCGTGTGTATACCAATGAACCGTTCGACGATGTAGTTAAGCAGGGCCACTATGCCTGAGGATTTTGGAAAACTCGATGGCCTGCGTGAAATCATCGCGCCGGCCGTACCAGCGCAGGAGTATCAGCTGCCATGGTTGTTAGTGCTGGTATGTGTGCTTGTCGTGTTGTCGTGTCTTGTGTTGTATGCACGTTATCGCCAACGTCCATTAACCAGGGCACGGCGCTATTTTCGTAAACTCGATGGAGCGGCAATGCGAATGAATCCGGCCCGCTATGGTGATGCTATTACAGAAATCCTGCGCATATACAGTGGTAGCCAGGATCTGCGTAGCGCTACAATTTCAACGCTTGAGAGGCGGGAATGGCTGGCATTGATAGACGATTGCAACAACTTGCGTTTCTCGGGTGTGGATAGCTGTGCCGATATTGTTGCCCGGACAATAGCGAGGACAGAAAAGCTGTTATGGCCGATGCGTTGAATATGAACGGGCAGGATTGGCAGTTCCAGTTCAGTCAATGGCCATGGTTGTTGCTGCCATTGGTACTGTTTGTGCTGTATGTCATTGTCAGGCTGCTCAGGCGTAACAGCGTACACTTGCATTTTCCGGACGCCTTGCTCAGTATCAGGCAACGCTATTACCATCCTCATTATGCGCTACTGAAAAAGATAAGTCTGAGCAAGGTCATGCGTCAGTCCGGCTTCGCGACGGGCCTACGTCCATTACTGGTGTGGCTATTTATCTGTTTGTGCAGTGTTGCCCTGGCGCGTCCCGAGTGGGTGCGACAACAGCTGCAGGACCCGGAGCAGTATCGGGATATCGTGTTTGTTGTTGATACCTCCATCAGTATGATGCAGCGTGATTATCTGTTGCAGGGGCAACGTGTGGACCGCATGACCTTGCTCAAGGGCATTCTGTCGCGTTTCATTGATCAATTACGCGGTGATAATGTATCGATCGTCGTATATGCCGATGCGGTTTATACGTTGGTGCCGCTGACCGCCGATCATGAACTGGCAAAGACGATGCTGGCGCGTATACATACCGGTATGGCAGGGCGTACCTCGGCCATGGGTAATGCACTGGCACAGGCTGTCCACGAGGCACAGCAGTCGACAAACCGCCAACGCGTACTGGTCCTGTTCACCGATGCGACCCGCGTCACTGGAAAGATTAATGCCGATGTGGCCACCGAAATGGCGCGCCAGGCAGGCCTGCGTGTGTATACGGTCGCGATTGGCGCACGCACCTATGAAGCAGCCGAACAACAGCTGTCGGGGCTGATATATGATCCAGCCGATATCCGCAAAATGGAGGCTATCGCGCAACATACCGGAGGAAAATTTTACTGGGCGGGTGATACGCATACACTGGGCAATGCAATCAAGGATATCGAGCATGCCGAGCGTGCGCAGAAAAAACCACGCATACTTTATCTGCGCCAGCCTCTGTATCAATGGCCACTGTTACTGGCGGTGATAGTGTTGAGCCTGTTACAAATACTTCACCTGCGCCAGCAGGCGCAAATATGATGGACCTGCTACCCGCTACACTGCAATTAAGAGAGCCTTTATGGTTGTTGCTGGCCTTGCACCCCGCATTGATGTCACTACTTGTCAGTCTTCAGTATCGACGTCAGAACCGGGTCTATGCCGACCCGCAATTGCTGCCCTGGGTCGTCGCGGCTGATGCTGGCGATACCAGGGTGCGTCTGTTGATGCGCTTCCTGTTCATGCAGCTATGCTGGTTATTGATAGCCGTTGCGCTGGCGGGGCCACGCTATCCCGATCCATTACAACAGCCCGAACGCGCGCGTGCGGCTGATGTCATGGTTGTGGTTGATGTATCGCGCTCGATGACGGCTACCGATATCAGACCCGACCGCCTGAAGCGAGTTAAAACCGAACTATATCGGTTCCTGACGCAAAACAGCTCTGACCGTATCGGCATCATCTTGTTTGCCGGTCATGCGCATTTATTGAGCCCGTTGACCTGGGATCGCGATGCCTTGCGTTTTTATATAAAAGGGATACAGGCCGGCTTGTTACCGACTATGGGCAGTAACCTGAGCGAGGCGATCGAACTGGCCAACCGCTATTTACAGGACAGCCATACTCCGGCGATTGTGGTTCTGACCGATGGTGAGACCCATGACGAGTCTGAAATACCCGCGCAACTGCTTAAAACGCCGTTATACATTATGGGTGTTGGCAGTCTGGCAGGTACAACTGTCGCGGCTCCTGAAGGTGGCTGGTTAGTGCATGATAACAGCCCTGTGCGCACTCGTCTGCGTGACACATACCTGCAGGCCCTGGCACGCTCGAGCGGAGGAGCATATGCCGCGATGAGTGACGAACTCGGAAGCCTGGGGGTATTATATCAACAGGCAGCGATTGCGCAGGCGGCTAGTGAGACTGGCGCCGAAACAGATCAGGCCTGGATTGAACTCTATCCCTGGTTACTGGTGCCGGCATTGTTGATATTACTGCTGATGTCATTACCATGGCGCCTGCCTGGTACACGATTCGCACAAGCAGGCATTATGCTGCTATGTCTGTCAGCCGCCTTGTTGCATGACAACGATGTCTTTGCCCAGGTCCTGAGTACTGACAGTGAAAAAGCGGCCTACGCGGCCTATGCACAAAAGGACTACCGCAAGGCAATGGATATCTATGCAATTCATAGCGGCTATATTGCCAGAATGGGAGAAGGCTCGACTGCCTATCAACTCAAGGACCACGCGCGCGCTATCACCCAGTTTACCCAGGCCTTTCTTGTTGCTGACACGGACAAGCAGCGCGCCAATGCCCTGTATAATCTCGGCAACAGCTTTTTTCAGCTCAAAAAGTATTCATCTGCACTGACGACCTTCGAAGATACGCTGCGTTATGACCAGCAGCATCAATTCGCGCAGGCAAATCTGACCTTTGTAAAATCGGTAATTGAGTCAATGGCACAGGACCCGTTTGCCAGCACTGCACGTGCACAGCGGGCCGGCAGGGGGCCACGCAGCCTGCGGGCCGATCAGAATACAAGCGGCGGGGGAGACTTCAGTCTTGATGACAAGGAAGACAATGCCGCTCGCGGTGCGCGTGCTGAATTGTCGCAACGCGATCCCGGCCTGCTCGATATCATTGCCAGTGGCAAGGGGCGCGCACAGGTGGCCGATGAGACGATACAGGTGCAAGGCACAGGGGCAATCGCTGCGGTCAGTGCCACGCAGTTATTACAGGCGCGCAGGATCGTGATCCAGGGCAAGCGTGAGCAGTCGCGTCTGTGGAAATCCCTGTTCGAAGAAGAGGAAGGATTTCCGGCACCACTGGAGCAGCCCATCAGCGAGCCCGGGGTGCTGCCATGGTAAGCCCATGCAGGTATCTTTGTGCGTTGCTGATCATGATGGTGTTCCCGGCCTTGGCCAGCGGGCCAGCAGCGTCGGCCGGCGATATAGATAGCAGTGCCCGGCTCATAGAAGTCAGGCAGCCCGGACATATGCAGGTCAACGAGGATATCGGCATTGTCTATAGCCTCTCTGCACGCTCCATCTATCCGCAGCAGATGCTGAAGATCCATTACCAGCTCGAGAGCAACGATGCTTTTATCAGCCTACGTATCGAATCCAGGCCACATGCGGGTGATGAATACATTATGCTGGAGACACGCAAGACAGTATTGGCCGAAACGGCTGGCAGGCGTTATCGCTATGATCTGAATGTACTCTACAGCACCAGTCGAAGCGGCAAGATTGACGTCAACGTACCGCAACTGGTCTATAGCGAGGGTGGTCGGGATAGTTACAGGTTTCGTTTCGCAAGTCAGCGGATTCAGGTCAGCGCATTGCCGCCTTATCTGCCGCCCTATATTCCGATGGGTCGTGTGGAAATGGAGTCGGCGTTGTCAGCCAGTTCGTCGTGGCTCTCACCGCTTAGAAATGGCAAGGTCTATTACTGGAATATTACCTTGAAAGGGGTCGCTGTCGGAGCACAGTCCATGCCCGATATTCGCCAGCAAATACGCACGAACAGGGATATCCAGTTTCTGCCGTCAGATCCAGGCGTGACGACTGTAGTCGATCATGACACCGTGGTGCAGCAGCATCATTACAGTATTCCGTTTACGCCGACCGCTGCAGGCAGGGTGCAGTTGCCGGAGATACGTCTGCAGTACTTTGATGTCGGGAAAAGGCGTGTTGTAGTCAGCAACTACGTACCTGACGGTCTGATTGCCATGACGCCGGTTATGTACTGGTCTATTATTTTAATTGTTGTTACCGTGCCGCTGATATTGTTATGGATAATACGTCATCCTGTTCAACGTGCGTTTTTCAATTTACGCAAGTTGTACCATGCTCGACGTCAACTGCAACAGGCCAACGACGCAGAACAGATTCGCATGGCCATGAATGCTCTGGGTCAGGCCATGGGCTGGCCGGCTAATCTTTCCGTGAGCCAATGGCAGTATTACTGGCAGCAAAATATTGGCAGCGCGCAGGACATCAGAGACTATATGCATGCGCTCAGTCAGAAGCTGTACAGTGCGGACGAATGCCAGCTTGACATTGCAGGCATGCGTTCGCTATTGATATCCACCTGTCTACGTCAATGCAAGACCTGTATTAGGGCGTCCTTATGATAGAGTCTGGCAATCACAAATATTTTACAGATATAGACAGGAACCTGTTCATATAGCTGGTGTCCTAGCATAGGATGCAGGTATGATTGAATATGATAGGCCAGTTAAATGAAAACAGCAGTAAATACGGGAGTTTGACCATGTTGCGTACGTTTTATTCTCTATTGTTTGTGACAGTGTTCTTGTCGGCAAGCCTGCCAGCACGGTCAGTTGATAGTGGCGGTCAAATGCTAATCGATAATGAACATGTGAAGGCATGGAACACGTTCTCGCAGCAGATACTGGAACTGCACAAGAAACAGATCGAGGGTAAACGCATCAAGGAAACTGCGGTGTTTGGCGGTTACCGCGACAATCCGGACTTCTATCGCGAGGTGACCTATACAGACAAGGATACCGACAGGGTCATCAGCATCATTCAATGGGAAACAGATAATCCCGATGTAGTGCACAGCATCGAGGTCTATGTCTACAATAGCGAAGGCAAATTGATCAGGGATTACAGTGCGGCCTATCTTCCCGAGCAGCGCAATGCCCCTGTACAAACCCTGATTAACCTGCATCATTACAATGGCGGTCTGCATGCCTTTCGGCAGTTTGATGTCAGCACAGATGTTATTTATGAATATTGTAATGGTGAGTATAACGGTCAGCAACAGGAACTACGTCTGTTCGAAGATGATCTGGCCGCTACAGACTATGACGCCCGCCAGTTACTTAAGTCCCCGCTTTACAAGGCCTGCTTTAGCGGATTACCGACACATTTAGGTAAGTACATAAATCCACAATAAGCGCTGAGATAGACAATGCAATTCTGCCTGTTGAAGTAGCTGTTGTTAACATGGATCAAAACGGCGCTTTCATCGACAATAGTGTTGTGTTATACATAAAGCATGAATAATCATTAGTTACATACCTATTATGTTCTACGGAATCCCGCAGGAAAAACAACAGGCATTCGTCCAGGCATACAACACTATCAAGGAGATTTTTCCCGGTGTTTATGCTGCAGATATGTTGATCACCATTTCACGTAATCGTTCATTCACGCTGGATTCACATTTTACCCAATGCTTCTCGCAATACGCGCAATCAGACCAGGAGCAAAGCCTGGTCTGGCGTCTGCATACCCTGGCATGGGCTGGAAGCCACGCCATGAATATTGAGGGGGATTTTGTTGAATGTGGTGTACTGCGGGGCTTTAGCAGCAAAGTGCTGTGTAGTTATCTGGATTTCGGTAAATCAGACAAGCAGTTTTATCTGTATGATACCTTCAGCGGTCTACCAGAGGAGACCTCGACCGAACAGGAAAGAAAGACCTGGGATTATACGAACTATGATGCTGATGCCTTGTACCAGGAAGTGCGTCAGGCCTTTTCAGTCTATCCAAATGTTAATGTAATCGCGGGAACGGTGCCGTTTGTCTTCGAAGAAAAGGTACCGGAAAAAATATCCTTTTTGCATATCGATATGAATTCAGAAGCCGCAGAAATTATGGCGCTCGAATCCCTGTTCGACAGGGTAATGCCGGGAGGTATCATTGTTTTTGATGATTTCGGCTGGATGGTTAACCAGAACCAGATGCTCGCTGAATTAGAATTTATGAAGCAGCGCGAACACATGATCCTCGAGTTACCGACCGGACAGGGTGTGGTTATAAAGCATCAGTAGTAGCCATCATTGGCGATGGTCGTATCGTGTCAGATCTTGATAGCACGCCTTGTACAAGCCGCCTCAAGGGTATTTTCCATCAGTGTCGCGACCGTCATCGGCCCAACACCGCCGGGTACCGGAGTAATCCAGGCAGCCCGTTCGAAGGCGCTGTCAAATTCAACATCACCGACCAGTTTACCATCTGCGGTGCGATTGATACCGACATCAATGACAGTAGCGCCGGGCTTGATCCACTCACCCTTGACCAGGCCTGGTTTGCCGACAGCGACAATGACAATATCCGAGCGCCCGACCCAGGCAGCCAGATCACGCGTAAACCGATGGCAGGTCGTCACTGTAGATCCGGCCAATAATAATTCCAGACCCATCGGACGGCCGACATGGTTAGACGCACCGACAATCACCGCCTCGCGACCATAAAACTCCTCGTCGATTGACTGGAGTAATTTAATAACCCCATAGGGTGTGCAGGAGCGCAGGGTCGGCATGCGTACAGCCAGACGTCCAATGTTATACGGGTGGAAGCCGTCGACGTCTTTATCCGGGCGAATGCGTTCGATAACTGTCTCGGTATTGATCTGTTCGGGTAGCGGGAACTGCACCAGGATACCATCTATATCCTCATCATTATTGAGCTGGTCAATCAGGGACAGCAGTTCCTGTTCCGGTGTGGATGCCGGCAGGTCATAGGCCCTGGACATGATCCCGACTTCTTCGCAGGCATTGCGCTTGTTTCTGACGTATACCTCTGATGCCGGATCTGCACCCACCAGGATCACCGCGAGGCCGGGCCTGAAGCCCTTTGTCCGGTTTAGTGTGGCAATATTTTTTGCGATTTCAGCCCGTTGCTCGGCAGCAATTTTTTTACCATCTATGATTTTCGCGCTCATCAAATGCCAGTTCCTGTAAAATGGCTGTGTATTTTCTCATGTCAGGCGATTTCGAGAAAGAGAATTATGTGCTGCGTTCGGGCAATTGTGCCAAATGCAGCGACATTGATGATTAATTAGCCGATTTTGGTCAAAATTGTTGCTGAATATTTGACCTGAACGAAGCCAAGTCGTATTATCCCTGTCCTTGTCAGCAATGGCACATATCGGGGTATAGCGCAGTCTGGTAGCGCGCCTGCTTTGGGAGCAGGATGTCGGGAGTTCGAATCTCTCTACCCCGACCAAATTGAAAAGTCTGGGCGAAAAGGTGCCCAGGGTAGAGAGGTTCGAACTCCCGACGTATAAAATAGGCAGTTCGAAAGGAGCGCTGAAGGCGCGACTAACGTTGGAGCGTAGCGACGACGGCCCCGAAGGGGTGAGGGCAGAGCCCGAATAATCTCTCTACCCCGACCAAATTGAAAAGTCTGGGCGAAATGGTGCCCAGTATATAGAGTCGAACTTTCGACGTATGTAGTTCGAACTGGATGGTATGACCGATGAAATCAGCGAGTGGTTTCATTCACCAGATTTTAAAGTTTGTGTTGATACTAATTATCTGGATTCGTCATTTCCCTGTCCAGGCAGACGAGATATGCGCCCGTAGCTCATCTGGATAGAGCATCGGCCTTCTAAGCCGAGGGTAGCAGGTTCGAGTCCTGCCGGGCGTGCCATGTTTATGGTGGGCGTAGCTCAGTTGGTAGAGCTCCGGATTGTGATTCCGGCGGTCGTGGGTTCAAGCCCCATCGTCCACCCCATATTCGGGTCAT
>CAMYJD010000022.1 GCA_947258655.1 uncultured Gammaproteobacteria bacterium | reverse complement strand
GGGCAAGAAGGTTCCTGCCCATTTCATTCAGAAACTGACCGTCGAGCACAATGGCAAGAGCGTCATGGATGCAGACTGGGGACCGGCGGTATCGGCCAACCCCTACCTGTCGATGAAGTTCAAGGGCGCAGCCGCTGGCGATAGTGTGAAGATCAGCTGGAACGACAATACCGGTGCCAGCGACTCGCACACGGTGACAGTCAAATAAGCTGCCTCCAAACAGGCAAAATCCATATAAAATACTGGAGGAAAAAATGAAAAAAATCCTACTTATCGCCACCGCCATCAGCATAGCTGCCGGCGCGCCTCTCGTGGCAATGGCGAGCCCTAGCGGAGATTTACAGGCATTCAGGGAATACTTCAAGAAGCGTTTCCCGAACACCAAAATGTCCGATTTCAAGGATGGAATCTATTCCATCGACGAGGCTCGACGTGATGCATGGCTGGAGTTTGAAGACTTTGCACCGGCCTATGAAGATGGTGTCGCCCTTGGTAAGGAACTGTTCAACAAGCCGTTCAAGAATGGCAAGACCTTTGCCAGTTGTTTCAAAAACGGTGGTATTGGCATTCGCCAGAACTACCCGTACTTTGATAGCAAATCAGGCAAGATCGTCACGCTCGAAGGTGCTATAAACGCTTGCCTTGTCTCCAATGGTGAGAAAAAACTGGGTTGGGCGAAAGGCAATATCGCTGCTATTTCGGCCTATATGTCCTACACCTCACGGGGCAAGATAATGGATGTCAAGGTACCCAATGACCCACGTGCACTGGCTATCTATGAAAGAGGCAAACGCCATTTCTATGCCAAGCGCGGCCAGCTGAACTTCTCATGCGCCGACTGCCATGTATATAATTCCGGCAATATGGCCCGTGGTAACCTGCTCAGCCCGGCAATTGGTCATGTCACGCACTTCCCGGTCTGGCGTAAGAAATGGGCCAAAAAGAGCGAAGCCGGGGGCAAGCGTGGCCCGACGCGTGGCTTTGGCACCATCCAACGCCGCTACGGTGGATGTAACAAACAGGTACGTGCCAAGCCGTTCAAAGCGCAAAGTGACGAGTTCAAGGCCCTTGAGTATTTCCATACTTATATGAGCAACGGCCTCGAAGTTAATGGACCCGCGCTGAGGCAATAACGCCGGCAAGGACATTAAACTTAAAACCCGGCCTCTGGCCGGGTTTTTTTATGGGCGGATTTTATCTGAATACTTGCCAGTCGCCTGATACCCGGCACCCAGGGCATGCACCTATCTTTACCTTGTTGATCAGGTTTACGCTGCAAATGCAGCTCAAGGCAAGTCTTTGTGCTGATTTCACCGATAAAAGTCGATAATAGGTGATTTAGAGTAGAAATCGCCTGATACAAAAGGTATATTTGCGTAATAATTTTTTACACATAATAACCCGCATGCACGGAATTCAACTATCCGAACAATCCACGTACACAGCATGAAACCAGGATTGACCAGGAACAGGCATGCAAAATTACAGATTTTTTGAGGAGCTTCATCATGAATATGTCCCGTCGTGAATTTATGCAAATGCTAGCGGTTGCCAGTGCGGCTGGTTTCAATCTGGCTGCATGCGATTCCGGTTCCGAAAGTGGCCAGGGTGGTGTGACCACACCCACTGGCGTCAAGGCAGCAAAAGCACCGAGCAATATGTATGAAGTACCTCCGTTCGGCAATGTCTCGCTGATGCATTATACCGACTGCCATGGCCAGCTTTTACCGATCTACTTCCGCGAGCCGAACGTCAACATCGGCATTGGCGGCATGAAAGGCAACGCTCCCCATCTGGTTGGTGATGCCTTCCTGAAACACTTTGGCATAAAGAAAAACAGCATCGATGCCCATGCTTACACGTACCTGAACTTCACCGAGGCCGCCAACCAGTATGGTGCTGTCGGTGGCTTCGCCCACCTGGCCACGCTGGTCAAGAGTATCCGCGCATCACGCCCGGGGTCACTGTTGCTGGATGGTGGTGATACCTGGGGTGGTGGTTCCGGTACTGCAGTGTGGACCAATGCACAGGATATGGTTGATGCGCAGAAACTGCTAGGTGTCGATGTCATGACTGGCCATTGGGAATTCACCTACGGCGCCAATCGCGTCAAGGAAATCATCGAAAATGACTTTGAAGGTCATATCGATTTCGTTGCCCAGAATGTCGTCGACCGCGAATTCGAAGAGGCCGTATTCAAGCCGTACACGATCAAGGAAATTAACGGCATCCCCGTTGCGATCATTGGTCAGGCGTTCCCGTATACACCGATCGCCAATCCAAGCTATATGGTACCTAACTGGAGCTTTGGTATCCGCGATGAGAATATGCAGGAGATGGTCGACAAGGCCCGCGGCGAAGGCGCGCAGGTCGTTGTCGTACTGTCACATAATGGCATGGACGTCGATCTGAAGATGGCCAGCCGCGTAACGGGCATTGATGCAATCATGGGTGGTCACACGCATGATGCGGTTCCTGCCCCTGTTGAAGTCAGCAACGCCGCTGGCAAAACCCTGGTCATCAACTCCGGATCCAATGGCAAGTTCCTATCGGTACTGGATTTTGATGTTAAAAACGGCAAGGTCCGTGATTTCCGCTTCAAGATGCTGCCGGTATTCTCGAACCTGATCGAACCCGACACAACGATGACCACCTATATCAACAAGATGCGCGATCAGGATGTCACCTTCGAAGGCAAGACCTTCAACATGAAAAACAAACTCGAAGAGAAGCTTGCCGTTGCCGGTGACCTACTCTATCGACGCGGTAACTTCAACGGCACCTTTGACCAGTTGATCTGTGATGCATTGATGGAAGTCCAGGATGCCGAGATTGCATTCTCACCTGGGTTCCGTTGGGGTGTCAGCGTCCTGCCGGGACAGGACATCACCTTCGACCACGTCATGACCCAGACTGGCCTGACCTACCCGGTTGTCACACGTAACGAGATGACCGGTGAATTCATCAAGACGGTACTGGAAGATGTTGCCGATAATATCTTCAACACTGACCCGTATTACCAGCAAGGTGGTGATATGGTTCGTGTCGGTGGCCTGAAGTTTGCGATCGATCCGACCGAGACCATTGGCAAACGCATTACCGATATGGAGCTGAACGACGAAAAGGTCACCCCCGGCAAGAAATACATGGTCGCCGGCTGGGCCAGTGTCGCCCAACCACTGGAAGGACGCCCTATCTGGGATGTTGTTTCCGAATACCTGCGTAACCAGAAGACTGTCGTCAAGATCTCCGAGTTCAATGAACCCAAGATCAAGGGACTCGGAACGAATCCCGGCCTTGAAATGTAATTCCACACCTGGATGCAGAAAAAGCCCCGCGATGCGGGGCTTTTTTTTACCTGATTGGCGTCAGGATAGGACAGATACCCTGTCGCGCAAACCTTGAGGGCAACACACAGGCGTATTCCCGACTTATCGCGCAGAATATACGCGGATCCGCTTATCCTGCAGGCACACATCATTCACAATGGGGTATGACCTGTTTATCCAGGTTATTGCTCTACGCCTGAGAAATATATAAACGGCACGTGGATATGGCGTTCAATAGAGGAATCGGGATGAGCAATCAGCATGCTGACTGCTCCCCTGATATGTAAAAATGGTGGGCCGTGTGCGACTCGAACGCACGACCAATGGATTAAAAGTCCACTGCTCTACCAACTGAGCTAACGGCCCGAAATATTAGAAAGCGCATGATACTGGAACCACCGGGAATCGCAAGACCCCCGGTGGTATTTTTTCAGATTCCTTCCAGTTTACGCATACCCTTCGGCAGTAATCGCATATCGACAAGGCCGGTAATAAAGGCAGACATGAAACTGGCATCTTCATACATCATCTTGTAAAGCTGTATTTTCATCGTTATCGCGCTACCGAAGATGATACCGGCCAGTGCAATCATTGAACCCAGCGCAAGTGTGGAGACGCCGGTAATTCCCTGACCGATAGTGCAACCAACGGCGAGTACGCCACCAAAACCCATTAGCACCGCGCCGATCAGGTGATTGAAAAAATCCTTGAAAGAAGCGAACCATTCAATACGGAAGCTGCGTGTCACGACAGACCACAGGAAGGAACCGGCAATAACGCCAAACAGCGCCATCAGGCCAAAGGTCAGGTATTTCGCTGCAAAACCTCCAGTCACATAGCCATAGGTCTGGCCCATCGGATTTATAAAGGTAAATGACTGCGAGTTCAGTGAACGCATTTCGGCAGGCTTGCCCTCATCGCTGTCAGCCAGCATATCCCAGTTTTGCGCATAATCAATCAGGCGTAACAACTCGCCTTCTGCTTCGATTTTTACCATGGCGCCACTGATATACCAGCCAGCCAGGACAGCCAGGCCGACGACAAGGCCGCCGAGGATATTGTCAAAACTGCTACGGAATTCCTTGGAGATAAAGACGATGAACAGTATCACTACGGCTATAAATCCGCCGATGACCATTCGCATACGTTCAACATGCTCTGCATCGATGATAGCGCCAAGATCCTGAGGGGTTTTCAAAGATACCGCCAGCGGACGAATCCAGTCAAAGAACAGCAGTGACATCAGGGTCTGGTCACTACCCGGGAACGGATTAATCATATAATAGGCGATCACACCGATAACCAGCAGTACCATGATCGACTTGATATTACCGCCACCGATACGAATCAGGGTCTTGTTACCGCAACCACTGGCCAGGGTCATACCGATACCGAATACGATTCCACCAAGCAGGTTCTCTGCCCAGATCAACTGATCGCCACGATAGGGAGGGAATGCACTATCGGTATTGACAAGGTTCATAGCTTCCAGGATCACAACTCCGAGCATGGCAACCGCGATAGCCAGGAACCAGGCGCGCATACGTCCATTGTCACCCATGTTGACCGAATCGGATACCGCACCCATTGTGCAAAAATTTGTTTTATTGACCACAGCACCCATTACCAGAGCGACAATAAACGTGGCCCAAAGGAAATAAGATTGTGCGCTGGCAAAATCCTGAAAAACCATTTCAATACCCTCAATTATCAAGCTAATTACTGTTGCATCCTATCTGCATAACAGGATACCTGGATAAAAAACTCGGCTATTCTACCTTGATGATATACAGATATCCAGCTTTTATGCATCGCTTTGCATTGAATTCAATAACTTACGTATTGCGTTGGATCAGCAAGGCCGGCCGCGGCAAAGCCTTCGCGCCGTATCCTGCAGGAATCACAGCGGCCACAGGCCCTTCCCTGCGCATCGGCGGCATAACAGGATACGGTCTCGCTATAGTCGACACCAAGACGAGAGCCCGCCTGTATAATCGCGACTTTTGTCATATTTATCAGTGGTGTCTGTATATGAGTAGGATGACCCTCGACACCGGCACGGGTTGCCAGATTGGCCATTTTTTCATAGGCACTGATGTAATCCGGGCGACAATCCGGATACCCCGAGTAATCGACGGCATTAACACCGATAAAGATGTCACGCGCCTCAAGCACTTCGGCCCAGGCCAGCGCCAGCGACAGAAATACTGTATTTCGTGCAGGGACATAGGTCACGGGTATGCCGCTACCGGCCTTGTCCGGCACATCAATAGAGTGGTCGGTCAATGCCGAGCCGCCTATACCGCCAAGGTCAATATGGATGGTCTTGTGCATGACCGCGCCAAGTGATTGTGCCACCCGTTCGGCCGCATTGAGCTCGGCGACATGGCGCTGGCCATAGTGGAAGCTCAGCGCATGGCATGCAAATCCCTGGTCGCGCGCCATCGCCAGTGTCGTTGCTGAGTCCAACCCCCCGGATACGAGGACAACGGCCTTGTTCTGTTCATTCATCACGATTAAACCTGATTATACGTGCTCGTTAGCAGACGCATGGTCAACGCCCGGGCTCGTCACCCCACAACAGTTTATGCAATTGCAACTGGAAGCGGATCTGCAGACCTGACTCGAGCACCCATTGCGCCAGTTTGGCTGCATCCATCTGTTCAAATACCGGTGACATCAGGACCTCACAACGCTCGGTCAAACGATAGGCCCTGATCTGTTCACAGGCCCAGTCAAAATCCTGTCTGTCACTGATCACAAACTTGAGCTGATCATGCGGGGTTAATAGCTCGATATTCTGCAGTCGATTTTTATCCTGCTCGCCCGACCCCGGGGTTTTCAGATCCATAACCCGGCTGACACGCGCATCGACATTGCTGATATCCAGCGCACCGCTGGTCTCGAGTGACACCTGCAGGCCGAGATCACACAGACGTTCGAGTAAAACCACACATGCCTTTTGTGCCAATGGCTCGCCGCCGGTGACGGTAACATGCTGTGCGCCATAGGTCTGGACACTGTTTATGATCTGATCCAGCTCCATCCAGGTGCCACCTGTGAAGGCATAGCTGGTGTCGCAATAGCCACAGCGTAACGGGCACCCGGTCAGGCGAATAAACACGGTAGGATAGCCGACCGTGTTTGCCTCACCCTGTAATGAATGGAAGATTTCGCTGATACGCAGACGCTCGGCTTCCTGCTCACTATGGTTACTCTTTAATTGCATGCGCAAATTCTACACTATCTGCGCATTTTGATCTGCATTGCCGGATCCCGGTATAATCGCTGGATGTCACAAGATCATAGCAAATCCATTGGCAAGGGTATGATTATTGCCGCCTGGCTCATCGTCCTCGGGTTGCTGACACTGTTTTTTAATGATCTGCTGGAAAAGCAACATAATCCCAATCAGGATCTGCAAGGCCGTATACTGGAATCCGGTACCCGCGAGGTACAGCTGCTGCGTAACCGTGCCGGACACTATATTACGCCCGGACACATCAATAACCATAAGGTCACCTTTTTACTCGACACCGGAGCGACCAATGTGTCGATACCGGAACGGCTCGCCAGTCGCATTGGCCTGGAAAAAGGCTTTCCACTGAGTGTGAATACGGCCAACGGCACTATCCAGGTTTATTCCACACGCCTGCAGGAACTGCGCATCGCCGATATTGTATTGCATGACATCAGCGCCAATATCAACCCTTATATGGATGATGAAGGCGTGCTACTGGGCATGAATGTATTGAAAAAACTGGAATTGATTCAACGTGGCGATACATTGACATTGCGACAATACCCCTGATTACATGCCATAGCCATGCTAGAATAACGCCATGTAAGTACGGAACCAGGTATTGATTATGACAGCACCAAATTCGACTCCAGCAAGGATCGTACTGACCCGTTCAGTTTCCCCATCGCCTGGGCTATGGTGCTGCCGGTGGTGTAATCCCGCCCAATGCCATGCCGGCGTTTGAAGTGGAACTGCTTAAAGTCAGCGAATAAGGAAAGACAGGCACTTGATCGACTATAAAAAGGACCTGGAACAACAGGTACGCATCGCGCTTGCGGAAGACATCGGTGATGGTGATATCACCGCATCACTGATTCCAGCACAACAAACGGCGAACGCGACGATCATTTGTCGTGAACATGCAACCATTTGCGGACAGGACTGGTTCAATGCTGCATTTCTGCAGCTTGACCCGATGACCCGGATTGAGTGGAAAGTCAGTGACGGCGACGAGGTCGAGCCCGGGCAGGTCCTGTGTAAGGTCGAAGGCAATGCACGCATATTGCTGACGGCGGAACGCACCGCGCTGAACTTCCTGCAGACCCTGTCGGCAACAGCAACACTGGCGAGGAAATATGCCGATATCGTTGCCGATCTGAATACACGCATTCTGGATACACGCAAGACCTTGCCGGGTCTGCGCCTGGCACAAAAATATGCGGTTCATTGTGGCGGCTGCAGCAATCACCGCATCGGGCTCTATGACGCGATCCTGATCAAGGAAAACCATATTGCTGCGGCTGGCTCAATCGCCGCGGCCATTCATAACGCGCGTGAGATCGGCACCAATAAAATGCTCGAGGTCGAGGTGGAAGACCTGCAACAGCTGCAGCAGGCACTCGAGGCCGGTGCCGACAGAATATTACTCGACAATATGAACCATGCACAGCTGCGGGATGCCGTCACACTGACCGCCGGCAGGGCCGAGCTCGAGGCATCTGGAGGCATCACCCTGAAAACCATTAGAAAAGTAGCAGAAAGTGGTGTTGATTTTGTCTCTGTCGGTTCGTTGACCAAGGACATCCGCGCCATCGACCTGTCCATGAGAATCGATATAAACCGGTAATTATGTACCTGACTGTCTATACTGTCATGAAAATCAGCCTTTTAGCAGGTGGAAAAACATAAACCCAATATGAAGAATCTGTCAAATTTTCAGACGAATTCAACAAATAATATTGAACATCAGTGCATTTGGACGTATATTCATATTATTAAGCAAAGGGATTTTAGTCTTATCGATCGGACCGTAAATCAATCACAGCTATGAGATATAAAAATGGAAACAAATACCGCAATTGATACATTTAAAGGACGCAGCGAAAGTCTCAGTAGTAGAATCAAAAAGGCAAGAATCAAAGCCGGCATCAGCCAGGCCGAACTGGCCAGGCGTATGGATATTTCCCGTGCCAGTGTCTCGATCTGGGAGTCTGGCGGCAATGTTTCGCAGGACAATATCATAAAACTGGCCAGTATTCTGAAGGTAACTCCGGAGTGGCTGCAATATGATGTCAGTGCCCGACCTGAAGTGGATGTTGAGATGCTGAAGGAGTGCCTGATCAGAACCGAGGAAATGTCCAAGAAACTGGACGTGGATCTCAATCAGGACCAGCAGGCACGCCTGGCGGCATATCTGTATACCGAGGAATTACGGGGTTCTGAGCCCGATGAAAAACGCATTTCTGACCTTATCCGCATACTGACATAAATTTATCGATATGCGCTTTCTGATGCGGTAAGGAAAGTTAGTTTAATAATTACTATCAATCTGTAAATACAGATTGATAGTAATGCGTGCATTTTGCACTGATCTATTACTCGGTGCAAAAGCCCTGGATTTACAAAAGCAACATCAGAATGCGGGGGCTGCAACTGGAGTAGAGAGATGTCTGCCTATCAACGCATTGTTATTGCCGTCGATTTTTCACCGGCCTGCAAGCAGGTACTCACACGAGGTATCGAACTTGCGACACAAAACCAGGCCGCAGTTTTTCTCGTTCATGTCGTGGAATTCCTGCCTCCGATCGATTTCGGCTATGAACC
Organism: uncultured Gammaproteobacteria bacterium; assembly: GCA_947258655.1. Lineage (GTDB taxonomy): Bacteria > Pseudomonadota > Gammaproteobacteria > JAADHQ01 > JAADHQ01 > JAADHQ01. The sequence continues at coordinate 57,166 of CAMYJD010000022.1, read as the reverse complement.
CATTATTGTGCCAGACTGGTACAGTAATGAAGAGGAGATTGTGAAACAGGCCGAAGAAAGCCTCGCTCAACTCGCTAACGAACATTCAATCAATACAGACCACACCATCGTGCTTACAGGCATACCAAAAACTGAAATCACCCAACATGCCAGGGACAAACAGGCCGACCTGATCGTCATCGGCTCCCATGGTCGTCACGGCATACAACGCATACTGGGTTCGACGGCCTACCCTGTCCTGCATAATGCTGAATGTGATGTACTGGCAGTACGGATTGTGGATTAGTCACGCCATACTATCCGTATTGACAGGATAATATGAACAGGTATTCAGGGAAACTCATACTATTCTTAATCCTGGTCGTTATCATAGCCGTGACGATCTGGCACGTCACCCGCCCCGAAGCGGTCAGTGTGAAAATAAAGCAGGTTAGCATCGGCAAGGTCGAAAACACCGTAACCAATACCCGTGCCGGCACGGTGCGTAGTTGTAAGCGTGCCCGTCTGGCACCCGCCACTGCTGGCCAGATTGCCCGTCTGCAGGTAACTGAAGGAGACAAGGTTCAGACCGGCTCCCTGTTGCTGGAAATCTGGAACGAGGATATCAAGGCCGAACTGCTGCTCTCTGAAAAGGAAACCCGGGCCACCCGGTCGCGCGCCACAGAGGCCTGCGTAACTGCGGAGGTTGCCAAGAAGGAAGCCAGCAGGCTCAAGGCCCTGCGCAAGAAAAAACTTGCCTCTGATGAAGACACTGATCGCGCCGTCGGTAACGCCCAGGCAAAAGGGGCTGCATGCCGCGCGGCCCAGGCCAGCATACAGGTCAGCGAGGCGAAGACACAACTTGTCCAGGCACAATTGCAACGCACACAACTGCACGCACCGTTTAAAGGTATCATTGCCGAAGTCAATGGGGAAATAGGCGAATTCGCGACACCCTCGCCGATCGGCGTACCAACCTTGCCGACGATCGATCTGTTCGACCAGACTTGCGTCTATGTCGTCGCCCCCATTGATGAAGTCGATGCCCCTGAATTGAAAACCGGCATGCCCGCACGAATTACACTCGATGCATTCAGCAACAGAAGCTTCAGTGGCTCAGTGCGCAGAATTGCGCCCTATGTGCTCGATATCGAGAAACAGGCACGCACTGTCGATATCGAGGTCGACTTTGACAATAAAGCGGATATCGAGGAACTGCTGCCCGGCTATAGTGCCGATGCGGAAGTCATTGTAGAAGTCAGGGACAAGACACTGCGAATACCGACCGAGGCCGTCAAGGACGAAAATACGGTGCTGGTCTATAATGCGGAAACAGGCATGCTGGAACAAAGAACGATTGACAAGGGTATCTCCAACTGGATCTATACCGAGGTATTGAGTGGTCTGCAGGAAGGCGACAAGGTTGTCACTTCCATCGATCGCAAGGGTGTGGAGGCCGGTGCAGAGGTCATTATTGAATAACCCGGCATGATCAGATTGACCGATATAAACCGGGTTTTTCAAGTAGGCGATCAGCAGGTCCATGCATTAAGGGACATCAATCTGACGATCGACAATGGTGAATACCTGTCCATTATGGGTCCTTCCGGATCCGGCAAATCAAGCCTGCTGAATATCCTCGGCCTGCTCGACAATCCCAGTTCCGGCGAATATGAATTGGAAGGGGAAGTCGTTACGCATCTGAGCGATGAACAGCAGGCCGTCATACGCAGCACCCAGATCGGTTTTGTTTTTCAGTTCTTTCATCTATTACCGCGCCTCAGCGCAGAAGAAAACATTGCCCTGCCGATGATGCTGGCCGGTATCGCAGCCGCTGAACGACGCAAACGTACCAGAAAGATCCTCGACACACTGGGATTGACTGATCGTGCCAAACACAAGCCGGAACAACTGTCTGGCGGCCAGCGTCAACGGGTTGCCATCGGCAGGGCCACGATCATGCAACCACGAGTCATCCTCGCCGATGAACCGACCGGCAATCTTGATCGCCATTCGGGTCATGATGTCATCAATATCCTGGAAAATCTGAATCAGCAGGGGATGGCTTTAATCATCGTGACCCATGACCCGGAATTGGGCGAACGCGCGCACAGAAAAATACGCTTTGTTGATGGCGCAATCACAGTGGATACGGGCAGCAACTAATGTCAATGGCAATAGTCGATATGCTCGGCTTCTCTGTTGGTGCGATCATACGCCATCCATTACGCGCCACACTGATGTTACTGGCCATATCTATCGGTGTCGCATCAATCGTCATCCTGACCGGCCTGGGTGAAGGCGCACGTCGCTATGTAACATCTGAATTTTCCTCCCTCGGAACCAATCTCCTGATTGTGATACCCGGTAAAACAGAAACCACCGGCACCGCTTTGAATATATTCAGTGGCGAAACACCACGTGATCTGACCCTGCTGGACGCCCTGAGCCTCAAACAACACGCCCAGGTCCATCGCATCGCACCTGTCGTCGTCGGTGCCGCCAATGTATCGTGGCAACAACTGAGCCGTGAAGCCCCGGTGCTCGGTTCGAACTCGGAATTGCTTGAACTGAGGAACTGGAAAATGGCGCGTGGCCGTTTTCTTCCCGGCGCTGATAATACCAGGGCCTCGGCAGTTTGCGTTATCGGTAGCAAACTGCGCCAGGAACTTTTCAAAAACGAGAATCCTATTGGCAAAAAAATTCGTATCGGCGATCGCCAGTTTCGTGTCATTGGCACAATGGCATCAGGAGGTCGTTCGATTGGCGTGGATGTCGAGGACATCGTAATCATCCCGACCGTCTCAGCACAAAACCTGTTCAACACCCCTTCGCTGTTCCGCATCCTGGTCGAGGTGCGCTCCCGTGATGCACTGGAGAAGGTCAAGCAACATATCATCAAAACCATCAAAGCCAGACACCAGGGCGAGGAGGATGTCACAGTCATCTCTCAGGATGCAGTGCTGGGAACATTCGACAGGATATTCACATCATTGACACTGACGGTGGGCGGTATAGCCGCAATCAGCCTAACCGTTGCCGGCATCCTGATCATGAACATCATGCTGGTCACCGTCAGTCAACGCACTACAGAAATCGGATTGCTCAAGGCCATTGGCGCATCACAGCATCAAATTCAGTCCCTGTTTCTGATCGAGGCCTCACTACTGACCGCAGTAGGCGCACTGGCGGGTATAGCCATTGGCTATATCAGCAACCTGTTTATTCATTACATGTTCCCCGCCCTCGACAACATGGCCCCTGTCTGGGCTGTTGCTGCCGCTTTTCTTCTGGCGGTTTGTACCGGGCTGATTTTTGGTGCCATGCCGGCACGACGTGCAGCGCGGCTTGACCCGATACAGGCACTGGCACGCAGGTAAACCATGAATCTAAGCGATTTCAGCCATCTCACCTACAGCGCCATCTATACGCAACGTCTACGCGCCTCATTGACCATACTGGGTATTGCCATAGGCATTGCTTCCGTCGTGTTGTTGACGTCAATCGGCGAAGGCATTCATCGATTTGTACTGACTGAATTCACCCAATTCGGTACGACTCTAATAAAAATCACACCTGGCAAAGTAAGTACCATGGGATCATCAATTGGCGTATTCGGTAATGACAACCCATTGACCATCGAGGACAGTGAAGCCTTGCGCCGTGTTTCCCATATCAAGGCAATTGTACCCACTGTTGTCGGTAATGCAGAGATAGAAGCCCACGGGCGCAAACGACGCACCCTTGTAACTGGTGTTGGGCCGGAGATGCCAAAGGCATATGTATTTCAGATTGCTTCCGGCCGCTTCCTGCCACGAGACCAGATTATTTCCCCACGCGCCTTTGCCGTTCTCGGCTACAAGCTTAAACAGGAATTGTTTGGTGCCAGCAATCCACTCGGCCAGAAGATTCGTATCGGCGGTGAGAACTTTCGCGTTATTGGTGTGATGGAACAAAAGGGGCAGGTTCTTGGCTTTGACCTGGATGATACGGTATATATACCTGCTGCACGGGCATTGAGCATGTATAACCGAGAAGGCCTGATGGAAATCAATCTGATGTATGAGGAAGGTCGGGATGAACAACAGATTGTCAGTTCAATTAAAAGGGTACTCACTGCCCGCCATGGGCGTGAAGACTTCACCATAGTAACGCAGCAGCAGATGCTGGATGTGATGGATGATATACTCAATATCCTCACTTTTGCCGTGGCCGCGCTGGGCAGTATCTCATTACTGGTTGGCAGCGTGGGTATCCTGACAATCATGCTGATTGCAATCCAGGAACGTACCGCGGAAATCGGTCTGTTACGGGCACTTGGTGCCAGACAGACCCAGGTATTATGGATATTTCTCGGTGAAGCCACCATCCTATCGGCCATTGGCGGTCTACTAGGATTGATTTTTGGTATCAGTATGGCGCAGCTGCTGCATCTGTTGTTTCCGGCGCTTCCCGTACACACACCGCTCCAATATGTACTGCTGGCCGAGGGTATTGCGATCATGATTGGTCTGCTATCCGGTGTACTCCCGGCACGCAAGGCCGCGAATATGAATCCGGTCGATGCACTACGAACAGAATAATAACCTTACAAGAAACGTTAATTACAACAAGGCTTGCAATCGTCCGCCATTCCTTTAGATTATGCGTGTGCAAAATTCGATCGATAAAAAACAATTACTCGACAGGCTGTCACGCATCCTGGACAGCGACTCGATACTCCACGAAGCGGAGGACCTAAGACCCTACGAATGCGACGGGCTTTCAGCCTATCGTCGCCTGCCGCTCGTGGTTACCCTGCCTGAAACCATCGATCAGGTGCAGACGATTGTACGTATCTGCCATGAACAGCGTATCCCGGTGATTGCCCGTGGTGCCGGCACCGGACTGTCGGGCGGCGCATTACCGCGTGAAGATGCCGTACTGCTCAGTCTTGCGCGACTGAACAAAATCATTGCTGTCGATCCCCAACAACGCCTGGCAAGCGTACAACCCGGCGTCCGCAACCTGGCCATATCCGAGGCCGTCGCTGAACATGGCTTGTATTATGCGCCGGACCCGTCATCGCAGATCGCCTGTACTATTGGTGGCAACGTGGCCGAAAATTCCGGCGGCGTGCATTGCCTGAAATACGGCCTGACTGTACACAATATCAGTCGCCTGAAAATAGTCACTATCGATGGAGAACTGTTGACCATCGGCAGTCATGCGCTGGACAGCCCGGGCTATGACCTGCTGGCACTGATGACCGGCTCGGAAGGCATGCTCGGTATTATCGTAGAAATCACGGTCAAGCTGTTACCGATACCGGAACGTGCACAGGTCATTATGGCTGCATTCGATGATGTAGAACAAGCCGGCCATGCAGTAGGAAACATCATAGCAGACGGCATTATTCCGGCAGGTCTGGAAATGATGGACAATCCGGCGATACGCGCCGCCGAGGACTTTGTCCATGCCGGTTACCCGGTCGATGCCGCCGCCATCCTGCTGTGTGAACTCGATGGCACGAACGAGGAAGTCTCCGAACAGGTCATGCGTGTACGCAGCTTGCTAACTAACAATGCGGCCACACAGATTACAACTGCCGCAAATGAAGCAGAGCGGCAAAAATTGTGGAAGGGACGCAAGGCCGCGTTTCCGGCGGTCGGGCGTATAGCACCGGATTACTATTGTATGGATGGCACGATCCCGCGTAGCAAACTCGCCTGGGTATTGAGACGTATCTCGGAACTGTCTGACGAATACCAGTTGCCTGTTGCCAATGTCTTCCATGCCGGCGATGGCAACCTGCATCCACTGATTCTGTATGATGCCAACAAACCCGGAGAACTCGAAAACACCGAAACACTGGGCGGCAGGATCCTCGAACTCTGTATCGAGGCAGGCGGCACAATTACCGGCGAGCATGGTGTCGGCATCGAGAAAATAGACCAGATGTGTATCCAGTTCGACGAACAGGAACTGCAGCAATTCCATGCCATCAAGGCGGCCTTTGATCCCCTGTCGCTATTGAATCCGGGCAAGGCCGTACCCACCCTGCATCGCTGTGCCGAGTTCGGTGCCATGCATGTACATGGCGGTCAACTGCCGCACCCTGAACTGGAACGTTTTTGATGGCGGATCTGGCAAACGACATCCATGCACAGGTGCAGGATGCACTGCAACGGCAGCAGCCACTGGCGATTCAGGGCAGTAACAGCAAGTCCTTCTACGGTAATCCCTGCGAGGCCCAGGTGCTCGAGGTCAGCGGCCATAGTGGCATCCTCCATTACGAGCCGGCCGAACTGGTGCTGACTGCACGCGCCGGCACCAGCCTGCAAACCATCCATCAGTGCCTGCACGTACATGGGCAAATGCTGGGTTTCGAACCCCCCGCTTTTGGTGAACAGGCAACATTGGGTGGCACCATCGCCTGCAACCTGTCCGGGCCACGCCGGCCCTATGCCGGCGCCGCGCGCGATTTCGTTCTCGGTTGCCGCATCATCAATGGTCATGGACAGATCATGCAGTTCGGTGGCGAGGTCATGAAAAATGTGGCCGGCTATGATGTGTCCAGACTGATGGCCGGCGCGATGGGTACCCTCGGCGTCCTCCTCGACATTTCGATCCGTGTAATCCCCAGGCCGCAGCAGGAGTTCACGATCAGAAAAGAGGTCGATACCGACAAGGCTTTACAGGTCATCGCGCGCTGGAGCCAGAGACCGATGCCGATATCAGCAGCCTGCCATGATGGAAATCATTTGTATTTTCGCCTGTCAGGTAATGAATCGGCACTGAAAAGCGCGCATAACAAGATGGGCGGTGACCTGGTCGGGGAAGACGGGGATATGTGGGTACGATTGCGCGAGCATACCCACACCTTCTTCGACGTCGACAGACCACTATGGCGACTTTCCGTGCCGCCCAATACACCCATGCTTGCAGTAGACGGCAAAACATTCCTGGATTGGGGCGGCGCGCAACGCTGGCTGGTCAGCACCAGCAGCGCCGACAGTATCAGGCGTATAACCACCAGAGCCGGAGGCCATGCCACGCTTTATCGCAATGGCCCTCGGCAGGAAGATGCGTTCCAGCCGTTGCCGGCGCCCATGCTGCAGATCCAGCAACAACTAAAGCAGGCCTTTGATCCGCAGCATATCCTCAATCCCGGACGCATGTACAAGGCGCTGTAATGCAGACTAAGCTACCGCAGACATTCCTGGCAACAAACCGCGGCCAACAGGCCAATCGTATCCTGCGCAATTGCGTACACTGTGGCTTCTGCACGGCCACCTGTCCGACCTACCAATTGCTGGGTGACGAACTCGATGGTCCGCGTGGCCGGATCTACCTGATCAAGCAAATGCTGGAGGGTCAGCCGGTCACGCGTCATACCCAGCTGCACCTCGATCGCTGCCTGACCTGTCGCGCCTGTGAAACCACCTGCCCTTCCGGGGTTGAATATGGCAGGCTGGTCGATATCGGGCGTGAATGGATCGAGGAAAAGGTTGCCCGCCCCTTGCCGGAAAGAATCAAGCGCCTGTTATTGCGAAAAATCGTCCCGCAGCCGTCGCGCCTGCGTCTGTTGTTACGCGTGGCCAATTTATGCAAACCGCTATTGCCCGCCGTACTGAAACAGAAAATACCGGCATTACCTGTAAACAGTCCCTGGCCTGCACGGCAATACGCCAGAAAAATGCTAATTCTGGATGGTTGTGCACAGAATGTCATTCATCCGGAGATAGATGCCGCTACCGCCAGGGTACTCGACCGTTTCCAGATACAGCTTGTGCGGGAACAGCAATCGGGCTGTTGTGGCGCCGTTGACCAGCACCTGGCTGCGAATGCAGATGCGCGCAGGCAGATGAAACGAAACATCGATGCCTGGTGGCCACGTTTGCAGGACGGCATCGAGGGCATTATCGTCACCGCCAGCGGCTGTGCTGCGCATATGAAGGAATACCATCACTACTTCGAGGATGATCCGGAATACCATGACAAGGCTCGAATGATCAGTGACAGGACCCTGGATATCAGCGAGCTGATGAGCCAACTGCCTCTTCAGCAGGTCATAGGTACTGTACCTGCACAGATCGTTGCCTTCCACTCGCCATGTACCCTGCAACATGGCCAGCAAATCACCAATACGATCGAGCCGCTGTTAAAACAATGCGGCTATCAGTTGCAATATCCGCGCGACGCCCATATTTGCTGCGGTTCTGCCGGGACCTATTCTGTCTTGCAAGCCGAACTGTCCAGTCAATTACTGGACAACAAGCTCACCAATCTGTGCGCACAAGAGCCGGAGTGCATCGCCACCGCCAATATCGGCTGCCTGATGCATATGCAGACCCGTTCGCCGGTGCCGGTGCTACACTGGATCGAACTGGTCGATCGGGCCTTGCGCGGGCATGATAAAAAATAATCGGCACAGACGTTTTTTTGATCTATATCAATACTAATAGCGCCAATATATGCCATTATTTAATCGCTCCTTGAGGAAAATGTGACCCTCTATCATTGCCCCATTCATCAGAATGGGGCATTTTCTTGTCCTTAACTGGCGCGATTTCCCGAATCCTTTATTCCCGCATCCATCGTGTTATAACCGCCCCATTTATCCAGCCATGCGCGGAATTCAGCATCGGAAAGTGGCTCACTGATCAGATAGCCCTGCAGATAGTCGCATTCCAGTTCACGCAGTAATTGTAGCGACATAACCTTCTCCACACCCTCGGCGACCACTTCCAGGCCGAGGCTTTGTGCCATATGAATCGTCGAACGTACAATGGTCAGGTCATCTTCATTCTGGTCCAGGTTCATGACAAAAACCTTGTCGATTTTCAATTCATTGACGGCCAACTGACGCAGGTATGACAAGGATGAAAATCCGGTACCGTAGTCGTCTATCGCAATCCTGATACCCATGGCACGCAACTGATGAATGCTTGTTACGGCCTGCGCCGGATCACTGATAAAGGCATTCTCGGTAATCTCCAGGGTCAGCACATCGCCATTCACGCCATGCTGAGTCAGCGCCTCGCTGACCTGATCGACAAAAGTCGGATCATGCAAATTTTGCGGCGACAGGTTGATCGCCATACTGACCTGCAATCCGTCATTGCGCCAGCGCACACTGTCAGTGAGGGCACGGTCAATGACCCAGTTTGTCAATTCGGCGATCAGCGCGCTCGATTCGGCCAGCTCAACGATATCTTCCGGATTGACCCAGCCGTGACGGGGATGTTGCCAGCGTAATAATGCCTCAACGCCTTTTAGTGCTCCGCTGACGGCTTCCACCTTGGGTTGATAATAGAGCTGCAACTGATCCTTCTTCAAGGCCACTTCCAGTTCGGCAGGCAGCGTCAGCCAACCGATATTATGCGTATCCTGCTCGCGGTCATAAAATGTATACGGTATATGCGAACGCTTCGCCATGTACATCGCAACATCGGCACGTTGCACTAGAATCTTGGCATTATGCCCATGATCCGGATACATCGTGACACCAATACTGGCGCTGATATGCAACTTGTGTCCTCCAATCTCGAGGTGATGCTCAAGCGACTTGACAATGCGCTCGATCAGCACGACGGCCTCGTCCTTGTTGACGTCTGTCAGCAACACCGCGAACTCGTCCCCACCCATCCTGGCGACCGTATCTGCAAGGCGCAACTGCTCATGGATGCGCTCCGCAACCGCAACCAGCACCCTGTCGCCGATCTGGTGACCGAGCGTATCATTGATCTCCTTGAAACCGTTCAGGTCCATAATCAGCAATGCCAGTGTGCTGTCCGCGCGCGCGGCCAGGTTAATCTGCTGTTCAAGACGATCATTCAATAGCACACGGTTAGGCAAGGCCGTCAACGAATCATGCAGGGCCTGATATTCGAGCGCCTGTTGACGCTCAGCGACCTGCTTGCGCATCGCCGAAAACGACTCAATCAACTGTTTCATTTCCATGGTTTTGGCCGTTGACAACTTGGTCGGTGTCGTACCATGTGACTCGGCCCACAAGGCCTCGGCGACACGCGCTACGGGGCGCAGAATCAGCTTCTGCATATAGGCGTAGCCCGTCACCACGCCCAGGATAATGAAGACAGCGAGAATCCAGAACTGTACTATCAAGCGGTCAAGCACCTTGTCGACTACTGCCAGTTCCTGATGTGACAGGTTATCGGCCAGCGCCTCAAGGCTTCCCAACTTTGCCAGAATTGTCTCCTGCACCGGCTTAATTCGGGTATTCAGATATTCGATATCCGCGCGCCAGTATATAGACAGACGCATTTGCCGCAGTTGCTCAAAACCCTGCTCCCACGCCTTACTGGCTGCGCGCATCTCGGCTACTGCCTCCTCACCCTGAAAGCTGAGACTGCCCGCTTTTTCCAGTTCCGCGATGGCCTCCATCCTCACAGCCAGTTCTCCCAACAACAGCAGGATATTCTGTTCCTCGGCACTGGCACCCAGGGGGACGTTCTGGAGTCCACTGAAACGTATCAGCATCGCGCGAAAATTGAGAATGACACGGCGCCACAAGTCATTCGTTTCATAAAAATACTGGAATGCCTTGAGCGAATACGGATTGTCCGATTCCTCCTTGAGCTCATTGATGGCGAGTAAATTGGCAGTTTCAAAACGCTGGTTGGCCTCCAGCATTGATCCATTGATAAAAGGCAAGGCCGGGTATAACCAGTTCAGGTCTTTCCTGTGCTGCAACAGATCAACCAGCAACTGGCGGTAGGAATTCAGTTGCGCCGTCAGGGATGCCAGATCCTGCTCAAAGTCGCCCTTGCCTGCCGCAGACAGTTGTTGCAACGCGTGACTGTGCATAATGGCCTGATCGAGGGCTTCTACAGGCGCTCGATCATTATCGATGGAGCTGGATAATAACAGTTTGTTCAGTTTTAACTGGCTATCGACGACGCTATGTCTAATCAGTGCGTTCAGCTGTTTGATAGTAGCAAGATGCTGCAGACTGGCGGCACTACTCTGCTTGATGCTGGCGACATACCAGGTGGACATTGCGACAATCAGCACGACAACGACAACGGCTATCGTTGCTAGATATTTGTACCTCGCGGTAAGACGGGGCAATTTGGCAGGTTTTGTGAACTGCATAGCACATAGCAACCAGGATTCATGATGTTACTTTCCCTGCAGCACCCGTAAATGTAAAAATACGAAGTTAACAACCTCATACATCATTATTCTTCCACTATACCTATATTAGCATACTCTATAGTAAATAATCCTCAACTAAATTAAACATTTGTTTACAATCTCACTACGCTATCTGCATAGACGCTGATATACAAGCCTTTGATATGAATACTTATATAGCCGACAACATACCTGCCTAATGGTACATGACAATATCAATATATGCCTGGACACAGTGCTGCATCCTCTGTATTTTATCGAATTAACAACCACTTAAGGCCAAGACGGGTAAACACAGATCTGATATGATATTGAGCCGTGGATGGAAATCAATAATCGCAGTCACGATGGAGACGGAAATGGATTCAGCGTATGTAAAATTATTAATCAGCACCATGCTGATTGTGATGACAAGCCCGCTACTGGCCAAACCACAGTATATCGATTCAAAACCACTGCAAACCACCGTGCATACACCGGTAGGACAGGTTCGCAGCGGTACCACACAGGTACCAATGATCACCTGGGGTGCAGATGCACGCACGCTGTATGCGAATGGTAATAGTACCCGCACCCGCAAGGACAGCATTTTCGCCGGACTGGGATTGAGTTTGCGCCTGGTCCGGGAAGACAGTTTTACCAGTCAATTACAAAATTACATCAGCGGTAAAAGCCCTTATTTGCGCGGCACACTGGGCATGCTGACGATGGCAGCGGATTTGCTTGGCAAGGACCCGCGTATAAAACCCGTGCTGATCTACCAGCTCAGCGAATCTGCAGGCGGTGATGCGATGGTCGTCAAAAAGGGCATCCGCAAGCCTGCCGATCTCAAGGGCAAGGTCATTGCGTTACAGGCCTATGGTCCACATGTCGATTATCTAACCAAGGTCCTCAGTGACGCCGGCCTGTCGCCAAGGGATGTCAGCATACGCTGGCTGCCAGATTTGACCGGCACCGATAACACGCCGATGTCCGCGTTTTATGAAAAGGATGTCGATGCGGCAATGGTCATTACACCGGATGCACTGGCACTGACCTCGGGCGGAACCATGGGTACCGGCGCGGAAGACTCGGTTGCCGGCGCGCGCATCCTGATGTCGACAAAAACCGCCAATCGTATCATTGCCGATGTTTATGCCGTGCGCTCCGATTACTTCAAGTCCCATCGCAAGGATGTCAGCGCTTTTGTGCGCGGACTGATGCTGGCTCAACAGGAGGTCGATGAACTGGTCCGGCAACGAAACAAGCGCCGTGCCGAGTATAGTAGTTTCATGCGCAGCGCCGCCGGGGCACTGCTCGACAGTGAACAGGCCAGTAGTGATGCCGAGGCCCTCTATCATGATGCGATGCATATGAACGTTGCCGATAACAAGCGTTTCTTTACTGACAGCAATAATCCCCGACGCTTCACCAAGCGCGTCGCCGAGACCTCTGCTGCATTCAACAGCCTGGGGCTGATAAAGGCCGTTGCCAAATTCAACCATGCCAACTGGAATTATGGCCAGATCAGCACCGGGCTGACGACTGACGCCGATACCCGTACCCGCTTTGACGAACGCAAACTGGCCAGCACGATTGCCAGGAAACAGCAACAGGGCACATTGGAGGAAGGCGAGATCTTTGCTTTTGAAGTGTTTTTCAAGCCCAACCAGAAAGTTTTTTCTGCTGACCTGTACAGCCAGTCTTTTGAAAGTGTCATCGAACTGGCTTCCACTTATGGTGGCGCCGTGATAACGGTAGAGGGGCATAGCGATCCTCTCGGTTATCTGAAAAAGAAAAAGGCCGGATCCAGTAATATCATTTTGCGCCGCATCCAGCAATCGGCCAGGAACCTGAGCCTGACCCGCGCGACTGCGGTGCGTAACAGCATTATTGACTTTGCCCGTAGCAGAAACATAAGCTTGGACCCGTCACAATTCGCGATTGTCGGACACGGCATCGACAATCCCAAGAGCGGTATATGCGGTAACGATCCCTGCGCCCCGAAAAATGAAAAACAATGGCGTGACAACATGCGCGTCAAGTTCCGGATCATCCAGCTGGAAGCGGAATCCGACGTCTTCCAGCCACTCTAGTCCAGGGAAGGAATCTGATGAAACTGAAAAAACTATTGCCATGGGTCATTGTGATACTGCTTGCATACACCTATATTCCCGAGTTTTTCAACCTGTTTTCGCCGCCGCCAACTCCCGCGCCTGCCAATCGGCCAGCAACGACGGATACGGTAACACCACCAGCGCCTGAGCAGTCGAAACAGACAGTCTCACCCTGGCCCTATCTCGGCGATAAACACAAGCAAACCGCATTATCCGATGATCTGCTGCGCAAGAACTACTATGTGGTCTTCGACGGCTCCGGCAGCATGTCGGAAAAGGGCTGTTCGGGTAACATGAACAAGATCACTGCGGCCAAAAAAGCCCTGATTGCTTTTTCCGCCAATGTCCCGCCCAACGCCAACCTGGGAATGCTCACGTTTGACAATAACGGCATCAGTGAACGCACGCCTCTGGCAATCCGCAACCGTGAACAGTTCACCGAACAGGTCAATCGTGTCTATGCCAATCGCAGCACACCCTTACTGACATCGATCACGAAGGCTTTCGACAGCATCACCCGCCAGGCCCGCAGTCAGCTAGGCTATGGCGAATATCATCTCGTCATTGTCACCGACGGTTTTGCCGATCCCGATGAAAAACCGCGCCGTATCGTCGACAAGATGCTGGCCGAAACACCCATCATCATTCACACCATCGGTTTTTGTATCAGCGACAAACACTCGCTGAACCAGCCCGGCAAGATCCTCTATCAGTCGGCCACCGACGTGCAATCATTACAGCGGGGCCTTGATGATGTACTGGCCGAGTCCCCCGATTTTACCGCACAGGAATTCTAGCCCGGCCCGGCATAGATGTATTTATGAACACAAAATTGTTACAACACGCGCAGACAATAGGCCGGACGCCATGAAAAAACACAGTAAAATCGCCATCGTGCTGATCATACTGGGTTTCGCCACCATACTGGCCTACCGACTGTACGCACCTGCATTGATGGATTCTGCACAAAAGAACAGTTCCGACTCGAGAAATATCAAGGCCACGATCCGTATTGGTGTGGACAACTGGATTGGCTACTACCCGCTATGCTCGAAAGACCTGAAGAAACGCATGCGCCATAGCGGCTATATCCTGCAATGTATCGATGACCAGGCCGATTATGACGGACGTATGCAAAAACTGAAAAAGGGCTCACTGGATTTTGCTGTGGCCACGATTGATTCCTTTTTACTGAATGGCTATACACATGATTTTCCCGCCACTGTCATCTCAGTTATCGATGAGTCGAAGGGCGGTGATGCGATCGTCGCATGGAAGGACAGGCTTTCCAGTCTCGATGCAATCAAACAGGTAGAAAAATTCAACATCGCATTGACACCGGATTCGCCAAGTGAGCACCTGTTACGCAGTATCGCCGTGCACTTCGACATACAATCGCTATTGGATGACAAGGACTGGCGCATTAGCAGTAACGGTTCGCAACAGGCCTTACAGGCACTGCTGCAGGGCAAGGCGGATGCCGCCGTGTTGTGGGAGCCGGATGTTACCCGCGCCCTGGAAAACAAGGACATCATAAAACTCATCGGCACCGAGGACACCAACAAACTAATAGTCGATATATTACTGGTCAACCGCCAATACTCGGTCACACACGCGGACATTAGCGAAATCCTGCTGCGCCAGTATTTCCGCAGCCTGAAGTTCTACCGCGATAATCCTGACAGACTGATCAGTGATGCTGCCGCAGATATCGACCTGGCACCTACGAAAATCAGGACCATGCTCAAAGGGGTTGCGTGGATGAGCCTGAACGACAATGCTATTGACTGGTTTGGCGTTGCCGGCAACCTTTCCACCAACAGGGATGAGCTGATTGCATCGATCGAATCCACACTCGATATCCTCACCCAAACCGCTGCGGTCAGAAAAAATATATTACCCAATGACGATCCCTATCGCCTAACCAACAACACCTTCGTTGCACGCCTTTACCAGCAGAGCGTCGAAAACACAAATTTTTCCGCCAACCGTACACAACCAAAATCCAGCAACAAGCCAAAGCAATTCGCGCCCCTAGATGCCGGGCAATGGAGTCGCTTGCGCGAAGTGGGCACATTAAAGATACGCCCGATCATATTCATGAGCGGCAGTAGCGAACTGACCGATGAAGGCCACAGCCAGCTGGATAATGCGGTCAGACAACTCAAGCACTACCCCAATTATCGCGTCATCGTAAAGGGCCATACCGGCACCCGCGGTGATACAGCTGCCAATCTTGGTCTGTCACGCCAACGCGCAGCCGCGGTTGCTGCTTACCTGCAGGATGCGCATGCCATCGACCCGAACCGCCTGCATTTTATCGGTTATGGCGCCCGCCAACCGTTAGCACGTAAACAGGGCGAAAGCCTGCGCGCCTACCAGTACCGCTTGCCGCGCGTCGAACTCTACCTGGTCACCGAGAACATCTAGGTATACAGCATGTGAATGTGACAGGTATCCTATAGGCATGGAATTCGAACAAAAAGAAAAAAAACGCTATGACTTCTCACGCCCGGCGGTCAAAAAAGCCGTGCTGCGCTCGTCCGTTGAGCATCCCAGCGTGGTCTATCCAGCGGCACTCGGCATCATCGGTCTACTGGGTGTCGGCCTGTTGGGCGGTTCAATGCTGTTGCTGGGAATGTTGATCGGTGGTGCCGGCATCGCCGGGCTGTCGTGGATTAACCAGTACTGGTTACGTAACGACTATCTGTCGAACCAGTATGTTAATCGCCTGCTCGAAGATATCAGCCGCCAGCAGAAAGCGAAAATCAGCGCGGTCAGGGAATCACTGCAAAAACTCGGTGCCAGCGACGCCTATCGCCAACTGCAAAGACTGGAGGAAAAATACCAGACCTTTCATCATCTTGTCGACCACAAGTTTAATAGTGGCGAGCTGATCCACGCGCGCTTTAATGGCGTCCTCGAGCAGGTCTTTCTCGGCACCATAGATAACCTGCAGAAAATGGCCCATTTACTGAAAAGCAATCAGGCCATCGATATCGACTTTATCCGCAAACGCCTGGACACACTGCAGGCGCAGCGCACAAATTCCGAGGCGCAACGTGAGATTTCCACGCTGCAATCGCGTCTGGACCTGTACAATGATCAAAACAGTAAGATAAAATCATTGCTGATCGATAATGAGGAAGCCATGACACAAATGGACCTGACCATGCATGCACTATCACAGGCAGAGGGTGTCGAGCAACAGGCCACTATAAATCTGGAAAGCGCCATCAACGAATTACAACACCTGGCATCACGCGCGCGCAAATACTAGAACACAGCACAGGAGACACATTATGGCAATGCAACATGCTGACACTGAGGCACAAGAATCGGAACCCCTGCATAAGGTCGATGTCGACACGATCAGGAAAGACCTTGACCTGAGTGGTGAAATTAGCGTCAATGAACAAACCGTTGATCATGCGATTATGGAACGCGCCGATTCTGTCACCGAGCAATTGTTTGCCCTGGATGCCAGTGACCTCGACAAGTCCGCAACCAGTAAAAGCGCCATCGAGCACCTCGGCCTGAAGGTTCAGGTCGATTCCGCCAAACTCAACACGATGCTGAATGCACCGATTGGCAAACTGGCCAAACGTTCCGAAGATGGTGGCAGTGTCGCCAATGCACTGGTAGACCTGAAGATGCATGTCGAGGAAACGGATCCGGCCAATTTTGACTTCGAACCCGGCTGGTTCAGCCGCCTGCTCGGTCGCCTGCCTTTTGTCGGCACGCCGATCAAACGTTACTTCTCGCAGTTTGAAAAAACCAGCACCATTATCGAAGCCATATCCAACTCACTGAAACAGGGCAAGGGTCAGCTGGAACGGGACAACACGACCCTGGCCGATGACCAGAAACGCATGCGCGAGTTGACCCACAGGCTCGAGCAAACCATACAACTGGCGCAACTGATCGATCAAAAACTGGCGACGCGTATGGAACGCGAAATCAGCAGCGACGATGCAAAAATGAAATTCCTACAGGAAGAGATCCTGTTCCCGTTGCGCCAGCGCATCATGGATCTGCAACAGCAACTGGTCGTCAATCAACAGGGCATCATCGCCATCGAACTGATCATTCGTAACAACAAGGAGCTGATACGTGGTGTCAACCGCACCCTGAATGTGACAATGAGTGCGCTGAAGGTCGGTGCGACGCTGGCAATTGCACTGGCTGACCAGAAAATCGTCCTCGACAAGATCAACTCGGTCAATGATGCAACCAACAAGCTGATTTCGGGCACTGCCGAACGTCTAAAAACCCAGGGCGCCGAGATCCATAAACAGGCCTCGTCGACACAACTGGACATGACGGTGCTGAAACAGGCCTTCGTCGATATCCGCGCGGCGCTGGACGACATAGCCAGCTTCCGCCAGCAGGCCCTGCCGAAGATGGCGCAAACGATTATTGAACTGGATGATATCTCTAAAGAACAGGAGAGTGTCGTGCAGGACCTGGAAAAGGGCAATGAAATGAGCAGTCCGTTTGACTTCAGCGATGAGCAATCCTGAGCGCGTTCAGCGATGAGAAAGCCTCCGTTATTGCTGGGCCTGCATGCCCGTCCCGGCAAGTATCTGAAATGGCTGCTGGCGGCTGTGCCGTTTATTCTCGTGGCCGTGATCTATGTCACCGCGGCACATATACGTCACGCTGAAAACCCGCGTGACAAACTACTGCCGACACCGACCGCACTAAGCCAATCGGTGCACAAACTGGCCTTTAGCGCAAACAAACGCACCGGTGAATACATGCTCTGGAGTGATACCGCGGCCAGCCTGAAGCGCCTGTTCAGTGGTATTATTCTCGCCGCCATTGCCGGCCTGTTACTGGGTCTGAACCTGGGACTGTTCCCGGGCTTCAATGCCGTTTTTTATTCCTTTCTTACCTTTTTCTCGATGATTCCGCCGCTGGCGATTTTACCGATTCTGTTTATTGTCGTCGGCATTGACGAGGCCGCCAAAATCACATTGATCTTTATCGGTGTATTCCCACTGATCGCACGCGATACCTATCTGGCGGTCAAATCACTACCTCAGGAACAGGTCACGAAGGCCATTACACTCGGTGCCAGCCAGCTCGATGTCGTCTATCGGGTGATCCTGCCGCAGATCATGCCGCGCCTGATCAACTCCGTTCGTCTTAGTCTCGGTGCGGCCTGGTTGTTCCTGATTGCGGCCGAGGCGATCGCTGCAGCCGACGGCCTCGGCTACCGGATTTTTCTGGTCCGGCGCTACCTGGCCATGGATATTATCCTGCCCTATGTATTATGGATCACGTTGTTGGGCTTTTGTTTCGACTGGTTGCTACGCCAGTTGAATAACCGCCTGTTCCGCTGGTACCAGGCCTGAATCGATGCAAACACCCAAACGCGCCAACGACTACCTGCTGCATATCGAGGACCTGTACAAGTCCTACGGTAACAAGCTCATTCTCGACAATATCGATCTGTCCGTGACCAGCGGCGAACTCTGTACCGTGGTCGGACCCAGTGGCTGTGGCAAATCCACACTGCTACGCATTATCCTCGGGCAGGAGGCCCAGGACCGGGGTCATATCCATATCGACGGCAAGCCTGCCGACTTTCCGGACACCCGCCGCGGCATTGTCTATCAGCGTTACTCGCTGTTCCCGAATCTGACGGTGCTGGACAATACCCTGCTGGGTTTTAATCTGCGCCACAACTGGTGGCAGCGCCGCCGCCAACGCAAGCAGTTCGAACAACAGGCACTGCATTACCTGTCCCGGGTCAGGCTCGAGGAGCATGCCGGCAAGTATCCGCATGAACTGTCCGGCGGTATGCAGCAACGTGCCGCCATAGCCCAGGCATTGATCATGCGTCCACGCATCCTGTTGATGGATGAGCCTTTCGGTGCGCTCGATCCGCAGACCCGCGAGGACATGCAGTTGTTTCTGCTGGAGTTGTGGGAACAGGAAAAAATGACCATATTCTTTGTTACCCACGATCTCGAAGAGGCCGCCTACCTGGGTACTCGCATATTTGTGCTGTCACGTTTCTACAGTGATGAGCGCGGTCACGACGAACAACAGCGTGGCGCCAAGATTGTCGCCGACCACCATCTGCCCCAGGTAGCCAGTGCCTCCGATATCAAAAAACAGCCCGCATTCATTGAACTGCTCGAGTCCATCCGTCGCGCCGGCTTCGACCCTGACGTTCTCCAGCATGCGCGTGAATTCAACCTGCAGCACCCGGATGCATTCCAGACACTGACAGATTCCGAAACCGGTATCGATAAGATCTGAATCTTTACTGGATACAGAGTCCGATGTCATTGCGTATATGGAATGAAGCAATCTCTCGAACAATGCATCCCGACCAGGGATGATGCCAGACATAAACCCGTGCAGATCGCCGCGCCACAAACGCCGTGGCTCGCGATGACAATGTAATTAATCTACTCTTGTCATTGCGAACGAACATGAAGCAATCTTTCAAAAGATACTCTCGACATATACATCTTGAAGACTTCGAACGTATCGCCGCAGTCGCTCCCGTGGCCGCTTATATATTCTTCAAATGAATGGCCTTTTAGACCGCTTATAATGGCCTTTTAGACCGCTTATATATTCTTCAAATGAATGGCCTTTTAGACCGCTTATATATTCTTCAAATGAATGGCCTATTATCCTCGCGATGAACTATAGATAACAGGCGACCGGTATGAGAAATGGATTATTCGCTGCGGACTCGAATAATGACATCGATGCCTTCGGTGATCATGCCGTCGGGTAATTGCGGCGCCCCATTGACCGTTAACTGATCGGCGGGAATATCGGTCAATGTGCCATGATCGATATCATACAGGTGATGGTGTTGCGAGGTATTAGAATCATAGAAGACACGACTGGGATCGACAATCACCTGACGCACCAGACCCTTGTCTGCAAACAGGCCCAGCGTATTATAGACCGTGGCCTTGGACACGGACGGTGGCGACTCGTTCACAGTCTTCAATATCTGGTCGGCCGACAGGTGCTGCGGGCACGCAAATAGGATCTGCGCAATATCGATACGCTGCTGCGTCGGCTGGATACCGTAATCCCCGAGCAGCTTGATCACGGCAGGCCTGTCTAACGGCCATTGTCGAATTTCGTCTTCCATAAGCGTTAGTATATGCCTATTTATTAGACAAAGTCTAACTATATGCATCTTTTTTTATATGGTAATAGAGCTACAGGTATTCCGGCGGGACAGAGCAGCGGCCGAATCGGCGCTCTACCCTGTCATCGATGGCAGGTCAGTGCGCCACATTTAGCGCATATGGCGCAGGATCCATGACCGGTGTGCGCCCCAGCATCATATCCAGCAGCAACTGCACCGATGCGAGACCGAGTATGACCCCATTGCGAAAATGGCCACAGTTAAAATAAAGCCCGTGCAGGCCGGGATGGTCGCCGATATACGGCACCCCGCTGGGGCTGCCGGGACGCAGACCGGACCAGTGCCTCTCGATTGCATAATCGCTTAACGCCGGCAACAGTGCCAATGCACGCGCGTTTAGTTCCGCGCGTGCCTGTACGGTCGTCGATTTGTCAAAACCGACATACTCCAGCGTACTGCCGATCAATATGCGACCATCGCGACGCGGGATCAGGTAATGACCGTGGTCGAGGACCATATGTTTGAGCAGACCCGGTATAGCCTTGTAGACCAGCATCTGCCCTCGCACCGGTTCGACCTTAACGGCAATACCGGCCTGTTCGAGCAGCCCGGCACTCCAGGCACCGGCCGTGACAATGACTGTGTCTGTCGGTATCCGCCGTTTGGCCGTGTTCACGGCGACGACCCTGCCCTGCGCCCGTTCTATTTCACAGACCGCTTCGTGTTCGGCGTAATCTATTTGATGGTATTGCAGACTGCCCTGCAGTGACCTGACCAGGCGCGGATTGCGTAGCTGCGCCACTGCTGGTAGCCACAATGCCTCATTGGCCTGCGTTGCCAGTTCGGGTTCCAGTGACTTTATCGCCGTGAGCTTTTCGAGAATGCGCAGATCTTGACCGAATTGTTGCGCCCAGGCCTGCGCCTGGACCTTTTCATCAGCGTCCAGGATCAACAATCCGCTCTCGGTCCATTCCGGGTCGATGCCGGACTCCTCCAGCAACTCTTGTGCCAGGGAGTGGTAATGGCGCGCACTATAGGCCGCCAGGTGTGATACTGCTTCTGGGTAACGCCACGGATACAGCGGCGTCAGGATACCGCCACCGGCCCACGACGATTCAGCACCGAGGCGACCCTGATCGAGTAACAGGACCGACCTGCCTTCGAGTTTTAACTGACGTGCACTCAACATGCCAATCAGACCACCACCAACTACAACACAATCGTACAATATACTACCTCTCAGCAAATCGCCGGCCTGCGGCTGCCATCAGAAACCAGTTCGAGTCCGGAGCAAAGAATGGAAAAAAATAGCATGAATAGTGCTTTGAAATAAACCGGACGGAACAACGGGGCCTTGATAACGGGTTTATTTCAACTCCTTCGGCAGATTGAAGGTAATGTTCTCCACTTTACCTTCATTCTCATTAACACAGCTCACCCCGAGTCCGGCCAGGTGCTGGCGTACCTGGTAGACAAGGATCTCCGGTGCCGACGCACCGGCGGTAAGACCTATTATCTGCTTGCCGTCAAACCACTCGGACCTGATATCGTCAGCACCATCGATCAGATACGCAGGCACTGACATTTTCTCGGCAATCTCGCGCAGGCGGTTCGAATTAGAACTGCTGACCGATCCCACTACCAGTACGACATCGCTTTTGCGCGCCAGGTCCTTGACTGCATCCTGGCGATTCTGTGTTGCATAGCAGATATCATCCTTCTTCGGCCCCTGGATCCGCGGGAAGCGCTGGCGGAGTGCGTGGATAATAGTCTGGGTGTCATCCATCGACAGCGTCGTCTGGGTCACGAAACAGAGGTTGTCCGGGTCATTGACAACGAGGGCAGCGACATCCGCCTCGCTTTCGACCAGGTAGATCCCGGCAGCGGGCGCTGTATTCTGATAGCGCCCCATCGTCCCCTCCACCTCGGGGTGACCTGCATGCCCGATCAGGATCACCTCGCTACCCTGGTCGGCATGCCGCGCCACCTCCAGATGGACCTTGGTCACCAGCGGACAGGTCGCATCAAATACCTTCAATGAGCGTTGCTCGGCCTCGTGCTGCACGGCACTGGAGACGCCATGAGCGCTGAAGATCACGGTCGCATCATCCGGCACCTCGTCGAGCTCATCGACAAACACCGCGCCCTTGTGTTTCAGGTCATTGACGACAAAGGTATTGTGCACGACCTCATGACGCACATAGATCGGTGCACCAAAGACATCCAGCGCACGCTCGACAATTTCAATAGCACGGTCTACGCCGGCACAAAAACCACGGGGATTGGCTAATATAAGTTCCATGGGCCGTAATTATACAGAAAAAACCGCTGCTGATTCAGGCATTACGACGGTATTTACAGCAATATTGGTGACTGTTATATCAACTGAGTATGATTATGCACTATTATGGACTACCGCTTATCCGGATGACTTAACCACTTGTCAACTAGAGATAAGTATAACTATATGTTTTATAACAATAATAATTGCATTCTTACACAATCTGCCAACACCATCACGTACAGAATTGTGACAATTTGCCGTATTATTAAACCATGCATACAGGTAAAAAAATGAACACCGATATGAAACGAACACGCGGTTTTACGCTGATCGAATTAATGGTCACGCTGGCCGTTGCCGCGATCCTGGTTACCATCGCGGTACCGGGTTTCCGCACTATTATTCAGAATAATCGTGCCGCTTCGCAGTCCAACGAATTACTGACCGCGATGACCCTGGCCCGCAGTGAGGCCGTCAAGCGAGGCATCAACATCAGCGTATGCCCCAGCACTAACCAGACCAGTTGCGTAGCCAGTACCGACTGGAAAGATGGCTGGATTGTGTTCACAGATGATACCGGCACAGCCGGTCTAAAGGACGGCACCGATGTGATTCTCCGCGTATGGGAAGGGCTGAGCGGAACGCCTACACTGACCCAGACCGCAGGTGGGAATGATGTTCAGTATACATCAGACGGACTGATCGCATCTAAATCCAGTTTTACACTTAGCCTTCCCGATGGATATACCCGCTACCTGTGCATCAACGCTACTGGCAGAGCGCGTGTGCAGGAGACTACCTGTCCATGAGAGAAGCAACGTTTATTTATCACTTGAGCAATCATCAAAAGCTATGAAACAACAACAGCGCATAAACGGATTCACCCTGATTGAAATACTGATCACGGTATTGATCCTGTCCATTGGTTTGCTCGGCCTGGCCGGGCTGCAAGTCAGCAGTATGAAGAGCAACCACAGCTCCTACCTGAGGAGCCAGGCGACGATCATGGCCTATGACATCATCGACCGCATGCGCGCCAATCCAATGGCGGTTCAGGCTACAATCACGGACTATGTGGCCAATTCCAGCTACACCGTCACAAAAAGCTCTACACCCTATACCGTCAGTGCACCGGCGGTCACTTCTGCGTGCACGACTACAACCGGTTGTACGCCTGCACAGATGGCCAATACCGATATCAATCAATGGCGGGTGGAACTGGCCACCCAACTACCGGGCGGCGTCGGCATCATTTGCCAGAACAAGGATAATGATCCGGACACAGGCACAGGACCCGCTGCGCATGGATGTGATAACACCGGACCACAATACCTGATCAAGATCTGGTGGACGGACGACCGCACCGGCACCCCCAAACGTTTTGTAACGAGCTACGTACCATGAACCGACAATACTGCAAACAGACACCTGCTAAACAAACCGGCCTGACCCTGGTCGAACTGATGGTGGCGATGGTCATCAGCCTGCTGCTGATCGCCGGCACCATCACAATCTTCGTCTCCAACAAGCAGGCCTATCGTCTCAACGAGGCCTCGTCGCGAGTCCAAGAAAGCGGCCGTTTTGCGCTCGATTTTATCCGTCGTGATACCCGCATGGCCGGATTTCTGGGCTGTGTCGGACCGGCCCGTGGTATCAAGATCGAAAATAATGTCGATATCAATTCTTACGACACCAAGGTCGGCGATGCCAATATCAGCGCCGCGGTCGACGGCTACAACGGCAACGGCTCTCTGGTCGGCTACAGCTATGCCACCGGTACGATACCGTCGGACCTGGGCAGCCTGGGTCTGATAGCCGGTACAGCAGAAGGCAATATACTCACGAACACCGATGCCCTGCTGATCAAGCGTGGCGATTCCTGCGAAGGAGGCAAGCTGGTCAATCCGAAAGACAATGCCAATTTCAAGATCACCGACAACACGACCTGCGGCATCCTGAAAAATGACATCGTCATGGTTACCGACTGCGAAGGTGGGCATTTGTTCGGTGTTGTTAACACCGTACAACCCGATGCGTCACCCGCAACATTATCGACCGGCACCAGCCTGAACACTGGCAACCATGTCAGCCGCCACTATGGCACCGATGCCGAGATCTTCAAGTTCCAGACCATCATCTATTATATCGGCCAGAGCGCATCCGGTGCCCCGGCGTTGTTCAAGAGAAGCCTTGTCAATGGCGCATTTGTAAACCAGGAAATGGTCGATAATGTCGAGGACATGACGCTGGTCTACGGGGTAGACACGAATGAAAACGGCTCTGCCAATTTCTATGAAACCGCCAACAATATCACGGCAGCCAACTGGGCCAATGTCGTTAGCATACGCGTCACGATCAATGTACGCTCGGAAGCGCAGAATGTGGTCCAGAGTACAACCATTGCCGACCGCAGGCTGCGCCACAGCTTCACTGAAACCATCAAGATAAGAAACAGGATCTAGTTCGGGAACCCATGCCATGAAACACTATACCCTTCATCATCGCAGTCCCTGCGGCCGTTCACAGGACGGTGCCGCGCTGGCGATCAGTCTGATTATGCTGTTACTGTTGACGATTCTCGGTATCACGGCAATGCAAACAACGACGACACAGGAACGCATGGCCGGTAATGCGCGCGAGCGCAATAACGCCTTCCAGGTCGGCGAGGCCGGATTGTCGGCAGGCGAAACCTACCTGGGCAAGGCCGTACTCGACGCCTTTTCCGATCCCGACTCAAACAACGACGCCGGCCTGTATCTGGAAAAAACTGACTCAACCAATACCTGGTATCTTGCCAAGATGTCAAACAGCAACAGTTCCGAACTCGGCTCGGTTCACGATTCCTCCTATGCCTATGTCGTAGAAGAACTGTCTGCCAGCGCCAGTGAAAGCCTTGAGGCGGGCCTTCCGGGGGCACCGCGCTATTACCGCATCACCGCACGCGGCACCGGCCCGGCCGGCACCGGCGTCGTCCTGCTGCAATCCACATACAAACGCTGATCCATGCACACACGCATTGAGGTTTTGTCATGAATATTATCAAAAAATCATCATCCCACGGTTTCATCGCAGGCATGCTGCTAAGCCTGTTCACCGGCCATGCCGCCGCCGCGCTCGACATCTCGCAGTCACCACTGGCGCTGGCCGACCAGGTCGCATCCAATGTTATGGTCATGCTCGACAACTCCGGCAGTATGACGATCAAGATGTACAAGAGTGACTATGTCAATACCAAGGAATATACCGGTATCTTCGATCACCTGAAGAAATATACCTATGACGATACGATCCCGGTCAATACCGGCGCCTATCCGACTATCGTCGACGCGTCTGGCGCAACCATGATCGATGCCGATGCCAAGGGTGCGTTTGTCGAATCAGCGAATTGCTCACTGGAAGGTACCAACAACTGCTGGAGTGGTAACTTCCTGAACTGGCTGACTGCACGACGTATCGATGCCAGCCGCAAGGTCCTGATCGGCGGCAAACTGGAAAGCCGTAGCTCTCACCCATATGGAGGCGACCTGAAATACAAGATCGTCGCCAATAACGAGCCCTCGGACAATGACGAGACGGACAGTTATTCCAGCAGCAGCACATACTCGCCGATCCCGAACGGCCAGACCGTCACGATCAGCTCGCCGGCGGCCGATGGCAAGATCAAAAGCAAATACGATCCGTATGCAAAGCTGTATACATACAAGAACACGCCCATTTTGAACCAGGCCGGCACAGCAATTGGTGAATTCAATACCGTCTCGATCGACGAAAGCTACACGACCATCACGCTGAACAGCTCTTATACTGATCCTATTGTCGTCGCTACGGCCCCGTCCTATAGCGACGATGTACCAGTTGCGGTGCGCATCAAGAGCGTGACCTCAACCAGCTTCAATATCAAACTGAAAAGATGGAAATATGATCTTGCCGCGAACCCGGATACAACGCATGGCAGTGAAAGCATTTCCTTTATTGTCATCGAAAAAGGTGAGCATGTACTACCTGGTGACATCGACGTGAAGGCCGGCACGACAGACACGTCTAACGAATATGTGGCCAATAACTGCGGTACTGCTCGCACCAACAACACACCCGTTAGCTTCGCCTCGGCCTTCGATGCCGTCACCCCGGTCGTGATCTCGGCATCGATGACCGAAAATGGCGGCGACCCGATTAATACGCGCGTATGGGACATCAGTAGCAGCGGCTTCAAGCTGGCGTTACAGGAAGAGGAAGGGCAAAACGGACATACCACCGAAACCGTCGGCTATATCGCGATCGAGCCTGGCACTGTGAATGACGACACAACCAAGTTCAAGCTCCTCGCCGGCACGCAACTGAATGTCGACAACACCACCGATACGATCACATACACGGCCGATCTGTTCACATCGACACCGGCCTTCATTGCCGCAATGCAGACCCTGAATGAAGGCAATACCGCGGCGCTGCGCCTGAATTCCAATAGCGCATCTACAGCCACATTGCATGTCGAGGAAGAGCAGTCCTGTGATAACGAGGTCACGCATGCCAACGAGAATGTCGGCTATGTGGCCCTTGAAGGTGCAAAAACCAGCTTCAACCTCGCGCTTGCGGTCCCCGAGACCGAGAGTGGCACGGCGCCGCAAGGCATCCTGCACGAGGTCAAGGACGATGTGCGTCTGGGCGTGTCGTTTTACCGTTTCGACCCAAACAAATCAGACAATAACGGCATCTATCGTGGCGTACGCACAGATGGTGGTACGTTGCGCTTCAAGATCCCGAACAACCCGTACGTAAAAGTGCCCTCTGATACGGCAAATCTGCCTACTGCACAGGAAAATTACCGTGAACTGGATGGCTATATCGGTACACCGATCGCCGACATCGTCGATGCGATCGAGCATTATCCGATGATCTGGGGCACGACACCGATTGCGGAAAACCTGTGGGAGGTCATCCAGTACTATGAGCAGGACACGCCCCATTACGCCGTTGTTGATGCGGGTGAACCCGGCTTCAAGGACTTTGATCTGGCCACCGATGCCAACCCGGAACGCGATCCGTTCTATGTACCGCAATATAAGAAGAGACTGCACTGCGTCAATAGCAATGTCCTGATCGTGACCGATGGCGAACCGTTCAGGGATGCCAATGTACCCGCCGACCAGGTTGACTATGACAGTGACTCTCATGCAAAGGATATGAATACGGCTGCTAACAACAACCAGGAAGACAACCTCGATGATATCGCCTACTGGGCCTTTTGTGACCGCGGTGCCGACAAGTCGAAAACATGTATAGACAACGCGACCGGCAAGGCGACCGTGCATGTACCGGGATCAGACCCACAGACCGAGAGGACCAACCTTCGTGACCTGCGTCCCGATGCGACCAATCCCGATATGCCCGGCAACCAGTACCTGAAGATCGATACAATTGCGTTTGCCGGCGACTCGATCAGCCAGGTCTTGCAGGATACTGCGGACAATGCCGGCGGCACGGCCTATAAGGCGTCCGACGGTTCCGAGCTACAAAAGGCCCTGCGAGAGGCCTTCGATACCGCGTCGAAGAACACATCGGCATCGGCGGTAAGCGCGAATTCCACCCGCCTCAGCGGTGATACCTTGATCTTCCAGGCCAGTTTCAACAGCGGCGACTGGGGCGGTAAACTGGCAGCGTTTGCGCTGGATAAAGCAGGCGAACCGGTATCCAAACCAACCTGGCACACCGACAGCCCGGGCACGTTCAAGGCCCATGCAGATCGCGCGGTATACAGCTACAAACCGGGCACCGGTGGTATTGCATTCAAGGCCTATGCCGACCTTAGCGCTTCACAACAGACCAGCCTCGGTGCTACCGAAGCCGAGGCCACAGCGCGGATCAATTATATCCGTGGCGATACGAGCACCAATGAAGGTGACGCGGGATTGAAATTCCGTGCGCGTACAGTGATTGCAAAGGACCCCGTTACTGGCAATGCAACAACGCACAAGCGCATACTGGGTGATATCGCCAACTCGAATCCATGGTATGTCGGCCGCGACAACTTCGGCTACTCACTTCTGCCCAGCACGGAAGGCAGCAGCTATCGTGCCCACCTGACTTCGACATCAACCAGAAAGGACACGGTCTATGTCGGTTCCAATAACGGCATGCTGCATGCGTTCGACGCCGCAACCGGGAAAGAGAAGTTTGCCTATGTTCCGGCAACGACAATCCCCAAACTGTCGAAATTGACCGATGCTGGTTATGGCAACAATCCATCCCATGAATATTTTGTCGATGGTTCGCCGCGCGCCGGTGACGTCTATTTTGGCGGCAGCTGGCATACCGTTCTGGTAGGCACGACAGGGGCCGGCGGCAGGGGACTGTTTGCACTGGATGTGACCGACCCGGATCAATTTAGCGCCAGCAAGGTATTGTTCGAAATCAACAATAGCAACGACGGTGATCTGGGTGCGTCGATCCCGGAACCTTCCATTGTGCGCATGGCCAATGGCAAATGGGCACTGGTCACCGGCAACGGCTACAACAGTGATTCTGGCAAAGCCATGCTGTTGATTATCGATATCCAGACGGGTGCGATCATCAAGAAGATCGATACCGGTGTGGGCGGCACTAGTGCAGGCCAGGAAAACGGCCTCGGCACACCGATCGCCGTCGATTCAGATGCCGACCGTATTGTCGATACGATCTATGCCGGCGATCTGAAGGGCAATCTGTGGAAGTTTGATGTATCCGACAAGGCAAACACAGGCAAATGGCAATCAGCCTTCATCGATAACCAGAGCATTGCGAAGCCCATGTTCGCGGCGACCGACCAGGCGACCTCGAACCCGCAGCCGATTACGGCCAAGCCGCAGGTCGGCAGGCACCCGGACGATGGCCTCATGGTCTATTTCGGTACCGGCAAGTTCTTCGAGGCCGGAGACAATGTTGTCGGTGCTTCGCCGCAGGTACAGACCTTCTATGGCCTGCGCGATAACTTCGATAATGGCAAGGCTTCACCGATCAGTGGTCTGAGTGATTTGCAGCAACAAAGCATCATCTATCAGGCCTCCAATACGTTTGATATAGACGATGATGGTGACGGTCAAACCGATCGCACTGTAAGTCATAATGTCAGGGTCACGACCGATAACGCGGTCGATTACAGCTCGAATAATCCGAAACTGGGCTGGTATATGCACCTGCAACCGCCCTCAGGTAGTGGCAAGGGCGAACGTGTCATCAGTCAGCCGGTCCTGAACGGCAATCGTATCCTGTTCGCGACCATGGCCCCGGATGAAGATCCCTGTTCATTTGGCGGTAGCGGCTGGCTCATGCTCGTGGATGGCCCCACCGGCAAGCGCGTAACAACTTCGACCTTCGACTTTACCGGAGACGGCCGCTTCGAGGCCGATGATTATGTAACGGTCACAATCGATGGCGAGGAAGTCACGGTGCTGGCCAGCGGCAAGGAAACCGGTGGTCCCGGCAAACTCGGCGGTGGTCTGAGTGACGGCAGCAAGGTCTCAATCCATATCAACAAGACCAATGACGACGGTGAAGTAGAGACCGAAACCACCAACATGGAAGATCTGAGCGGTACTGGACGTCAATCCTGGCGTCAGCTCAAATAGCGCCACCGGTCGCTGCCCGTATGGACAATGTGTGCGGGCAGCGATCCGATGTTGACAATAAGCCCGATGCGCTTTAGTTTTACTGGCTATATTAGTATTGGCCTCGTTATGGCCCACAATAACTAGCAGGAATTTGTAATGAAAAACAGCAAAGGCTTTACTCTGGTCGAGGTCATGATTGTTGTCGTAGTAATAGGGATACTAGCCGCAATCGCCTACCCTTCCTACCAGGACAGCGTGCGCAAGTCGCGTCGCGCCGATGCCAAATCCGCGTTGCTACAAGCGGCACAAATACTGGAGCGCTGTTTTACCGAATTCAATAGTTATATAGACCCCGATTGCGATCTCATCACAGCCGGCGGCGCCTTTGAAGATCCGGATTCTGATGTAACACCATTAAACGGTGACGGCTACTATTCGATTACTGATGTAGGGGCAACGCTAACAGCAACAACGTATAGAATCAGGGCAACCCCGACAACGAAGGGTGGACAAAATAATGATACCTTTTGCACTTCGTTTGACATCGATCATACCGGCAAGAAAACATCCAACGCTGTAGACAATGATGATGCAGGATGTTGGTAGTTAAAGGCGGGTTGAAGATACAAGATACAAGATACAAGGATTGTAGCCTACATTACCTGTTAGTACTTGACTCCAGACGCGGGCAAATACTTGTTCTAAATATACAGAACAGTCTTTTCCCTTTTGCCTTGTATCTTTACCCTGCCTCTCATTTATCTTTACCCTTTCATCTGCCTTTAGGTATTATCTCCACAATCTCCGCCTCGAACTTCAGCTCGTGCCCGGCCAGCGGGTGATTCAAATCGACCGTCACGGTCTGCCCGTCTATCTGCTTGATCGCGCCCGGTATCTCGTCACCGTCCGGGGTTGAAAACGCGATAATCTGCCCGACCTCCAGGTGCATATCGGCAGGAAAATCCGCTAACGGCATCTGCTGAACGGCCTCGTCATCCGGCATGCCGAACGCATCCTGCGGATCGACAACGATGCTTTCGCGATCACCGACCTTGAGGCCGTACAGGGCCAGTTGCAGCCCGCTGATCAATACGCTTTCGTCGCCCATTGTGATGCGGATCGGTTCATCACCGAAGGTGCTCTCGGCCACGGTGCCGTCTTCGAGTGTAATCGAACAATGCAAAACCACATCATAACCGGGCTGGACCGTCAACGGCTCGCTCATGATTGCTGCCCCTGCCCGTCGTCATCGCCGGCCTTTTTACGCCCGGCAAAGAATGCGTCGAACAGCAATATTGCCACGCCGATCGTAATCGCCGAATCGGCGATATTGAAGATTGGCCAGCTCCATTGCTGGTAATAGATCTGGATAAAGTCGATGACCTTGCCGATCAGCAGACGATCGATGACATTACCCAAGGCACCACCCAGGACCAGACCCAGTGCCACGGCGATCCATTTTTCCTGGGGTTGCAGCTTACGCAGCCAGGCAAGGATAAAACCGCTGACAACTAACGCGAGGCCGATAAAGAACCAGCGTTGCCAACCACCGGCCTCACTGAGAAAACTGAACGCCGCACCGGTGTTATAGGACAGCGTCAGGTTAAACATCGGCATGACCGGCAACGGCACATGGTAGGCCAGGTAGTACTCGGCCAGATGCTTGCTGATCTGGTCGAGCACGATGACGATGAAGGTAATCCAAAGGTATTTCAACATGATTGTTTAATATATCCTAAAAACAGCGCATAGAGATGGACCGCTTGATTTATTCTCTAAATGAATGGCCCTTTGCCACCGATTCCCCCCTCAACTTTGGCTCCAGGCGTCGTTCTCGACTGTATGTTCCGGACACAGTCTACCGATCCCTTCCCTGGGATCGTACCGACTCCTTCCGTGGAGTCGTCCTTCAAGGAGGGGGACTTAAAATATTGCAGTAAACAAAGCATAGAAAAAATCACGCAAAAGCACGCGGTTCACCATCGCCATCGACATTATCGATACAACGCCCACATAGCTCGGGATGTTGTGCATGGCTGCCGACGTCTTCACGGTGATGCCAGCAGCGTACGCATTTTTCATGATCCGATGGTGCCACGGCCACCCACAGCTCATCATTGCTGTTCAAGGTAAAGTGAATCGCATCATCATTCCTGTCCGTGTCCCGGTGCACGCGCGCATAGGAGGTGATCAGGATAAAACGTAACTCATCTTCGAGACGGGACAATTGTTCGAACAATTCCTGACCGCAATACAGGTCAACCTCGGCATCCAGTGACGAGCCGATACCACCGGCGACACGCAGGCGTTCGAGCTCCTTGCTGACCGCTTCACGGGTCTCGATGACCTGGCCCCAGAAGCTGCGATTGAACGGCTCCTGTGCCTGTAATTCGAACAGCCCCTGATACCATTCTTCAACGAATACCGACTCGGCGCGTTCGCCCGGCATGTACTGCCAGATCTCATCGGCGCTAAAGCTCAGGATCGGTGCCAGCCAGCGCACCATCGCCTCGCAAATATGATACATCGCCGTTTGCGCAGACCGGCGCGCGATGCTGTCCTGCTGCGTCGTGTATTGGCGATCCTTGGTGATATCAAGGTAAAAGCTGCCCATGTCGACATTACAGAAGTTATGCAGCTTCTGGTAAATCACATGCAGTTGGTAGTCGTCGTACGCAGCGATGATCTCGGCCTGCATCTGCGCCGCACGGTCCACGGCCCAGCGATCCAGCGGCAGCATTTGTTCGGCGCCAAGCAGATCCGTGACAGGATCGAAGCCGTCAAGGTTGGATAACAGATAACGCGCGGTATTACGGATGCGGCGGTAGGAATCGGCAATGCGTTTGAGGATCTCATCCGACACGTTTATTTCATTACGGTAATCGGTCGCTGCTACCCACAGGCGCAGGATATCGGCACCGAGCTGGTTGACAACCTTTTGTGGCGCGACGACATTACCCTTCGATTTGGACATCTTCTGTCCCTTGGCATCAACGGTAAAGCCATGCGTCAATACCGCCTTATAAGGTGCCTGATCGTTCATACCGACCGAGGTCAGCAGCGATGACTGGAACCAGCCGCGATGTTGATCGGAACCCTCCAGGTACAGATCGGCCGGAAATGCCAGCGCCTCCCTGCTATTGAGCACGGCATGATGGCTGACACCGGAATCGAACCATACATCCAGTGTGTCGCTGACCTTGTCATAGTGTTGCGCATCATCACCGATCAGGTTTTCCGGCTGCAGTTCAAACCACGCATCGATACCCTCTTTCTCGATCTGCGTGGCCACGGTCTCCAGCAGCATGCCCGTGGCCGGATGCAGCTCGCCAGTTTGCTTGTGCACAAACAACGGGATCGGCACGCCCCAGGTACGCTGGCGTGAGATACACCAGTCCGGGCGATTGCCAACCATACTCTCGATACGCGCCTGACCCCAGTCCGGCATCCAGCGGGTCTTGTCGATTTCACCCATGACCTTCTGGCGCAGGCCGTTCTGGTCCATACTGACAAACCATTGCGGCGTGGCGCGGAAAATAATCGGCGTCTTGTGGCGCCAGCAATGCGGATAACTGTGACGCAGCGACTGATGATGCACGAGCTTGGCACGGGTCTTTAGTGCGTCGATGACATTGTCATTGGCGGCAAACACATGCTGACCGGCAAACAGTTCGGTATCCGGCAGGAAACAGCCATTGGCATCGACGGGATTGTCGACCTTGAGCTGATAACGGCTACCGACAACATAGTCATCCTGTCCATGGCCTGGTGCGGTATGCACGGCGCCGGTTCCGGCCTCGGTGGTAACATGATCACCGACAATGATCGGCACTTCACGTTGATAGAACGGATGTTGCAGTTTCAGTCCTTCCAGGTCCTGACCTTTGCAACGCGCGATAATCTGGTAGTCCTCGATTTCATAGCGACTGACTGCATCGGCGAGCAGGGCTTCGGCCAGTAGCAGGCGTTCCGGCTCGTGTTCGGCGACACCGCTGCACTGGATCATGACGTATTCGAGTCCCGGGTTGACTGATACGGCCTGATTGGCTGGCAGCGTCCAGGGAGTGGTGGTCCAGATCACGACCGACACCGGGCCATGCCCAGCACCGACATCATGACAACGTGCGAGCAGGCTCGCCTCGTCGAGGACCGTGAAGCGCACGTCGATTGCGGGCGAATTGCGGTCCTCGTATTCGACCTCCGCCTCAGCCAGTGCCGAGCCGCAATCGCTACACCAGTGCACCGGCTTGGAGCCCTTGTGCAGATGTCCGTTGGCGACAATCTTTCCCAGGGAACGCACAATATCCGCCTCGAAGCGGTAATCCATTGTCAGGTAGGGCTCGTCCCATTGCCCCAGCACGCCCAGGCGTATGAAGTCCTGGCGCTGCTTGTCGACCTGCTTGCCGGCATAGTCCCGACAGGCCTTGCGGAATGTGCGTGCATCGACCTTGTGGCCGGGTTTGCCGACCTTTTTCTCGACATTCAGCTCGATCGGCAGGCCGTGGCAATCCCAGCCCGGGATGTAGGGCGCATCGAAACCCATCAGGCTGCGGGATTTGACGATAATGTCCTTGAGGATCTTGTTAACGGCGTGGCCGATATGGATCTCGCCATTGGCATACGGAGGGCCATCATGCAGTATAAACTTTGGCTTGCCCGCCGCTGTCGCACGTATCTTTGCGTACAGATCCATATCCTGCCAGCGCTTGAGCATAGCCGGCTCGCGCTGGGCCAGGTTGCCGCGCATCGGGAAATCTGTTTTGGGGAGATTCAAGGTGTGCTTGTAATCCGCCATGTGTCCTCTTCCTGGTTTTTTGCCAATCGATATCCGGGCTGGATATCATACCTGATTATTTATGCCAGTGGAAAAAAACCGCGGACATG
Organism: uncultured Gammaproteobacteria bacterium; assembly: GCA_947258655.1. Taxonomy (GTDB): domain Bacteria; phylum Pseudomonadota; class Gammaproteobacteria; order JAADHQ01; family JAADHQ01; genus JAADHQ01. The sequence goes on along the minus strand of CAMYJD010000022.1, from coordinate 22,063 downwards.
CTCGTCTGTTACAGCTATTATGCGGCACCCATAGCTGCGAACCACTGCCGTGCCTGTTGCACATCTTCGCTGATGCGCTCCTGCAATTGCTGAAAGGATTCGAACTTCATTTCATCGCGTATCTTGTAGAGAAAATTCACATGCACATAATGGCCGTAGATCTCCTCACTGAAGTCAAACAGGTGCACCTCGAGCAGGCTGCGCGTGCCATCGACGGTCGGGCGGCTACCGACATTGGCGACACCGGCCAACGGCTCACCCTCGACACCGAACATCTCTACGGCATAAACCCCCTGTACCGGCGAGGTCTTGCGATGTAAATGTATATTGGCAGTTGGAAAGCCAATAGTGCGGCCACGCTTGTCGCCATGGGCCACCCGCCCGCACATACGATACGGACGACCAAGCAGTTTTTCCGCCAGCGCCAGATCACCCTGCTCGAGCGCCTCGCGAATCCGGGTACTGCTGACGCGGATACCGTCAATACTGAATGTATGCATATTGACTACCGGAAAGCCGACACGTTCGCCCGTTTGATGCAGCAGATCAAAGTTTCCGCTGCGATTCTTGCCGAAACGAAAATCATCGCCGACAACCAGATACCTTACATCCAGCCCCTGCAACAGGACCCTGTCGATAAAGTCCTCGGCTTCAAGCCCGGCCAGGGCCTGATCGAAACGCAGACACAGCACCTGGTCAATCGAAAAACGTTTCAGCGCCTGGTATTTTTCGCGCAGGCGTGTCAGGCGCGGCTTGGCCATTTGCGGGGCAAAGAACTCCTGTGGCTGCGGTTCGAACGTTATCACGACCGTTGGCAGACCCATGGTCTCGGCCTGCTCGGCCAGCTGCCCGAGGACCGCCTGGTGGCCAAGGTGAACGCCATCGAAATTGCCGATCGTGGCCACACAACCGCGATGACGGGGACGGAGATTATGTAAACCGCGAATAAGTTCCATGATGTCCTGAATCAGTTATGCATGTGCTAGAGTATACTGAATTTGCGCGCTAAACCCCAATTTAAGATCAGTAGCGAGTAGCGAGTGTCTAGTAGCGAGGATGAAATAATAGGCGGAAAACGCTTTCTCATGCCGCTATGAAGAGCGCGATTTATCTGCACCAGACCGGGTAAACTTGTTAGCTGCTTTCGATTATGTTTACGCGCCAGCGCCATGGGCGGGCACCGAATGCCAATAGCGACAATATATAAATGACAGAGGCGACAGCTATCAGTATGGCCAGATTCCAGACACGATCCATGGCACCCCATTGTAACCACTGCCCTATATCTGCCCTGGCCCACACCAGGTAAGCACCCATGACGGTACAGGCCATGACGATCTGCAGGATCAACTTCAACCAGCCACGCCGCGCTGTGTATATACCTTTTCTTCTCAGCGTGTTAAACAACAACGTGGCATTGATAATGGCCGCACACGCCGTCGCCAGTGCCAGGCCGGCGTGTGGTGCGGTAGCCCCGCTCATCGCCATCGGCACGACAATAATGATATTCAGCAACATATTCGCCACCATCGCGACGATGCCGATACGTACCGGGGTGCGTGTGTCCTGGCGCGCAAAAAAACCGGGCACGAGTACCTTGACCATGATAAACCCGACCAGCCCGAGACTGTAGGCCATCAGGCTCAGCGATGTCATAACCACTGCGTTGTCGTTAAATTCCCCGTATTGAAACAGGGTTACAATCATCGGCACTGCCAGCATGAATAGACCCAGCGTGGCCGGCAGACCGATCAGCAAGCCCCAACGCATGGCCCAGTCCAGCGTCATGCTAAACAGCTCGGGCGACTTTTCTGCATGACGGCCGGATAGATTGGGCAGGATCACGGTTGCCAATGCTATACCGAAAACCCCTAACGGGAACTCGACCAGACGGTCCGAATAATACAGCCAGCTGACGCTGCCTGCGGCCAGGAACGAGGCAATGACCGTATCCAGCAACAGATTGATCTGCGCCACCGATGAGCCGAAAATCGCCGGCAACATCAATTTCATGATCTTGCCGACACCGGCATGGGCACGCTTCAGGCGCGGTAATGGGAGCATGCGAATTTGGCGCAGAAACGGAAACTGAAACAACAACTGCACAATCCCGGCAGCCAGCACACCCCAGGCCAGTGCCATGACCGGATTTTCCATCCGCGGTGACAGCAGCACGGCGGCGCTGATCATGCACAGGTTCAACAACACCGGTGTGAATGCCGGTACGGCAAAACGCCCGTAGGTATTAAGGATACCACCAGCCAGCGCGGTCAGCGAAATAAACAGCAAATACGGGAAGGTAATGCGCAGCATGGTACTGGCCATGGCCGCCTGCTCGTCTCCCTGGGCGAGAATAAAACCCGGCGCAAATACCATAATCAGGACCGGCGCCAGCAGGATCCCGAGCACGGTCAGCACAAGCAGCAATAAACCCAGCGTCCCGGTCACATGATCAACCAGGTCCTTGACCGCACGCTCATCGCCCGACGCCCTGGTCTCACTCAATACCGGCACAAATGACTGCGCGAAGGCCCCTTCGGCAAATAGTCGGCGCATAAAATTGGGTATCTTGAAGGCGACAAAGAAGGCATCGGTTGCCGCCTTGGCGCCAAATACCTGGGCAAGGACAATATCACGCACAAATCCCAGTATGCGCGACAGAATGGTCATGGCGCTGACAATGGCGGTGGATTTTATTAATTTTCTGCTCATTTTTAGTGTTTTTATACTTTTTACATCGAAAATACACCAGGTTGCCTGATTCCCCAACCGATTTCATGCTCATAATACCAACTTTAGTGGACTGCACACTATAAAATTCACCCGCCGCTAGCCAGATAATCCCTGCAAACGGGCCAGATGACTTGACAAACAGAGAAAAAATCAGCAATATGCCCGGTCTTTGAAAGCGAATTCTTTGCAGGAGTATTACCTTGGCTAACTCAGCACAAGCTAGAAAAAGGGCCCGTCAGGCCGAAACTCATCGTCAGCGCAATGCCGGCCAGCGTTCCATGATGCGTACCTACATGAAAAATGTAGTCAAGGCGATAGCAGCAGGTGACAAGACGGCCGCGGAAGCCGCTTACAAATCAGCAGTACCTGCCCTTGATCAGATGGCAGGCAAAGGCCTGATCCACAAAAACAAGGCCGCGCGACACAAGAGTCGTCTGAACCAGGCGATTCGCGCAATGTAAATACTAGTGCCCACAAAAAAGGCCGGTCTCAGACCGGCCTTTTTTGTGGGCAGGTACAAGAGAAAAGAGTAAAGATACAAGGGAATGTGTGAGCGTACGCTCACGTCTCAATCCCTTTTATCTTGTATCTTTACCCTTTCCCCTGCCGTTATCACCATATCGTCACGATGAATCAGCTCAGGCTCATCGACATAACCCAATATCGCTTCAATCCGGTCCGATGATTGACCGATCAACTGCCGGCTTTCGTCGGCATTATAATTCACCAGTCCACGCGCAACCTCGGCACCGTCCGGGCCCACACAAGCGACCAATTCTCCGCGCCGGAATTTCCCCTCGACAGCCGTCAGGCCTACCGGCAACAGGCTTCTGCCACGATCGCGTAACACCTTGACAGCGCCCTGATCGATAAACAACTTGCCCTTTACCATTAACTGTCCAGCCAGCCACTGTTTGCGTGCCAGCAACGGTTCATCATCGGACAGCAATACAGTACCGAGGTCTTCGCCATTACGTAAACGCAACAATATATCCTTCTCGCTTCCGGATGCGATCACGGTCGCGGCACCGGAACGCGCCGCGCGGCTCGCCGCCGCGACCTTGGTCAGCATGCCACCCCTGCCGAACTTGCCTGCCCCTCCGGCAATACCTTCAAGCGCCGGGTCACCCGCCCGGCCGACTGATATTAATTTAGCATCGGCATGTGTCCTCGGATCTTTGTCAAACAATCCCTGCTGATCGGTCAGGATCACAAGGACATCGGCCTCGGTGAAATTGGCCGCCAGGGCCGCGAGCGTATCGTTGTCACCGAACCTTATTTCATCGGTGGCCACGGTATCATTTTCATTGATCACCGGGATCACACCCAGTGCCAGTAATGAGCGTAACGTGGAACGTGCATTCAGATAGCGCTGCCGGTCGGCCAGATCCTCGTGTGTCAGCAGGATTTGTGCGGTATGCAGGCCATGACGCTGGAAATGCGATTCATACACCTGTACCAGGCCCATTTGACCGACGGCTGCCGCCGCCTGCAGCTCGTGCAGGGCATGCGGACGTTTATCCCAGCCCAGCCGCGACATACCTTCGGCCACCGAGCCCGACGAGACCAGCACGATCTCGCAACCATTTCTGCGCAGCTCGGCCAGCTGATCGACCCATCGACCGATAGATTCCTTATCCAGGCCACGGCCATCATTGGTCAACAACGCGCTACCTATCTTGACGACCCAGCGTCTGGCTGTTGTTATTTGTTGTCGTGAATGCATATTAGATACAGATTAAAGATACAAGAGAAAAGATACAAGGGAAGGTGTGAGCGCATTATGCGCTCACTCTATTGCTTTTCCCTTTCATCTTTGCTCTTTTCCCTGACTTTCTCAATATATTCCATGATCCGGTAGCTCAGTTCGCGTGTACCTTGCTTTTGCATCGCCGAGATCCTGAACACCGGCCCTGCCCATTCGAGCCCCTCGATGATTTCGTCACAACGCGCCGCGGCTGCTTCATCGTCAAGCAAATCCAGCTTGTTCAGTACCAGCCAACGCTCCTGGCCGGCCAACTGGTCGCTGAATTTTTCCAGTTCCTGCTCGATCTTTCTGACATCCTCGACCGGATCACCCGAACCTCCAAATGGCGATATATCGACGATATGCAATAACAGGCCGGTGCGTGACAAATGTTTGAGAAACTGGATACCCAGGCCCGCTCCTTCCGCCGCTCCTTCAATCAGACCCGGAATATCGGCCATGACAAAACTGCGATGGGCCTCGATACTGACAACACCGAGGTTTGGATAAAGCGTGGTAAACGGATAATCCGCGATTTTCGGGCGGGCCGAGGAAAGTGCGCGGATCAGTGTCGACTTGCCCGCATTAGGCATTCCCAGCAGCCCCACATCGGCCAGTAATTTCAGCTCCAGCTGCAGGATACGATGTTCACCCGGCGTACCTTCCGTGGCCTTGCGCGGCGCGCGGTTGGTACTGCTCTTGAAACGGGTATTACCGAGGCCGTGAAAACCGCCCTGCGCCACCTTGATCCGCTGCCCGGGTTTGACCAGATCACCGATCTGCTCGCCGGTATCCTGGTCGGTGATTATCGTACCGACAGGCACAGGGATGACGAGATCGGTCCCGCTCTTGCCGGTACACTGTGCACCGGCACCCTTCTTGCCATGCTCGGCGCGAAAGGCCTTCTGAAAGCGAAAATCAACCAGGGTATTGAGTTCTTCATTCGCAATGAGAATAATACTGCCGCCATCACCACCGTCACCGCCGTCAGGACCGCCAAAGGGAATGTATTTCTCGCGGCGGAAGCTGATTACACCGTTACCACCGTTGCCGGCCTCTACCCGAATTGTCGCTTCATCTACAAATTTCATAGTCGTTAAGATACTAGATCCGTATCAACAGGGACAGCGTTTAGCGGCGCTAGCTAGTCGAGCGCCTTGAACTGAAAGGCATAACAACAAAAAACCCCGCCGTCAGGCGGGGTTTCTTAGCAACCGTCTGGTTCGCCTGGGGATCAAGCCTCGCTTGCAACCACGCTGACAAATTTACGGTTTTTCGGGCCTTTGACCTCGAATACAACCTTGCCGCTTTCCTTTGCGAACAGGGTGTGGTCCTTGCCACAACCTACATTATTTCCGGCATGAAAACGTGTGCCGCGCTGACGTACGATAATGTTTCCTGCCAGCACTTCTTCACCACCATAACGCTTGATTCCCAGACGTTTGGACTCGGAATCGCGACCGTTGCGGGTACTACCGCCTGCTTTTTTATGTGCCATTGCTTGCGCCTCTTGTGTCGATTAACCCGCCTGGATATCGGTGATTTCCAGTTCAGTATAATTTTGTCGATGACCGGTTCGCTTGTCGTAATGCTTGCGGCGATTGAACTTGATGATCTCGATCTTTTTGTGACGGCCATGGGCCTTGACCTTGGCCACAACCTTACCGCCTTCGACATACGGTGTGCCCAGCTGGATGTTATCGCCATCGGCCACCATCAGAATATTGTCAAACTCAACAGAGGCTCCCTCTTCCGCATCCAGTGTCTCGACGCGTACTGTATCACCCGCACTTAAGCGGTATTGCTTGCCACCTGTTTGTATTACGGCGTACATAATAGATCACCCTGTACTTATGACCAAAACTAAAAGAGCTGGCAATTCTAGCCATTTCACGGCCTCTCGTCAATCAATTTGACAATTTTCTGGCAGGATCAGGTCGAGATAGGTACACTACGCAGACCGAAAAGCCCGTAAACAGTTTAAATCCATCGATATGCAGACAAAAACAGCAGAAAACAGGGACCGTATGGACCTGAAGGACATCCGCGACCTGATCCATGATGATATGGATGCCGTGAATGACCTGATTCGCAAGTCCCTTTACTCTGACGTAGCCCTGATTGGCGAACTGGGTAATTACCTTATTAGCAGTGGTGGAAAACGGATCAGACCCATCCTTGTCCTGCTTAGTGCGCGCGCCTGTGGCTACCAGGGCAACAGACACCACCAGGTCGCAGCGATTATTGAATTCATTCATACTGCCACATTGCTGCATGACGATGTCGTCGATGCATCCAATATGCGTCGTGGCCAGCAGACCGCCAATGCCATCTGGGGCAATGAGGCCAGCGTACTGGTCGGTGATTTTGTCTATTCACGCGCCTTCGAGATGATGATCAAGGTGGACAGTATGCGGGTCATGGATATACTGGCTCATGCAACCAACACGATCGCCGAAGGTGAAGTCATGCAGCTGCTGAATGTACACAATGCTGACACGACAATAGAAAGTTACCTGGATGTGATTCATTGCAAGACCGCCAAGCTGTTTGAAGCAGGCTCGGAACTCGGCGCATTACTATCAGATAGTACGGAAGAGCAGATCAGGGCAATGGCAAGCTATGGCATGCATCTGGGAACCGCTTTCCAACTGGTCGATGATGTTCTCGACTACAGTTCGAATGCCAATGAACTGGGCAAGAATATTGGTGATGACCTGGCAGAGGGTAAACCAACCCTGCCGCTGATCTACGCCATCCAGCACGGCAACGAAGAACAGGCCAAGGTAGTTCGCCATGCGATTGAAGAAGGCGGACTGGAAAATATAGAGGCCGTTATGGCAGCAATTCAGGCCACCGATGCGATCGCTTATACGGCACAACTGGCGCGTAATGAGGCGCAAAAGGCCCGTGAAGCATTGAGAATATTCCCACCATCGCGATATATCGATGCGATGCTGTCACTGGCCGATTTTTCGGTTGAAAGAAGTTATTAATTCGCTGATACTCGGCAACAACAAATATTCGGGGTGTGGCGCAGCCTGGTAGCGCGTGCCGTTCGGGACGGTAAGGTCGGAGGTTCGAATCCTCTCACCCCGACCAATTTTCAGTAGCTAGTGGCGAGTGGCTAGTAGCTAGAAAAGGCCGGTATATAGCTTCTACACATTTTCCCTATGCAGCTTATTCCTGCGATGGATTTAGTAGCTAGTTGCCAGAAAAGGCTGGTATATAGCTTCTATACATTTTCCCTATGCAGCTTATTCCTGTGATTGTTTTAGTAGCTAGTGGCTAGTAGCTAGAAAAGGTCGGTATATAGCTTCTATACATTTTCCCTATGCAGCTTATTCCTGCGATGGATTTAGTAGCTATTGGCTAGAAAAAGCGGGTACATAGTTTCAACAAACCTTCCTTGAGCCATTAACTCCTACTGGTGATTCAGAGTAGCCAGGTACAAGTGGCTCGCAGTCAGAAAAAAGACTGATTTCTATCTTCAAACAACCTCGCTACTAGCCACTCGCCACTCGCTACTTTTAGTCTTCCGCCATCGATGCAATCTTGTGAATGGATAGATCGGCACCCTGATATTCCTGCTCCTGGGTCAGACGCAGTCCGACCAGCAATTTGAGCGCGCCATAGATAATAAAACCTCCAAGCAGGGCAACGGCAATACCCGCCAGCGTACCGAGCAACTGCGGCATGAATGCAACCCCGCCCATACCGCCGAGCGAGGTCAGACCAAAGATACCCGCAGCGATCCCACCCCATGCCCCGCACAGGCCATGCAGAGGCCAGACACCGAGTACATCATCGATCTTCCAGCGGTTCTGGGTCAGGGTAAAGGTAATAACGAATAATGCCCCGGCCACGGCGCCGGTGACCAGCGCACCCAGCGGGTGCATGACGTCAGAGCCGGCACAGACCGCGACGAGACCGGCGAGTGGGCCGTTATGTATGAATCCCGGGTCATTTTTACCGACAATCAATGCCGTTAATATCCCACCGACCATGGCCATCAATGAATTCACGGCCACCAGCCCGCTGATGCCCTCGATGGATTGCGCCGACATGACATTGAAACCGAACCAGCCGACCGTCAGGATCCAGGCGCCCAATGCCAGGAACGGGATATTGGACGGCGGATGGGCAAATATTTCACCGGACTTGCCATAGCGCCCGTGGCGCGAGCCCAGCAGCAATACGGCCGTCAGTGCGATCCAGCCGCCCATCGCATGCACGACCACCGAACCGGCGAAGTCGTGGAAACCGAACCCGAAGCGCGCCTCCAGCCAGCCCTGCAGGCCGGCAATCTGCCCCCATACCATGCCCTCGAATAATGGATAGACCAGGGCAACGAGCAGGCCGGTCGCGATCAGTTGCGGGTAGAAGCGCGCGCGCTCGGCAATACCTCCCGAGACAATGGCCGGAATGGCCGCCGCAAACGTCAATAGGAAAAAGAACTTGACCAGCTCGTAGCCGTTTTTCTCTGTCAGCGTGCCCGCCGCAGCAAAGAAATCGATGCCATAGGCCAGGCTATAGCCGATAAAGAAATAGGCAATCGTCGACATGGCAAAATCGGTAATAATCTTGACCAGTGCATTGACCTGGTTTTTACGGCGTACGGTACCCACCTCGAGAAAGGCGAAGCCGGCATGCATAGCCAGTACCATGATCGCACCTAACAATACGAATAAGACATCATTTCCGGATCTGAGTGATTCCATAGGAGGGGCATCCTTTTATTATTGTTTAAAAAGAAAGGATATAAGATACAAGATACAAGTGAAAAGATACAAGGGAATGTATGGCCGGCATTCGCCGGCCATAATATTTTTATATAGTTATTTTAATGGATGTAGATACGTCAAGCAGCAGAAAGGGCAAGGATAAACCAGCTTGTATCTTTTATCTTGTATCTTTCCCCTGCCTTCATGACAAATCAATGCAGTCATTAGGCCGCGGCAGGCCGGCTATTCTGCAACCCTGCCTGGACGGGCCGAGCGGGAACAGGTCATACAGGTACTTGCGTGTGCCTTTCTCGGCACCCAGTTTTTTCGCAATCATTTTCATCAGTGAACGTACATTGGGAGAGATACCATGTTCGAGATAATAATCGCGCAGGAAATGAATGATTTCCCAATGCTGTTCGCTCAGTGTTATGTCTTCTTCTGTAGCCAGCATTGCTGCCACGTCTTCAGACCAGTCTTCCAGATTCAACAGATAGCCGTTCGGATCCGACTGTATAGATTCTTCATTCAGAATAAATTTCATAATATCCGGCATCGTTCACTCCCAGATTTTGTATACAGATACACAACAGTATATTGATGTAATATTTGCACTTCTATCGAAACAGCATGCTGACATGCCCCTTCTGCCTCCCATTCGACAGGGCCTCACAGATAAGGATAGTCAACATTCAGCAAAAATCGAGTACGACATGCGACGGCATTTGTCACCTGCTTAATCACGACCCCAGCAACTTCAATTGCTTGCTGATATGGGAACTTGAAACAACCTCACCCTGACCGATACCCTCGCAACGAGCGGACTCGGCATGCCAGGCTTCAGGCGCTTGTAGTAACTCCGGCCAGAAGGGATAGGTCATACACTGGCGCGGCCTGACCGGGTAGACCGAACAACGGTCATTGTCGTCCAGCAATATGCAACGACCCTGTGCATTGATCCTGATGCCCTTGGATTTGCTTCCCAGGCTGACCAGGCAATCACGCCTGAAACTTTTCTTGTCGAGATTCAGGAACTGCCTGATCTTACCAGCCTCGCCCGGCAGCAATTCAATGTAATGCTCATCTGCATGCCCCAGACAGCAACGGCCACAGCCTGTGCAATGAAAGCGTAGTTCTGTGTCTCGAATAAACATGATTATAACCCTTGATCAAAAACACCAGCTAATAGCATCCTGTCATCAGGCAGGCAGATAAAATATCAACAAACAGTAGCGCTCATCCTGAAACAGACATTGCAGGCCGGGCATCAACATTGTCAATCTTTGTTCTGTTGAGATTTGACTGCTTCCCAGATCTCATCCAGTTCCGCGACCGACATCATCTGCATATCCCCGTCCTCAGAGGCCACACGCTCCTCCACGTCCCGGAAACGGCGCTCAAATTTGTCATTCGCACGGCGCAGGGCATGTTCGGCATCGACGTTCAGAAAGCGGGCGAGATTGACGCCGGCAAACAACAGATCACCGACTTCGTCTTCGAGTGCATCCTCATCAGCGGAGTGTGCGGCTGCACGCACCTCATCCACCTCCTCAAACAACTTGGCATAAACCGCCGCAATCTCATCCCAGTCAAAGCCGACCCTGGCGGCACGCCGCTGCAGCTTTTGCGCGCGTACCAGGGCAGGCAGGGATTTTGCAATACCATCCAGCTCACTGGGTGCTGCGCTATCCTCACCTGATTTTTGCGCACGCTCCCGGCGTTTATGCTCCTCCCATGCCTGGGTCTGTTTTTCGGCCGATTCGATGCGCTCATCTGCAAATACATGCGGGTGTCGCCTGACCAGCTTGTCGACAATGGCCGCGGTAACATCATTAATATCGAACAACTGCTGTTCGCGCGCGATCTGCGCATAAAACACGACCTGAAACAGCAGATCCCCGAGTTCCTCACACAACTCCTTGTAATCCTGTTGTGCGATCGTATCAGCTACCTCGTATGCCTCTTCGATCGTATACGGCACCAGTGTGGCAAAGTCCTGCTGCCTGTCCCACGGACAGCCATCGACGGGATCGCGCAGCTTCTCCATAATCTCCAGCAAGCGTTTCATGCTCATTATTCATTTCCTGCAATGCGGATGTGTTGTATCCAAAAGTTCAGTCACTGCTCACAGATTATAATGTGCAAGCGTTGCTATGCGGCGATCTGTCATGCAACGGGGATGCTTACAAGCATACACGCGCCGCCAAGATCCTGGCTATCGTCGATAGCAAAACTGCCACCATATACACTGACGATTTCCTCCACGACCGCCAGGCCGATACCATGCCCGCTGACGTTCTCATCGGCACGTTTCCCCCGTTGCAGCACCTCGGTCCGGCGTGCCTGGGGGATACCCTTGCCATCATCCTCGACGCGCAGCTCCAGCAATTTTCTGTCGCTTGAGACAGCATGGATACCTGCACTGACACGAATATTACCCTGCGACCATTTATAGGCATTCTCAAGCAGATTGCCGGCCATCTCGAGCAAATCACCCTCCTCACCCGGAAATTGCAACTCGGCATCGATGTCGATATCGCAGCGAATACCTTTGTCTGCATGCACCTTGGTGAGCGTGTTTATCAGGCGTTCGATGTTTTCCAGCAACGGCACGCTCGCGCCGAGACTACTTCTGCCCGTCGCCGACGCACGTTGTAACTGATAGTCGACAATCTGTGTCATACGATCAAGCTGTTCGTGCATGGATTGATCATGATTCCTGTCACTGGCGTCAATGCCTGTCTTCAACACAGCCAGTGGAGTCTTCAGGCTATGGGCAAGGTCGGCAAGGGTATTACGGTAACGATCACGCCGGCTGCGCTCGGAATCGACGAAGGTATTGATACTTGCGGTCAAAGCACTGATCTCACCTGGATAGTCTTCCTGCAGACGATCGGCATCACCCGCCTTGACGCGATCGAGATCGACAGCCACTTTACGCAGCGGCTTCAGGCTCCAGGCCAGAATCACCGCCTGAGCCAGCAACAGCATCACCGTCACACCCAACAACCATCCCCACAGTTCATTACGAAAACCGGAGACCTGGCGGTTAAACAATGTATAGTCCTCCAGCACCTGGAACACATAACGTGACAGCCGCCCCTGCGCGGTTTCCCAGGCGGCAACAAAGCTCATACTGAAATAGGGATTGCCCTGCTCATCCTGTAATTGTGCGAAGTGCCACTGTGCTATTTCAGCATGCGCAGAACGCGGCAGACCCAGACCGAGGGCCGATGGTGACTTCCATACAAGTGAACCCGATGCGGCGTAGATACCCGCATACAGGCCTGATTGCGGCGATGATAATTTCGGGTCCGGCAGCGGCTCATCGACGCTCAGGTGTTGCTGTTGCTCATCAAAATCGGCCGCGGCCAGCATGACAAACACCTGTCCACGCAGGCGCTCGCGTACGGCCTGCTCGGCGCTATGGGTATAGGCGCGGTCCAGTACCAGACCAGTCAGACCAAGAAAGACAAACAGGATGATGCTTGCTGCTAGTAATAAACGCCGGCGCAGTGTCATACCTGTTGCTCGGGAGTACGCGCGATAGCAAAACGGTAGCCGCGGCCGCGCAGCGTTTCTATAGGTTTATAGCGATTTTCCGGATCGATTTTCTTACGCAAACGACCGACCAGGACCTCGATGACATTGCTGTCACGGTCGAAATCCTGGTGATAGATATGCTCAGTCAGATTGACTTTCGAAATGACCTCGCCGGCATGCAACATCAGGTATTCCAGGATGCGATATTCATAGGCCGTCATGTCGATCCTTGCGTTATCGACACGTACACTTTGCTCGGTCATATCGAGTTGTACAGGCCCACATTGCAATTGTGATTGCGCCCATCCCGTCGAGCGTCGCAGCAAGGCCCGTATCCTTGCCAGCAATTCTTCCGGACTGAAGGGTTTGACCATGTAATCATCTGCACCGGCCTCCAGTCCCTCCACTTTTTCCTGCCAGCGCCCGCGCGCCGTCAGGATCAGCACCGGAAAACTGCGCCCTTCGCTGCGCCAGCGTTTGATCACATCGATACCAGACAGTTTGGGCAAGCCAAGATCCACAACAGCCAGATCGAATGGATACTCCTGCCCCTGGTACAGACCGTCCTCGCCATCCGCGGCCATCTCGACAACAAAGCCGGCCTCGGTCAAGGTCTTTGCCAGTTGCTGTCTGAGGGTATCTTCATCTTCAATCAGCAGTATGCGCATTGTTCCCCTGCCCGCGTTGCTACTGCGCCTTGACGCGGAATGTTTTTACCACGCCCGAGGGCATCAATACCTTGATAATATATACAGAGCCTTGTTCCTGGGCACGTAACACCCGCCCGCCGGTTTGCCGTTGCACCCTGGCTACGGCCTCATCAAGCGTGGATGATGATGTCCTGTGCTCTTTCCCTTTTTTACCGGCATAACTGCTCTCGGGCAGCATCATGCCTGCGCTGAGCAACAGGCACATGGATATCATGATGCCAGCGGCTAAGGTTTTCGATCGTTTCATAAAGCACCTATGGGGTGAATGACCCGGACATAATCGTGTGTACAGCAGACATATTACTCAATAATATCCACTTTTACACGCACCTTCAGTTTCTTGCCCGGATGTCTTTTCATAAAGGTATCATATTCGTGATTATGATAACGGTAGCCCACCCGGTAACCCTGTAACCTTTCCTCTTCCTCATATCGATTGACGGTTCTGCATACGGTTTCGGTATCGATATGACTCTCTGTCCTGCGACCATCACCGGCCATGTCCCGGCCTATCTTGCTGCCCAGCATTGTGCCAACGATAGTCGCCGCAGTCTTGCCATGGCCCTTGCCGACCTGGTGTCCGGCAACGCCTCCGAGTATACCACCGACAATCCCCCCTGCAGTCCTGTCTCCACCGTATTGATGCTCGACGACGCGCTCTTCATCCCAGCATTCCTGCTCGGGACGGTTAATGCGCACCGTTCTGTAAACGGGTTCGACATAGGTCACCTTGGCGTAATCATGATAACCCTTTGTATGCTTCGCCTTATGTCCGCCATAAACCGATGTGCTGACGCTGATGATACCTGCAAGACCCAGCACAATAAGCTTGTTCATTCTCATGTTCATCTCCTTTTTCATCTGTTTATTGAGCCTGGTAAAAAGGATACGCCCATATAACTGAACACAACCTGAACATCGCCAGCACCCGCCGCCACAGGCGATCGCATCAATAAGCAAATTCTAATAAGCGTCCATTTATGTCGTTGCGGCGATATTTACGTGTTTTATTGCCGAAATGATTGACAAAAGCAGTGATTTTTTGGAAGCTTAGTACTTCTATTAGAAAGGGGATATTATGTTGAGTGAAGAGCCGAACACCATGGTAGAAAGGCGCACGCAATCGCACTCGCTTATTCAGGAGCTTGTGGCCACACGCAATCAGATGCTGTCCCTGTTCACCCACCTTGCGGAATTAAAACCCTTCCAGGCAGATGAAGACACCTGCGAGGTCCTGCAGGAATTTTGCGAAACCCTGGTTGACTACACCCTGCAGGCACACCTGAATCTGTACCGTTATATCGAAGAAAAACTGGAAAAACGAAAAAAGGTCCTGCAATTGGCCGAACAGATCTATCCCCGCATCCTCGCCACCACCGAAATGATTTCCGCTTTCAATGACACCTATGAGGAAATCAATGACAAACTGGATGCATCACACCTGGAACAGAACCTGTCCAGACTGGGTGAGGCGCTGGCAACACGGATAGAACTCGAGGACCAGTTGATCGAGGTATTGACCAATCGCATGCCTTCCGCCGACAATGTAAAAAGCCTTAATTCCTGAGTCCGGCAGGCGATCTCGCCTGCGCAAAATCAGTCCTTGCAGCGTTATTTGTCCGGATTATCCTTTTTCATGGAACGCTCGATTTTATCCAGCGGTATCACAACCTCATTCTGCGCACGCGGCTCATCGATAAAGCGCGGGCGCATATTCATATCCCGACCGGCCTCTGCCGCCAGTTCCTGCTCGCGTTGGGAAATCAGGCTCAGACAATCACGAATGCCTACCAGGGTATTGTCTGCGAGTGGATGTTTCAGTCCAGGAGCAGTCGCCGTGTCTTTTACGACATTAGTCAACACTACCTTTACGGCCTTAAGGATGAGTTCTTCTCTACTCGGCTCTTGCTCAGTCATTGAGTTTCCTCACAATATTGCGGATAAATGAAAACAGGGGCGGCCATATTAACGGTCAATGGGGCCGGAATCCACACATACAATACCATTCGAATAACATGGAATAGCACAGATCCCATCGGGGCTTCAACCCGACCCCGAGCTTCCGTATAATACCACGCTCTTGTAAAGCAGATAACTATCGGAAGAAAGCATGCCCTATTTTGTCTACACCGTTTTTCCCAATAAGAAACTGGAGCTACTGGATGAGTTCGCCAAATACCGGGACGCCCGTGATGATGTCCGTACGCGTCGTAAGGAATTACCGGCCGATGCCGACTACACGGTCCGCCTCGTCCATGCCAAGCATCAAACCGAGGCCGAACGTCTGCTCACGACCGAACGTGAACCACGGCCGATGGGCGAAGAGTAAGTCCCTGCTCACCATCACGCCTATAGTACAACGGGTGCGACGCTGAGATTAAGCCCGGCCAGGCCTGCCTGTAACCGTCTGGCGCTGAAAGGGCCTACATTAAGCATACCCGGCTATTATCATCAGTGTGTCAGCGACCTTCCCTGGTCAGATCTCGAGTCCCTGGTTTTATAACCATCAGTCATGATAGGTATATCTCAATGAGTAATACGGTGAGATGTTATACCACAGCCCATACGAGGACGATGGACGATGGCGGTAGCTGTGCCCGCAATACCTGTCATGGCGATGATGTCTCGCATGATGATGCTTACGATAGTGATGACCAGGATGGCGCTTATAATGATGCTTATTGTAATGGCGGTCATAGTGGCGTCCATCATGGTGCTTGCTATATTTGTGCTCGCCATGTCTGTCGGCATAATGTTTGCCATCATGTCTGCGTTCGTGTCTGGCGCCAGCGTGATCAGGCTTGCGCGTATGCCTGTATTCGTGCTGACCACTACCCTTGTTATAATGCCGCGCCGAGCTATCTTCACGATCGGCAGCCAACGCCGGGACCGAGATCGCCATCACCACTGCGGCTAACAAAAGTTTTATTGCATGTATTGAATGTGTCATTGTGTTCACCTCCATCGGCTATTGATGACGTTTGCTTCTATCAGAAGCACGTCTTTCCAGGTTTCATATGCAGATTACTCCTGCCAAGCTGAACGCAAGCTGAATCATGCCTAGATATTCTTTCCTTGATATCACGGGTACCAGGGTCGATATCGGGTTATAATCACCGCATAGATTCATGTATGCGGGAAACTTTTTCCATGTCCTTGATTTTAAGAAATATCCACTATGGATGAGAACGAATACAGAGACCTTTATCATTCGGTAAACCAGTTGCGATGCTGCTTCGAAAAGGCCATGCTGACGCGACGCTTCGGTTGTTCGAAGCTGGTCAAGATCAATATTGCCGACCGCGAGGCTGCGGCATGCGCCGATGACAGCGCCCAGGCGCAATGCAAAACCCTGCTGGGCCTGTTACGCAAGAATGCGGCGTTTGCATTAAAAACGGCCAGTACCCACAATGCCTTGCCACATGCCAAGGAGATCAAGGCGCAATGCGGCGGGATCATCGGTATCGCCCAGGTCCTGGAGGCCGCTGATGAAGCACCCGCCGGCGTCAAGGATATTCATGCCTGCATCCAGCAGGCCATTCAGACCTATGGCAGCCTCGAACAGCTACCCTATCCCGATATAGTAAAAACAATCACACATTTCGAAGGACGTAAAAAAAGAAATCGTCGCGGATGAAGAGCGCATGCGATGAGCGCGCTTACAACCACCCGCTCAGCCATAGGCGTATGCGCAGGCCGGTTTCGCTACTATAGCCCAGTTCGACGAAGCGCACTTGTCCCGAGGCATCGATGATAAAACTGGCAGGCACGGCGCTTACACCATAGCGTGCAGCCAACTGTCCTTGCGGGTCCGCCAGGACAGGAAACGACAGACCGCGCTGTTGCAGGTAGGCGCGGATTTCGTCCTCATCACCGGACTGCATCGCAATCGTAATAACAGGATGGTCCGCGGCGATAGCGTCGATCCCATCCTCCTCCAGACGACAAATTCCACACCAGCTCGCCCAGAAATGTACCAGCACCGGGGCTCCCCGGTATTCAGTCAGGCTGACCACGTTACCATCCACCAGTTGTCCGGCGAACATCGGCGCTACGCCGCTGACAACATCCCTTTGCATATAGGCCCTGAGCGCAAACACCACAATAAGCATGACACCGATTTCCAGCGCCAGGCGTATGCGTCTGTGACGTTTGAAAAAAGTTGACACCGATATTTGCCTCACCTGTAGATTTAAGATATGTTATTGAGTTTGAAGGGCAAAATCACTACCCTGTAACAGGTTGATCAGTCAAAAAATAATACATAAATAATGGACAATGATAACAGACTAGAGCTCCAAATCGGCGATGCATTGCAACTGCAGTTTGTCACAGATGAGCAAAAGCGCCGGCACTACAGCAAAGTCATAGGCTACCTGCAAGGGCATAGCGTATTGATTACGACCCCGCGTGTTGACGGCAACATTATTCTGGCCCGTGAAGACCAGGTTGTGATCGTGCGCATGATGACTGGCAATGAGGTCTACGGCTTCACCACGCAGATACTCAGTACCAGCCTCAGACCCTACCCCTATCTGCATCTCGCCTACCCGAAGGAAATGGAGCACATCACCGTGCGCAAGGCCGAGCGTATATCTATCCGCCTGGTCGGTTCGGCCGAACCGGAAACCAGCGATACGGAAAAAAGCAAGACCCACTCTGTCGTCATCCTCGACATGAGTACCAGTGGCGCGATGATAGAGGTCAAGAAACCGATCGGTGATATGGGGGATATCATTACCCTGTCGACCAAGATCGAGGTCGGCGGCAAGGAAGAGTACATCAGTTTGCCCTGTGTTATCCGCAACGTCATACACAAGGATGATGAAAGTCACTACAAACATGGCCTTGAATTTCAGTTACTCGATCAAAAAGATCATTTCGTTCTGTATGGCTATGTCTACGAACAAATGCTCGCGCACATGAAAAAATAGTCCCGCGAGCGAGCTGTTGCAGATCAGCATCTGCAATCAGCAACGGCGCATATGCCTGCGCTGATCCCTGAATACAGACTTCACCATGACAACATTCCATGCACGCGTACCCATGCTGTCGGCCGTTTGCATTAACGACACGATCGCGGCAAGTATTTTATCTGCACATCGCCACGACATTGCCAACGCATACCGTCATCACCACTGTGCGGCTGCAATCCAAGCTGTTTACCCTGTAGCGCTATATGTCCGCTTAATGTCACTATCACATGGCCCGTATTCGGGTGGACAGTGATAGCCGAGATATTGTTGGCCAGGATGCCATCGAAGCTGTAGCGTTCTATGTCTACCTGCGCGGGATACCTGTCATGCTGTTTGTGGTAACTCTCTATCCAGCGCCGCAGGCCCAGCGTCTGCGCATAGGCACGATTGACCTTGGCGCGGATTGTATAATCCTGATAGGCCGGTATCGCGATCGCAGCGAGAATCCCCAACACCGCTACATTACCCATGCCCTGACCGAGCAGTAACTCCGCCGGATTGTTTTCATAGACCAGTTCAGCAAATACCTGCTGCTCAGAGGCCGACAATTGAAAACCATACGTCCCGCTTTCCGGTAAAGATACATCCATAGCGCTTGGCAGGCGCGATATATCGATGTCGGCACCGGCGATATCACTTAAAAACAGCAGGGCCTGCAGATATGCATAATACAGTTTTGCCGGTGATCCCTGGATCCTGCCGGAAGCCAGCAACAACGCAGAAGCGCTTTGCTGTTTCTGGGTCTGCCTGAGCCAGTCCGAGATCCTGGTTTTGTGTTTATAGCGACTGCGGTCCAGCAATAATTGTGGCACCGCTGCAAATACCAGGTAACCGTCCTCTTCTATCCAGTATGCGTGCGACCTGGCCTTGAGCAACAGCTCGATAAAATGATTGTTACTGGCAGCGCTTGAATCCGGCGCCGGTATAAACCAGGGTTTTGTGCGCAAATGATAAATGGTCATGCCATTGACGTCCATTTTCTTATAGTCCAGTTTCGCGTGCGCAATCCAGCGCGCCAGCAATTGACGATACAACTGCACATCCCGAATTGCTATGGCCGAATATTCGCCGAGACTGTCCTGCAGAAAAAGGACTTCCGGGCCCAGCGCCGCAAGGGTTTCCTCGACACTGACACCCGCGGCCTCGGCATACTTTTGCTTGAATGACTGATAGTCATTATGCCCGGGGCCAGGAACATAGCGGAGCAGATTCTGCTCCAATTTCTGTAATTGGCCTGCCGTCGTCAGCGACAACGCGGCCAGTGCACGTGGCTGACCCGATGCATCCAGATTCATATCCATGTCACCCGTGGGCACGCTAGCGCTGAGCGCACCGTCGTTGAAATCCGCGATCAGCTTCAGGCGTCCCTTGCCATCACTAACCCCGATGCCTGCAGACAAGGCCCGGGCCTCGGCCAGCAGCGTATCCTTGATTTGCTGATACTGCTCGGGCGGCATCACATTACCGGCAACGGGCAGGATACGCTCGATATTGAACCACACAAACAGCCCATGATGGCTACTGTCTATGGCACTCTCCGCCGCATACATCGGGTGATGCTGCTGTACTTGCAGTTGCTCGAAGCCTTTCGTCATCATGTCGCGATTGATGCCCATCCCTGCCAGCAACCTAAGCCGTCTGCTGTCGGCATCGTAGTGCAACTCGATCGACAACGGGCCCGAAGCGAGAGTGGCATGGCCCGATTTGATCATGCTGTCATTCAGCAAATACAGGTTTTGCTCCTGATCCACGAGATGCTGAACAAACTCAGCAAAAGACTCCAGGTCGTCAAAACCCAGTGTCATTGACATCAGTACCCGCGGCAGGGGCTGCTGGTGTTCATTGCTCAGTACAATGAACTCGATAGGTGATCGCGTGTGCTGCAACCACAAGGCCTGCAAGGGTTTGAACAGCTCGGTGTTGTTGTCGGACAGTGCGCGATAAAGCTTTTCATGCAGCGGCGCGACAAGTTCGCGATGGGTGTCGGCGACCAGGGCGCGGGTAAAGACATCGCCCTTGGCTGATGATATATAACCGAGCAATTGCGGCAGGCGTATATAGGCCAGTGCCTCGGCAGGCACGCGCTGGCGCAGGTAATTCGGCTCACTGGGCTTGAATGCCTGCGGCAGGTATGTTTGTTCTGGTTCAGGGGGCGTGGCTTCAGGCGCACTGTCTTTATCCGCCTGCTGTGTATCGGAACAGGCCGACAAATACAGCAATATGAATACGGCCACGAGGGTGTTTTTTATTATTGTCGACATGTTTGCCATTGCTCCTGATTGCCCGAATTATACTACTATAACAGATAGTCACGACTTCGTTATACATAGACTAACGACTGCTAAGACCTATCAGCGCGGATCAGGACTTTCCTGTGTAACAATCCACAACGATGATAAATATGTTAAGACGTCAGCTACAATTATGGCGACATTGACAGCGAGCCAGAATGAATCCATGCTTGGCTTGTGTCTCGGCAAAAGCCGCGCTCCGCAACGATCATAAGCAACAGGAGTACCAGGGATGCAAGGACAATTTCCCGGCTTTCCCAGCGACCTGTTTGACTTCCTGCAGGAACTGGAACAAAACAATAACCGAGAATGGTTCAATGACAACAAGGCGCGCTATCGCGCAAGCATCGTCGATCCTGTATGTGCATTTATTGAAGCGATGGGGCAACGCCTGCCGCATATCTCGGACAGCTATATCGCCGATCCACGCGCCAATGGCGGCTCGATGTTTCGCATCTACCGGGACACGCGCTTTTCCTATGACAAAACACCGTACAAGACCAATGTCGGCTGCCAGTTCCGCCACATGGCCGGCAAGGATGCGCACGCACCCGGATTTTACGTGCATATCGAACCGCAGCGGGTGTTCTTTGGCGGTGGTGTCTGGCGCGCACCCAATCCAGTACTCGACAAGATCCGCACGGCCATTGTCGAGCATCCACAACGCTGGAAGAAAACCATTAACGACAAACAGTTGTTGAAGCGCTTTGGTGGTATCGAGGGTGATGGCCTGACGCGCGCTCCCAAAGGTTATGACCCCGAGCATGAATTCATCGAAGACCTGAAACGCAAAAGCTTCCTTGTTATCGAGGATACTGACCCTGATATTGTCCTGGGCCCGAAATTCATCAACGAAGTTGACAAGAGTTTCACGACTGCCAGCCCGCTGATGGAATTCATAACGACTGCACTGGGATTATCGTATTAATAACCACCACCCCCTAACCCCCTCCTTGTAGGAGGGGGAAATTCGGAATATTTGAGGTCAGAGTAAATACCATGAAACTGTCATCGCGAGGCTAAAAGGCCATTCATCCAGAAAATCAACCAGCGGCCCGAAGGGCCATTCATTTGAAGAATATATTAAGTGGTCGCAGGTTTTCGCGCCGCGGCGATCTGTTAAGTTTTATGTCCGACTTTACTGTTGATTGAGATACACAGTTGTGCAGATTGCTTCGCTGCGTCACTCTCGGCCATCCATGGCCTTCGTGACATAAGACCTTCCTGGTCAAAGCTCGCAATGACAATGTTTATGAATGGCTGCACCTGGCCAGCCCCTGACTGTTAAACAAACATTCCTGAAAGCCTGTTATAGGGTATGAGACCTTCATGTCCAGGC
>CAMYJD010000021.1 GCA_947258655.1 uncultured Gammaproteobacteria bacterium | reverse complement strand
GATCATGGGCAGGATAGAAATGCCAGATCGGCTTGCACAGAATCTCATTATGTACATTCGTCAAAACAATGGCACGCTATCCAAAAGAAAACGTGAAAATGAGTTTTCCGAGCTGACCGATGCAGAGGTTCAAAGTCTGGAAAACATTATTCAGGATGTATTTGAAGGATTTGATGATGCCATCATTAACCAAGCGTGATCGTGTTTGGTGCGCAGTTGCATGTAAATTTATGCGTGGAAAACGCGCTTAAATCTGTACTATTAGAAAATATAAGATTTATATTAAATAATGGCTTGTATACATGTGGCCTCTGATTTAATAGTACAAAATGATTGTAAATAGTTTATTAATGTCAATAGATTATATCTAGTAGGATGATAGCCTACGAACCACGACTGCATGGACGCAGGAGGTAGAGTAACGCAGGGAGCGGTTACCGAGGCGGTCGCACGTTCGCACCTAGAACCCCTACGGACTTTCCCCATAGATCCCTTATAGGGATCATTATGGATACCTTAACCGCTGTTCCAGCGGTTCAAGGCAATCAGGTGTACTTACGCTACGCTACAGCAAATCGTGCCGCACTGTAGAACCCCTTCGGGTTTCATTCAGCATTACCTCGCTCTCACTCAGGTCGGCGCGCCATATTAAGTAATCCCAATCAAGCAGTTATCGTGTTTTGCGGTAGCTGCTTTTTTGTTGCTTTTGAAAACCGGCTCAGAGAACAATTTTTTCTAATATTAGCATTAATTGTTCTCTAACCCCTATTTCTAGACAGACTGTGCGGGCTCCGTCACTGATGTAGTTACACTTCTCTATGTCACCGATCTCAGCTCGCTCGCTTGTATGCGAAGTCCCTTCGGTAATAACCCTCGCTCAATGAGCTCAAACAAGCCTTGCACAAGTAGCGCCAGCACTGCGGAGGGAACAGCACCTTGCAGAATCAGGCCGATGTCATCGAGCCGTATCCCGGTAAGGATGGGCTGGCCGTACCCGCCAGCGCCAATGAGGGCACTAAGCGTAGCGGTACCCACGTTGATAACCGCCGAAGTTTTTATGCCGGCGAGAATGGCACGGGTGGCCAATGGTAGTTCTACGATGCGCAGCCTGGCACGCGAGGGTAATCCCAGTGCTTGGGCCGATTCGACGATGGCGGGCGGAATGTCCTTCAGTCCGGCATAGGTGTTGCGAATGATTGGCAGCAGGCTGTAGAGAAACAGCGCCATGACCGCCGGTGGTCCGCCAATGCCGAGCAGCGGGATCATAAACACAAACAGCGCCAATGACGGAATGGTCTGGAGTATGCCGGCGATACCGAGCACGAGGTGGCCGAGGCGTGGACGACGCGCGGCCAGGATGCCCAGCGGAATGGCAAGAAGGATCGCCGCAGACAAGGAAATTCCGACCAGTGTCAGATGTTCTACAGTATGCCGCCAGAACCGTTGCCATGCAGTTTGTACCCGCAGGTCTATATCCAGCTTTAAGTTTTGTTCAAGGAAATTGGCTGCCACGACCGATTCGGCTTCACCGTGCAGTTTCACCCGGGCATTCATCGCACTCATGGTCGGGGCATTGATGCGGCCTGCCAGGCGTTCGAACAGTGTCACCACTTCTGGTGCGCGCTGTTCAAGATCGGCACGGTATAGAATCACGGCGTTATAGACCGGGAAATAATTCAGGTCGTCTTCAAGCGCGCGGAGCTTGTAGTAGGCAATCTCTGCATCGGTGGCGTATAGATCGGTGACATGCAGCATGCCTGACTCGATACCGCGATAGGCAAGGTCATGGTCCAAGCCCCTGACGTTTCGATGCGGAAGCTGATAACGTTGCTGCAAACCGGGCCAACCATCCGCGCGATCCATGAATTCGTTACCGAAACCCAGCACGAGCTCGGGTTGGTTTTGTAAATCGGAGATCGTGCGCAGTTTGAGTTGTTTGGCCAGTTCGTCCTTCATGCCAATCGCATAGGTATTGTTAAAACCTAAAGGGCGGGTCATGCGTAAGCCACGCTTAGCCAGGGCCTGTTTGAGTTGTGACTCGGTCTGCAGGTTTTCCTTGACCAGGGTCTCCTGTATGAGGGTGCCGGTATATTCCGGATAGGCGTCGATCTCGCCACTGAGTAACGCGTTCCACAACACACGTGTACCGCCCAGTTGTCGTCGATGGTTGGCCTCGAAACCGGCCTGTTGGGACAGATGGCGAAGCATATCCCCGAGGATGACGGACTCGGTAAAACTCTTGGAACCAATCGTGATCGTCATGGGTGCCTCGGCAGCGAGAACCGGCCGCACCAATGAGGCGACGCATAGCATCAGTAACATCGTCTTTATCCGTCGACTGATGTTCATCTAAGCACCGCGGCGAGTTGTTCCATGGGCTCGCGTTGAGCAGTAATGAACTGTTCAACGAATGGCTCGGCCGGCGTCCGCGCCAGTTCCGTGAAGGGGCCGGTTTGCACGATGCGTCCGTCCCGCATCAGCACCAGGGTCTGTCCGAAAAAAGCCGCCTCGGCGATGTCATGGGTCACCATCACAACAGTTTTGCCGAGTTGAGCGAATATGGATTTGAGCTCCTGTTGCAGCTCATAACGGATCATTGGATCCAGCGCCCCCAGCGGTTCGTCCAGCAGTAATAGCTCCGGATCCAGCATCAGGGCACGCATCAGGCTGACGCGTTGGCGCTGGCCGCCGGAAAGCTCTTCCGGAAAACGGGTCATCATGTCCTGGGGCAGGCGCACCAGTTCAGCCAGCTGCGCAAGTCGGGAATCAATCCAGCCAGTATCGCGGCGCAGATAGCGCGCCATCACGATCACATTGTCGCGCACCGTGAGATGGGGAAACAGCCCGCCCTCCTGGATGACGTAGCCCATGCGTTGCCGTGTCTGGAGTATATTGGCCGGCGTTAACGCCGTTCCGTCGAGGCAAATGGTGCCAGAGTCCGGCTGGATCAGGCCGGCGATCAGGCGCAACAGGGTGGATTTACCGCAGCCACTGGGACCGATCAGCACCAGGGTCTCGCCGGCCGGCACCTCAAGATCGGTTGGTGCCAGGGCCTGGGTATCGCCATAGTGTTTGGAAACATGCGAGAATACCAGCATCCGGATAGTGTGTTGGATTTACCGATGGAACTCAAGCGATCGATTGGCAAGTATGGGTTGAAATAGCTCAATTTAAACCAATATATATAGGAATCGGCCATGTTAGTGTCCGATATACATAGAATTTACTCAAGGTGCTTATATGTGTGGAATTGCGGGGATTTGGGGAGATGTCAACGAATCGAATGTACGAAGTATGATCGAGGCCCAGCGCCACCGTGGACCGGATGGACACGGGATCCATGTCCATGTTAATGAAGGTGTTTTGGGTCACACCCGGTTGGCCATTATGGACCCGGCCCAGGGTCAACAGCCGATTCTCAATGAAGACCGGAGTGCGACGCTGGTGGCCAATGGCATGGTCTACAATCACCCCCAGTTGCGGCGACAACTTGGCGCCGACCACGAGTTTTCCTCCAACAGCGATAGCGAAACCATACTTCACATGTTTGAAGAACATGGCCTGGCGACTCCACGGTTGCTGGATGGTATGTTTGCCTTTGCAATCTCTGAAGGCAATCGACTGATACTGGCGCGCGATCGCATCGGCATCAAGCCGTTATACTATGCGCGGCAGATCAATGCAGATGGTTCCGAGTCTTTGTATTTCGCCTCGGAGATCAAAGCATTGACACCGTACACTCAAAACATCAAGGAGTTTCCGCCTGGCACCCTCTATGACTCTGAAAGCGGATTTCACACCTACTATCAGGTGCCAAATCAAGCGCCACTGAATCTCGATTTGGAGGTGCACATCCGCCGGGTGCGGGAGACCATCGAGGCCGCGGTGAAGAAGCGGCTGCTGAGCGATGTGCCATTAGGTGCGTTTCTCTCCGGCGGGCTCGATAGCAGCATCATTGCGGCGGTGGCTAAACGATGTATGCCCGAGCTGCACACCTTTTCCGTGGGCATCGAAGGCTCGCGTGATATAGAGGCCGCACGTCGCGTCGCTGATCACATTGGCTCTATTCATCATGAGTATATATACAGTACTGCCGAGGTGGTCGAAAACCTGCCGGAGATCATCTATCACCTGGAGTCCTTCGACCAGGATCTGGTGCGTAGCGCCATTCCCACCTGGTTCTGTGCGCGTATGGCGGCGGACGAGGTGAAGGTCATTCTGACTGGCGAAGGTGCCGATGAATTATTTGCCGGTTACGCCTATCACAAAGGGATTACCGATCATGATACGCTGCACAGTGAACTGCGCCGCTCGGTGACCCGGCTGCACAATATCAACCTGCAACGGGTGGACCGCATGACCATGCGCCATGCTATCGAGGCGCGCGTGCCGTTTCTCGATACCGATGTGATTGCCATGGCCCAGACCGTGCCATCAGAATTAAAACTTAAGACAGGCGACAATGGTCAGCGCATCGAGAAATGGATCCTGCGCAAGGCATTCGAGGACCTGTTGCCACCCGAGATTGTATGGCGTGACAAAGAGCAGTTCGATGAAGGCAGTGGCAGTACTGGACCGCGCCGCGGCGGGGATTGATACCGACGAGTATATGGCACGGTTTACGGCTGATCGCCTGCGATCAAACGAAGAGTGTTTTTACCACAGCCTGCTGATGGAGCAATTCGTGCAGCCACAGGCTGTGCTCGATAATGTAGGTCGTTGGCAACTCGACTGAGTATTGTTGCCAAGTCGGGATGGAAGTCCGTTTGGCAGTGTGCAGGTTAGCCGGCGGTTGCTATTACGCACAGGAAAAAATATGCAGATCTAACTCGGCGGAGATGGCTTCAAGCGCCTTGATACCGGCAATGCTATTGCCATGCCGATCCAGGCGTGGGGAATAAACCGCTATACCCATTTGCCCGGGTACCACAGCCAGTATTCCGCCGACGACACCGCTTTTTGCCGGCAAGCCGATGCGGTAACTCCATTCACCGGCGAAATCGTACATCCCACAGGTATACATGACGGTCAGCAAGTCACCAACATAATCTTCCTGTATGGCCCGTTGCTTTGTTAATGGATTGATGCCGCCATTGGCCAATGTCGCGGCCATGACGGACAGATCTTCACAGTTTATAATAGCGCTGCATTGCTGCAAGTATAGACTTAGCGCATCGTCAACCTCGTTTTCCAACATGCCAAAATGTCGCAACAGATAAGCAATGGCTTTGTTGCGATCGCCTGATCTGGTTTCGGCCAAATATGTGCGCATATCAATATTAACTTCATGTCCTATGTAGCGTTCATACATACACAGTATTTTGTCTAATCGTTGCGCCGGGCCATCACCCTTAATCAGGGCTGTGGTGGAAATACCACCTGTGTTTATCATTGGATTATGTGGGCGTTTCGAGCGCTGTTCTAAACGAATGATCTCATCGTATGGATTACCGCTGGGTTCCACGTCCACATTTTGCAAAACGACCTCACGTCCGTGATCTTCCAGTGCTAGTCCATAGGCAAAAACTTTCGAGATGGACTGGATCAAAAGCGGCGCATCATGATCGCCTGCTGTGTAGCGGCGACCATCCACCGTTGTAATGCAGATGGCATGCGCATCCGGGTCAACGTGAAGCACATCGGCCGCACTATTATAACAATGGCCGTCAGCTCCTCCTTTTGTGCGCTCATGGATATGTGCAAGCAATCGGTTTATGTCATGATCATTGTGACGTGCCTTGTGTTTGCGGCCGTGTTGTACTTTCCTTAATGGCGTTTTACACTCGCCTGCCCGAAACATATGCAAGTCAAATTTGTTCGATAATACCTCGCAGGCTTTCAATCCGCGCACACTTTTTTGATGCGACTCATCAAGGGGTGGAGAATACACGGCAAAGCCGAATTGACCGGGTACGACGACGAGTATCGCGCCGCATAAAGCACTTTTCGCCGGTAAACCTACACGATAGGCCCATTGGCCTGAAAACTCATACATACCACAGGTTTGCATAACTGCAAGAATTGTTTTCACGTGTTCGGTAGGCAACACACGTTGATTGTGTTGCGGATGAACTCCGGCGTTGGCAAATACCGCCGCAATAGTTGCCAGGTCTCGACAATCCAGCGTAATGCAACATATGCGGTGATAAAGTTCCAGCAGGTCTTCCACTGATCCTTTTATAATACCCCGACTAAGTAATAAGTAAGCAATGGCTCGATTGTGATGGTCATGCTGGCGCCGGGATGCCAGTGCATTTTGATCGATGACCACGGGCCTGGACAACAGGCGCTGCAATAAACTGCAAATCCGCATGAAACGTTCTTCTAGATTTTGCCCGCCAATCAGGTCTAATGTGGCAATCGCACCGGCGTTCATGAACGGATTAAGCTTATGGTTTTCCTGGCCCTCTGAATACAGAATGGAATCAAACCTTTCCCCCGTTGGCTCAACACCGATTGTATCCAATATCGTGTCGGTGCCATGGTCTGCCAATGCCAACGCGAGTATCAACGGTTTGGCAATCGATTGAACGGTAAACGCAATGCGACTGTCACCCGCCTCTTGTATGATCCCATCGTGGGTCATGGCGCATAGACCAAACCAATCTGGATCAGCTTGCGATAATTCAGGCAAGTGATTTGCTACTATGCCGTTCGTATCATGCTGTAATGAATAGTATAAGTCTTGTAAAAACGTCTGTAATAGAGCCTGGCTTCCCGGCTGTGTATCCGTCTGCTTGGCTTTCATGCTGTTCACAGGGACCTCATAATTCATAAAACCATACCGAAGTGCGCCACCGAGGCTGGGATTTCCGGCCAGACAACGATCCAATAGATTTTGTAATCTTCATATGAATACTACGCATGAGTCATGCCAGCTAAGCCTGTTCGAAAATACCTGAAAAGTCAGGGTCTTAATAAAGCCTGCTTGCTTGATGGTGTAGTTCAAACAGGCTGTTTTGCCCCATTGTGGTGCCCAAGCCGAGAGAGACGCACCCGGTTTGGGCGCTATTGTGTGCGTTGAACAACAAAAAGATATCAATGCCGTTGGCATGGGAAATACGCTAATTCCCCGTGGGCATCATATGGTGCCGAAGGGTTAACAAACATATTCCTGAGCGCCGCCGGAGCGTAAGTCGTGGTAGCGTAACAGAGGTGTCGAAATGCAGCTCTCGCAGCGGTTATAGATACCGATTGCGAGGCACAATGAACCCAGGCTTACGTGTAGTTGCTAAATAACTTAGCCTCTACCGGCTTGCACTTTTTGGCGATCATGGCAATGTAAAAAAGCGGCTCACCGGCAATTGACAAGCGGTGGCGGTAGCGCCGATAGCACTGTGGTTGTATGTAATCCTTTTGTATCAGATGGCGGATCAGCTGGCTGAAGCCACTTTGATCGCTTTCATGCAGAAAGTCTTCCTTAATATTGAATGCGAGCCATGCCGGGGTGCTGATGAGGTCTAACGCCTTGAGAAACGCCAGCGGCGGAATGTCACCATAGCCTAGCGCGGCTATTGTGGTCATACAGTTCAGATTGTGTTTTCGCAGTGCTTCTTCATCGGTCTTCGGTAGCCTGGTGAGGTCGGCCACGCGATAGTCAGTATAAACACCGGGGCGATCACGCAACGTTGCCACTTTCGCTTCTTCTATGATGTCCACGCCAACCACCTTGCAGGCGCCACGGTGACGCAGTTCATCACCCACCATGCCATTGCCGGCGCCGACATCCAGCACCTTGAAGTCACTCAGTTCGGCGTCCCATTCGTTAGCAACGTCTTCGAGCAAATTCACTACATAGCTGGGCGAGCAACACTCAAGCGTGTCGTAGAACAGCTTTTCATAAAGGCCCGGTATCTCAAACACCTCATCATAATCATGAAAGCGGACACGTTGGGTTTTGCTACGGGTAATGACTTCACACCATTCCTCATCCTGATCGTGTTCATCATCAAGATGTTTGGGGATGTGAATATCCTGGATAGGGTCGTCAATCTGTTTCAAACGATTACGCCAGATTTTATGACTTACTAAGTTGTTCATTATTTGCTCCTCAGGTTTTACTTTTTATCGTGCTAACTGGCAGGGGAACTGGTATTTCCTTTGTCATAGGAATATGTTGTGTGCAGTCTGCCGGTATTAGTACAACTGTCATTGACATTTGGTTGGTCTTGCGAAAATGGGCCCTGCCGATCAGTATGTCCTATCATGGCGACACTCCCCCGACGAGGAGGCCGAAAGGCGGCACATCCAGCCACCATCCCATAGTCGCCGGGGCGGCTAGGATGAGCAGAAGGCGGGGGGGCAAGCCGAACGGTGGGGCGAAGGCGTCGTTCCCGAAACAGGTGTTTTCGCCGCCAGCGTTTTTCGTTTACACGGTAGTCGTTGCTGGGCATGGTTTCAATCGGCGCAGTAATTACCATTATCGATAAGTATATTTCGTGTCCAAAATAATTGTTTATTGGTATAAAATACTGTAAAAACGAGTATTATACGGGAAATAAACTAATTATTAAAGTCGTATATATCAATTTGGAGCTAAAATTGTTTACGATACAAAGTATTAGGCGGGCAGATATATTTTGAAAAAGTATGACGACATGGGTGATCAGGTGATCGTTGCCTTGCGGCGGGTGATTCGCGCTGTGGATCTGCATTCCCGGACTCTGGTGGAAAGCCACGGCTTGACCGGGCCCCAGGCGCTAATTCTAAAGGCATTACAGGGTGGCAGTCTTTCTGCGGGCGAGTTGGCGACTCAGGTTAGTCTCAGCCAGGGAACGGTCACCGATATCCTCAATCGTCTCGAGCAACGGGGACTGATCAAGCGACAGCGGGATACACAAGACCGTCGTCGCGTGATTGTGCTGGCAACGGATGCCGCTCTGGCCTTGCTTAAGCAATCGCCGCCATTGCTCCAGGAATGGTTTGCTCAGCGTTTTAATAATCTGCAGGATTGGGAACAAACTCAGCTTTTGGCGTCACTGCAACGTATTGCCGCGATGATGGATGCGGAAAAAATTGATGCCGCGCCTGTGCTTTCCAGCGGATCGGTGCGGGCGACGGCCAAAGCCGTCGAGGAGGTATTAGAACCTGAAACCAATCTAGAGGATCAATAGCCAACTGGCACACAGCCAGCGGCTAAGGTTTCGCTCACATGCACTCAAAGCAACTTGCCAAGGTTGCAAAAAAATGGGGGCGACAAAAAAAGGGGGTCAGAGAACAATTCTTTCTAATATTAGCATTAATTGTTCTCTGACCCCGTTATTACCTATATTAGAAATACGTTCGACAAGCAGCTCTGTTGCGTAGATCGTCGGAGCTTGCGACGACGACCCCGAAGGGGTGAGCGAAGCGAATAATCGTGCCGGGCGCGCCATTTAATCTATATTAAATCAAGCAGTTATTGAGATGATCGGTAGCTGCTTTTTTACTTTTTCTGTACTATTCATTGTACTATTGAATTAAAGTCACTCGTTTTTTTATCCCCA
Organism: uncultured Gammaproteobacteria bacterium; assembly: GCA_947258655.1. Taxonomy (GTDB): domain Bacteria; phylum Pseudomonadota; class Gammaproteobacteria; order JAADHQ01; family JAADHQ01; genus JAADHQ01. The sequence goes on along the minus strand of CAMYJD010000021.1, from coordinate 65,327 downwards.
CTTAGTTTTGTGCACATAGTTGACAATATGATTTGTTATGACCTAATATGTTTCTTGTTTCGAAATAGGAAACAATTATATGGAGCTAAAACGACAAGATACTTTAATCGCTATCAAGTACTGGTCTCTTAGACGGGATAAGCAGGAAAGTAGTGTCCGTAATCTGGCAGAAGTGATTGGTATAAGCGCTAGTGAGGTTAGTAAAGGCACTAAACGATTAATTGCATCTAAGCTGCTTGTTGAACGTTCTGGTGATATCTTTGCTGAATCAGGGGCCTTGTCGGAATGGCTTTGCTATGGCGTTCGTTATGCTTATCCCCAGGAGAGTATTGGTTATGGTAGAGGTATGGCCACCTCATGGAATTGTCCTGTGCTCGAAAGTGAAGTTGTTCCGCCGAGTCCTCCATTTGTATGGTCGGTACCGGGTGGAGAGTATGATGGAGCCTTAATCTCGCCGATACATGATTCAGTGCCTTTTGCAGCAAGCCATGATGAAAATGTGTATCGTGTTATGTCATTACTTGAAGCTATCCGTGGTGGTAGACCCAGAGAATTGAAAATAGCGAGAGAAATGTTAACCAGTTTAATTAAAGGAAAAGAATGAGAAACAAGGAAGTTAATATCATGCAACTAGAAGCGATTGCTTCTTCGCTAGGTGAGCTTTTACCAAGTGTTACGTTCGTTGGTGGGAGTACTACGGTGTTATTTGTGGACGAAGCAGCGCATCATGGGATTCGGAAAACTGAAGACGTTGACGTTATAGTCGATGTAACAACCCTGGCACAGTATCATAGTTTTTCGCAAAAATTGCGTGAACTTGGTTTTCGTGTAGATACTAACGGTCCGGTTTGTCGCTGGCTTATTGATACAAACATTGGAAGAGTCAAGCTTGATGATATGCCAATTGACGAGAATATATTAGGTTTTTCGAATCGTTGGTACAAAGCTGCAATTGCAGAAGCGAGTGAGGTTGCTTTACCCAGCGGTATAAAGATACGGGTCGTCAGTCCCGCCTATTTTATCGCGACAAAATTCGAAGCATACGCTGGACGTGGTGAAGGTGATTTTTTCAGTCATGATCTGGAAGATATCGTTTTTGTGTTAGAAAACAGGAAGCGATTAATGATTGAATTAATGGATTGCACGAGCGATTTAAAAGAGTTCTTTTCAGAACAAGCCAAAACGCTATTAAATGACGATTTCTTGAATGTGTTACCGGGCTTACTCAACAACCCTGAATCGGCAAGTGCGATAGAGAATAATCTGAAACTTATGAGTTCATGGTCGGAACAAATCTAACATACGATAGCTGTAAATGGATCACTACTTTGGTCGATGTAATTTGTACTATTCAAATAAACTGATTCATTATAATTCAATGACTTATCAATATACGACTATCGATTTTATAGTACAAAATGTTAGTAAAATATTAATAAATATCAAATGGTTAAATAATTTAGGCAGTTCGACTACGAACCAGGCGGTCGCACGTTCGCACCTAGAATCCCTGCGGACTTCATCAGGTGTACTTACGCTTCGCTCCAGCAAATCGTGCCGGGCGCGCCATATATCAAATAAAAAGGCTCACCATTCGGTGGGCCTTTTTATTTGATCTGCGTCCTGTGGCTCGGTTCGAACGTGCGACGTATATATTAGAAATACGTTCGACAAGCGGCTCTGCTGCGAAGATCGCCGGAGCTTGCGACGGCGACCCCGAAGGGGTGAGTGAAGCGAATAATCGTGCCGGGCGCGCCATAATCTCTTGCATTTTTAGTAACTTACATAGCATGAATAACCACATGCTATATAAGCTTTTACTATAAAATAACAGTTGTACTATTCAAATCGATTTTCCAGACCATCTAGGCCGTTCCATCTCGCTTATAACTCACTTTGATAGTAGGTAGATTGAACGTCTCACATCGATATCAGGTCGAACAACAATCAATCCATAGATCAATACCGCCAGGGCAACTAGAAAATAATCATAGAACTGGAAGTGAATCATCCCGCCCATGGCATAGATGGATCCCATGCAGACAGCTTCAACATATTTAAAGCAGTTATGTGACATTGGTGTATTAAAAGAGATTCAGTCAGGAAAAGAGAAGCTCTTTGTTCACCCCAAGCTGATCAAGTTGATGATTGAAGATAACCATGAGTACGAAGGTTATCGGGCCTGATTTTTATTCTTCCATGAATTCATTACCCTGGTAATTTTTCAGACGTTTTTTTTCAGAGATTCCGAGAATCTTTGCAAGCCAGGGAGGAGGGGAATTAACCATTACCGGCTGTAATTCCTTAAGCGCATCTTCTGCGCTACCCCCATCGATTTTCTTGATAGGATAAACACCCGCGCGAATAATTTTTGCTGCGGCTGGGCCGCCGACTGATACAATATATACGATCTGACAATCATTGATCAGGCTGGCCCTGAATGCATTGCGGTCATCACTTAATTCCGCTGCAGCAGCTGAACGAATATCAATAAGCTGATATTCTTCACTGGATACCTGATAAATCAGAAAGCGTAAACAGGAGCCGAAGTGGCCATCGAGATTATCTGTACTGTTAGAGGCAATGGCAACCCTGATCGAGTCGGGTATGTCACCATCAATGTATGCCTCGGGTATGGGTAGGTCGTCTTCTCCCTCACTTTCGCCCCAGAGTATCCTGACCGCGTTCTTCATCGGATCAAGGCCAATCCCGATGTCCTCGGCGTCCTCTTCACCATCAAGGCTGCCAAGGCCGGTTTTCAGATCAGTGACGGTGATGCGTGAGAGCTTTTCAATACTGAGTGGCCGCCCCAGCGTTTCATCCAGGACATCAATTAATTGTGCGATATCGATATCCGGTAGAATGCGCGCGGCAAGCGCTATTCTCAGAGCTGTATCGCGTTCCAGGTTTAGCTCTGCCATATTGACCTCATAAAGTAATGTGTACCAGACCAGCACCAGACTGGCTTGATTGTTGCTCCGGTGTCATGGCTTTGATTGACAGTGCATGTAATTTGCCACTGGCCAGTTCATTCTTGAATATTGATAGAATAGATTGCTGGCGTTGTAGCGTATTCATGCCTTCGAACTGTTTGCTGATGATGTAAAGCTCAAAGGAGCAGTCTTCTCCTGAAAGATCAATGACGGCTTCCGGATAAAGAGCTGTAATTCTGGCAATGATTTCATTCTCGTGCATGGTTCACCTCTCTCAGGCGGTTGCAGATTCCAACATTGGAAGCAGTTCGCCATTTGCCAGCATTTCCTCGACGATGTCGCTGCCGCCAATAATTTCACCTTTGATAAACAATTGTGGAAAGGTTGGGAAATCGGAGACATCAGGAAGCTTTTCCATGATGAAGGGAGAGGCAAGTACATTAACATAGGCGAAATCAATGTCCGTTGATTTAAGCGCAGCTACTGCTTTTGCAGAAAAACCGCAACTGGGCATGTCTGGTGTTCCTTTCATGTAAAGGATGACGGGATTCTCGGCCAGTTGTTGTCTTATCTTATCTTCAGTATTCATAGTACATGTCCTAAAGGAATAGTTATGCCGCGGCAGTCAGTGGTTTCAGGAGTTTAAGAATTGGCAGAGTAGCTGCGCTGTCCAGTGCATTAAAGCCATCCAGTGTGGCTTTGTTGATATCAGCACCTGCAGTAATCAGGGCTTCTACGACTGTATATTTACCCGCAGAGGCAGCGTATATAAGCGCGGTAGCAGCGTTTATATTCTGATGATCGATATTAATTCCGTGTTTAATCAGTATATCAATGCTTGTCATGTCTTCTTTGAAACAGGCAAACCACAAGGCATTATTTTCATCATCATTAAGCAGATTTAGATCAGCATTATTTTCAATCAGTATTTGCAGTATCTTTATATTACCTTCGATGACTGCTGTCATAATGGGCGACATTCCATTTTCAATTCTGTTGTTCAGGTTGTTGGCGTCAAAACCGTGTTTTTGTATCCAGCGGTTTATATCGTTATTCTGGATGATCAAGGTTTCCAATTGCTGATACTTTTTCCATGCCTCCCAGCCACCCTCCAGGTTATATACCTGTGAAAATCCCAGCGCAACGAAAAAACTCGCAAGATCGCGGCTGCTGTTTCCGTGGTAGCAATAAATCAGGGTGGGTAGGTCATGTTTTCCGGATTTGATCAAGCTTTTCATATTGGCATCACTAGCAGTTAGTGAACCATCAAGATGGCCTGATTTAAAACTATGTTCATCACGCATATCCAGTACAGTGACTCCATCGTTGCTCAGGAAGTCAGTTACGTGGTTTGCGGGTAAGTTTTTATACGCCATGTTGCAATACCATTGTTTATCTATTGAACTATGTATAAGCAAACCACATGCCATGTTGATAAATCTAATAAGCACCTGAAATAACTAGACAAAAAATGGATGCTTGTGAATCTGGAATGTTCCTAATGTGACAATTGTATATTTTATTATGTTGTTTTTCGTACCGGGATGTCGTGTCAGTTGCTGAGTTGGAAAGCTTCATTCCATATGCGGTATTAACTGTGATTTACTTTTGCTATTTAATAACAATTATAATAAATTAAAAAATATATACTGGATTGGTTCAGATATTACAGGTTTTATCTATCTCGCCTTTCAGCGGTTTCAGGATCGGCAGTGATGGGTCTGTATATCTCTACGCGATTGCCATTTTCCAGTACGGAATCGAGTTTTGTCAGCTTGCCGAAAATACCCACTTTTTGTGTTTGCAGGTCTATTTCCGGGAATCGTTCAAGTACACCTGATAACTCAATAGCCTGTTGGACTGTGCTGCCATCTGGCACTTCCAGTTTCATCCAGATTTGTTTAGTTTTATTCGCGTACGCAATTCCAACGTTCATATATTTTCACCTGTTCAGTTTGTCACTGCATTTGTTTCCAGGCTTGCTGAACTTGTGGCTGTAGACAGGTCTTCAATCCTCCTGTCCAGTAGACGTTTTCCCGCAAGTAAAAAACCCAACGCAAGAAATCCGCCGGGTGGAAGTATCATTAACAGAAACCCCTTGTAGTCCTGGATAAGGGTAAGCTCCAGAAATGAAAAGACATCTCCAAGCAGAAGGGATGCATTGGCAAAAAGAGTGCCACTACCAATGATCTCCCGAACCACGCCCAGTGTAACAAGTGCAAATGTGAAACCAAGCCCCATCATCAGGCCATCAAATGTGGATGATATTACAGAATTACGCGAAGCATAGGATTCAGCCCTGCCCAGTATGGCGCAGTTTGTCACTATCAGCGGAATGAACAGTCCGAGTACCTTGTGCAGATCATGCAGCCATGCGTTCATGCCCATATCCACCAATGTGACCAGGGTGGCAATGATCAATACAAAAACCGGTATGCGGACTTCAGGCGTGATGATATTTCGGAACAGGGCCACGGAAAAACCGGATAAGACCATAACAAATGTTGAGGCAAGACCCATCCCCAGGCCATTGGTTGCGGTCCCGGTTACAGCCAGTAACGGGCATAAGGCCAGCATTTGCGAAAATACGACATTATTGGTCCACATGCCTTCACGCATCAGTGTTCTGTATCCGTTACTCATGATACTTCTCCTGCCGGGCTCTGTTTATGTTTACCCTTGCTTGTTGCGGGTTTACCTGCAGTATCTTCTTTAATCAACGTATCGCGGTTTTCCCTGAAAAATAGCAGACCGGATTTTATTGCATTCACGACTGCGCGCGGGGTGATTGTTGCACCGCTGAACTGGTCAAACCTGCCACCATCTTTTTTGACTGCCCAGTCAGACATGGGGGTGTTTTCCAGTGACAGGCCATTGAATGAGTAGATCCATGGGTCCCTGTTTGCTTCTATCTTGTCTCCCAGTCCGGGAGTTTCGGCATGTGAAAGTACACGTACACCAAGAATATTGCCATCGGCTTTAACACCCAGTATCAGCAGGATCCGGCCACCATATCCCTGGCCGCTTACCTGGAAGGCAACAGCGCTGACAGTGTTTTTCAGCTTTGCACGATACACCATAATCTCCTGATTCTTGTATTTGATGCTGATCTTGTCCTCGAGTAAATTGTTATCATGAATATTTCCGGGAATTACATGGTTAACCGATTTGCGAGTGTCTTCCAGTAACATCTTTTGAATGACATCCTTCGTGGATACATTGCCAAAGATTAAAAGGACTGCAGACAGCAGGGCGAATCCACCAAGCAGCAGTGCCTGGTAACTGACATTATTTTTATATCCTGGCGTGGATTCTTCAGTCACTTTTCGGCTCCAATATTTTCAGGATACTGTACGGGCTTTCCTTTTCCGTCACGACCATAGATTCGTGGCCGAATATAATGATCAATGAGTGGAGTGACTGCGTTCATCAGTAAAACCGCAAAACCCATACCTTCCGGATAGGCAGCCCAGGTGCGGATCGTGTAGACCAGTAATCCGCAACCAATACCAAAGATAATTTGTCCCAATCGAGTGACTGGCGATGTTACCAGGTCAGTGGCAATGAAAAATGCGCCTAGCATTGACGCGCCACTGAATAAGTGAATACTTGCGCCGGCATAACGGGATGGATCATACCAGTTAAACAGTGTTGAAATGACGGCTATCGTCATTATCATAGAAAACGGGATATGCCAGGAAATAATTCTCTTCATCAGCAGAAACAGACCGCCTGCCAAGATAAATATTGATGAAGTTTCACCCATACTACCCGCTGTAATCCCCAGCACCGAAGGTATAAGACCATAGGTAGAATCGAGCGTTTGCTCCAATGGTATATCACGACTGAGTTCGGTCTTGATATGACTGAGTACAGAGGCACTGCTCACACTGTCGATATGGAAACTGTTGGAAAAAGTGATCAGCAGCGATTCGAAAAATCCTGGCGAACCTGTGGCCATCAATGGCTGTGGACTGATCCATAATGTCATTTCCAGCGGAAATGAAATCAACAGGGCGACTCTGGCAACCATTGCCGGATTGAACAGGTTTTGACCTATGCCCCCAAATACATGTTTGCCGACAATAATCGCCAGGAAAGCACCGACTACACCAATCCACCATGGAGCCCAGGGAGGCAAGGTCATCGCGAGTAACCAGCCTGTCAGTATTGCCGAACCATCTAACAGAAAGGGTCGAACAGGTTTTCCTGCTATGTAAAGACTACCGGCTTCGGCAAGTAATGCCGCCAGCACAGTGACCGAGAACAGGAATATTGCCGGCCAGCCATACAGATAAAAGCCGAAAAAGGTAGCCGGAAGCAGGGCAAGCATCACCAGTGACATGGTTTTACCAACACTGACCCTGTCATGCGTAAAGGGTCCGCCGACGGGATTTATGCTCTTCATGCACTGGCCTCAGACTGTTGTTTCTTTTTTTCAGCCATTTCTGCTTTTCGACGGGCCATGGCTTCCCGTTTCGCCTGTTTCTGTTTTTCCATGCGTTCAGCGCGTGCAGCAATCAATCGCTTTATCTCTTCCTGCTTATGCTGTGCCCGTTGTTTTTCAGTCAACGCGCCCTTGGCATAATTGAAATATTGCACCAGCGGTATATGAGATGGACAAACATAGGAACATGAGCCGCAGGAAATACAATCCATCAAACCGAAATCGGCAGCGCCTTCCAGATCACCTGCCCTGGCATGTGAAGCCATTTCAAGTGGAAGCAGTCCACATGGGCAGACATTGACGCAACTGGCGCAACGTATACAGGGTGAAGGATTTTTCAACCTGAGCTCTTTCTCAGTCAGGGCCAGTATGCCGCCGCTACCCTTGATAATGGGTGCCTTGGTACTGGGGAGGGGTTGGCCCATCATTGGTCCACCCAGCAATAATTTTGCTGGCTCTTCAGTCAGTCCACCGCAATGTTCGATAAAATGTGATACTGGCGTACCGATCAAGGCGCGAAAATTACCTGGTTTACTGATCGCGCCTCCGGTGACTGTCACAATTCTGGACAACAGGGGCTTCGATTGTCTCAGTGCCTGATGGATGGCATAGGCAGTCGCTACATTGTGTACAACAATACCCAGATCGGCAGTCAGTGCTCTGGCAGGTGTCTCTTTACCTGTCAGTGTCTGGGTAAGGTGTTTTTCAGATCCCATCGGGTATTGAACCGGCACACCGATGACCTTGATTTCAGGATAATCAGCTGCAGCTACACTGATGGCATTGATTGCTCCGGGTTTGTTTTTTTCGATGGCAATGATCGCTTCCTTGACACCCAATGTATGGATCATGATGCGAATGCCATCAATTATTTCGTCAGCAGATTCCTGCATTAACCTGTCATCACAGGTCAGATAGGGTTCGCATTCAGCACCATTGATGATCAGTTTCTCCAGCTGGTATCTATTGCCGAGCCCCAGTTTTACTGCGGACGGAAAAGTAGCACCACCCATCCCGACAATGCCGGCATCCGATACCTTCTCGGCGATCTCTGCGGGTTCCATGTCAAACGGATCCGTCACTGCATCGCTGTCAACCCATTCATCCTTGCCATCGGATTTCAGTGTTATCGTCATGACCGGGAGCCCGGAAGGATGGGGCGCCTGAAATTTACCAATAGAGATGATTCTTCCTGAGGTGGGTGCATGCACGGGTGCCGATATAACGCCCTGGGGACGTGCCAGTAGCTGTCCTTTCAGAACATGTTCACCGCGTTTTACAACAGGTTCAGCGGGGCTGCCAATATGCTGAAGCAGCGGGATTCGCAGTAATTCCGGTATCGGTAAATCTGTTATGGGTTTATCATGCGTAGCATCCTTGTTGGCATTCGGATGAACACCACCACGGATTTTAAACAGCTTGAGTCCACGGATGGGCATATATTCACCTCAGGCCGAGATAGAAGGTTTGGGCCAATGCCAGTTCTGCAACGTAACTGCGACCGGTTTCATCGACACGCATTCAGTAGGACAGATATCAACGCATTTCTCACAACCAGTGCAGGCATCACTGATGACAGCATGGATCTGTTTTGGACCACCGAGTATGGCATCCGTAGGACAGCGCTTGAAACATTTCATGCAGCCAATGCATAGTGTCTCCTGGATGGTTGCAGTACGGGGTGCTTTGTCTTCTACTTCCGAAAGATTCGCTTCAACCCCCAGTTTGGCTGCCAGTTCCATGGCAAGAGACTTTCCTCCAGGAGGGCATAATGTAACCGCTGCATTGCCTTCTGCAAGGGCGCTCGCTGCAGGTGTGCATCCCGGGAAACCGCATTGTCCACATTGTGATCCCGGCAGCATGGATTCAATTTCATCAGCCAGGGGGTTGCCTTCAACCTTCAAATAGCGTGCGGCTATACCGAGTGCTGAACCCAGAATGAGTCCAAGAAATGCAAGACTGACAAGTGCGGAAAACATAGTAATCTCCCTCCCTTAGTTGGTGACTAATCCGGAAAAACCCATAAAAGCCAGTGATAGTAATCCGGCTACAATAAAACCTATCGGAGCACCGGCAAACACGGAGGGTACCTGTGCCAGAGCAAGCCTTTCACGCAGGCCCGCAAAAATGACCATGACCAGGGTAAAACCAATGGCTGACCCGAAGCCGAAAAAAACACTTTTGAGAAAATTGTGCTCTTCCTGGATATTAAGCAACGCGACGCCCAGTACTGCACAATTAGTCGTAATCAGAGGCAGAAAAATACCCAGGATCTGATACAAGGCCGGTGAAAACTTGCGCACGACCATCTCGGTAAACTGTACTACTGCCGCAATCACCAGTATGAATGTCAGGATCCGTAGAAAACCGATATCCAGAGGCATCAGTACAAAATATTCCAGCAACCAGCTGGCTACAGCAGCAATCGTCAACACAAAGGTTGTTGCAAACCCCATGCCTAACGCGGAATCGAGTTTGTTGGATACGCCCATAAAGGGACAAAGTCCAAGGAACTTTACAAGTACCACGTTATTCACCAGTGCAGTACCAAGCAGCAGCAACAGGTATTCAGTCATCAGGTACGGTTTCTCCGGGTTCACCTGCATAGATCTATTGCATCATCCATGCCAGCATAAGTACTGGCCGCAAATGGTGTATTTTTGTGCATTTTTCTGCATTTATAGTCCAGACTAAATGTTGTGATAGCTACAAACACACTGTGAAGCTGAGTTTAAATGTAGGAAAAACTACATTTATATCAGTCGGATTCGAGACCTGTCACCGTTGTTTTATCGCACTTTCTGATGTTGGGAATGATTCTTGCCTTTAATTCAAACAGATGCGATTTAATCGAGGTAGTAATTATGTCACCCAGAAGTTCTACAAAGGAAACAATGGCCCAGGCGTTAGGTGATTTCTTTTCATCATCTCCGAATGGAATGACTGAAGAAGTCATAGAGGCATTTGGTCGCATTGTAAAAACCAAGGATGGCATTCTGCCCCCCAGGGTTTTTCTGGAGGCGGTTGAGCATTCGCCGGTAGCGATTTCAATTACCGACACCAGTGCCAATATCCTCTATGTCAACAAATCCTTTGTCCGGCTTACCGGGTATGATCAGGATGAAATCATCGGAAAAAATCAATCTATCCTGTCCTACAAGGTGACACCGGTAGAAGTATACAAGGACCTGTGGAATCATTTACTTGATAAAAAGACCTGGAATGGTGTCCTGATCAATTCCACGAAAAGCGGAGATCGTTATCTGGCTGACCTGACAGTAGCGCCGATTCTGGGCATGAATGGCGAAGCCAGTTATTACATGGCCATTCATCGTGATGTAACCGAAGTTCATGAGCTTGAAAATAAAGTTAATAACCAGAAGGTTTTAATTGAATCGGTTGTCGATGCGGCACCGGTCAGTATTGCCATGCTCGACCGGTTTGGCAAGGTATTACTTGATAACCAGGCCTACAAAAAACTGATCGGTGATATGAGAGGTGAAGAGCCTGCTGCAGTTTTTCTGACTTATCTGAATGACGTAATCGAGGGTGGTTTTGATGCCAGTGCCAATGAAGGTCGCGATTTTTTTGATATAGAAGTCGAGTATGATCCCGGAGAAGGCTCTCCGCCAAGATGGTTTTCGTGTTCCGGTGTCTGGATGAACAGTGCTGGAATCGGCGCTGACAGCTACTTCGCAACGCATGATGACCGGCACTTACTGCTGGTGGCCAGTGAAATCACAATACAAAAGCAGCAGCAGGAACAGGTCAGGGCTAATGCTTTACGTGCGTTGATGGCAGAGCAACAATTACTGCATAGTGTAAGGGAAACCTTATCGGGTGCATTGTTCCAGTTGCAGGGACCGTTAAATATCGTTAATGCAGCCTTGAAAATAATGGAACGCAGAGAAGGAAAGCATGATGAGCCGTTGTACCAGGCGCTCGTTGAAATTATGCATACTGGTGAAAAAGTTCAAGATGTCATTCGCAATTCCATACCCAGGCAGCAGCAGGAAGCGATGGCGCCGGTGAATCTGAATGAAGTCATCCGCGATGTCCTTGATTTGTCAACAGAGCGCATGTTGAAGGAAGGTGTTGTAATAGACTGGCAGATCAGCAAGGATCTACCAGTCATTCTGGGGCTTCAATATGGCTTGAGATCCGCTTTCAAACAATTGATAGATAATGCGATTACAGCATTAAACGAGCCCGGTTGCAAAAGACGGGAAATCGTGATTTCAACGGCTCCAGGTGAGGATCACATCGAGCTTGTTGTGCGAGATACGGGGCCGGGAATTCCAGCAGAGAAGCGTATTTCTATATTCGAACCATTTAATTCGGAATGGGTGAATAGTCCGGATAGTTCAGGAATGGGATTAACCATCGCACAGGAAGTTGCGTTACAGCATGGTGGATATATCGAGATTGATCCGTCATACACAGATGGCTGTTTGATGAGACTTGGTCTGCCCTTAAAAGTTTCAGCTTCATTGTTGACAGAGTAAAGCGAATGAGTAATGCATTAATGAATACTACTGAACCGGAAATGAATCGCCTTACCCTGGTAGAGGCAGAATTAAATACACTTTACGAGGTCAGTGCGGTACTCAGTCGTTCCCTGGATTTGCATAACACATTGAAGGAAGTATTGAAGTTGTTGCATGACCGGGGAAAGCTGACGCATGGTGTAGTAACATTGTTTGATGAAGACAGTGGTGAGCTGATGGTCAGTGCACTACATAATGACAAGATTGAAATCAGTGATGATGTCCGTTACCGATCCGGGGAAGGCATTATCGGCACGATCATGCAAGCGAGAGAACCTGTGGTCGTCGAGCGAATTTCCGACGAGGCCAGGTTCCTGGATCGCCTGGGTATCTATGATCAGGAGCTGCCTTTTATTGGCGTTCCAATCATGATAGGTGAATCAGGTAAGCCCGCAGGAGTTCTGGCTGCGCAACCACCTCATATTGATTTTCTCGAGGAGCAGGCTCATTTCCTGGAGATGGCGGCAAACCTGATTGGACAGACAGTACGTCTGTCGAAAACAGTTGAAGTCGAGAGAATGGCCCTGAAGGCCGAGCGTGATGATCTCAGACGTGAGGTCAAGGCAGAACATGGTTTTGACAGTATCATTGGCCATACTCCTGTTATGCGACGTATCTTTGAACAGATTCGTCAGGTAGCTAAATGGAACACGACAGTACTGATCAGAGGTGAATCGGGTACAGGTAAAGAGCTGATTGCCAATGCGATTCACTATAACTCACCGCGCGCCAGTGGTGCTTTCGTAAAACTGAACTGCGCTGCATTGCCAGATAATTTGCTGGAATCCGAACTCTTCGGTCATGAGAAGGGTGCCTTTACCGGGGCAGTCAGTCAAAGAAAAGGCAGGTTTGAGCAGGCAAATGGAGGCACAATATTTCTTGATGAGATCGGCGAGATCTCGCCAGCATTCCAGGCAAAACTATTACGTGTGCTACAGGAAGGAGAGTTTGAACGCGTTGGCGGTTTGCAAACGCTGAATGTCGACGTGCGAGTAATCGCGGCAACAAATCGCGATCTCGAAGAAGAAGTTGAAAATGGCAATTTCAGGGAAGATCTTTATTACAGACTGAATGTAATGCCCATCGATATGCCACCCTTGCGTGAGCGCGTCGAGGATATTCCTGATCTGGCATGCTTTCTTGTTGACAAGATAGCTCGTCAGCAGGACAGGACGTTGATGCTCAAAGACAGTGCGATTCGTCAATTGATGCGATATGACTGGCCCGGCAATGTTCGTGAACTGGAAAACTGTCTTGAGCGAGCGGCGATTATGTGTGAAGAAGGGAATATCGACCGGGAGGCCATTAATCTAACTGGACTCGATGACAAGCTTCTGCCCAGGGATACTCCCCAGTCAGTCGAAAAAATAGATTTTAATGATCCATCCCTCGACGAGCGGGAACGTGTTATTGCAGCCCTCGAAGAGGCGGGTTGGGTGCAGGCAAAAGCAGCAAGGCTACTGGACATGACGCCCAGGCAGATTGCCTATCGTATTCAAACATTGAATATTAAGATGCGGCAGATATAGCTTATTGTTAATTTTATAGTGGGGTAAAAGTGTGCAAGAAGCAGATTTTCACGAAGTGTCCGATGAGTTCATCAATTTCGCCAATGATCTTGCCGATGACTGGGCGCCTGCGTTTATCAGTGCTGTGATTTTACATGCCGCAGCAAGGTATAATGCGCATAATTACCTGAACAATGATTCAGGCCCGGAAACAGAAGAGGCCGCAATCAATTATTTCTGTGACCAGTATAAAAGGATGCTCAAGGAGAGTATCAAGGAACTTGGTGAGTAGCTTTGAGCGTTTGTGTCATCAATATTTCACTAATATAAGAGTCTCGTTGGTCGAGAATGACAGTTCTGTAGCATATCAATGTCCCGGCACATATTTGGTGACGGTGTATTGATTGGATATCTGAAGACTAATAGCAGGCTTGCGACAGTTCCTTAAAACACCGAATACCCGTCTGTTCTACCAGTAAAAAAAGATAAATCCCCGTGCATATATTCTTGTAACAATACTCACAGCTTGTCATTTATTCACTGTTGCATTCATTACATTGAAGTTGAAATTACTTACAAAACCAAAATAATTATCAATATTATCAATAGTATATTAATTATATCAAAATTGGGCACAGCCCTTGCAAATGCCTATGTAACATTTTCAAAAAATCCTTGTCGTGCTGTAGGGTAAATCAAGAGGGGAACATCGATGGAATTGAAAGTACTGGGCCAAGAGCAAGAATCAAGCGGCTGTTCATCAGGTAGTTGTGGTAGTACAGATGATCAGTTATCCCACCTGCCAGATGCCATACGCGAAAAAGTCCATAACCATCCGTGCTATTCAGAAGAGGCACATCATCACTTCGCACGTATGCACGTAGCCGTTGCTCCGGCCTGTAATATTCAATGCCACTATTGTAACCGTAAATATGATTGTGCCAATGAATCAAGGCCGGGCGTTGTTTCTGAACTGCTAACGCCGGATCAGGCAGTAAAAAAGACAATGGCCGTCGCGGCAAATATCCCACAGATGACCGTTCTGGGAATTGCCGGCCCTGGTGATCCATTGGCCAATCCCGAGCGTACATTTGAAACCTTTCGTCAGCTATCAGAGAAGGCGCCGGATATCAAACTCTGTGTCTCCACCAATGGTCTGGCATTACCGGCGGCTGTTGAAGAACTGTCCAAGCATAATATCGATCATGTCACGATTACGATAAACACGGTTGATCCCGAAATAGGTGCCAAGATTTATCCATGGATTTTCTGGAATAATCGCAGGATCAAAGGCAAGAAAGGGGCAAAAATTCTGATTGAACAGCAGCAGAAAGGCCTGGAGATGTTGGCAGAAAAAGGCATTCTGGTCAAAGTGAATTCAGTCATGATTCCGGGTGTGAATGATAAACATCTGGAAGAAGTCAGTCTTATTGTCAAGCAAAAGGGTGCTTTCCTGCATAATGTCATGCCGTTAATTGCCGAGGCAGAACACGGAACATTCTATGGCGTAATGGGACAACGTGGCCCTACGCATGATGAGTTACAGACATTGCAGGATGCCTGTTCCGGTGACATGAACATGATGCGGCATTGTCGTCAATGTCGTGCAGACGCGGTCGGTTTACTGGGCGAGGACCGTGGCGATGAGTTTACGATGGACAAGATCGAGGAAATGGACATCGACTATGACGCAGCAATGATCAAGCGCGCCGAGATCCATGCTGCTATAGCACATGAACTGGAACAGAAGCAGAAACAGCCAAAAGAATCACTGGTTACGCTTTCTTCCATCAAGAAAGAAACCCGACCGGTATTGATGGCAGTGGCAACAACAGGCGGTGGTGTGGTTAACCAACACTTTGGTCATGCAACCGAATTTCTCATTTATGAGGCGAATACAACAGATGTACGTTTTATCAGTCATCGCAAGGTAGAGGATCTCTACTGTAGTGGTGGAGATACTTGCGGAGATGGTGAGACTGTACTGTCGAAGATCATCAAGGTGCTGGATGGATGTGAGGCCGTGATTTGTTCCAAGATCGGTTACGAGCCCTGGTCGCAACTTGAAGAAGCCGGGATCATGCCAAATGGTGAACATGCCATGGAGCCCATCGAGGACGCCGTAGCTGCGGTTTACAAGGAGATGGCAGAAAGTGGTGCTCTGGACGAATCTGAATCGAACAATGAACTGGCAACTGCTTAGGAGAAAAGCATATGGCTTATTCCATCGTTGAGAAATGTGTTAAATGCCATGCCTGTGCACCGGCATGTCCGAACGAGGCTATCTATGAAGCAACATTGCATTTTATGGTAGATCCGAAGAAATGTACCGAGTGTGAAGGTGATTTTGCTGACCCGCAATGTGCCAGTATTTGTCCTATAGAGGGTGCTATTCTGGACGGCTATAAAGTGGTTGCCAATCCACCGGGTTCACTGACCGGCATTCCTGCGGAAAAATTCGAGGAAGTCATGGCAGAAATACAGGCCAGATAGGAGCGCAAAAATGGTGACAATGGTAAAACATGGAAATGTAATGATTAGTAGTGTTCTATTCAGCCGTGATTGCATAAATCAGGTATTTACAAGTCTTGTCAGTACCTGGAAAGACTATAAACGGGATCAATACAAACTCAGGCGTATGTATGTCAATTCTCCTAATGCTCATCATATCCCATGGAGAGTCTGGAAAGCACACGCTGCAATGTTAAATGAAATAAAAGACAAGCATTAGTTGTCAGGCATATGTGGTGATGACAAAAGTGATCTTTTATGAAAAGCCTGGCTGTATCAATAATACACGTCAGAAAAAGATGCTTGTTGATGCAGGTCATCAGCTGGACGTGAGAAATTTGCTCGCAGAACAGTGGGATGAAGATGGATTGATGTGTTATTTCACAGGTCTGCCCGTAGCGCAATGGTTTAATAGCAGTGCGCCACAAATCAAGTCTGGAGAAATAATGGCAGAAGAAATGAAGGCAGATGATGCTATCAGGCTGATGCTGGATAATCCATTGTTAATTCGACGTCCGCTGATGCGTGTTGGAAGTAAATGCAGGGCTGGATTTGATCAAAGTGAGGTTGCTGACTGGATTGGTCTGAAGCCAGAAATGCAGGAACTGGATCTGGAGACTTGTCCCAGAATCAATGATGACAGTCATTTATGTAAAGAATTAATCTGAGTGCAGGGGTTGGTATGCAGTATAAGGGAAATTCAATTGTCAAAGAAGGGAAGGCTGTCCAGCTTGATGACGGTGTGTATTGGGTTGGAGCACTCGATCCAGACTTGAGAAGTTTTGATATTATCCTGAATACTGCTAATGGTACCAGTTATAACTCATATCTTATTGAGGGTAGCGAGGGATATGCTCTCATCGATACAGTGAAGGCTGAATTCGCTGATGATTTTTTTGCCAGGCTGGAGTCGGTCACGGATTATAGCAAGATCAAGGCGATAGTCCTCAATCATCTTGAGCCGGACCATACAGGCGCATTGCCTGAATTACTGAAACGCGCACCACAGGCAAGGGTGTATATTTCTCAACGTGCACAGAGCATGTTAAAGGCCTTGTTGAAGGACAGTAGTGAAAATCTTGAATTTCAGGTGGTCAACACAGGCGAACAGATATCGCTGGGTGATTGTACACTGACTTTCCTTAGTACGCCTTTTTTACACTGGCCTGATACCCAATGTACCTATCTGGAAGAGCGGGAAATACTGTTCTCCGGCGATGTTTTTGGTTGTCATTTCTGTGATGGCAGACTTTTTAATGACAAGGTGGGAGATTTTCGTTTTTCCTTCGATTACTACTATGCACATATCATGCGACCATTCAAGAAATGGGTGCTTGAGGCGCTTGATCTGATTGATCCACTGGATTTACGCATTATTGCACCGACACATGGACCCATACTTCGAGATCGTCCGCGAAGATATGTAAATCACTACAGGGAGCTGGCGAGTAACAGTCTTAGTGGTGAGTTGGGTACCAACGAAAAATCGATGATCGTTTTTTATATGAGTTCATACGGTAATACTGCGCGTATGGCGGAAGCCATCAGTGTAGGAGCGGGATCGATCAGCGGTGTGCGCGTTTCGATGTTTGATTTGCAAGGCGGAGAAACAGAGCCATTTGTCGATCTGATAGAAGAAGCAGATGCGCTGATCCTTGGTTCGCCGACAATAAATGGAGATGCGGTAAAACCTATATGGGATCTACTTTCTTCACTCATTGTTGTAGATCTCAAGGGCAAGGTAGGTGCAGCATTCGGTTCGTTTGGCTGGTCAGGTGAGGCGGTCAGAATGATTGAGGACCGTCTTCGTGGACTCAAGTTACGGGTACCGCAGCAAGGATTGAGGGTTAAATTGATACCTAATGATGAGGAATTGGAAGATTGCTACAACTTTGGTAAAGACATCGCGTCAATTCTGATTGGCAAGAAAAAAGAATGCAAGGTGTTGGAGTTCGGAGAATTATAGTTTTTTAATCTGAGGAGTAAGTCATGGCTAAAGCGAAAGTAAGTTTTGATGATATTGATCTTACAGTTAACGTGCCGGTAGGCACTCGAGTAATCGAAGTTTCCGAAAAAGTAGGTTCGGGCATCATATATGGTTGTCGGGAGTGTGATTGCGGAACATGTATTATGGAAGTTGTGGAAGGATGGAATAATCTGAGTGAGCCTTCTGTACTTGAAGATAAGGTGTTACGTGAAAATCTTGCTGGTCGTCACCAGCGACTTGCATGTCAGGCGCAGATTATTGGTGATGTCACCGTTAAGCCCGTGTGACAAAGATTACTTTATAAAATTATTTATCAGGAGAAGAGAAATGGCTGTAATTACTTTCAGTAATCCGGACTATAAGGACAAAAGTGTCTATGCCGTAGCCGGAAGTCATACCGAGACTGTATTGAAAATTGCCAAGGAAAACAAAATACCCGTCGATTTCAGTTGCGAAAATGGCGAGTGTGGTAGCTGTGTAATCCATGTAACCAGTGTTGATAAGGACAAGCCCAGGATGGGATATCATCTGACTGAAAAAGAGAAGCAGGTATTAAAGGAAATTGGAAAATTATCATCAGCAGATATGGAAAAATTGATTGTTGATGACTTGCCAAGTGAATGGAGGCTGGCCTGCCAGTTTATACCCAGGGACGAAGATGTACTGATTGAGTACTGAATCGAATCATGTACGTCAATGTATCACATAATGGTATGTATGATCTCCATGCACGCTTGATGGCGTGTAGTCATGGCAGGGAAAACGATGGAGTGCTGGCTTGCATGATTGCAAGCTGGCAATCCGGTATAGGTGCATTACCGGAAATGATGGGTTTGCAGGAGGACCAATATCTGGGCTTGTTTGAATTTCACTTTCCAGGGTTTGAAGTTGACTGCCTGTCAGGTTCAGAGCTGCGTTCCGATCCCGTCAGGATGGATGAATGTGAGGAAGTAAAGCAGTTATTGCTCACTCATCGTAAAGGTGAATCGGATTCCGAGACATGGATGGCAGAACTGGTTGCATTGGCATGTCAGGGACAGGATCACCTGTGGCAGGACATGGGCCTGTGGTCACGAAAGGATTTGAGTGAACTGTTGCTGCGTAATTATCCAGCACTGGCGACCAGGAACGACAAGGATATGAAATGGAAAAAGTTCATTTATAAGCAATTGTGTATAACAGAAGGTATATATACCTGTCGTTCTCCATCATGTGAAGTCTGTGCAGAATATAATGAATGTTTCGGACCAGAAGACTGATAATGTGCAAGCTGTCAGTGTGATTGATTTACAACTTCGTCAGCGTGCGCAGGGCGCATATCTGGGTCTGGCTGTGGGTGATGCGCTAGGTGCGACTGTAGAGTTCCTTACGCCTCAGGAAATCAGGCATCAGTATGGTGTGCATCGTAATATCGTTGGTGGCGGTTGGTTGAAACTTGCCCGTGGGCAGGTGACTGATGACACGACGATGACATTTGCCCTGGCTGATTCGATCCTGCGAACAGGCAGGATCAATGCCGATGAGATTGCCATCGGTTTTAGTGAATGGATGAAGCGAAAGCCGGTGGATATAGGAAATACCGTGCGCAGGGGGATTGTACACTATCGAACATCCGGGAATACCTGCGTACCTGAAAATGAATATGATGCAGGGAACGGTGCCTGTATGCGAAGTCTGGCCATTGCCCTGGCGACATTATGGCGTGATGAGCAAGATGCCATCAAGGCCTCACGAATACAGGCCCATATAACCCATAACAATAAGGATTCAGATGCTGGTTCAGAGTGCCTGATACGTATGCTTAGAAGTATCATGCTGGGTACAGACAAGCCATCATTACTGAATGATATTGTCGATGATTTTATCCAGCATCACCCGCAATTCGATTTTCAAAAACGCAAGATAGGTAATCCGAGCGCATATATCGTAGATACCATGCAAGTGGTATTGCAGTCCTTTTTCTACAATGATTCATTTGAGGATATTTTGCTCGATGTTGTTAATCGCGGCGGTGATGCGGATACGACGGGTGCTATCGCAGGAATGCTGGCTGGTGCATTTTACAGTGTGGAGAATATCCCTGACAGATGGATGAATTCGCTAGATGCTGATGTAAATCGCAATTGTCGCGAGCAGGCTGACAGCTTGCTGCAGTTGTCCATGGATTCACATTTGTCAGTAACTTATATTGTCTAGTCTACAAGGAGTCCGGAATTATGAAAATCGGCGTGCCATGCGAAATCAAAAACCATGAATACAGGGTAGGAATGACGCCAGCGGGTGTTAAATCACTGGTCGAAAAGGGGCATCAGATTATTGTAGAGTCTGGTGCAGGTGCACAAATCGGTTTTACTGACCAGATGTATACCGATGCAGGTGCAAGTCTGGCCGATAGCCCGGTAGCGGTTTATGAATGTCCGATGATCGTCAAGGTCAAGGAACCGCAGCCTTCAGAATTTCCTTTGCTTTCTGATGGCCAGTTGTTGTTTACTTATTTACATCTCGCTCCGGATCCTGAACAGACGCGCCGACTGCTTGAACAGAAGGTTATTGCGATTGCCTATGAAACGGTCACCGATAGTATGGGACGTCTTCCTTTATTGGTGCCGATGAGTGAGGTGGCTGGCCGAATCGCTATCCAGGCTGGAGCAACAGCCCTGCAAATGGCAAACGGTGGTAATGGTACCCTGCTGGGCGGTGTGCCTGGTGTGCCTGCAGCAAAAGTCCTGGTGATAGGGGGCGGTGTGGTTGGCACCCAGTCGGCAAAGATGGCAATTGGTCTTGGAGCTGACGTGACAGTGGTTGATAAAAATATTGATAGGCTGCGATATCTTGATGATGTATTTGGGCCTCTATTACGAACACGTTATGCAGACTCCAGTGCCATTGCCGAGCTTGCAGTCGAGGCAGACCTGGTCATAGGCGCCGTATTAATTGCGGGTAAACAGGCGCCACTCCTGATATCACGTGACCTGCTTGCACAAATGAAAAAAGGCTCTGTTATTGTCGATGTCGCCATTGATCAGGGAGGCTGTATAGAAACTTCCAGGCCGACGACACACTCTGAACCTGTATACGAGGTCGATGGTGTCGTTCATTATTGTGTGGCCAATATGCCAGGAGCATGCGCGCGAACCTCAACACTTGCGCTCACTAATGCAACCCTGCCATACATAGAAGAGCTGGCAGAGAAGGGATGGTTCAGTGCTATCAAGGATAACGAGGGCCTGAGGGCAGGTCTGAATTTATTTAGAGGCAACGTTACCAACCTCTCTGTTGCGGAAGATCTGGGCTACCCGTATATGGATCCTGATCAGGTAATTTCAAGCGTTGATGCAGCCGCCTGATTATGTGCGGCAGACTGCCTGTTTTTCAAATGAGCAGCCAAGGCACTGTCCATGGTGATAATATGCAGGCTGAACCATTGTGGAATAGTATCCCTGATATAGGCACGGCCGAACGAATATAAACCCTTCTTTACACGTTTATTGAACTGGTTTAATTCCGCCAGTATGCGTCTGTGCTCGTCGACATGCTCGGCTATGGCGGGAAAGGATGTTTGTAGCATTAGCTCGTTTTCCTGCGAAAAATGCTTTTCTGTGTGATTGCAGAGTTTGTCAAACAGGTATCTGAATTCCTCATCAGGAGCAATATAAAGTTTATTGATTAAATCTGTAAACTCTTTATGCGTATCATCCATTCGGTCAACATTGAGCGAATGCTCTTTGTCAGACCAGCTTATCAGTTCCGGTTTAATAACTTCACCAGTGTATGCATTCATATCAATATCTCTGTTTTATTGGATAAACGTTATGGAACCTCTGATTAATTCTTAGGGAATGGCCCTTTTTTCCTTGCAATGACTAATTAATCAGATTCCTTATGTAATAAAGCGTTTTTTCTTTCAGGGATAATATATTTGAAAGACCGGGTGGTAACACAGGGCAACCACCACCAGGCATCCCGCTTGTTTACGTATTTATTAAATTACCGGTCGCAAAATCCCAGTTCACCAGTTTCCAGTAGGCTTCCAGGTACCTGGGTCGGGCATTGCGGTAATCAATATAGTAGGCATGCTCCCATACATCGCAGGTGAGTAATGGATTCAAGCCTGATGTAATCGGTGTGCCCGCATTTGATGTGCTGATAATATCGAGTTCACCATTTTCGGTTTCCACCAGCCATGCCCAGCCGGAACCGAAAGTTGTGATAGCCGCTCTGCTGAACTCATCAGTAAATCCTTGAAACGAACCAAATCTTGCTGCAATTTTATCTGCAAGAGTATTCTTCGGTTCGCCGCCACCTGAAGGGCTCAGGCAGTTCCAGTAGAAGGAGTGATTCCAGATCTGTGCAGCATTATTAAAAATACCATCATTGCTATCGCAGACAATGCTTTCCAAGGGTTTGTTATCGAATTCAGTGTCTTCAATCAGCTTGTTCAGGTTATCAACATAGGTCTTATGATGTTTACCGTAATGGTATTCCAGTGTCTCTCTCGAAATGTGAGGCTCCAATGCATCGAGTGCATAAGGCAGTTCGGGTAATTCTACAGCCACTTCGGTTTACTCCTTACTAATGTTTATGTTTTCGCGTGTTTGGTCTTTTTGATAATCTTTCTGTTAAGATAATCAAGAAATTCATCGATATTCTCATAATCCATATCAATTATAAAGTTTGATAGTTCAGTTGTCAGGTGGCGCGTTGTTTCTATCTCGTCATGTGAGCGACCACACGCATGACAATGCGTGCCACCTTCTGTGCACGCGTTACGATTGATGCAGGGCCTGAACTTCATTCGCTAAAATACGATAATTGCCATAGCGGGTCACAGATGCTTAACTGCCAACCTGCATGGCATCTCCTTGTGCATCCACAGCGGAGTTCATGCCAGCAGCCTGTAAAAGATCGCCTACATCAGCACTGATAATTTCGATGCCCTGTCTTTTGCAGAAGCGTTTTTCTTTATCGGTAGGTTCAGGGAGCAAGACCCAACCCTTGGGTTCGCTGGCTGCATAGATGATATCTGACAGTACCATACGTTCAGTATCACGTGTCATCCTGACACCCATAAACAGGTATTGTTTCTGTTTACGATATTCTTTCAGGAAACTGGGAATGGCAAAGCCACCCATCAGTTCGGTAATGTAGTCAACATAATCAGCATCAGATGCAATGTAGGTTGGCTCTGGAACAGGTGATCCCATGGGTTTGTACAGGATGGGCAGACTGGTATCCGCATCTGCCTGATCAAGCTCTGTGTATTTCTCACCATCATAGTAATAGATTCTGAATCGATAATCGGTGCCACCTATACGGGCTATACCCAAAATCAGGTTATGCGGAGTGCTGCTATAGCTGTCCTGTAACTGGGTGTCGCGATTGATATCGATAACATAATGCGGTTTTATCTCAGCAAGCAATTCATGCACGGCAGCCCTTGTCCATGGTCTTCCAGTATACAGTTTCGTCAGAAACCGACTGACATAGCTACGTCCCTTTTTCAATTCCAGGTCCATAGCAGCACGCGGGAACTCATACATCAATCGGGCGGACATGGGTTTGCCACCATTCATGGCGATGATCAGGCTGTCGCTGTCAAACGGAATGGCTTCGCCGGTTTCCTTGTCAGTTACGTCACTGAGAATGCCCGGTCCGATATAAGGGACGATTTGTCCGGATTTAATGCCGTCGAGAAGTTCATTCATACTTGCTTGTGTCATGTCGGTTACCATTGATTGCTAGTCCATATATAAATGTACGGTAGCAAGAACCGCGCCACTTCTAAGCTGTTGAATTCATGAAGGCGTGCCAGTACTTATACGACATTAGAAATCAAATGTGCCAAAGCCGACAATGATTGCATGGCATGAAATGATTTTAGTTATTGCCTATTGTCAGTAATATGAAAAATTCGCCTGATAGACACCCCCCAGCACGAGATATTCATTCTCGCCCGATAACAAACCCGGGAACAGATCCGAATAAAAAACAAGCTTTTGCCAGGGAATATCCACTTGCAGGCAATAATCGCCAAATTCATCTGCTCTTTCCCTGTCTGACGTAAATGAATTCAGATTATTAAGCAGTAAGGTTATGCTGTTTTTGGAATGGCGTTGCAGTATGTCATGTTCTTCCAGCCTGTTAATGCCACGGAACAGGGTCAATACATTCCGAGGCTCGTAGTTACCGGCCAGTTCATACTGGCAATAGCTGAATAACAGATCAAGTTGTGACTCCAGGGCATTGGTACAATATAAAGCTTTTGCACTCTCATCAAGATAATGCAAATAGTGCTCACTATTGGTATCGCCTAAAGCCCCCTTGTGATAGCGGGCCAACAAGCCAAAGCGTGATTCTACCCAGGCCTTTAAAGCAGCTGCTTCGCGTCCTTCCGGATTGAAAAACCAGCCACGGATGGTATGCAGGTAATCGGCATTGGGACGATCTTGACTGCTGTTTGTTTCCAGTCCGGCATCTTCGAGTTGATGTAATCTGAAATGCACGGTCATGTAATCCCTGAATATCACAACACGGCTAGCCACATCATCTTCTTTATCGAGTTGTTTAAACAGTTTTGCATGTAATTCGTGGACAGCATCAATATAAAGACAACTGGCATGTCTCTGGAAGGTGATACTGCCGAGAATAACAGCAGGGAGATTACATCGATTAATCGGCAGTCGGGCGCTTTTCGGCAGATGTGCTGTGGTGATCATATGACGTAGTTATTTTTGTGAGTATTCATACAGACTGTAAGGCTTTGTTCATTATCCTACCAATATTTTATTCGTGATGCCAGACATTTATATCTGTAATAACAGTAGCTTATGTTGACAATCAAGGCTTGGCACGCGCCTTGCAATATGGGGGATGAGAGTTTATGTTCCACGCGAAAAAGATTAACAATTCGCACCTTAAGGAGATCTAAAAATGGCAATGCGTCAATGTGCAATTTACGGTAAAGGTGGTATCGGCAAGTCTACCACAACCCAGAACCTGGTAGCCGGACTAGCTGAGCTGGGTAAGAAAGTCATGATCGTGGGTTGTGATCCAAAGGCTGATTCTACTCGTTTAATCCTTCATTCCAAAGCCCAGAACACCATCATGGAGATGGCAGCTGAAGCCGGTACAGTAGAAGATCTCGAGCTGGAGGATGTACTGAAAACCGGTTATGGCGAAATCAAATGTGTAGAGTCTGGTGGTCCTGAGCCAGGTGTTGGCTGTGCGGGTCGTGGTGTTATCACTGCAATTAACTTCCTTGAAGAGGAAGGTGCATACGAGGAAGACCTTGACTTCGTCTTTTATGATGTACTGGGTGACGTTGTCTGCGGTGGTTTCGCTATGCCAATTCGTGAAAACAAGGCTCAGGAAATCTATATTGTTGTTTCCGGTGAAATGATGGCTATGTATGCGGCCAATAATATCTCTAAAGGAATTGTGAAATATGCCAATTCCGGCAGCGTACGTCTGGCAGGTCTGATCTGTAACAGTCGTAACACTGACCGTGAAGATGAATTGATCGAAGCCCTGGCATCACGTCTGGGTACTACAATGATTCATTTCGTGCCACGTGATAATGCTGTTCAACGTGCGGAAATTCGTCGTATGACGGTTATTGAATATGATCCTACTCACAAACAGGCAGATGAATATCGTCAGTTAGCGACCAAGGTTATTGAAAATACCAACCTGAATATTCCGACTCCTATTACATGGATGAGCTCGAAGAACTGTTAATGGAATTCGGCATTATGGAAGAGGAAGACGAAACAATCGTTGGTCAGACTGCAGCAGCAGAAGCTTGATCCCGGTTACGATTCAGTAGGCGTCGGGAGATCCGCTTCGGACTTCCCGTTAACAAACGAGTCCCTGAAAAGACTTGTGACATTTTCCTGAAACTGTCTGTCACGGATTAGTGGCGACAACACTGGAGAAAGACAATGGCAACTATTAGCAAAGAAGAGACCGAAGCCCTCATACAAGAGGTGCTGGAAGTCTATCCTGAAAAGGCAAAGAAAGACCGTGAAAAGCATCTGGCGATCAACGATCAAAGCGTTGAGCAATCCAAGAAATGCATTACATCTAACAGGAAATCACTTCCTGGTGTAATGACTATACGCGGATGTGCCTATGCGGGTTCAAAGGGTGTGGTATGGGGTCCAATCAAGGACATGATCCATATCTCCCATGGGCCGGTTGGTTGTGGTCAGTACTCGCGAGCGGGTCGTCGTAACTATTATATCGGTACTACAGGTGTCAATACCTTCGTTACCATGAATTTCACCTCGGACTTCCAGGAGAAGGACATAGTATTCGGTGGTGACAAGAAACTGGACAAGATGATTACAGAAATTGATCAGCTGTTCCCGTTGAACAAGGGTGTCACTATACAGTCTGAATGCCCTATCGGTCTGATAGGTGATGATATCGAAGCCGTCGCCAAGAAAAAGAGCAAGGAACTGGACAAAACTGTCGTGCCGGTTCGTTGCGAAGGTTTTCGTGGTGTTTCGCAGTCCCTGGGTCATCATATCGCGAATGATGCGGTGCGAGACTGGGCTCTGGATAAGCGTGATGGTGATGACAGTTTTGAAACCACACCCTATGATGTCGCGGTTATTGGTGATTATAACATCGGTGGTGACGCATGGTCTTCACGTACGCTGCTAGAAGAAATGGGACTGCGTGTAGTAGCGCAGTGGTCTGGTGATGGTACGATATCAGAAATCGAGTTGACACCCAAGGTCAAGCTCAACCTGTTACATTGCTATCGCTCCATGAATTATATCTCACGTCATATGGAAGAGAAGTATGGTATTCCATGGGTTGAATATAACTTCTTTGGTCCAACCAAGATCGCTGAAAGCCTGCGTAAGATTGCTTCCTACTTTGATGACACAATCAAGGAAGGTGCCGAGCGCGTAATTAAGCGTTACCAGGCAGAATATGAAGCGGTTATTGCCAAGTATCGTCCTCGTCTGGAAGGCAAGCGTGTCATGCTGTACGTTGGCGGCTTACGCCCACGTCATGTCATAGGTGCGTATGAAGATCTGGGTATGGAAGTGGTTGGTACCGGTTATGAGTTTGCGCACAATGATGACTATGATCGTACCATCAAGGAAATGGGTAATGCTACCCTGATCTATGATGATGTAACGGGTCTTGAGTTTGAGGAATTCGTCAAGAAGATCAAGCCCGACCTGATCGGTTCCGGTATCAAGGAAAAATACATCTTCCAGAAGATGGGTATTCCTTTCAGACAAATGCATTCATGGGATTATTCCGGTCCTTATCATGGCTATGATGGTTTTGCCATTTTTGCCAGGGATATGGATATGACCCTGAATAACCCTTGCTGGAACATGCTTCAGGCTCCCTGGAAGAAAGATTCCGAGGCGGCTGAGGAAGTGGCAGCTAGCGCATAAACCGTTCGTGGAAGGCCTCATTGGCCTGAGGCCTTCCCTTATTCCATTACGTTTGTTCACAGATTAGTGGCGCGTTGAGGAGAAGATCATGAGCCAGAAAGTTGAAGATATAAAAGCCAGTTATCCTTTATTCCGTGATCAGGAATACAAGGACAATCTCGCACGTAAGAAAGAAAACTATGAAGAGTGTTTCACGCAGGACAAGATCAATGAAGTCTTTGAGTGGACAACATCAGAAGAGTACAAAGAGCTCAATTTCCAGCGTACATCCCTGACCGTAAACCCGGCCAAGGCCTGTCAGCCATTGGGCGCTGTATTGTGTGCACTTGGATTTGAAAAAACCATGCCCTATGTACATGGTTCGCAAGGCTGTGTAGCGTACTTTCGTACTTATTTCAATCGCCATTTCAAGGAGCCGATAGCCTGTGTGTCTGATTCCATGACAGAGGATGCAGCGGTTTTTGGTGGTCAGAAAAACATGTATGATGGTCTGGAAAATTGCAAGGCTATGTATAAGCCGGAAATGATTGCTGTATCCACGACCTGTATGGCGGAAGTTATCGGCGATGACCTGAATGCCTTTATTGGTAACTCGCGCAAGGAAGGGCATATTCCGGACGATTATCCTGTTCCGTTTGCACATACCCCAAGTTTTGTTGGCTCCCATACTACCGGTTGGGACAACATGTTTGAAGGTATCCTGCGTTATTTTACCTTGAACTACATGGAAGACAAGGAAGTGGGCAGTAATGGCAAGATCAATATTGTTCCCGGCTTTGAAACCTACCTGGGTAATTTCCGTGTTATACAGCGTATGCTAAAGGAAATGGATGTAGACTATACCTTCCTGTCTGATCCAACCGAAGTGCTGGATACACCAGCAGATGGTGAATTTCGTATGTACGCTGGCGGTACTACGCAGGACGAAGTCAAGGATGCGCCGAATGCTATCGATACGCTGATGCTTCAGCCATGGCAGTCTGCAAAAACCAAGAAATTTGTTAAGAACACCTGGAATCAGCCAGCGAGCAATATTGACATTCCGATGGGTCTGGAGTGGACAGACAAGTTCCTTATGCAGGTTTCTGAGCTGACTGGCAAGCCTATTCCAGCCAGTCTTGAGAAAGAACGCGGTCGTCTTGTGGATATGATTACTGACAGCCACGCCTGGCTGCACGGCAAGAAGTTTGCACTCTGGGGTGATGCCGACTTCGTCATGGGTATGACCAAATTCCTGCTGGAACTGGGTGCAGAGCCAACTCATATCCTGTGTAACCATGCCAACAAACGCTGGAAAAAAGCTGTGCAGGCGATTCTTGATGCTTCACCGTTTGGTGAGAACTGTGAAGTGCATATCAGCAAGGATCTGTGGCACATGCGTTCACTGGTATTCACCAATAAGCCGGACTTTATGATTGGAAATTCCTACGGAAAATTTATCCAGCGTGACACTGTCACCAAGGGTAAAGAGCATGAGGTCCCGCTGATCCGAATAGGTTTCCCGATCTTCGATCGTCACCATTTACATCGTGATACAACACTGGGATACGAGGGTGCTATACATATCCTCAAAACTCTGGTGAATTCAGTGCTTGAACGGCTGGATGAAGAAACGCGTGGTATGGGTACTACTGACTACAACTACGACCTCGTTCGTTAATGTTGCAATCGCTGCCCCACAGTCGTGGGGCGGCGGGTTGTTAGGAGTTTTTCATGCCAAATGTAATGATAAGACGTAAAGATGATGGTGGGCTGCTGTTCTACATAGCGAAGAAAGATCAGGAAGATACCATAGCTACCGTAGAAATCGATACTGAAGAACAGTGGGGTGGTGATATAGAACTGACGGATGGTTCGAAATATTATATAGATCCCATGAGCCCACCGCCGGAATTTCCAACTACGCTTCGTTTTAAACGTGGTTGATTGTTTTAGGAGAACTGATCATGGCTTTAAAGATAGTAGCTGAACTTTGTACTGCCTGTGGTGACTGCGAACCGGTTTGCCCCACAGATTCAATTTATCCACATAAGGGTTTGTTTGCTATAAAGGAAGAAACCTGTACTGAATGCGAAGGTGACTTTGATGCACCACAATGCCTGGATGTCTGTATGGAAGACGACTGTATCGTTCCTGCGTGATTCAGAAAGGCCTGGCATAACGACGGGGTTTTTCACACCCCTGTCGGATCAGGGTGGTAAATAAATATGAGTAGTACACCAATATCAAAAGAGATTGCACTCCGTATCGCGCTTGCATCACGCGTTCTGCCGGATACTGATCCAGCACGTTTGATCAAAGTATTGGATGATGCGGTGGGTCTTCCTCCTACCAGTAAAAAACTCGCAAGCCTGAAATTAAAATCCCTTCGGCAGGCATGTGATGGTGAATTCTCGGGTATTGATACCGACTCACTGAAAAATGCGTTGCAAATATTATCCGGAAATGCAGACGAAGTGTTGCAGGATTCGCTTCCGGATTTCGACGCATATGAAAATGGCGATATGCCGGGTTCATTACGAATAGCCTGTGCATCTAACAAAGATGAAGAGCTGGACGGGCATTTTGGTTCCTGTAAGCGATTTCTGATCTACCAGGTCAGTAAGGAAGAGATACGTCTGATTGATGCACGTAACGCAACCGGTCCGGAATCTCGTGATGACAAGAATGTTTTTCGTACAAATCTGGTAAGCGACTGTCAGGTCCTGTTTGTTGTATCAATAGGCGGACCTGCTGCTGCCAAGGTTGTCAGGGCGGGCATCCATCCAATCAAATATCCTTCTGGTGGTCCTGCCAGAGAAAGAATGCAGGCACTACAGGATATTATTTCAGGAACGCCGCCACCGTGGCTGGCAAAAGTAATGGGGCAGAATGCTGAGGACCGGGTCAGATTTGAACGTAGTGAAGCGGAGGGTTGAAACTATGATCCAACAAGATGTGATAGAGAAGATTGCCGGCAAGGTGCAGGAATCAACACTGGATGGCACTATTACCGGAAAGTTACGCAGTATCTGGCCGGATATTCATTTTACCTTTTGTTCGGAAGATGATGTGCACCAGGCGAAACCAGTCTATGAAAACAACGAATTTTTTCTATATCTTGTCGATAATAGCAATCACTGTATTTCATTTACTTCCAGTTTTGATGCAGCAACGGGTGTGGTCATAGCCGAATGTGAAGAAGAATAATGGGTATGTCCGAGGAAGTCAGTGATGGTGATCTGACACCAAAAGCAGATTGTAAAAAATGTCCTCATCGAGCGACAACATTGTTGGCAGGACGATGTGCGCCAGGTGATACCTGTGTCCTTGCCATGAGTGGAAGGCAGATAGAACGTTTTTTTCGTGAAAATCCGGCGCTTGCAGTCGATTATACCGGAGATGATTTCTGGGAACGCAGGGCCATAGCCGCACGTTATATCTCTCAACAGCGGCTACTGACCATGCTGGATGATCCGGACGAAGTCGTCAGGCGGGTGTTGGCATATCGATTGCCCATAGACAAGCTTGATGTACTGATGAATGATACGGACCGTGAAGTAAGATTAACGATCGCGGATCGCATAAGGCTGGATATGCTTGAGCGCCTTGCCGATGATCAGGATTACCTGGTTCGTGTCTATGTCGCAAGACGATTACCCGCGGGACGGTTGTTTCGTATGATTATGGATCGTGACCGGGAAGTGAGAACAACCGTTGCCGAACGACTACCTCGAGAGAGCCTCGTCTTGATGAAAGATGATCCGGAACCGGAGGTGCGGAGTATTGTTGCCAGTAGAATAGACCCGGATGTAGCCACTGGAATGTTACATGATTCAGATTGGCGGGTACGCATAGCCGCTATTGAACGCGTGCCAGTTTCAGTTTTACACGATTATGTGAATGATGAAGATCAGGACATTCGAGAAATAGCGCTAATGAGAATTAATGAATCCACCAGTAGTGATAAAGATTATGACAGTTGAAGAGCATCCGTTTGCAAGATTCATAAAAATTCTTGGTAAAGGCCGAAATGGTATGCGGTCGCTGACCCGACAAGAAGCCTATGAGGCCATGAGTCTGTTCGCTCGCTATGAGGTTGAGCCGGAGCAACTGGGTGCCTTTATGTCATTACTGCGTGTCAAGGAAGAGACACCGGATGAACTGGCGGGATTTGCGATGGCATTGAGAGAGAGTATGGTTAAGCCTGCCGGGAATGCAGAAGTCTGTATCGACTGGCCTGCCTATGCCGGTAAACGCAGGCAATTACCCTGGTTCGTTCTTGCTGCTGTATTACTCGGGCGCAATGGCTACCCGGTCTTCATGCATGGATTATCCAGAGATGATGAACGTCTGTACTCGGAGGAGGCGCTGAAAGCCCTTGAAATCTGCGATAGTAAATCACTGTCCGAGGCTGTTGCATATATTAAACAGGGTGGTTTTGCCTACATGAAAATAGGTAACCTGTCACCTGTAACAGCCGAGTTAATGGAGACCCGTACATTACTAGGTCTACGGTCGCCGATTAATACCGTGGTACGAATGCTGAATCCTTTGTCTGCACCGCTGATGATGCAAGGCGTTTTTCATCCCAACTATGCACAGGTCCATCAACAAGCAGGACTCATACTTGAACAACCAGCGCTGATTGCTTTTCGTGGTGAAGGTGGAGAAGCCGAGCGTGCTCCTGACCGCAATTGTAATCTCACCGGCATAAGCAATGGGGAAGCCTGGGAAGAATCATGGCCGGCAATGCTGCCCCCGGGAAAATACAGTCAGGAAACATCCATGGGCCTTGCACACTTCAAGTCAGTATGGCTGGGATCATCCGAGGATAAATACGGGGAACTGGCAGTGACGGGTACGGTAGCTATCGTGTTGCGCACGCTCGGGATATGTGCAAATGAAGAAGATGCTACGGCCAGGGCTATGCAAATGTGGAATGCGCGACATACTACAGCATTGAAGGGGCCTGTTGCCTGTCAGGGAATATGATATGACTGATTTGCTGTGTAACTGGTCTGCTTCACCAGATATTGCCGATGTCGTCAAGAAAGCCTGCCATTGTGCTGTTCCGGTAGCGGATCATGCGGCTTTGCTAAACAGTTTGCAGCAGGCCATTCCAGAGTATGAATTTCAGCTAATGATCAGTCGGGGTGGATGGCACCGTATGGGTGGTGTAGTCGATCGTGATGGATCACGTATTGCCGATCATCTGGAAGAATGGGTTGTCAAAGAAGCCGATGGTAGTGTGCAAAATTTCCTGGATAACTATCTCGAATCGGATTATTACATTACCCGTTTTCAGGGAGAGACCCATTATCTGGTAGCCAGTACCGGCCCCAGGGCCTGTGATTTTTTGCAGCTTGAAGTAGAGGCAGTGCAGGAGATGGTCGAAAGGCGCCTGATTTCTGATGATGAGCTACCGGACAGTCTGGAAGATATTATCGATCCGATGGAATATGCTTTTGCAGAGACAAAGGAAATTGCCGGTCCACGTTATATCTTTCGCAGAATTACCTCGGTAGCAGAGTTCATTACTAATCTCGCTGCCATTCATGAGGGAAAATCGAACATCGAACGCTTCCTGCAATCCTGGGATAACAGTAGTGCATCCGAGCATGCGTTATTCTGCCATCACTGGGTACTCGGCATGCGTGAATTTACCGATGCTTATGGTGAACCCGGGGTGTCCGTCAAGCCGATAACGACCTGTGTGAACAATCCTCCCGAACTTAATCAATTACCTTTGCCGCGAGGCTCAAAACTCGCCATTCTGATTCATGATTTTGATCGTCAAGTGGGTTACCCGATGGCCTGGTTTTTCTTTATGTTGACGCACATGTCAGTTTCCTATCATGTGGCTGAATCCATCCACCAGGACTTGATGGGTGCCTATGCCTACCTGCCACAAAGAGACCTGCGAATCCTGATCGATTGGTACGACAATCCGTATAGTCTGTGAATGCACAAATGTCTGTTATATCACCCTGTGTTGCTGTTTGTCGTAAATACTACAAGGCATAACTAATTTAACACTCTGTTATTTATAGGTTTTCCTGTTTGGCACAGCGGTTGCATTAATACTGGTTAATATTATCCGAAACCGGTGCCATTCATGAAACAAAAAGACATAGCCGCCCTGCTTGATGAACCAGCCTGTACGCACAACAAGAAATCCAAATCAGGTTGTGCCAAACCCAAACCGGGTTCTACCGCCGGTGGTTGCGCCTTTGATGGGGCGCAGATTGCCTTGTTACCGATCGCCGATGTCGCTCATATTGTCCATGGCTCGATTGCCTGTGCCGGTAGTTCCTGGGATAACCGTGGTACGCGTTCATCCGGTCCGACCCTGTACAAGATAGGTATGACGACAGACCTTACCGAACAGGACGTGATAATGGGCCGTGGCGAGAAACGTCTTTTTCACTCCATCAAGCAGGCGATTGACAGCTATCAGCCTGCAGCCGTATTTGTCTATAACACTTGTGTACCTGCCCTGGTCGGTGACGATGTCGATGCTGTGTGTAAATCGGCTGCGGAGAAATGGGGTGTACCGGTCGTGCCGGTAGATGCCGCCGGTTTTTATGGTACCAAGAATCTGGGTAACAGGATAGCCGGCGAAGCGATGGTCAAGTATGTCATGGGGACACGCGAACCTGATCCCCTGCCAGAAGAAACCGGAAAACAGGATATCAAGGTACATGATGTAAACCTGATCGGCGAGTACAACATCGCCGGTGAGTTATGGCATGTCCTGCCACTACTCGATGAGCTGGGCATCAGGATTTTATGTACGCTGTCCGGTGATGCCCGTTTCCGCGAAGTACAAACCATGCATCGTGCCGAAGTCAATATGATGGTCTGTTCCAAGGCCATGATCAATGTTGCCCGCAAACTGCAGGATACTTTTGGTACTGCATGGTTTGAAGGCAGCTTCTACGGTGTAACCGATGTCTCGAAAGCTCTGAGAGATTTTGCACGTCTGATCGATGACCCTGATCTGATACAACGCACTGAAGAGCTGATCACCAGAGAGGAAGCAAAAATCAACCAGGCGCTGGAACCCTGGCGTGAGCGTCTCCGGGGTAAACGCGTGCTCCTGTATACCGGCGGTGTGAAATCCTGGTCAATCATTTCAGCCTTGCAGGATCTGGGTATGCATGTAGTGGCTACCGGTACCAAAAAATCAACCGAGGAAGACAAGGCGCGTATTCGCGAGCTAATGGGAGAAGATGTGAAGATGCTGGAGGACGGGAACCCGCGTGCGTTGATAAAGTTGGTCAGGGATGAGCATGTAGATATCCTGATTGCAGGCGGTCGAAACATGTACACCGCACTCAAGGCACGTATTCCATTCCTGGATATTAACCAGGAGCGTGATTTTGGTTACGAAGGTTATAGCGGGATGATTGAGCTTGCCAGACAAATGGCATTGACCCTTGAATGTCCAATATGGGAGGCAGTTCGGAGGCCCTCACCCTGGAAGGGTAAAATGCTGAAGGCTGCCGGAGTGGAGGTATAACGATGGTAGAGATACTGAAGCGTAAAAAGGCATTGTCAGTCAATCCACTGAAATCAAGTCAGACTATTGGAGCTGCGCTGGCCTTTCTGGGTTTTCACCGGTCGATGCCAATGTTGCACGGGTCACAGGGTTGTACAGCTTTTGGCAAGGTCTTCTTTGTCAGGCATTTCCGTGAGCCGATACCATTGCAAACCACAGCTATGGATCAGGTCAGTTCGGTGATGGGTTCTGATGATAATGTCGTTGAAGGCTTGAAAACCATCTGTGAGAAAACCAAGCCCGATCTGATCGGTGTACCTACTACCGGGCTGGCAGAAACACAGGGTAGTGATATAAAAATGGCAATCGGGATGTTCCGGGAAAAGTATCCTGAGTACGATCATGTTCCCTGTATTCCGGTCTCGACTCCGGATTTCACAGGCTGTCTCGAAACCGGTTTTGCCCTGGCGACAGAGGCGATGATTGATGTGTTGGTGCCAGAGGCAGAAAAGGCAGGTACCAAACCCGGTAAGAGGCATCGGCAAGTAACGGTCCTTGCCGGTTCTTCTCACACTCCAGGAGACCTTGAAGCTATCAAGGAGATGATCGAATCGTTC
The DNA here is from genome assembly GCA_947258655.1 of uncultured Gammaproteobacteria bacterium. GTDB lineage: Bacteria > Pseudomonadota > Gammaproteobacteria > JAADHQ01 > JAADHQ01 > JAADHQ01. Next base: position 29,872 of record CAMYJD010000021.1, on the reverse strand, counting down.
GGGCTTAGACCATTAGTGATTCCGGATCTCTCTGATTCACTCGATGGACACCTGGCAGAACAGGATTTCAGTCCGCTGACGATTGGCGGCACATCAGTATCCGAGTTTGCGAATCTGGGTGACTCGACAGCTACTGTTGTCATTGGCACTTCCATGTTCAAGTCGGCCGATTTGCTAAACAAGCGCACCGGTGTTCCGGACTGGCGTTTTGATCATCTGATGGGCCTGGATGCTGTAGACGAATTTGTTAATGCCCTGGTCGAGATCAGCGGTAATGAGGTCCCGGAAAAATTAGAACGCAGTCGTGCCCAGTTACAGGATGCAATGCTGGATACGCATTTTATGCTCGGTATGACTCGATTTGCGATTGCTGCTGACCCTGATCTATTGAATGCCTTTTCACATCTGCTGGCCTCGATGGGAGGCGAAACCGTAGCAGCTGTAGCACCTGTCAATGCTCCCGCATTGAAAAAACTGGCAGCAGAAAAAGTTAGCATTGGTGATCTTGAAGAAATGGAAAAGTTGGCCAGAACAAATGCAGCCGAAATGATCATCAGTAATTCACATGCAGTCGAATCTTCGAGGAGACTGGGTTTGCCATTATTACGTGCCGGTTTTCCTCAATATGATCTGCTTGGTGGCTATCAACGGGTCTGGATTGGTTATCAGGGAACACGACAGACCCTTTTCGACCTGGCCAATACCTTGTTGACACTCGAACGCGGTGAAATTCATCCATATCGTTCTATATATGCACAGAAGCCGGAGTATCAGAATGACACAACATCAGAGACATCTGAAGATCGTGGATTCCGACACTAGCGAGGACAGTTTGAATACTGCTCTGAAGGTAGCGTTTGCGACCACAGATATGAAACATGTGAACCAGCATTTTGGTTCTGCCGAGGCCTTTGCTGTTTATGCCATTGACATGGAAAAGACCAGTCTGCTGGAAGCAATACAGTTTGGACAGCTTGATCAGGATGGTAATGAAGACAAGCTAACGGTGAAACTGGATGCATTGGAAGGTTGTATCGCAGTGTATTCCCAGGCAGTGGGTGCATCGGCTGTTGGCCAGCTCAAGGCTAGAGGTATTCAGCCGGTCAAGGTTAGCGCCGGTGCAAGTATCAGCGACTTGCTTGAGTCTCTTCAGGAAGAGATGGCCTCAGGTCCGGGAACATGGCTAGCACGTGCCATTGAATCACAAAAGCCTTCAAACCCGAACCGTTTTGATGATATGGAAGCGGAAGGCTGGGAGGAATAGGCTTGATCGAACGTGAGGTAGAAGTCGTTGCGCTGAATGACAGATATGTCCAGGTTGAGGCTAAAAGGACCAGCGCCTGCCAACATTGTAGCGTAAGTAATACTTGCGGCACATCAGCGCTGGACAAATGGATGAACAGGAAAAATCGTATCATTCTTCCCAGGACGATTGATGTGCAGATGGGTGAGAAAGTGATGATCGGAATTGATGAGGTTGACCTGATCAGATCCTCTTTTGTGGTTTACATTATTCCTGTGCTGCTTATGCTGATAGCAGCCGTAGTTGTTGGAAATTATACAGAATCTCAGGGGCTCATAGCGGTGGCAGGATTGATAGCGCTTTTGACCGGTTTTTTTATCGTACGCAGGAGTGCCGGAGGTGATTGTCCCGTGCTGCTGCTACACAAGGTAACAAGTCGTAATCTTGTTACACCTACAACAAATGCAGGAGGAATGACATGAGTGGAGCAGCATTACTTATTGAAGAAGATGATCCAATTCTTGAGACGGATTTTGCCGTGGAAATGGTACGCCAGATGCGCGCTATCGATAGTTATGGCACCTACGATGACTGGCCGGTCTCAAAAATACTGGAGCCTTTCGTGCTCACCAAGGAAATGAGACGTGAGATTCCAGTGGTTGGTGATCCGGATGAAATTACCCTGGCCAGAGTCAAGGCGTTTTACAATGCGATTGCCACAATGATCGAAAAAGAATGCGGAAAAATGGCTGTACCCATGCTCAATCTTAGTCATGAGGGTTTCGGACGTGCCATTATTACGGTAGGAAAACTGGTGGTGATGGACAAGGTGCTTCGTGATGTTCATCGTTTTGGTTTTCCTTCCCTGTCCAAAATGAAAGATGAAGTTGATAAATTGCTTTCAGTAGCACTTGAAATTGTTGGTAAGTATAGCGAAGTCGCTGGATTGTAGGAGGTATTATGACACCCGAAGAACTGAAGGCCTTGCAAAAAGAGGTCCGCAAGGCCAAACGAATTGCCACAGAGAAAGCAGGTGAGCTGCATGATCTTGTTGAAGATCGTCTACCATCAGCCTTTGAGGATATTCCGGGAATTGCAGAAGCCTGTTATGAGGCCTGTAAGGACTGGTCTGTCAAGAATGCAGAATATGAGGCAGCAGAAGCGGCAAATGCGGAGTAAAAGGGCGCGATTAATACTGGACTCGATAGAATGCTCCAGTATCTTGCCGTGTCATTGTCGTATAAATGTTTAAATAGAGAGCAAAAGTCATGGGTAATATAACGGGTGTAACGAGAGGCGGAATTGAATGGGTTCCTGCCTTCATTATTGATCTGAATCAGGGTAACTGTATCGGTTGTGGGCGCTGTTACAAGGCTTGCCCCCGTGATGTCTTCGAGCTTGTGGATCGCGAAGATATGGACGCGGCAGACGAAGATCTTGATGACGATGACTACTATGATGACGATGATGGGTTTTCCGATGATACCTCGATGGTGATGGCTATCAAGAACATGATGGACTGTATCGGCTGCGAAGCCTGTTCGCGTGTCTGTCCTAAAAAATGTATGACTCATGAACCACAAGCAGCTTGATATAGTTTTCAAGACATTATTTAGACTATAGATCAATATGGTCTGTAAAAAAGGCAGGAGATATCGATGCCAAAACCAGAGAAACACGTATTTGTATGTACCCAGTCACGACCCATGGGTCACCCGAGGAGTTCGTGTGGAGAGAAAAAATGTGCAGAAATTATGGAAGAATTTCTATGGCAAGTTCAACAAAGAGAACTATTCAACCGATTCCAGGTGACTGCTACAGGTTGTATGGGGCCGTGTAGTGAGGGCCCTAGTGTATTGGTGTATCCAGAGGGTGTCATGTATGGTGGTGTAAAGAAAGAAGATGTAGCCACTATTTTTGATGAACATCTGCTGGAAGATAAACCGGTTGAAAGTTTACTTGTTGACAAGGAATTCTGGAGTTAATAATGCAAGCGGTTGGTGTTCTCAATGAAAGGGTAAGTTTCGGAAGGGATATCCCGACAGAAATCAATACATTGTTGCAGGAAGCGGTCGCCAGTGCTGCTGATTTTAATCGGACACGTTCACTATTGTACCAGGCAATGGAAATCGCTCCCTTTCAGCTTGAGGTATACATAGCATTGTATAAATTCTGTTTCTATCGTGGACATATAGATGAGGCCGAGGAAGTGGTGCTCAATGCCCTGAAGATGGCATCGGAAAAAGGTGGATTTGCAACGGACTGGGAATTCCTGACAGCAGCGAGCACAGACTGGAGTAGGGAACAGGGTCCTGCACGTGTATATCTCTATAGTCTCAAGGCACTTGCTTTTATCAAGTTGCGCCGCGGCAGGCGCGAAAGCGCGGAAAAGCTTCTGCAGAAACTCAAGCAACTGGACCCGCAGGACAGTACGGGTGCTTCAGTTATCATGTCACTGGCAGAGGGTTTATGAATAACGACATCCGGGAACACCTGGAAAAAGTTCGTGTAACAGGCAATGCGATCTGCAATGCGGTTCAGGCTGAAATCGATAAGCTTGGACTGAATACGGAAATCAAAAGTCCTGTACTGGATGAGGCAGACTATATACTTAGCCCTGATTCCTTGAGCGGTAAAAATACGCTCATGGGCACATGGCGGAACAATAAAGGGCAAAAGTGTGGAGAAATACTGTTTAATGTTGATGGAACTTTTTATGCGGAATACGATGTCGTAAGGTTGCATCCGCAGAAAAGCCAGTGGTTTGTAGAAGGCATCGCGGTCTGGGGTAACGAGTCTGTGGTCAAAAGCGAACCAAAACTGTTGCCCGCTATCGGTTAATAAAATACTACATAGGTGAGGGAAGTCAAGTGAAGGAAGAAATCTATGATCTTTTACTGGATGCTCTGCCGGATGAGCAAAGCATCGAAGAAGTTGTTCTCGGGCTTACCTGGACTTATTGCAGGTCGGAAGGGATAGGTTTGTGTATGAGTCCGGTAAATGGAAATGGACTCTCAAGCCGTACACTGGAATGGCCGGGAACCTTGCAAGGCAGAAAGACCAGTGAAGTGGCTGCCTGGATCCGAGACTGGAATCCGTATAAATCCACTATAGGTATGTCAGTCATTAACTCTGTATTGAACCAGTCCAGCAATTTACTGGAAGATGCACAGGTTCTGAAGCCGGAAGGGCCTGCTAACCTGGCTGTCTTCGAATATTTTCGAAATCAATTGCAGGGGAAACGGGTGGTCGTGATCGGCCGCTACCCCGGCCTGGATCATTGCCTATCCGGGATAGATTATACGGTTGTGGAGCGCCAACCGTCCCCGGGAGATTTGCCTGATACGGCTGCAGAATATGTTTTACGCGATGCCGACTGGGTCTTTCTGACTTCGACCTCCATCGTGAACAAGACATTCAAGCGTCTGGCTGAACTTTCCCAGGATGCCAACCTGGTCTTAATGGGGCCAACTACACCCTGGATAGCTGAATTGGAAGAGTTTGGGGTGGACTATCTTGCCGGAGTAAGGGTTACCGATCCTGTTGCTCTCAAGGCAACGATAGCCGAAGGAGGTGGAACCAGGATCTTTGACACAGGTGTCCAGTATTGTGTGGCAGATTTGGGCGCAAGGGAAATGGGCTGGATCAAAACGGCCATATCTGACACGGTATACCGTCGTGAACAGAAGAAGCGTGAAATGGAATCCTGGTACGCCGCCAATATGGCGGGACGTTTTCCCGGTAAAGCAGATTTGTTGACGCTGGATTCCGAGCTGTCAAAACTGGATAGTCATTTCAAACGCCTGTGGGATGCCAGGCATTAACCGGCTCTGGTTCGTCAATTGTGGCCAGCAAGGTCATACGCAGAATTGATCGTAATATTATCCATTAAAGCCGGAGCAATCTGTAGTAACCAGTTTTTTATCCGCTCTTCTGTGAGTAAGGCCTGATTATTCTGATCGATAATCAGACCAATAAATTTGTCATCAATAACTGACATTGAATGTTCAAATTCATAGCCATCGGTGGGCCAGTTGCCAATGATTTCAGCACCCAGACCTGACAGTTTTTCATATAGTTTAAACAAGGAATCGGCAAATCGATCGGGATATTTATCCTGGTTACCGAGACCATACAGGGCAATCCGCTTACCAGTCAGGTCAATACCCTGCAGTTGCGGGATAAACTCCTCCCAGCTACCGGACTTGATACCGGTCGCAACACCAGGCAGGTCACCAATACCATAACTGGGCGTCCCCAGGATAAGTGAATCATATTGAAGCATGTCATCAACATTGATGCGGTTGACATTCAGCGGCTTGCTGGCAGCATCACCGAGAACCTTGGCCATCTTTTTCGCCATCAGTCGTGTGGTGCCGGTATCAGTACCAAAAAAAATGCCTATTGTGTTCATTAAACGAATCCTCTTGATTGTACTTGGCTAATGCGCCACTCTGATGGCCTGTTCCGGTCTGGTCAGGTTCTCGATGGTCTTGCGCCAGTGCTGTGTATCAAATTTGACATTATTCTCGCTAAAGAACTCATGTGCATGTTCAACGACATCCTGCATAACCACAGCAACATAGCGTGTGGCTTCCGGGGACTTCAGGATATGTTCAGGCACGGCTGTTTCAAAAAACAGTGTCTCGCTTTCTCTGGTGTAACCCCCCATGCGCATACCGACGAAAGAGGGTGATTCATGTTCGCCTGGTAACATAAACGTAACATCCAGTGATGGTCCACCCGGCAGTCGGCCATGTTGTTTCTCAATAGCGGCATGTGCGGCCAGGAATGTAATGGCCTGATCAATCGGACTGTCAGAAAGCGATGAACTGGCAGTATTGATACTGATATAAAGACTCATAGTGCACCTTCCTCCGTAGATTACAGTCTTGCGCTTGCAAGTAATGTTAATAGAGCAAGAATCAAACCAATCGAACATAAAATTCAATAGCTATTGAAATCAAAGACTAAGTAAAACCTCTGGATTATGCTTTGGGAGGGTTTCGTATCATGTATTGCTCATTGTCGTGTTCATTACAAATAATCATTGCGATATCTGTTACGCAAAACTCTAATATACTGTTTTTATTTGTATTTTAATTTGTCCTTGTTGTGGTATGAATATTGCCCTGTAAAAAACAGAGTGAAAATTTAATGAGGGTCAAGACGTGCCATTAGCAAAATATAAAGACAGTGGTTTACTGTTCAATTCCAATTTCCTGGAGCAGACGAGCGATGGCTCAATGTATGGTTATCGCGGTGAGCTTGTACTGGTTGAAGGCGAGGCAGCGGACGCAAAAGGTCATGCCAAACCTCCGCTCGATGTTGTCCGCGGTGTCACGATGTTAGCAGATAACAAGTTAAATATGGTCATTGGCGCAATTGATAAGCTGGAATCCGTCCAGACTTTTATCAATAAGTACAAGGAAGACTTTGCAGCAGACATAAAGAACGTATTTTTCGTTGTCAATATCAAGGATCCGATGCAGGTGGACATCGATGGCTTCAAGTTTGTGTTCATTCCTTTGACCCAGGGTGTGCCATGGAATGAGATTATTGATGAACTGGCACTTGAAAAGAGTGATTTCAAAGGACAGTCGCCAGCTGACAAGATACTGACCTTGTATACTGAAATGCAAAGCTACGATCCGAAATATCCGCAAGTGACACTGGATGAGGCAATGGCGTCAACTGAAGATATCGTACGTGAAGCCTGGGGGGCAGTCTAATACGGCCTCAAGTGATGAAAACCTTTCTCGACTGGACGGCTTACCGGGATGCAGGTATGGGCGATGCCTATGCCGATATCCCGAAGACAGGCGGTGATTTCGCCAGGGCTGTTTCTGTATGTATCAATAGTCATCGCTGCGAAGAAAAGCGCAAGGGTGTCATGTGTCCCAGCTTTCGAGTGACTGGTAAGGTTCCGTACTCGACAGGCGGCCGCATACGTTTATTGAAGGCCGCATTGAATGGTGGTCTGGGTGATTCACCGTTTACTGATCTTATGTTGGCAGATGCAATGGACCTTTGCGTGGCCTGTAAAGGCTGTAAACGCGAGTGCGAAAGTGAAGTCGATATGTCCATGATGAAGATCGAGTATCTTGCCCAGCATTATCTGCACAGCAAGCCAAGCTTGCGCACACGACTTCTGGCCAACCTGTCAGCCAATTTGCAGTACTACGGTTGTTTCAGATACCTGCCTACTGTTCTGAACCGTTCGCGGCTGTTATCACGCCTCGCAGAGTTGTTGCTGGGACTGAGTGCAAAACGTAAATTACCGGAATTAGCACAGCACAGCTTCGAAAAACGACACGTAAACAAAACAAGTCACCCTCAGCAAATCATTAATGACCTGCCGCTTGCTGGTGAAGTGGCGTTGTTGCTGGATACCTTCACCAATAATTTCTGTCCTGAAAACGCCGAAGCGGCGATTCGTGTTCTGAACAAGGCGGGGTACGTCGTCCACATCGTAGATCATAATCCCGACCATGTTGATGCCAACCCGCCATTATGTTGCGGTCGCACGCAACTGGCTCATGGTCTGGTAGAAGCAGCCAGAAAAAATGCCTATCGAATGCTGGAAGCATTGTTGCCTCACGTCGAAGCGGGTCGACTGATTATTGGACTTGAACCATCCTGCCTGCTGGCTATACGTGATGACTATAAATTTCTCGATCTGGGTGCTGCTGTTGACAAGGTGGCCAGTCATGCCGTTATGTTCGAGGAGTTTATCGCAAGGGAAACACAGGCTAAACGTTTCAAGCTGAATTTTGAATCCATCAATACAGATGTGCCCCTAATGGTACATGGTCATTGTCATCAAAAGGCAGTGGGCGCGATGAAGTCCATGCGTAAGGTATTAAAAATGATACCGGAACTGAAGTTTGAAATCATAGAAGCCAGTTGTTGTGGCATGGCCGGTAGTTTCGGCATCGAAAAAGAACACGCAGATATCTCCATGCAAATGGCAGAAGATGCATTATTACCAGCGCTCAGGAAAACGCCGGACGCACGTGTAGTCGCCAATGGTTTTTCCTGTCGCCATCAGATTAGCGAAGGAGTGCAACGCTCATCGGTACATCTTGCGGTGCTGCTTGACGAGGCCTTGCCGGTATGAGATGTGTCACGCGTATTGCTGTTGCCAGCAAGGAAGGACTGGCTATTAGTGAACATTTTGGTCATGCGAAACAATTTTTTATTTATGAAGTGACAAATCAGGTATGTCAATTACTGGAGAAACGTGAGGTGAGTCATTACTGTCTTGGTGGCCACTCAGATAAAAGTGCATTGAGCGGTATTCTTGAATCTATCAAGGACTGTAATGCCGTATTTGTCGCCAAGATTGGTGATAGTCCGTCAGAAAAACTGGCGCAACGCGGGATAACGGCAGTTTCACAATATGCCTGGGAGGAAATAGAACCATCGCTACTGGACTATATAACAAATGACGGAGACAGGATAAGTGGAATCTGAATCAAACTGTCGTTATTTTATTTCCTATACCGGGATAAAATTACCATTGCTACTGGTCAATGAGCTGGATAGTGATGGACTGGATAACCGAATTACTTATTTCAAGGCCTATTATGACGATCATGATCGTGTAAAAATCATTGAGAAGGTCGTCTATGGCGAAATCGAATTCATTCATCATTATGAGTATAACCAGCAAGGTGTGCTGGAAAAGGCAATACTGTTAGAAGGCGATGAGATGCCACGCACGCTGGTATTCGACAGCCAGGGATGTGCCAGTGAAGCACAGTAGAGAGTATCGGTAAAGCCAATGAAGCTACAAATTGAACGTCCCTATATCGACATTATGCTTGAACAGTTCCCTGATCTGACTGTTCTGAAGGAGCAGTTGCGTTTTGGTAATCATGCCGAAGTTACATTTAATCAGCTGTCTCACCAGGAACTGGCCTATTTGCAAAATATATACGAGCAGGCCGGCCCCGGCATGCAGGCGCGAGCTGCTCAAATCAGTACATTACAGAAAGCCTTGAATGAAGACCAACAGCGTTATCGCGCTGATGATCTTGAGCTGTTGATCTCTGCCATTGCAGAATACCTGCTGGAAGGCGGTATACGTGGCTGGCTTTTCAGGGCCAATACATCGGCCAAACCCATTGCTTATGTCATAACCAGGTTGGATTATTCGCCGCCGGGTGAAGAAGAGTCGGGACGTATCCTGCTTGAAATTAAAGCAAACTCTCGCGGCAAGATCGCCATAGAGAATATAATTATTCGTAGCAGGGATATTGATGGCAGGACCCTGAGTGAGATATTTGCACACAAGGGCTATTTAAAAGAAACCCGTGAATTGATTCACGCTTATGATGAAGCCAGTGAACGCTATTTTTCCTGGCGTGCAGAGTATGGAAAACAGTTTTCAGGGAAAGGTACCGGTTATTATGCGGAAGATCCCACTGCGTCGCATCGCAATACAGACTGGTCACGTAAAAACATAGTTGTTCTGTCATCCAGCGGAAATAACGCTCGATTGGTTAATGACGAAAATATTCTGGGTGCAAGAGTGCTTGGTTTTGAAGGTTCAGGGGAAATCCTCAGTACCTATTTGCGTAAAGCCGGCAAGAGCACACGATACGATGAGAAGGTTGAAAGCAGGGTAGAGGCATCCAGGGAGAATATCCCGAAGGGCATGTTTACCGAGTTACCTGTTCATGCCTATATCCTGATGTTTCATCTGGAATTGCACCATCACTTATGGGTGCATGTGGATGATATCAAGCCCTATCGGTACATGCCGGCACTCAAGGACAAACTGATCCTTCCAGAGGAACACACAGACCTGATAGATATCCTGACGGCAGAAATGGATGTGCTGATGGATGATATCGTTGCTGGGAAATCCGGTGGTACAACCGTATTATGTGCGGGGCCTGCAGGTGTCGGAAAAACGCTGACTGCGGAAGTCTACTCGGAGATTATCAAGCGGCCCCTGTACCGGGTGCATTCGGGACAACTGGGTCTGAACGTTGCCGAGATGGAAAATGCATTGAAGGACACGTTGACTCGTGCGCAACGTTGGGGTGCCGTGATGCTGATCGATGAGGCCGATGTCTATATCAAGCGACGCGATGATAATATTGCCGCGAATGCAGTGGTCGGTGTTTTTTTGCGTGTACTGGAATATTTTAACGGACTGTTGTTTCTGACTACAAATCGTGCTGATGATATCGATGAAGCCATAATCTCGCGTTGTATAGCAATGATTAAATACCATCCCCCCAATCAGCAAGAGCGTCGCAAGATATGGCAGGTGATGAGTAAGCAGTTCTCACTGGATGTTGGAGATACACTAATAGATGAACTGGTTGACCTGTTTCCCGAAGCAACTGGTCGCGATATCAAGGGGTTGACCAAACTGGTGGCCAAGTTCTGTCAACACAAAAACACATTGCCGCTACTCGATGTTTACAAACGCTGTTCCATGTTCCGTGGTATGGAATACTAGTGGATCTTGACGGGGTTTAATTTACTTTAAGATTTGGGGGGAACCGATAATGGTCGATATTACATTCAATGGTATGACCATGGAGTTTGATATTGTAAGTGGTTTGATGGATGCCGATATCAGGCTTGCTGTCATGCGTGAGCTGGGGGAATGTGCTGAACAGGAGTTACTGGATGCCTATCTGAAAGCGCACGAGGAAAAACACGGCAGTAAATTTTTGCAGAGTGTATTGTGCTATTAGGTAAATTAACCCTATGTTAGCCGATTCGGGTATAACACATCCGGCATCTGAATGGGCCGCAGAACAGGTCTTTGATACGACTGCCATTGATTGCACGACGGCAGTCGTCCTTAAGATACTCGATGGCAAGTGCAAGATGTTAGCCGGGGAAAAGGCTGCGATTATGCAAATCTATGATGTAGTAGAGGACGGTACTGGCGTGTTATTTGATTCACAGGCACACCAGGCTATCGCTGAGGCACGACGACAGCCCGGCCCTGCCATACAGGAACGTATACATACGTTACGACTTTATGCGGAAGAAAAAATACCAAAACCCGTGATGAAAAAATATAAGGCAATGCTGCGTGATGGTCTTTTTGGCTGATTGAGTATGACAATAAAATTTTATATGACACCAGGTTCCTGCTCGACAGGAATCCATATTCTATTGCAAGAACTGGATATTCTTTTCGAATGCTATCCTGTTAATCTGCTTGCTGGTGACCATCAACAGCCTGAATTCCTGAAAATGAATCCCAAGGCAACTATTCCTGTACTGGTGCGTGATGATGGTTCAGTTTTAACAGAATTCCAGGCGATAGCCTGGTGGCTTGCACGTCAATATCCGCAAAGCAAGCTGTTGCCGGATAATGCAGAAGAAGAGGTCAAGGTGCTGGAGGTGATGAGCTATGTCATTGGTACTATCCACATGCAGGGATTTGCGCGTATTTTTACCACCGATAAATTCACACCGAATGTGTCGGATCATGATTGGGTCAAGCAACAGGGCAGGGCAATAGTCAACGCAGGGCTTGCATATATAGACGGCATGCTAAGCGGCAATGTTTATGTGACTGACGCTTTCTCGATAGCCGATGCTGCGCTGTTCTATGTGGAATTCTGGGCTGATAAAACAGATTTTAAACTACCCGAAGCATGCATGCGTCACTACCATAAAATGCTTGATCGACCTGCCGTGAGGCAAATTTTGGCCGAGGAAGGGTACACTGTTGTATAAAAGATTTATTGTCTGAATATAATCAGTATGATAGCAGCTAAAGACAGACGAATATGGATCAGTGCCAGTGACAAGCTACTGGATGGACATTATATGCGTATAGATGTTACTTACGCTGGCTATCCTACATCCGTACTGCTGTTCAGGTATAAAGGACAATGCCTGGCATACAAAAACCAGTGTGTTCATATGCCACGTGAACTTGATTGTGAAAGAGATATGATATTTGATGAGACTGGACAGTATTTACGTTGCTCAATGCACGGTATTGTATATGAGCCGAGGACGGGGGAGTCAGTGAGTACAATGTGTAATGGGGAGAGATTGACATCAGTAAGAGTCATCGAAGATGAGGAGGGTATCTGGTTTAACGACAAGCGAGTGAAGATATGATGCCCGCAAGGTTTATTACACTGAATCGAAAAAACACGGATAGCTATGTAGTTAATGATAACCATGTAATGGATCGCGCTGTTTCATTGACTTTTTCAGCTTTTTGCTGCGATGATGGTGTTAAATTGGCAGACTTCCTGAATATTATCTGTTAGTTGATATGTCAATACCAGAAAACCAGCCAGGATATTAACGATAAATACAGAATGGGAGAGTAAGCTTGCAACAGTTTGTAAAGGCAATTGAGATTTGGGTCCCCAGTAGTACCCGTGGCATGAGCCTGGTCCTTGGTTCGTCTTACTATGGTGATTTGGAGGAATTTAAAAAAGCCAGTGAAGCTATGGTCTTCGACTTCGATCACGGCTTACCTGGTAAAACGTGGGCACAAGGGGAGCCGATTGTCCTGACTGATCTTACCGCTAATTATTTTCAACGAGCCGAGGCAGCTACTCAGGCAGGTATTTTCTGTGGAATCTCAATACCAGTCTTTTGTGGCGAATTTCTGCAAGCTGTTGTCATTCTTTTTTGTGGCGGTGGTAAAGATTCTGTCGGTGCTCTGGAATTGTGGGAGAACAACAATGGCAGCAATAGCGAATTAAAACTGGTCGATGGTTATTACGGTGAATTAGAGCGGTTTGAATGGGTCTCCCGTAAACTCAGTATCATGCGCGGTCGTGGTTTACCGGGGGCCGCGTGGGAGCAGGGTAAGCCAATCATGATTGATGACCTTGGGAACTCGAATGCATTTTTACGGGCACGCAATGCAGCTGAGGCTGGGATCACGACAGGACTGGCAATACCCGTCAGTCTTACGGAACCGGATATTCGTATCCTCACATTGCTATCAGCAAAAGGTTCACCTATTGCTAAACGTTTTGAGGTCTGGATACGAGATGAAGAAAAACAGTCTCTGTATTTTGACTCGGGACATTGTTCATCGGGTGCAGATCTGGCACTGAAGTATGCGCATACCGAAATCAGTAAAGGTCAGGGTCCGGTGGGTGATGCCTGGCTGACGGGGCGTCCCCTGGTTTCCAGTGATGATCGCGAAGAAGGCAATGTTGTCATCGTGTTGCCAGTTATCGAAGCTTGTACCTTGAAATCGTTGGTATGCCTGACGCTTTAGTACCTGCTGCAAGTTGCCGTTTGCAGTGCTGGTTTGATTGGATGGTGCTTTTATACATATTAGATACGTTTTCCAGGACACTCAATATCATGCTGTACAACTATTTTGTTTAGAATTCGCTCCATGCGCAGATCAGTCAATGGGATGCCGTTTGCCTGGTGTTGGCGCATCTGAATTTCTGCCAGTATGCAAAGCGCAATATCCATGGATTTATTACCGCCCAGGTTCAGACCTGCTGGTGCTGATAGTTTTTTTAGAAGTTCCGGGTTTTGTATATTGCTACTGGCTTCCTCGATGACACTCTGCGCGCGCCTGGCCGACGCAATCAGGTAGACTCTGTCGGCTCCCTGGTTTAACAGGCAGGCTATTGATTCAGCGTCACCGTCATGTCCACGTGCAATGATGGCATGTGTGCCGGCTGGCAATTTCCAGGGCTGATCGATATATTGTTTTGCATGTAGTGTGACTGCATCCGGCCATTCCCATTGGTGCACACTTGTGTCACATACGCCGGTCTTGTAACCGGCTGTGGCAGCAAGACCGGCAAGGCAACGGGCGATTTCGCCAGATCCCAGGATGAACAGGGATGCGTCCTGCGTCATGCTCACGGCTCCGCCGCTGCATCAATAATCACCTCAAAGGACTCCATGCCACCCTGGCCCTGAAAGGCCTCTTTAGGTATTGGATTGGCATGTGCTGCACGGAAGTCCTCGGAACCCACCCACTGGTTGAATGCATCCCTGTCTTTCCAGCAGGTCAGTACAACATAGGGCGTATCCTCGCTGTCAGGTTTCAGGATTTGCATGCGAATGAATCCAGGTTGCTTTTCTACTTGTCCTGCGCGCTGGCGGAAACGTTCCTCAAACATTTGTTCATATTCCGGAACAACCGGAACACGGTTGGTGACAATATACATTATTTCTCCAGATCAGGTCGTTGAATGAATAGACTATACCTTCCCATGAAAAAAACCCTTGTGCTGTTCGTTACAAAATATTGATGTGGTAATTTTTTACTACACAACATAATAAACGACTAAGCAGATAAGTACTTGATTCATTTATTATTGATAAAGCGGGTGTCGTTGGTACAGCTTTTGCTCTGTTAAGAAGGCAATTAGTTTGCCAATAATGACTGAACCATGCAACAAGCCCGATTGATTATGATTCACAAGCAGGATGGTAGTGCACGTCTGCGATATTTAAAGTTATCCTACGGAGGCGTGTGTGGTTTCTTACCACTGCCGACACTGGCACAACTTGCGGATAAGCGGCCGCCAGATAATCTCAGCTTGCATCCGGCACAGCTGGTTATAGCCGCAGAGGAAAATCTCGGTCTGTCCTCTGGTGATCTGGAAGCAATCGGTGAATTCCATGTCTTTGTTGATGTGCCCAATGGCCCGGTTCAGATTTTCCTTGCCCGCTTTACCACGATTGACCCGCCATTTGCGCAGGTGCAGAGCCGTGATGCAGAGTTTATTGAACTGCCGCAGGCCAGAAACCTGCCTCAGGTCGAGCTCGAGCTGATGCGAGAGGTCTATACACTGGTGATTGGTGGTTGATTGACACGTTATGTGTCCAGCAGAATGAGGCTTTGTCGCATTTGCTACAAAATAGTAACCGCAGTGAATTTCTTATCTTATTGATTAACAATACAAATTATATTTTTTAGTGGTTGGCATTATTATTGCCCTGTTTTAAGACAAGTATCACGGGAATATGTTTATGTTAACCAGGTTGTTCACACTTTTTGTATTGCTGGCGGCATTGTTGGGGCAGCCACCCAGAGCATATTCAGCTGAAGTGATCCGTGTCGCCGTCGCCAGTAACTTTTTGTTGCCGATGAAAGTTCTGGCACAGCATTACTACAAACAGGGTGGTCACCGGGTCAAGATCAGCTCGGGCTCAACCGGCAAGCTGTATGCGCAGATCATTAATGGCGCACCGTTTGATATTTTCTTTGCCGCCAATAGCCGGGAACCACAGCGACTGGAGACAGCAGGTCTGTGTGTGTCCGGATCGCGATCAACCTATGCCGTCGGGCGTGTGGCGCTGTGGAGCAGGAATCTGGATCTGGTCGCGAAACAACCGATCAGGACATTGGAAAATGGAAATTATAAAAGGTTGGTGATCGCCAATCCGGCTACTGCACCGTATGGGCAGGCGGCGGTGTCCATACTGAAGGCGCTACAACTGGACAATAAGCTTGAGTCAAAGTTGATGACAGCAGAAAACATATCACAAACCTATCGCTACATAGCCAGTGGTAATGTTGATCTTGGATTTGTTGCCTGGTCACAACTGGTCGCACATAAAAAGGAAAAAGAAGCCTGGCTGGTGCCGGAAAAACATCATCCTGCTATTGAGCAACAATCGGTACTGCTACAACGAGCAACTCAAAACAAGGCCGCGCGTGATTTTCTTGATTATCTGAAATCTGCCGAGGCATCGAAACTGATTCTTTCTTTTGGCTACGGGTTGAAAAAAAATATATGATAGAAAGCGTAAATACGGGTGCATTGGACCTTGCGCCAGTCTGGTTGACATTGAAACTATCAGCAGTAACCGTGGCTGTATTACTGGTTCTGAGTTTACCGCTGGCCTGGTGGCTGGCTTTTACCCGGAGTAAATTCAAGGTGCCTGTTGAAGCAGTTACGGCACTGCCCCTGGTGTTACCTCCTACTGTACTGGGTTTTTATCTGCTGGTCTTCCTGGGTCCTAATGGTCCGGCGGGTCAGTTCTGGAACAGTATCGCTGGCCACCCGCTGGCATTCAGTTTTACAGGCCTGGTGATCGCATCCTGCCTGTATTCCCTGCCATTTGTTGTGCAGCCATTACAGGCTGCGTTCGAATCGCTGGACAGGAAAGCAGTCGAGGCTGCATGGACGCTGGGGGCAAATACGCTGCGTACTTTCTTCACAATCATCATACCGCAGGCCAGACGCGGCTTCCTGATTGCTATCGTGCTGGGCTTTGCCCATACCATGGGAGAGTTTGGCGTGGTTTTGATGGTCGGTGGAAATATACCGGACGAGACCCAGGTGGTTTCCATTGCTATATATGAACAGGTGGAAATGCTGAATTTCCAAGCAGCCGAGCAGTTATCTACAGGATTGCTGGTATTTTCATTCCTGGTACTGGTCATGGTGTACAGCATTAATCGCCAATGGGGCAGAGGACTGAAAGCATGAGCCGCATCCTGATTGATGTTAAATTACGCAGAGACGATTTCAGTCTGTCATGTGAACTGGATATGCCCGGTAAAGGTGTAATGGCCATACTGGGCCCATCAGGCAGTGGCAAGACAACTCTGTTGCGATTAATTGCCGGGCTGGAAAAAGCGGATCAGGGCTCGATCAGGGTCAATGGTCATCGATGGCTGGACACTGCTAACAGCGAATGTCTATCACCGCAGAAAAGAAAAGTAGGTATGGTATTCCAGGACTATGCGCTGTTCGATCACCTTACTGTCGCACAAAATATCGGCTATGGCCTGCCTCGTAAGCAGCGCAAGCAATCAGTTAAAAAGTGGGTTGGACGATTCCATCTGGAATCATTAGAACATCGTTACCCGAATGAACTGTCAGGCGGGCAGAGGCAGCGCGTTGCATTGGCCAGAGCACTCGCTCCCGAACCTGATATCCTGTTGCTAGATGAACCCTTTTCGGCTGTCGATGTTCCGTTACGTGAAAAATTACGTATCCAGTTGCAGGAGATCGTGTCAACATTAGATCAACCGGTAATGATGGTCACACATGACCTGGAAGAGGCGCGATATCTGGCCGACCATATCGCTGTGATGGTCAACGGGCAGGTCTGTCGTCATGGATTTACCAACAAGGTATTTAACGATCCTGGTAGCTATGAAGTGGCAAAGATACTCGGTTGGCGTAATTTTATCCAGGTAAAATCCATTTGCCCAGACTCGGTAGCCGGTGACTGGGGTGAATTGGTTCTGGATCGGGAAATTTCTCCGAATACTGACTGGCTGGCGATACGTCCCTATCATATACGTATTGCCAATGAATCCCAGGATGGTATTGATGCCGAAGTGTTACAGGTTCGGGAAATGGGTGCGTTACGTGAAATGGAATGTCGACTGAATGACGGGACTTCCCTGGTCATGCAAAGCCCTTGGAATGATCCATTATTGGCACCGGGTAGCAGAATCAGGTTAAATCTACCATTGCAGCATGTCAGGGCCTTGTTTGAAGGGACTGCCGTCAATATCGTTGCGAAAAAAAAGACGATGGTTATCCCGATATCAGGAATTGTCTATAATAGTGCCCGTAATGGAGCAATACTCCCGCTGGAAAAACACCCTTCATTAACACAGGAGCGTATCAGCAATTTAACTGAAAGTTGATGAAAACCTTTGAATAGTTGTGGGTCAGACTATTGATATTGATGAGGGAATAATGCAATCGATAGTTCGCCGCTTCAGTCTGTTGCTTATTATCAATTCTTATTTTTTACTATTCCATTTATGTTTATCACTGTGGATATTACAATTATCATCGTTTATGCAAGTGTCTTGATTGTACCTGTAAATGACTGTAAGGCGGGAGACTGATCAATCGATTATCCACAACCGGCATGCCAACGGTAAAATTGTACACACACTGCAGTGAGCGGTTTTGAATGCCGAAGGTTTCATGGATAGTATCGTCAAAGAAACAACCGATACCGGTTCCCCTGATGCCGGCAGCTTCAGCTTCAATATACAGTGCCTGGCCCACAACGCCTGCCTCATAAAAAAGATCACGATATTTCCATGGAGAATCTGTCAACACGGTGTCAAACTCAGCCAGCAGGCTGACGCAAAAAGCACTGGCCGATGCGATATCCTGATGGCATGACAGTGTCCTGGCAGCATTGCGACAATTGGCTCTGACAAGCATATACAGGGGGATATCATCTGGACATGATTCAGGTTTTTGCCATACGAACTGATCGCGAAAGTTTTCCCGCATTAATGCCATGCCAACAGTCGAACGAGGCAGGGCATACAGGCCGGGCGCAACATTCTTGACACGGTGAACGTAGAATACCGGGTGGATGTGTGCGACATCATTCCAGCAATCAAGCGGGAGGGTTTGATGGTCAGTAGATATGGCGGATAGCATCTGGTAAAAATCTTCTGTGGGCAGTTCTGTCTGGCTATCAAAGGCCTGTGCACTACGCCGTTGTCTCAGTAATTGTGATGCATTTAAATCCTTGTGTGTATGGCTAACTGAGTTATATTTTTTCTTGATCAGTGGCATTGGCGTAGTTGCAGGCTTATTGCAAGCCTCACTGACTTTATCAATTTCCGGCCATTTCATTCTTCCATGCGGACTCAGAACGTTTGCACTACCGTTCCATTCACTCGTGTGGATTTTTGTTACGATCCATTCCATGTCCAGTAAAGCGGGATCTGTCTGCCCATTTCTGTCAATTAATAACAGAATATCAGCCGTTTCCATCTCACAGTTGTGGAAATCCTGTTCCCGATCAATACCCAGTATCTGTGAGACCTGTCTGTCACTGGCCTGCCTGATCAGGTGGATTTTCCAGCCTTGCAGTGCCGCTGCGTAGCGAATAGATGCAATCGCATGTCCCAGGTCGAGTTGGCAATAACGATAGGCGCGCACACCATATTTCCAGCTCTCACGCCAGTGAATGGAACTCAATCCAATGAGTATGCATTGCGGAGGCAGGATAGATTCCTGCATTTCCAGTTTGACAGTCAGATCGCTGCGTTGCTCAAGACAATGTTGATGACTCTGGTAATGATAAACTCCCGACTCCATATCACTGATAGTATTGGTGATGACATACGTTTCTGTTGGATGCAGGTTTCCACTGGAAGGATTGCAGCGAAGTGACCAGCGGTCACTGCCGTAGACTTTCCATGCACTCAGGCCCATTGAAACTTCCAGTAACTGCCCGATGCTTTCCTTGCTGAAGGTTTGTGTGGCAACGTTGCTGGGAGTCAGTATGTCTCCCAGAGTGTGTTCGAGCTGATTTGCTGTCAGTGGCAAGGCGATGCGCTTGCATGCCTGGAATTCCCTGAACGGGTCGGGTTGCATGTCCCAGTCCAGAGAATCAGGTCCCTTTGCATATTTACCAGGCTGGTGTTTGCTCAGTTCGTGATAGTTACGAACGAGGTTCAGCTGTTCCTGTGATTTCGTCAATTTGATTGTCGTTACGCCAAAGGCTGATCACTCAGCTCCTCTTCCCAGCATCCTATCGGTGGACCGAGTTCCTTTGACTCGATTTCAAAGCGAACCAGATACAGAGTCTTGCTCGGCATTTCCTCATAATGGCCGGTATTCAGGATTACGCCACGGGTACCGGGGGTCGCCAGGCACATATCTTCAGGTAATCCCGGAACGGAACCGTCATTGGTCACTTCGGTGGCTGCATATACCATATCACCCGGTTGCAGATGTTTAACACTCATTTATTGCTCCTCGTCGTTTGCAGGTTTGTTTGTCGTTTTCCTTACTCATAACGGCCATTGTCGTATTTGTTACACAGGCTGACATGCACAAGTCTAAATAAAATACTAATGATTACAGTGTATTAGTGTTTATATGTTGTATGGCACAGGCCTTGCTAAACAATAATATAAATTACATTGCAATTCACTTGCCAGACTTGAGGAGACACACAATGCTGACCCTGACAGAAAGTGCACAAACTGCCGTTGATCGTTTTATCCAAGGAGCCGAGGAACCGGTTCAAGGCTTACGCATCTCAGTAACAGGTGGTGGTTGTTCCGGCATGCAGTATGCGATGGCGCTGGAGGCAGAAGCCAAAACAGAAGACACCGTCGTCGAATGTGGACCTGTCAAGGTATTCGTTGATCCGCAAAGTGCGCCTATGCTGAGTGGTGTCATTGTTGATTTTCTCGACAGCATGGAAGGAAGTGGATTCAAGTTTGAGAACCCCAATGCCACCAACAGTTGTGGTTGTGGCTCATCATTTTCTTGCTGATTATTAGGTCTGGAGGTCGACATGTGGGATTATTCGGAAACCGTTAAAGAACATTTTTATAACCCGAGAAATGCGGGTGTAGCAGAGGAAGCGAATGCAACAGGGGATGTCGGCTCATTAAGTTGTGGTGATGCATTGCGATTAACCCTGAAGGTCAATCCTGAGACGGAAATAATCGAGGATGCAGGATTTCAGACATTTGGTTGTGGTTCGGCGATCGCCTCCTCTTCAGCACTGACAGAAATCATCAAGGGTATGACGCTCGATGATGCACTGAATGTCAGCAACCAGGACATTGCAGACTACCTTGAAGGATTGCCACCTGAAAAGATGCATTGTTCCGTAATGGGAAGAGAGGCATTACAGGCGGCTGTCGCGGATTACCGTGGCGAGGAGTGGGCAGATGATCATGAAGAAGGCGCATTAATATGCAAGTGCTTTGCTGTTGATGCCGTACTGATTGAGGACACTATCCGGGCCAATAACCTGAAAACGGTAGAAGACGTGGCACATTACACCAAGGCTGGTGGAGGCTGTGCTTCCTGTCATGAGGGTATCGAAGAAATATTAACCAAGGTGCTGGAGGAGAAGGGTGAGAAGTTTGATCCCACGGCGGATACGGTTCCTGATGTGGAATCTTCTCCCGCGACATTGGTTGCTGGAGCCAGCGGCATGACCAACCTGCAACGCATTCGCAAAATCGAAGCAGTCATCGAATCACTCAGGCCACAACTACAAGCAGATAACGGTGATGTGGAGCTGGTTGATGTGATGGGCGATACCATCTATGTCAACATGACCGGTGCCTGTAATGGATGTCAGATGGCGTCAATGACATTGGGAGGTATACAGCAACGTCTGATCGAAGAGCTTGGATCTTTTGTTAAGGTACTTCCTGCAACGGAAATGCCCAAGTCGGCAGCGGGGGTATAAATGATGAAAGGTATATACCTAGATAATAATGCCACCACGATGGTGGACCCGGCTATCGTTGAAGAAATGATGCCCTATTTTACCGAGCAGTTTGGTAATCCCTCTTCTATGCACGAGTTTGGTAATAAGGTGGGTTTCGCCATCAAGAAAGCGAGAAAACAGGTGCAGGCCCTGCTGGGTGCTGAACATGATTCTGAAATCATTTTCACGTCCTGTGGCACCGAGTCGGATTCTACCGCTATATTGTCAGCCCTGAAGGCACAACCTGAGCGTAACGAAATTATTACCACTGTGGTAGAGCATCCTGCTGTATTGACACTCTGTGAGCAGCTGGAAAAGGAAGGTTACAAGGTTCACTATCTGAAAGTGGATACAAAAGGCCAACTGGATTTGTCCGAGTACAGGAAGTTACTATCTGATCGTGTAGCCATCGTGTCCGTTATGTGGGCCAATAATGAAACAGGTACTATATTTCCTGCCATTGAAATGGCGGATATGGCTAGTAAGGCCGGTGTTATGTTTCATACTGATGCTGTTCAGGCCGTCGGCAAGATCCCTATGGACCTGAAGTCCAGTAAAATAGATATGCTTTCAATATCAGGACATAAACTGCATGCCCCTAAAGGTATAGGTGTGTTGTATCTGCGGCGTGGGGTCAGATACAGGCCTTTGCTGCGTGGCGGACACCAGGAACGTGGCAGACGCGCTGGTACAGAAAATACAGCATCGATTGTCGGGCTGGGCAAAGCTGCTGAGCTGGCGCTTGAGCATATGGAATATGAGAATGTCACAGTGGCGGCAATGCGTGATCGTCTGCAGGAAGGGATTATGGATTCTGTGCCCTACAGTTTTGTCACGGGTGATCCTGATAATCGTTTACCCAACACCTGTAATATTGCATTCGAATATATCGAAGGTGAAGCCATTCTGATGCTGTTAAACAAACAGGGAATAGCGGCTTCCAGTGGCTCCGCCTGTACTTCGGGATCACTGGAACCATCGCATGTCATGCGCGCGATGGATATACCCTATACTGCTGCCCACGGCTCGATCAGGTTCTCCCTGTCACGTTACAATACGATGGAGGAAATTGAAAAAGTCATTGAGGCAGTTCCACCGATCATGGTGCAACTGCGTAAACTATCACCGTACTGGGATGGAGATCGTCCTGTCGATGAGCCGGAGAAGGCTTTCGCACCTACGTATGCCTGATGTTATACCTCAATATCCGGTTTTAACCACCCATCACAGGGTGGTTTTTTTTGTTGCGTATATTACAGCAGTGACAGGGATGTACGAATTCGATTGTTGAGTACGTTACAAATCATGACAGTTTTGCATGTAAGTCTTTCATTATAGGTTATATATCCAGGTGGCATGCATGTTGCAGATAAAATATCAAATGCAACAGTAGCCGGGTAGATATCAAGATGCATCATTCTGATCAGGTCGTTATTGATGACACCACACTACGCGACGGGGAACAATCCGCCGGCGTCTCCTTCACAGCTGAAGAAAAAATGCGGATCGCGATCCAGCTTGATCAACTGGGTACTCCTGAAATGGAAGTTGGTATTCCGGCGATGGGACCAGAAGAACAGGAATCTATTCGCGCTGTAGCCACTCTTGGCCTGAATGCAAGGCTGCTGGTGTGGAGTAGAATGCGTAGTGATGACTTGTACCTGAGCAGATCTCTCGGTGTTGACATGATTGACCTGTCAATCCCGGTATCCGATCAGCAGATCAGTAAAAAGCTGAATAAGGATCGTGCCTGGGTATTGCAAGAGATTGCCAGGCAGGTGCCGGCCGCACTGGATATGGGCATTGAAGTCTGTGTTGGTGGCGAGGATGCTTCAAGGGCAGATCCCGAGTTTATTGCCCGGGTAATCGATGTAGCGCAACAAGTGGGCGCCAGTCGTTTTCGTTACGCCGATACACTCGGTGTAATGGAACCGTTTTCAATCAGGGCCTGTTTTGAAGTGATGCGCAGGAATACCGACCTGGAACTGGAAATGCATGCGCACAATGACCTGGGATTGGCAACAGCCAATACTGTAGCAGCAGTACTGGGTGGCGCAACACATGTCAATACCACGGTCCATGGGCTTGGTGAAAGGGCAGGAAACGCGCCGCTTGAGGAAGTTGTTATGGCCTTGAGACATGCGCATGGTATCGATAGTGATATCGATCTGAAAAATTTTTCTATTTTGTCCCAACTGGTGCAGAAAGCATCAGGCAGACCGGTTGCTTGGAATAAAAGTATAGTAGGTGAAGGAGCATTTACACACGAAGCTGGAATTCATGTTGATGGTCTGATCAAGGATTCCAAGAATTATCAATCGATCGATCCTGCAGAAGTGGGCAGGACACATCAGATTATTCTGGGAAAGCATTCCGGAACCCATTCAGTGCTGAGAGCATATGGTGAGATGGGCGTTGTGATTGATCGGCAACAGGCTTCATTTATTCTTTGTCAGATCAGAAGTTATGTTACTCGAACAAAGCAAATTCCGGACAGACTTGAGTTGATGGGTTTTTATGAAACAACAATTGAGCCATGTAATCTGCACATGTAGACAGGTAAACAGGAAATGGGTGCTGCTTATAACATGAAATCCGCTATCGATGACAAGAAAACGACCAAAGTCGAAACGCAGGGACTATGGGCGAAAATGCGTGAAGATGTCGCCTGTGTATTTGAGCGTGACCCTTCCGCCCGTAATCGACTAGAGGTATTGACAACCTATCCCGGGGTGCATGCCATACTCGTTTATCGCATCAGTCACGGCTTATGGAAAGGAAACTGGAAATACAGTGCGCGCCTGTTGACCTACTTTGCGCGCATGTTTACCAATATCGAAATTCATCCAGGAGCGACGATCGGGCGCAGATTTTTCATCGATCATGGTACCGGAGTAGTGATTGGTGAGACAGCAGAAATTGGCAACGATGTCACCATCTATCATGGGGTAACCTTGGGGGGTACATCGTGGAGCAAGGGAAAACGTCATCCCACACTGTTTGATGGCGTGGTTGTCGGGGCAGGAGCCAAGGTGTTGGGACCGATAGAGATTGGACGGAATGCCAAGGTGGGTGCGAATTCTGTAGTGATCAGAAATGTCCCGGATTACAAAACAGTTGTAGGGATACCGGGCAAGGTTGTCCGCACCAGTGATAGTGGTTCACCGAATCCGTACGGTGTTGATCTGAATCATCATCTTATACCCGATCCGGTAGCAGGCGCTATCAGCTGTTTGCTGGACAGGATCAGAACGATCGAGAGTCAGGTGGGTGCCGGTGGTTGTGTGCCGGGAATGGATCCGGAAGAAGAATGTGTGGACTGTGATGCGATTGATGTTTGCGATTCCGAGCCAAAAACCGGCACTAAACATATTCTGGAATTATAGAGGTATTAACGAATGGATTTCCTGGATTTTGATGGACGCGATTTATATTTCGATAGCAGGACAAGCGAAGAGGTGGAAGAACTTATTCACAAGGCCTCGGTTGCCTATCCTGAGGATGAAGCAGAGCTTTATTTATTGCGATGTTATTTCTATGAGCCTGATAATCTCAGTGTGCATGTATCTCTGTACCGATATTATTATTATAAACATGACTATCAATCAGCACTGAAAGTCGCAGAACGCACACTTGAGGTTGCAGGGAAAAATCTGGGCTACAACGAGAGCTGGAGAGAATTGAGTCTGGCCAGGTTGAGCGGTGGTGTAATGGTTTCTATGGGCCTTACCCGGTATTACCTGTTAGGGCTCAAGGCATCAGCCTATTTGCTGATGAGACTTGAAGATCTGAAAGGGGCAGTGGAGCGACTCGAAAAGGTCCATGAGATGGATCCGGCAGACCAGTTTGGCATCAAGGACCTGCTTGCCATTGCAAAGAGAAGGATGAGCGATATCGAGATAGAAAAACGTGGCTCGGGAAAAGTGAGCATAATCAGTAATTATAGATAATCAACAGAGGTGAACGAAATGTCTGTAGAAGAACTGGAAATGGATATGGAGGAACTGAGTAGTGCAGAGGATTTTCTGGACTACTTCGAGATTGACTATGAGGCTTCTATCGTGCATGTAAATCGCCTGCATATTCTACAACGCTTTCATGATTATATATCTGAAGTGGAAGAGTTGCCTGATGATGCTGATAAGCACAGGACCTTGTATCGTGAAATGTTATTGGGCGCCTATGAAGACTTTGTTAAATCCAATGCGTTGACAGAAAAAGTATTCAAGGTGTTTCATATGCATGAACCTCAGGATACCTTTGTACCAATTTCGGATCTGAAACTCTAGGGTAGGCATGTGAAGACCCTCTTTCATGAAGGTGATGCAGTTCGTGTCATTCGAAATGTTCGCAATGACGGTACCTTTCCTGGTACGGAAATAGGCCAGCTACTGGTAACACGTGGCAGCATAGGCTATGTGCGTAGTATTGGCACTTATCTACAGGATCAGGTGATTTATTCAGTTCACTTTATGGACAATAATAGTATGATCGGCTGTCGCGAAGAAGAACTCATTGGTGCTGATGAAACCTGGCTGCCAAGTAAATACGAATTCAGAGATAAGGTGTTAAGTGCCAAGACACTGGCTATCAATGGCGAAGTTATTGTTGAGTCGGGTGCACAAGGAGAGATAGTCAAGGTTATCGATGATGGTGAGGGAGTGTTTCAATATCATGTCCGGTTTCCAGGCAAAACCTTGCAGGTGCCCGAGTCGGCCCTTGATGCAGATACTGGGTATGTTCAGCAAAAGGTAGCAGTGGAATGACTTTGCCCGGTTCGCGCATATCCTCTGATGATTTATCATCTATATACGCCTATCACCTGTTACGCTGCGCAGTAGAGAAGTATCAGAAATCATTCCAGGATCTTGATCAGAAGCAACATGACGATGTTATCCGGCGTGCTGAAAAATCCTATGCGTTGGAATCGCTTGTTCTGTCTTCGGTTCAGGCCAGGGATATCATGATTCCAGAGGATGAGATCAGCAGATCAGTCAATGAAATAGCTTCGCGCTACGAAAATGAAATGGCCTTTGTTGAAGATCTTGAAAGAAATCAGCTCGACATGGATATTCTGCGGCAGGTGTTGAAGCGGGAATTGATCTTCAATGCAGTAATGGAAAAAGTCGCCAGTCATAGTCTAATTACCAGCGATATCGATATACGTGTTTTTTATGAGCTACATCGTGACCAGTTTTCTTCACCGGAAACCAGGGTTGCCAGTCACATACTGGTAACGGTAAATCCCGAGTATCAGGAAAATACCCGGGAAGAGGCGTTCGCACGTATTGGAAAAATCGCCAGTAAAGTCAGAAAGAGCCCCAATCGTTTTTCATCACTAGCAAGGAAATATTCAGAATGTCCAACTGCAATGGAAGGTGGTTCACTTGGAACAATACAAAGGGGCACCCTGTACCCGGAGCTGGACATGGAGCTGTTCTCGATGAAGCAGGGGCAAGTCAGCGATGTAGTTGAATCGGAGATGGGATTCCATCTACTGTATTGTGAAAAGATACATAAAGAAAAGACAGCTCCTCTTTCCCGGGTATATGACAAGATCCGGCAAAATCTGGATGGAAGAAACCGCAGGACCTGTCAGAAGGCGTGGATAAAAAAACTGCAGGGAGGGAGTGACTCGTGAGCGAGCAGAAAATTTTGAAATGTTCTTTTTGTGGTGAAGAACAGGTAGCAGACAGACCCTTGATCGCAGGTACAAATGGTCATATTTGCCAATCCTGTGTGCATCTTGCATCCCAGGTAGTCAATAGTTGGGGTAAAAGACAGGCCGTGACCCGTCCAATAAAAAAACCTCCTGTTCCTGCTGTGATCAAGGGCACACTTGATCAATATATCATAGGTCAGGATGATGCGAAGGAGGCCATGTCTGTTGCTGTCTATAACCACTACAAGCGCCTGGTCGCAGAGAGCAAAACTACGGGTATGGGTTTTACCGATAATGATGTAGAAGTAGACAAGTCCAATATTCTTCTGATTGGTCCGACAGGTACTGGAAAAACACTCTTGGTGAGCACACTGGCACATATTGTCAACGTACCCTTTGTAATCGCCGATGCAACAACCATGACACAGGCCGGTTATGTAGGTGAAGATGTGGAAAGTGTTTTGCACAGATTGCTTGACGCTGCAGAGGGTAATGTCGGCCTGGCCGAATGGGGTATTGTCTATATTGATGAGATCGACAAAATCGCACGCAGGGATGAGACGGCCAGTGGTCCACGTGATGTTTCAGGCGAAGGTGTGCAACAGGCACTATTAAAACTGGTAGAGGGCACACAGGTCAAATTAACGGACAAGTCCAAGCGCAAGGAAAGTGCCAGCGAAGTCATGGTTGATACCCGCAATATACTGTTTATTGTCGGCGGTGCGTTTGCCGGGATCGAGAAGATCATAAAACGACGTGTTAATCCAAAAAAGACGGATATAGGATTTCATGCCTCACCTACAGTTGTTACAGATAACGATGAGGAAGACCTGGTCAGGGAAGTCACTCCCGATGATCTGCGTTACTTTGGTCTGATTCCGGAATTTATCGGACGTTTCCCGGTGATGACCATGTTGTGTGAACTTGATAAGGAAGCACTTGTGCGCATTCTCACGGAGCCAAAAAATGCGCTGGTACGTCAGTATCAGAAACTGTTTCAGTATGATGATGTTGAGCTTGAGGTTACCGATAACGCATTACTGGCGATTGCCAGACTTGCAATAGAACGCGGTACCGGGGCCCGGGGCTTGAGAGGCGTCATTGAAGGTATTCTGCAAAGAAGCATGTTTGATATTCCATCCAGCGATACTAAAATTACAAAATGTCTAATTGATGAAAAAGAAGAGGGGATTATTGTAAGTAATCTACCACTTGACGAAGATGATAAAGAAGACATGGTAACTGTATCCGGGTAGTCATTGAGGGCAGTAATATTTATTAAATATGATTGTTTCTAATCGGTCTATATTCTAGCGGAATGTAATATAAGGGTGCAGAAACTGGTTATTCTTGCATGAAGTTTAAAAAAAGCTAATAAAATCATGTATGCAGGTTTGGCACTGACTTTGCAATACAGATATTGTAAATATAGAAGGCAGGAACCAAAGCTACGGTTATTTTAAGTGTAAAACCTTGTTCATACAGGAACAGGTATCAGTATGTATGTATGTGTTTGTAACGCAGTCAGCTCCAGCCGTTTAAAGCAGGCGTTAAATGAAGGCAAGCTGACAGTAGGAGAATTGCGTCAGCATTTTGGATTCGAGTCCTGTTGCGGAAAATGCACCAGTTGCATGCGCAGTTTGATCAATGAACACATACAATCCACCGCCAACAACACATCAGGAGATCTTCCATGCAAGGTGACAAAACAGTCATTCAGTTGTTAAACAAGGCTCTATCTATTGAACTGACCGCTATTAATCAATACTTTCTTCACGCTAGGATTTACAAGAACTGGGGCTTGAATGCACTGGGCAAGCATGAGTATGACGAGTCTATTGAAGAAATGCATCATGCTGACAAGCTGATAGAGCGCATACTGTTTATTGAAGGATTGCCCAATATGCAGGAACTCGGCAAACTTCTGATAGGTGAAGATGTGCCTGAATGTCTGAGCGGAGATTTGCAACTCGAAAATGCAGGTCGCGAACACTACGTGGAGGCAATCCAGTATTGCGAGTCTGTAAAGGATTATGTTACCAGGGATATTCTAGAGTCTATACTGCGTGATACCGAAGAGCATATCGATTACCTGGAAACCCAGCTTGAATTGATTGAAAAAACTGGTCTGCAGAATTATATGCAAACGGCAATGGGTAGCATAGAGGTCTAGGGGTGGCCGGCGCATTAAGAAACTCAGAGACTATCGACTGTGGGTTTAGTGTCCGTTACAGTGTGGCAGGTTCATGTGACCATTTTTATTTCGACACTAAAAATTACTTAAACACCTTATCGCTTTTAGGATATCCTGATCTAAGTGTAACCCTCACCTAAAATAATATTATTTCCTTGTAGTTTGAATTTCTGAAAATGACTGGTCACACTTCTGGTCACAAAATGAAATAAAAGTCATATAATACAATAATATAAATAGGCTTTTCATCCCGGCATCAGGGATTTGAAACCCCTAGGGATGCTATAAAAAATAAGCATTTTGTGTTTTCCTGTTTCCTGGCTATGATTGCAAATGGCTGGGAAGTATATTGGCTTAAAATTGGATAGAAATCTGTACTATTGAAAAATACGAGATCTATATAAATCAATGGCTTATAACCAGCCTACCCATTATAGAATAGTACAATTTACGTCAAAATTCTCTATATAATTCATATAGATATTAAAGCCAAGCAACACGGCTACGAACCAGGCGGTCGCACGTTCGAAGAGGGAGGCTTAGCCGACTACAACATCGGAGCATAGCGACGATGGCCCCGAAGGAGTGAAGGTGCCCAGGC
>CAMYJD010000020.1 GCA_947258655.1 uncultured Gammaproteobacteria bacterium | reverse complement strand
AGTGCGTGATTGAGCGGCAGTGGTAACAGGGAAAGTGTGCGCAGCAACGTGCGGACAAGCCATGCGCGCATCAGCAGTCCTTGTTCATGAGTCGGGCAGGTCCAGATCGGAATAATCGGTGGCGAGGATTTCACGGGCCTTTTCTGCCCATTCCTCGCTGACCTGTAGCTTGATGCCGCCGATGGCGGGGCTGTACAGCATATCAGTCTGGACGATATGTTCATCTGCGAGCCAGCATGGAACCCCTTCGGCCTGCAAGCGTCCCATGCTGATATTGGCATCAATAATCGTATCGAATGTTGCTATATTTACCACTTTCATGATTTTATATTATTTTTAGTGGGAAAAATATCCACTTTTGTTGATATTATGATTTTATGTGTATTATTTTTCCGATAATTGAATGTTATTGTTTATTGTGTATATTTATGACATTAATCAGCATTTTTTTTTGATATAAGTGGTTTTATAGCGGTCAAAATACTGCCATATAGCTGACTATTCTGTTTTTCCTCTGCCAGGAGCAATTCCTTGATATGCTGGCGCTGGGTCGGCATCGAGAAGCACGCCGGGCAATTTTCACTAATGACCGGCAGGGCGGCATTGCGGGCAAATGCGGCAGTGCTGGATTCACGCGTATAGACCAGTGGGCGGATTACGCGAATATCACCCTCGCTGATCGTATAGTGTGCCTTCATCGAGCGCAACTGACCACTATGGAAGGCCGACATCAGGAAGCTTTCGGCCAGATCATCGAGATGCTGGGCGAGGGCCAGTACGTTATAGCCCTCACGCCGTGCTGTGGTATACATGATGCCGCGCTTCATGCGCGCGCACCATGAACAATAAGAATCGCGGTCCATATGTTCCTTGCCCAGATCCATGATCGGCTGGCTCTCATAAAAATAGGGGATGCCGAGTGTACGTACATAGTCTTTCAACGGTGACGGATCGAAACTGTCCGACATCGGGTCAACCGTGATCGCCGCCACATCGAAGTCGATCGGCGCGACCGCCTGCAGATGTAGCAGGATATGCAGCAGCGACAGCGAGTCCTTGCCACCCGACAGGCCTAACAATACGCGGTCGCCTGCGCGGATCATGTCGAAATCGGCAATAGCTGTTCCGACCGGACGCAGCAACTTCTTGTCCGGTATGGCACATCGGTGAGATTTACGTCGTTGTAGCTGTTCGCCATTCATAATCCGGGATTGTACCCGTATTTGTATAAATTTTCGCCTGCCGGCGAACCATGATAGAATTTGCCTTCTATCAGATTGGCAAGAAAATTTAAAAATATGAGCAAGTTAGAGCAGGCACTAAAGGAACGCATCCTTATACTCGATGGCGCGATGGGGACCATGATCCAGACCTACAAGCTGGAAGAGGGCGATTATCGAGGCGAGCGCTTTCAGGACTGGGGCTCGGACCTGAAAGGCAATAATGACCTGCTGGTGTTGACGCAAGCGAAAATCATCGCCGATATCCACAAGGCCTACCTCGAGGCCGGTGCCGATATTATCGAGACCAACAGCTTTAATGCCAATCACTATGGCATGGCCGATTATGGCATGCAGGAGCTGGCGCACGAATTAAATGTCGCCGCCGCCCGGATTGCGCGTGCGGCCTGTGATGAATACTCTACCGACGACAAACCGCGTTTTGTTGCCGGGGTGTTGGGCCCGATGCCGGTGACCGCGTCGATGTCCAAGGACGTCAATAATCCCGGTGCGCGCGATGTCACCTTCGAGCAGTTACGCGAAGCCTATGCGGTTTCACTGGATGGCCTGATTCAGGGTGGAATCGATATCATCCTGGTCGAGACCATTTTCGATACGCTGAATGCCAAGGCTGCGCTGTTCGCGATCGATGAATACTTTGAACAGTCGGGCAACAGATTGCCGGTCATGATCTCCGGCACCATCACTGATGCCAGTGGTCGTATCCTGACCGGGCAGACCCCGGAGGCGTTCTGGAATTCGCTGCGCCATATCAAGCCGTTGAGTTTTGGATTCAATTGTGCGCTCGGTGCCAAGGAGCTGCGACCGCATGTCGAGGAGTTATCGGGTATTGCCGATTGTTATGTCAATGTGCATCCCAATGCCGGCCTGCCGAATGCCTTTGGCGGATTCGATGAAACACCGGAGATGCTTGCCGAAGAGATTGGTGACTGGGCTAAAAACGGTTTCCTGAACATTGTCGGTGGCTGTTGCGGAACCGGGCCGGCGCATATCAGGGCCATTGCCGAGGCGGTCAGCAAATACCCGCCAAGGCAAATTCCCGATGTGCCGGTTGAGTGCCGTCTGAGCGGACTCGAGCCCTGCAATATCAATCCGGACTCGTTGTTCGTCAATGTTGGTGAACGTACCAATGTCACTGGCTCGGCGCGCTTCAAACGCCTGATCCTTGAAGAACAGTATGATGAAGCACTGGAAGTGGCGCGCGATCAGGTTGAGAACGGTGCGCAGGTTATCGATATTAACATGGATGAAGGCATGCTCGATGGTGAGAAGGCCATGGTTGAATTCCTGAACCTGATCGCCAGTGAGCCGGATATCGCGCGCGTGCCGGTCATGATCGATTCTTCCAAATGGCATATCATCGAGGCTGGTCTCAGATGCATTCAGGGCAAGGGCATTGTTAATTCCATCTCACTGAAGGAAGGCGAGGAGGCATTCTTACAGCATGCGAAATTATGTCGGCGTTATGGCGCCGCAATCATTGTCATGGCCTTTGACGAGACCGGCCAGGCCGATACACAGCAGCGTAAGGTCGAGATCTGTACGCGTGCCTACAAGCTGTTGACAGAGAAGCTGGGTTTTGCCGCGGAAGATATTATTTTTGACCCCAATATTTTTGCCGTCGCCACTGGTATAGAAGAGCACAATAACTATGGTGTGGACTTCATCGAGGCCACCCGCGACATCAAGCAGACCTTGCCGTATGCGATGGTCAGTGGCGGTGTGTCCAATGTGTCGTTTTCGTTTCGCGGCAACAACCCGGTGCGTGAGGCGATTCATTCCGTTTTTCTGTATCACGCGATTGCAGCGGGCATGGATATGGGAATCGTCAATGCAGGCCAGTTGGCTGTGTATGATGAGTTGCCACAGGAGTTACGTGAGCGCGTCGAAGACGTCGTCCTTAACCGACGTGAAGATGCTACCGAGAGATTGCTGGATATTGCCGACCAATACCGCGGTGATGGCAGTGCCGGCAAGAAAGAGGAAGATCTCGAGTGGCGTAGCCTGCCGGTAAAAGAGCGTCTTGCACATGCATTGGTCAAGGGCCAGGACACCTACGTTATCGAGGATACCGAAGAGGCACGCCTGGCCGCCGAGCGCCCCATTCATGTCATCGAAGGGCCGTTGATGGATGGTATGAACGTCGTCGGTGATCTGTTTGGTGCCGGCAAGATGTTCCTACCCCAGGTGGTAAAGAGTGCGCGCGTCATGAAAAAGGCCGTGGCCCATTTGATCCCGTTTATTGAAGCAGAAAAGCAGGGAGGCAGCCAGAGTAATGGCAAGATCCTGATGGCCACGGTCAAGGGCGATGTACATGATATCGGCAAGAATATCGTTGGCGTGGTTTTGCAGTGTAATAACTTCGAGGTGATTGACCTCGGTGTCATGGTGCCGGCAAACCAGATCCTGGAGACCGCCGACAAAGAGAATGTCGATATCATCGGCCTGAGTGGGCTGATTACACCGTCGCTGGATGAGATGGTGCATATCGGTAAGGAAATGCAACGCCTGAATATGAATAAACCTCTGATGCTGGGTGGTGCAACCACATCCAAGGCACATACGGCCGTCAAGGTCGAGCCTGGATACACGAATGGACCTACGGTCTGGGTAAAAGATGCGTCTCGTGCCGTTGGTGTGGCCCAGAACCTGATCAGTGAAGAGCAACGCGAAACATTTGTTGAAAATATACGCCAGGAGTATGAGACCGTTCGCACCCATCATGCCGGACGCCGGGCAAAGATCAATTGGCTGACGCTGGAACAGGCGCGCGCGAACAAGACCGCCATCGATTGGCAGGGCTATACACCGGTGACGCCGGTAACGCCCGGTATCACTGTGTTTGAAGATTATTCGCTGGAGGAGCTGCGTGAATACATAGACTGGACGCCGTTCTTCTTCTCGTGGGAATTGAAAGGGCGTTATCCGAAAATACTGGATGATGCAGACAAGGGTGAAGAGGCGCGCAAATTGTTCAAGGATGCGCAGGAAATGCTCGATACCATAATCAGCGAGCAGTGGCTGACGGCACGTGCCGTGATCGGCCTGTTCCCGGCAAATGCAATCAATGATGATGATATCGAGGTGTATTTGGATGACAGTCGTCAGACAGTACTGACGGTGTTGCATAACTTACGCCAGCAACAGGAAAAGCCGCCGGGCAAGGCCAATGCCTGTCTCAGTGATTTTATTGCCCCCAAAGAGACCGGTATCAAGGACTATATTGGTAGCTTCGCCGTCACTGCCGGTATAGGCGTGGATGAAAAGGTGGCTGAGTTTGAAAAGGTACATGATGATTATAGTGCGATTATGCTCAAGGCGCTGGCAGATCGTCTGGCCGAAGCCTTTGCCGAGCGTATGCATAAACGCGTGCGCAAGGAATTCTGGGGCTATGCTGCAGACGAGAAACTCGGCAACGAAGATCTGATCAAGGAAGAATACAAGGGGATCCGTCCGGCTGCAGGTTATCCCGCCAGTCCGGATCATACCGAGAAGGATTTGCTCTGGTCATTAATGGATGTGAAGGCAAACACAGGCATGTGGTTGACCGAATCCAAGGCAATGGTGCCGGCTGCATCGGTCAGTGGCATTTATTATGCGCACCCTGAGTCGCGCTACTTTGCCGTCGGCAAGATCAATCGTGACCAGGTGGAGGATTATGCGCAACGAACAGGCATGACAGTCGAAGAAACCGAACGTTGGTTGTCGCCTAATCTGGGCTACGATCCCGATTAATTAGGATAAATAATGAGTGGATGGCGGCCTGTTTGCCGTTATGGATAAAATATCGTGGATGTCATGTTTGGCATTCGGGGATCAGCGCATGAAACAATTACTTTTTGTATTGCTTTTTTTCATTATGACATCAGTGGGGTACGCCGCCCCCTCTGCCAGCCACCGGCAGGCGGCCGAAGCATTACTGGACGTCACTGGATTGAAGACCAGTATGGATCGTATGATAACGCAGATGGTTGAAATGCAATTGCGGCAAAAACCGGAGATGGGCCCCTATCGGGATATACTGCTGCAGTTTTTCACCAAGTATCTGGGTTTTAACAGTATCAAGTATGATTTTGTTGACATCTATACCGAAGAATTCAATGAGCAGGAATTGCGTGAATTAACGGCCTTCTATAATACGCCCGTCGGTAAAAAAACCATTACCAAGTTACCGATTCTGATGCAAAAAGGCACGCAGATCGGTATGTCCAAGGTAAGGCTGCATCAGCATGAATTAATAACAATGTTGCAGGCCGAGTCGAAGCGACTGGAAGAAAAGAGCAAGGCCGCCAGTCCGGCTAAATAATCAGTGATCTTCGCTCCAGGTCGCAGTATTCCAGTTGGCATATCCGCAGTACCTCTATGGGCAGCGCTATACGGTTCTGTTGTGTGTCAGGCGCCGTTCCGGTTTGGCGTTCGTCAGGCTATAGTATAAATAGTACAAACAGAAGTGAGTACGAAAACATACGATGTCACAGGATTTTGAGCAAGCGCGTTCTTCCACACACGAGAAACTGGTCGATAGACTGGATGAACTCGCACAGGGGAAGGATGTTAAATCCCTTGAATCATTTGCCAAGGCCTATCTGGGGATGTACCTTGACCTGGACAAGGCATTGTTGCCGGATGAACGTGTCATGCTTCTCGCCGATGACGATATTCTCGAGAGTATCTGGTCAGGTTTTGATGCGGTACTGAATAGCCGGTCCTTGCCCGCGCCGGAGGCCATTGCTCGTAAATATGCCGAAGACCAACGCATGCCGGAGGGCTATATTGCCCTGGCTGCGATGGATAGACAGATTCGCCGACATGACGATGATGTTGCTATTGTTGAAGTAGATGATGATGTGATCGAATCACTGGTCTGTTTTCACTATGTCGATCGAAACGAGTTGCAAAACCGCTGGATGGACTATGTTATACAGCATCGGCCTACATTGTTTTCTGATGCCCTGTTACGTTTTTGGCGGACAATACAGGACTATGGTGTCGAGCGCTATCCCGGTTTCAGGGAGGTCCTGTCAAAACAAGAGTTCGAGCAGGTGTTGCAAGGGCTTGTGTTGCCGGTATTGCAAACAATACGGCGGATCAATAAAAAACTGCTGTTGCCACTAATGCTATCTGCCTTTCGTTATGTGTCGCATCAGGACCTGTTGCATACATGCAGAACGCATCTTGCCAGTTCCGAATATATGCCGGTAGTTCATCATGTGTACTGGTTAGCTACGGCATATCTGCTTGCACCTGATGAATATGAGGCGATGTTGTTCGATTATGTCGGGCGCACACGCGAAAAGGCATTGCCGTTGCTGAACTTTATCGAACCGGTTATCAGGGATGCCGATAACACGGGCCTGGATATCAGTGCAGGCATGCTGGCCAAGCTGCTATATATGATTGCACCAAAATTCCGACCCGGACGCGATCAGTTTGGCCGCCTCGATGATAATGTGCAGAAAATAGTATGGCTGTTTGATCTTCTCGGTCAGGACCATAGCCAGCAGGCGCGCCTGGCAGTGCAGCGACTGCGGCGGATCCGTGTCATGCGCCTGTACTCCGATTATCTTGACCGGGTAGAGCAGGCACAGTCACGGGCCGGTATGGCGCAGCTATAGGGATAACTGTTTACAGCTTGTTAGCCAAGGCCGTGTCATGCCCCGGCGTCCTGTAATCGCCCCCAGTTGGCAGTCATGTACTAGTAGACCTATATGCCTGTGGCCCTGTCGATCACATTAAGATCGCTGTGCGCTCACCCGGCCGTTCCTGTTTTTATTGTCAGCCTGGCTTGAGATCCGGGATGTTATGTGACAGAGCCTGCTGTTTCCATGCCGGGGATAATTTATAGTGAATATTGCGTGCATCCATATACGATGCAGGTCCGGTTAGATGTATAAATTTAACAGCAATTGTTAAATAAGAATTATTGTTCAGCTTGATGCATTTGCTATGGCGGCGTCGTTAGATACCGTTGCCTGAACATCAGCCGAATACGGCTTAAGAGTGGCGCAGTACGACCGATATTAATGAACAGCAATACAATGTTGTGGAAACAGGTATGGATAAGGTAACGCTGGAAAACAAACTCGAAAAGATCAGGGCCAAGCAAGAAAAACTGGAGCGGGCCTGGAGGAAGACAGGTAACAAGGAATTATTGCAATTTTTTATCGATATTATGCCGAAGGTGCTGAATGTCGAACGTTGCAGTATCTTTATCCTCGATCCCGAAGAAGACCAGGCCTGGTTACAATGCGGTACCGGGCTGGAAGAGAAGCAGGTCACTGTGCCGACCACCGGATCAGTGGTAGGCCGGGTCATTTCCTCCGGAAAGCCGTGGATGGACATGGACCTGCAGTCCTCTGTCGGTGAGCATGATGTTGTATCGATGAAAACCGGTTTTGTCGCGCGTAATACCTTGTGCGTTCCGGTATTCGGCGTCAGTACTGATACCGTGACCGGGGCGATACAGGTGCTCAATAAGCGTGGCCAGGGCCAATATACCGATGAAGACAAGGCCCTGCTTGGTCGTCTTGCTTACCAGTTACAGATGAATATCGAGAGTATCTTCCTGCGCCAGGAGATGGCCAAGATCTCTGAAGAGATGAAAAAGAAAATTGAGCAACTGGAGGTCTTGCTCGAAAAGTAGGCGGCGCCAGTCAGCGGAACTGGCTGTGATATAAGCTGTTTCCTTTGCTCTACAGGGTTATTTGGTTAGGCGACCAGTTTGACACGCAGGCATTTTTCCACCTTTTGAAACAACTCGGCACGGACAAAGGGTTTGTTCAGAAAGTCCTTCGCACCGATCTTGCTGACCCAGTATTCCTGCATCGCCTGTTCGTCAGCACTCATCATAATAATGGGAATGTCAGCAGTCTTTTCATCGTTGTTCAATATGCGGGTTGCGCGAAATCCGTTGATTCCGGGCATGATTACATCCATCAGAATAAGGTCGGGAGCATGTGATTTTGCCGTGTCGATGGCTTGCATACCGTCACTGGCAACTATTATCGTGTAGCCGTCCTGTTCGAGAATTTTTTTCAGGGTAAACTGAATGGTGCGGGAATCATCAACGACCAGGATAGTGGTACCTCTGGGGGTGCCAGTGCGAGGTTTTGCGCGCCGTTCCCGTTGCGCGGGTTTCCTGGCAAAAAGGTCACGAAACTTGAATCTTTGCATCACACACCCCCACTTTTTATTGTTGTCGTTAATTGTACCCTGAAACAACGCGCATATCATTTCTGCCCACATGTGGTTCAGGGCGTCATTGGTTTATGCGATGGTTTAAAGCATTGCCATGTATTTTGTTGCAATAATCTATCCTGTTCGGGTACCTATCATACAATATAAATATCATAACAACAGGGCATCGGTCACGATTTGAATGATTCGGTCGTTGTGGACCATGCTGGGGCAAGGGTTGTCCAGATAATCCTGATCACTGCTCGGCAGCTTTGATAAATACCGCAAGTGGCCTGCGGTACAGCTGCGCTGACGGACATATTTGCCAGGTACATGGCGACGGATTATGGCATAATGCCATGCGTATTTACCGGAATTATCAAGCCTATGTCAGACACGAATTTACCGGCTGTATGCCGAATCGGTTATCCGCTGAATGAGAGGTTGTATCTATGGCTTGCGCTATTACTGGACTCTCTGACGCGGGCGATATGGGATTGCCATTGGGAGACCTTGCCGGAAAAAATGCCGGCCTTCGAGCAGAAGATGAGTGATTGAGCATGCTTGCGCAGATTCAGGCCTTTTATAATCGTTTAATGCAGCCGCAAACGGATGCGCCACAACAGGAAGAGCACAGCTTGCGCCTGGCGGCTACTGCACTGATGATCGAGGTCATGCGGGTCGATGATGAAAAATCGGAACAAGAGACTGAAGCGATTATACAGGCATCGATGTCCAGGTTCGGTGTCGAACGTCAGGAGGCGGATGAACTGATGCAACTGGCCGCCGCCGAACTCCGGGATGCGACGGACTATCATCAGTTTACATCATTGATAAACCGTGGTTATGACATGCCGCACAAGTTGCAGATTGTCGAATTCCTGTGGCAGGTCGCCTATGCCGACGGCAGGCTGGATAGGTACGAGGAGCATGTAATCAGGAAGGTGGCAGACCTGATATATGTTCCGCACAGCGAATTTATACGCTTAAAAGAGAAGGTTAGACAGTCGCTGCTATAAGCATTACCGTGTTGCAGCGAAACAGTTCTGCATTCGCTGCAAGCCCTCATTCGAGTGCTTGTTTAATTAGTCGCTATTCTGTTTAGCCGGTTCATTGGCCGGACTGACGCGTAGCTCGCGCCCCATAAATTCCTGCTCATTGAGTTCAGTCAATGCCTTTTGCGCACCAGTTCGGTCCATTTCTATGAAGCCATACCCGCGCGGTTTGCGGGTTATCTTGTCGGTCATCAGGCGTATCGAAAAAACCTCGCCACACTGGCCGAATAACTTGCGTAATTCGCGTTCACTTGATTTAAAGGCAAGGTTACCAACGAATAAGGTCTGTTTTTTAATGGGCAGCTTATAGGGTTTGATCAGGAGCACAATAGCGGTTGCCAGGGAGGCGATGAATGCGCCAGTGCCCATACCCCAGGCAAATTGCTGTTTATCGGCATAGGCCTCAAGGTCGAACAGGGGAAATATTTGCAGCCCAGCAATGGTCAGTAAAAGCGTCAGGATGATACAGAGCAGTACAAGTTTGATAATATTTGCAGACATAGATTTTTCCAATACTCGAATATGTACATATAAATTTCGACACGGATTTATACAAAGCTAAACCCGATCCGGCAGGCAAGATTATAGGGAGATCATATGCCGCTGTATAGACCTGAGGGGCATTTGTTCGCGAGACCGCAACTTTCTCGTACATTTCCTAAACGGAGGGCAGGGTAATATAATGCCTATGCTAATCAGTTTGATAGCATTACTTCTGCAATTCTGGATCAGGAAATCGATGGACAAGGCACTGACAATCAGGAATCTGGGCAAGACCTATAGCAATGGTTTCGTTGCACTCAAGGGCATAGACATGGAAGTGGACAGAGGGGATTTCTTTGCCTTGCTGGGACCCAACGGAGCAGGTAAGTCGACAACGATCGGTATACTGAGTTCGCTGGTGCGTAAGACTACAGGCAAGGTCAGTATCATGGGCCATGATATAGACGTTGACTTTGGTGCAGCGAAGAAACTACTGGGCCTGGTACCGCAGGAATTCAATTTTAATGTATTCCTGCCTGTCGAGGAGGTTGTTATCAATCAGGCTGGCTATTATGGTATCGACAGAAAAATAGCCTGTACACGTGCCGAGCAATACCTGCGTGAGCTGGGATTATGGGAGAAGCGTCGTGAAATGGCACGGAACCTGTCGGGGGGTATGAAGCGTCGCCTGATGATAGCACGTGCCCTGGTCCATGAACCTGAATTGCTGATTCTCGATGAGCCGACCGCAGGTGTCGACATTGAAATCAGGCGTTCAATGTGGAGCTTTCTGCGCAAGCTCAATGCCGAAGGCACGACCATCATTCTGACCACCCATTACCTGGAAGAGGCGGAGAGCCTATGTCGTAATATCGCGATTATTGATGACGGTGTACTGATAGAAAACACCAGTATGAAGAAATTGCTTGGCCAGTTGCATTCTGAAACCTTTTTACTGGATCTGGCTACGGCAATCGATTCGCTCCCCGTGCTTGATGGTTTTGCTACGCACCTGCTTGATGGCCATACGCTGGAGGTGGAGGTGGAAAAGGGAATGTCGATGAATCAGTTGTTTGCCGTTCTTGGCGCTCAGGGGATCAAGGTGAACAGCCTGCGCAGCAAGACCAACCGTCTTGAGCAGTTGTTTGTCAATATCGTTGAATCCAGCAAGCAAATGGAGTCGCAGGAATGACATGGTCAGAACAATATATTGCCTTCAAGACCATAGTTGTCCGTGAGGTACTCAGATTTGCGCGCATCTGGGTGCAGACGATATTACCCCCGGTGATTACAACTGCCCTGTATTTTATTATTTTTGGTCGCCTCATCGGACCCGAGATAGGGCAGATGCAGGGCTTTGACTATATTGATTATATTGTGCCGGGTCTGATCATGATGGCTGTCATTACTAATTCCTATGCCAATGTGGTGTCGTCATTTTTTAGCTCCAAGTTCCAGCATAATATCGAGGAGCTATTGGTCTCGCCGACGCCGAATTATATTATTTTATTAGGTTATATAGCGGGTGGTGTATGTCGGGGTTTATCAGTAGGTGTGGCAGTCACGGCGGTCGCCTGGTTCTTCAGTGACCTGGGATTCACCCATGTGCTGGTCATTATCTCGATAGTAATGCTGACCGCGGTCCTGTTTTCGATAGCAGGCCTGATTAACGGTGTATATGCGAAGAGTTTTGATGATATATCAATCATTCCGACATTTGTATTAACACCCTTGACCTATCTGGGGGGTGTTTTTTACTCGATCGATATGCTGTCTTCATTCTGGCAGCACTTATCCCTGCTCAACCCTATATTATACATGGTCAATGCCTTTCGCTATGGATTTCTGGGTGTCAGCGATATCCCACTGCTGACTTCATATATCATTATTTCCACGTTCATTATCGCATTATTTCAGATGGGTCTGTATTTACTCAACAGAGGTCATGGAATCCGTAACTAAATACCTATTTTATGCTGGATAAATAGCGTTAATTCATCAAGACTGGCCAGTGCTGGTCGCTAATATCATTATCCGTATATGTTTGGAGAATAGACTCCATACAGATCACGATTAATTGGATACTGATACATGCAGCCAAGTGCTACCCAAACGAAAACCGAAGCTTTCCGATTTCCGCTGCTGCGAAATTTTGTCCTGATCGGCCTCGCCACGATAGTTATCGTTGTCATTGCACTCGGTGCGTTGATTCATCGTGCCACTGTCGACAATCTGGTTCAGGCAGGAGAGGACAAGAATATAGCGCTGGCCAGGGTACTGTCCAATGATGTGTGGAGACGGTATGCCGCCGAGATTGACGGCAACAAGCAAAATACAACACACGCCATCAGTAATTCGCCAGTATATCAAAATCTGCTGGCAGACATCAGTGACCACATTCAGGGTACTTCTATTGTCAAGGTCAAGGTATTCGATGCCGATGGACTGACACTGTTTTCAACAGATCCGAGGCAGCTGGGTGAAAAGAAAAACAGCGACCCGAATATAGAACGTGCCATGATGGGGGAAGTAGTCACCAAACTGGCGTTTCGTGACAAGATATATGCAAGCAAGGAATTGCTGACACAGAGAAATATTTTATCCAGCTATGTGCCTGTATACGTCCATGCCGACGACCAGTCATTATCGAATCGCGCAATTATGGAAATCTATGCAGATGTATCCGGCCTGTATGAACAGACCTTCGGGACGCGAAATAAGGTCATTGTGCTAACTGTTGCCGCTATGTTGCTTGTTTTTGCTGTACAGTTCGTATTTATACGCAGGGCCGATCAGGTTACCGGTGGTTATGTGCGCGAAAAGCAGCAAGACCAGGAGCGCATGCGACATATAGCCTACCATGATTC
The DNA here is from genome assembly GCA_947258655.1 of uncultured Gammaproteobacteria bacterium. Classification (GTDB taxonomy): domain Bacteria; phylum Pseudomonadota; class Gammaproteobacteria; order JAADHQ01; family JAADHQ01; genus JAADHQ01. Next base: position 90,331 of record CAMYJD010000020.1, on the reverse strand, counting down.
GCTGACCGGGTTGCCTAACCGGAAGATGTTCATGGAAAGGCTGGAGGCCGCCATGGCACGTGCGGAACGTAGCGACCACCTGTTGGCTGTATTATTCCTGGATCTGGACAAATTCAAATATATCAATGACAGTCTGGGTCACAGTGCCGGTGATCAATTGCTGCAGGAAGTTGCAAGGCGCTTACAGGATTGTGTGCGCCTGACCGATACCGTTGCCAGACAGGGAGGGGATGAATTTACCGTTATCCTGGATGCCATTACACATGTGGACGAAGTTGAGCATGTGACCAGAAGGATTCTTGATTCATTACGTGAACCTTATGACCTTAATGGAAGGGCCTGCAACACCTCCGCCAGTATCGGTATATCCATCTACCCGTTGGATGATCGGGATATAGAGGGTTTGCTCAAGAACGCTGACATGGCCATGTATGCAGCCAAGGAACATGGACGTGACAATTATGTTTTTTATTCAATAGATATGAATCAGGGTAAAAGCGAAAGAATGGAGATGGAGCGCAAGCTGCGCAGGGCACTGGAAGACAACGAATACCTGCTGCAATACCAGCCGATTGTTGATCTTAACAAGGGCAGCATGATGGGAGTCGAAGCCTTGTTGCGCTGGAATAACAAGGAATATGGCAATGTTACACCCGCCAGATTTATCCCGGTGCTGGAAGAGTCCGGTTTTATGTCCATTGTCGGTGAATGGGTATTGCAGACCGCATGTCGCAAGGCGGTAGAATGGCAGCGTCAGGGGTGTGCGCCAATGATGATATCGGTCAATGTATCCATCATACAATTCCGTCGCCTGCAATTCGTCGACAGTGTGCGCAATGCCTTGAGTGACAGCGGCCTGGATCCTAAGCTTCTGAAACTGGAAATTACCGAAAGTATTCTGATGGACCAGAGTGATGCCTGTGTTCAGAAGCTGCAATCGATCCGCGAGCTGGGCGTGTCGATTGCTGCAGATGATTTTGGTACAGGTTATTCATCATTGAGCTACCTGAAAAAATTACCCATCGATATTCTCAAGATCGACCGCTCATTTGTCAAGGATGTACACAAGAGTAGCGATAGTGCGGCGATTGTAACGGCCATTGCTGCATTGGCACACAGTCTCAAGCTTGGCATTATTGCTGAGGGTGTTGAACAAGTCGAAGAGTTGAGATTCCTGTCGGCACTTCGTTGCAACTATATCCAGGGTTTTTACTTCAGTAAACCACTATCTGAAGAAGACCTGGTTGCGGTGATGAATGACAGCCAGTATTTTCTGAATAAACTGGATGCTGCGAGTGTAGTAAATCAGGCTGTATCCGGGTAAGCGCTGTTAGCGGTAATTTCCTGACTCCCGTTGTGAACGGCTATAGCCGTATCGTCTTGTCTAACTCAATTATTGTTATCCAGATCCATGATAGTGATTGACAGAAATCCTGGATTTGTCATTATTAGTGTCCGTCCGGAAGGAATGTGAGCAGGTGACAATTATGAAAATCGGTACGCCTTTAAGTAAAAGTGCTACCAGGGTGATGCTGCTGGGTAGTGGTGAGCTGGGCAAGGAGGTCATCATTGCATTGCAACGACTGGGTGTCGAGGTTATAGCCGTTGACCGCTATGCCGACGCCCCCGGTCATCAGGTCGCACATCGCGCTCATGTAATTGATATGACCGATGGTCAGGTGCTGCGCTCACTGGTCGGAAAAGAGAAGCCCGACATCATTGTCCCGGAGATCGAAGCCATCGATACCGATACTCTGGCCGAGCTGGAGAAAGAAGGCGTTACTGAAGTGATGCCGACGGCGCGTGCCACACAGCTGACCATGAACCGTGAGGGGATTCGTCGGCTCGCAGCCGAAGAACTGGGTCTGCGCACATCGAGATACGGGTTTGCGGAAAGTCTGAACGAATTGCTGCAGGTCATTGATGGCGGTGTCGGATATCCCTGCATTGTGAAACCGGTTATGTCATCTTCGGGCAAAGGGCAGTCGACGATACATGCGCCGGAGGATATAGAGTCGGCATGGACGTATGCAATGTCAGCCGGACGAGTTAATCGTGGCAAGGTTATTGTCGAGGAAATGGTGCCGTTCGACTACGAGATCACCTTGCTGACGGTCAGGGCGCTTGATGAACGGGGCGAGATACAGACCGTGTTTTGTGAGCCCATCGGTCATGTGCAGGAAAAAGGGGACTATGTCGAGAGCTGGCAGCCGCAGGCGATGACACTGAAAGCCATGAGAAATGCACGCCATATTGCCACCACGGTAACCGCCGAGTTGGGCGGGCGCGGTATCTTCGGTGTCGAACTGTTTATCAAAGGCGATGATGTCTGGTTCAGTGAAGTCAGCCCGCGCCCACATGACACCGGTATGGTTACGATGACAAGCCAGCGCCAGAGTGAATTTGAACTGCATGCGCGCGCGATACTGGGACTGCCGGTAGATACTGAGTTATTGTCTGCCGGGGCCAGTGCCGTTATCTACGGCGGCCTGGATGAAAAGGCTATAGCATTTGCAGATATTGATCAGGCCCTCAGTGTGCCGCAGACCGAGATCAGACTATTTGGCAAGCCGGAGTCATACCTGCGTCGTCGTATGGGTGTTGCACTGGCTTACGGTGATGATGTCAATGATTGTCGCCAGCGGGCGCAGGAATCAGCTTCCAGGGTGCATCCTGTCTCTGCATGAGATCAATGGATAGAGCCACGACTTTATACAGATACATATCTATATCGTATGTCGTTATGATTTAATTTCGCCGTCGATATAATACCATTGCCCGTCTTCATAAACGAAGCGGCTTTTTTCATGTAGCCTGTAAGCCTTTCCTTGCACTTTGTAACGGGCGATAAATTCTACTGTATCATTTTCACATGCGATTATCTTGAGGCTCAGCCATTTGCTTGGTGGATCAGTGTTCATAGATGCTGTTTCAGGTCGGGTGGAGCGATGCCAGGTAGACAGGATATATGACTCGTTGCGTTGAACATAGGCAGTATATCTTGAGCGCATCAATGCCTTGGCAGACGGTGCAGGCAGACTACCATTGATGTAGGCTGCGCAACAGTCATCAAGCACCAGCCCTGATCCGCATGGGCATAGATGATCGACTTCCGTGCGTTTGCTCATGCCTGGTTAAAGTTTCCCGGATGTCAAAGTCTTGCGCGTCGGTAATATGTTGCTAATTGATATGCAGGTTGTGTTTATGGGGATTATTGTCAATGTCATGTATTTGTAATTATCACTCGAGGGCGAAGCTCTGTGCCTTGGCCTTGCCGTCAAACTTGACCTCGAGTATTTCCAGGGTTTCGTTCCATGTGTATTTACTGGCCGGCGCGATGAATTCCTTTGTCAGTTGTTCCAGACTCTGGTCATAAACTCTGAACAGGTACAGATTGCCGGCCGGTGTATCCTGAAAGGCGGCATAAGCGCTGCTTGGTGAAATCGAATAGTTACCGAGTTGGCCAAGTTTTTTTTCACGGTAATACAGGTAACGAACCCTGACTTCGTTTTCGGTACCGCGTAGTTCGCGAAAGCCGGCGCCGAGATCTATTTCCCTGGTATTCGTCAGTTCTGCTGCATACAGGGTCGACGATGTAATCCAAAATATCAATATACAGGCTATCTTTTTCATTGTAATTCCTTTCACATATTTATGTTTTTTATCTGCAGATATATAGCAGGGTGCTTGCTAAATACCGAAGTCGGTGTGAACGTCCATTGCTCAGACTGCAATCTGGAATGTAATTTTCAACATCTTTTGAGAGGATGTCAAAGTTTCGGCTTCCGGTGATTTTTCAGATATCTGCCTGGACCGGCTGCGACGGCCAGAAACCGCGTTTAAATTTATTTATTTCAGTGAGTTACTTTATAATCTGAGTGATTATCTTGGTTATTTCTGTGGGATTTGCGGCAGATCGCGATAGCTAGCATCAGGCGGGTGTGGTGTCGGTGTTATTTTGATGGCGAAATCGATAGCGGGATCTTCATTTAGTAGAAATGCTTTGCCGTCGTCGCAGGATCGCAGGACAGGCCATCGAGGATGCACTGACATATCATTGCCGAGGCTCACTATCGACTTCGTATTCGCCTGCGCACTGTTCCAGTAATGTCGACAACATTCTTGCTGCGGGACCTGCATAGGTCTTGTGGCCAAAATACAGGTACAGGGCTGCCTTGTAGACCCGCCCTTGTTGCAGTGGAATGGGGCGGATAATACCCTGCGTCAGGCTCTCTTCAATGCGGTGATAAGGCAGCCATGCGAAGCCCATGTTATTGGTGACCAGGGTAAGCGATGTGTCCAGGCTTGATACTGTCCAGCGATGCTCCGAACTCAGCCAGCCTTTGTCACGTTGTTGCTGGCCGGAGTCACGCACAATGATCTGTCGATGCTGGCGCAGATCATTCTCATCAATCGTATTGCCCTTGTTGTTGAGTGGATGCAGGTGGTGGGCAACAGCAATAAACGGGATCTCGATGATCGCATTACCAAGACAGCCTTGCGGCAGCTGATGCCCGATAACAATGTCTGCCTGTCCCGCCTCGACCAGGTCGTCAGCACCGGACATGATGACCTCATTGAGTTCGACTTCGGTGCCGCGACTGTGCGGAGCGAACTGTTCCAGCGCCTGCATCAGAAGTGTTGTCGGGAATGCCGCATCGACCACCAGGCGCAGACGCGTTTCCCAGCCACTGCTGGCCTGCAGGGCGAGTTGTTCCAGTTCTGCGGCATCACATATCAGGTCGCGCGCGCGTTGCAGAACCAGCCTGCCGGTTTCGGTCAGTTCCGCCTTGCGCCCGTGTAGCTGCAGGACTTCAAGTCCGAGCTGGTGCTCCAGGCGTCTGATGGCATAACTGACCGATGACTGGCTGCGATGCAGGTGTTCGGCTGCCTGCGCGTAACCGCCCAGATCGACGACTGCCTGCAGGGCACGCCATTGGTCGAGTGTGACTTTGGGAGTTGGCATAACGCAATTATATCTAATAAATCGATAAAATATAGCTATATTTTGCACTTTTATATCTAAAATCTTTGCTCATAATAAGTGATAACGCAATGACCTAAGGAGAGCGCGATGAACAATATAAGTTTACTTATTGGACGGATCTTGCTGGCGCATATTTTTTTACTTGCAGGCATCAACAAGATCACGGCCTATAGCGGCACACAGGCCTATATGGAAGCAATGGGTGTTGACGGTATATTGCTGCCATTCGTGATCGCACTGGAGATCGCAGGCGCCGTGGCCATAATCATTGGCTGGCAGACACGTTGGGCCGCGTATGCATTGGCACTGTTTACATTGCTCGCCGCGTTCCTGTTTCATTTTAATCTGGCGGAACAGATGCAGACGATCCTGTTTATGAAGAACCTGGCGATCATTGGTGGTTTTTTGCTGCTGGTTGCAGCCGGTCCCGGGCAATTTAGTGTGGATGCAAAGCGCCAGCGCTGATGGAGGCTATATGAGTTTGATGATCAATGGGCAGTTAAAAGATGAATGGCTGGAAACCGAAACGGTAGACGGTGAATTCGTTCGTGAAGATTCACAATTTCGTAACTGGATTACTGTCGATGGCAGTCCGGGACCGACGGGCCGTGGCGGTTTTGCTGCGGAGCGTGACAGATATCATCTGTATATCAGCCATGCCTGTCCATGGGCGCATCGCACACTGATCTTCCGTCACTTAAAAGGATTACAGGATCTGGTCAGTGTTTCTGTCGTGCATCCACATATGGGGGAAAGGGGTTGGCATTTTGGTGATTTCCCCGGTTCCACTGCGGATCATGTGAATGGTTTTTGCTATATGCACCAGGTCTACACGAAGGCGCAGGCCGACTACAGTGGTATTGTGACCGTACCGGTTCTATGGGACAAGAAGCTCGATACGATCGTCAATAATGAATCGGCGGAGATTATACGTATGTTTAACTCTGCGTTTGACGGTCTGGGTGCTGCGGGAGATGATTATTATCCTGCTGCATTACGCGCAGATATCGACAGTATAAATACATTGGTCTATGACAATATCAATAATGGCGTATACAGAGCCGGTTTTGCAGCGACACAGGGAGCCTATAACGAGGCGTATGAACAACTGTTTGATGCGCTTGAAATAATAGAGCAGCGGCTGAATGAAAATCGTTATCTGATTGGTGAGCATATCACCGAAGCAGACTGGCGCTTGTTTACTACGCTAGTCAGATTTGATGCTGTATATTACGGCCATTTCAAATGTAATAAACGGCGAATTAACGATTATCCGAATATGTCCAACTATTTGCGTGAGCTTTACCAGTTGCCGGGGATAGCCGATACGCTCCATATGGATCAGATCAAACAGCACTATTATTACAGTCATGAATCCATTAATCCATCGCGGATTGTGCCGCAAGGACCATTGCTGGATTTTGCTGCTCCACATAACCGGGCTAGCAGGACATATTAACGGATATGTTGTCCTGCGGAATATAGGCGTTAGCTGCAACGTAAAAGGTGAAGTTATGAAAAATGCATATATTGTGCGCAAGGCAAGGGAAACCAGTGAGGGAGAGTCTGTTGATGTAAAACGCCTGTTTCCAATTCCTTCCTGTATGAATTTTGATCCGTTTGTGCTGTGGGATCATTTTAATGTGGAGCCGGGCTCAGGATTCCCGGATCACCCGCATCGCGGCTTTGAAGGTGTCACCTATATGTTTAGCGGTACGATGGAACATACAGACAATCTCGGAAACCAGTCGCGTGTTGGCGCAGGTGGTGCGCAACGATTTACTGCTGGCAGCGGCATAGTGCATTCTGAAATGCCAGGTACACAGGGAAGTAATGAAGGGATTCAGCTGTGGGTCAATCTACCGCGATCGCTCAAAGGGCTAGATCCTGATTACCAGCAAGTAGAGCAGGATGATTTTCCATTGACAGAATTTTCATCGGGCCGTGTCAGGACCATTGCTGGAGAGGGTTCTCCATTGCGGCTGCATACAGCGGCGTTATACAAGCATGTGCAGCTTGAAGCAGGTGGTCAATATTCAGAGCAAGTGCCGGAAAGTTACCGTGGCTTTGTGTATGTTGTTGAAGGTAGCGTAGGCGTTCATGGGTATGATCTACAGGTAGGGGATGCCTTGTTTGTTGAAGAAAGTGGATTAATCAGTATCGAATCAGAAAGTGAATGTGTTGTCATGCTCTGTTTTGGCAGGCCACATGGAGAGCCCATACATCAGTATGGACCATTTGTGGATTGAAGCCGAAGAGGATCCTGCATGTGAAGCAAGAATTGATGATGTAACTGGTTCCCGCATTGAATTCAATATTCTAGTTGTAATAGCTACGGGACGAGGTGAGGCAAACTGTCCGGGCAAAGTATGACTTTGGAAAATATACAATAAAGTCATATGTTTATTATAAGCTACGCTATCAATCCATAGTTTTGTATGGTTGCTTGTTTGTTATTAGCGCTGCAGATGGTATTTGCTATTTTATTTAATTGATCCCAGAATATATCTTGTTTTGTAGCCAGACCTTATAAAGCGGTCTTGTGAATATCGCGATACTGCATTGTATATCTATAATGTGTAAACTGTTTTAGGGTATTGCATTCATGCGGTACCACGTATCTGTCGCAGTGCACCGGCATGTTTGCTGGCGGAAAAGTCCGGCAGTTATTCGTCGTGTAACAAACAGACGGGCTCAGGAATAAATGTCGACCCGAATATTTAATGGCGTAAATTTATGATCATATCCGAAAAATACAAATTCATATTTATCGCGGTACCAAAAACCGCCACAACCAGCATTGAAAAAGTCTTGAGTAATTATGGCAATATGATTGTTGATCGTGCTGATGAAGGTAAACACAAAACAGCTAAAGAAATACGCGAGCAGTTAGGTGAGGATAAATGGAACGAATACTTCAAGTTTTCATTTGTAAGAAATCCCCTTAGCTGGACGGCATCCTGGTACAACTTTCGTCGAAGAGAAAAATTGAAAGATGAGGATAATCCAAAACATACTAATTATACCGGCGACTTGACATTTGAAGAATTTGTGAAATCGGATGATTGGGTGGTTGCCGGTGATGGCCAGAGTCATTGGGTTACGGATGATGCTGGGGAGGTAATTGTCGACTTTGTCGGGAAGTACGAAAATTTGCAAGATGATTTTAATGAGGTTTGTCAAAGAGTGGGCATTCCTACGGTTAAATTGCCATCTGTAAATCGCAGCAAGCATTCAAAGTCTGTCGCTGTTTATACGGATGAAATGAAGGAGATTGTCAAAAAAAGACTGCATAAGGATATGAATTTATTTGGCTATAGTACGGATTATAAGAGAGATCGCCTGAAAGGCCGTACATACTGGATTTATCTAAAAGACCTATTGAAAGAACAAGTAAAATCATTCCGTAACATGTGATATTTATAATCTGGCTTATGGGCTGGCCAGAACAAGATTTGCATATTTTTTCTGAGTTAATCAGGGCATGAACGTATGTGTTGATACGTTTTATGATTAATTGCGTTGATCACGAAGACGAAGCGCCATTTGTTTGGGTTATGTATAGACGGCTGCGTGTAAATTTCTGCGCTCTTATGTTCAGCAGAATAATTATAAAAGTATGCAGTACTATCGCGGGATCTGCAAGTGTAAAAATCTATATTTAAAAATTTTATGACATGAAATATTTATGTCATGAAATATTTATGACGTGAAATATTATAGTTCTATACAGCTATTATTATCCATGCTATGTTGAATTCGAATAGTCGGCCACTAGGCAGACACCATGGGGGGTTGGTATGGCAATGCTTATTGCTATACTGCCAGGATGTTCGGGTATCCTGTTAAATTGTAAAGCCGGTTTTCTCGCTATCTGAAAACAGGTTTCAATAACACCTGCCGGCATCGCGTATTCCACTGTCGGACACAGTCACTTTGTTAAACCCAATCATCAAGAAGTAGTCATGCACAATACATTGTCACAATCAGAATTTGAACGTATTACTCAGGCCAGGCACCATGATCCTTTTAGTGTGTTGGGGCGACACCTTGAAAATGAACAGGAGTTGGTCCGCGCTTATATGCCAAATGCAGATGAGGTCACGATCGCCGAGGGTAACCTTCCTCTGCAGCGAGTCAATGACTCGGATCTGTTCGAATGGCGCGGTACACCGGGTACGGTGCCGGATCATTACCGTTTATTATGGCGTGATGGTGGCCATCATGAACATATTGCCCATGACCCGTACAGTTTCCCACCACAAGTATCAGACTTCGATCTACATTTATTCGGGGAAGGCAGGCACCGACATGCCTACCGTATTTTGGGTTCGCACACGCATGAGGTTGACGGGATTGCCGGCATCCTGTTTGCTGTATGGGCACCGAATGCCGAGCGTGTCAGCGTAGTCGGCGAGTTCAACCAGTGGGATGGCCGCCGCCACCCGATGCGAGTGCGCGGTGGCAGCGGTGTATGGGAGTTGTTTGTCCCGGACCTGTTGGCGGGAGCGCAATATAAGTACGAAATTCGTAACCGTAACAGCGGCGAAATCGTGCTCAAGGCCGATCCCTATGCGCAGGCTTTCGAGTTGCGCCCGCAAACCGCATCCCTGATTAGTGAGCCATCAACCTACGTATGGCGCGATCAGGCATGGCTGGACAAACGTGCATCGCTGGACTGGCAACACTTGCCGATGTCGGTTTATGAGGTCCACCTGGGTTCCTGGCAACGGGGTACGGAGGGTGAATTTCTCTGCTACCGGGAATTGGCTGACAGGCTGATCGCCTATGCCAAGGAAATGGGTTTCACGCACATTGAGCTGTTGCCAATCACCGAGCACCCCTATGACCCATCATGGGGTTATCAAACCACCGGCTATTATGCGCCGACCAGTCGTTTCGGTAGCCCTGATGAGTTTCGTTATTTTATAGACAGTTGTCATCAGCACGATATTGGGGTGTTGCTCGACTGGGTGCCGGCCCACTTCCCCAAGGATGCGCATGGTCTGGCACGCTTTGATGGTACGCCGCTATACGAACATGAAGACCCGCGTCGTGGCGAGCATCTTGACTGGTCGACATTGATCTATAACTACGGTCGTAACGAGGTGAAAAATTTTCTGCTGTCGAGTGCGCTATTCTGGATTGAAGAGATGCATATCGATGGACTGCGGGTCGACGCCGTCGCCTCGATGATCTATCTGGATTACTCGCGTGAAGAAGGCGAATGGATACCGAACGAGTATGGCGGTCGGGAAAACCTTGAGGCACTGATTTTTTTACGCGAGCTTAATATCACAGTTCATGATGAGCATGCTGGAGTGCTGATGATTGCCGAAGAATCCACGTCCTGGCCGCAGGTCAGTCGGCCGACCTGGACCGGCGGTCTTGGTTTTGATATGAAATGGAATATGGGCTGGATGAACGATACGCTAGCATATATGGCTGAAAATCCAATCAATCGCCGCTATCATCAGGAGTTGCTGACCTTTAGTATGCTGTATGCCTTTACCGAAAATTTTATGTTGCCGTTTTCACATGATGAAGTGGTGCACGGCAAGCAATCGATGCTTAACAAGATGCCTGGTGATGAATGGCAACGTTTTGCCAATCTGCGCGCATTATACACCTATCAATTCTGTCACCCCGGCAAGAAACTGTTATTCATGGGTACCGAATTCGGTCAGGGTCTGGAGTGGGACAGTACCCAGGTCCTCGACTGGTATGTACTGCATTATCCATATCATCAGGGTGTGCAGCGACTGGTCAGGGACCTTAATCGTTTGTATCAGCAGATGCCCGCATTACATCATTACGAATTCGACTGGCGCGGTTTCGAATGGATAGACTGCCATGATGCGGAAAATTCCGTGCTAAGCTTTTTACGCCGTTCGGATGATGCCTTCGTTGTTGTGGTTATCAACCTGACGCCGGTAACACGTGACGACTACCGTATTGGTGTGCCACAGAAAGGTGAGTATAGCGAGGTATTTAATTCCGATTCGGAGTTCTATGCAGGTAGTAATGTTGGCAACGGTGGCCATGTAATCGAGGCCGAAGATCTGGCGTGGATGAATCAGCCTTTTTCGATCAGTCTGACGCTACCGCCGTTGGCCGGTATCGTACTGCAACTAGCGTGAGCGAATGAACGGGGGTTCAACGGCAGTATGGCCAGGAAAACCCTACCCTCTCGGCGCAAGCTGGGATGGGGAAGGGGTTAATTTTGCGCTTTTTTCCGAACATGCAGAAAAAGTTGAGTTGTGTTTGATCGATGGTCGCGGGCGGCGTGAGACGGCGCGCATCCCGATGCGCTGGCAAACCGATCAGGTATGGCATTGTTATCTCCCTGAAGCACGTCCAGGCCAGTTATATGGTTACCGTGTGTATGGACCATATGATCCTGAGAACGGTCATCGCTTCAATCCCAATAAACTGTTACTGGATCCTTATGCCAAGGATATCTGTGGTCATGTGCGTTGGAATGATGCATTGTTCGGTTACACGATTGGTGATCCCGGCATGGACCTGCTGCCTGATCCTCGCAATAGTATACATGGCGTGCCGAAGTCGCGCGTGATCGATACCAGTTTTACCTGGGGAGATGACCGCCCTCTGTCGACACCCTGGCATGATACGGTCATCTATGAGCTGCATGTCAAGGGCTTCACGATCCGCCATCCAGATGTGCCGTCTCCCTATCGAGGCACCTATGCCGGTCTGGCAACAGAGCCTGTAATCGAATACCTCAAGGGTCTCGGTGTCACTGCCGTAGAGCTGATGCCTGTGCACACTTTTATCAGTGATGATCATCTTGTGAAAAAAGGTCTGAGTAATTACTGGGGCTACAACAGTATTGGATATTTTGCTCCGCACGCTGCCTATTCGGCGACCGGCGAAGTCAACGAGTTCAAAACCATGGTCAAGCGGTTACATTCCAATGGTATCGAGGTCATCCTCGACGTGGTCTATAACCATACCGCAGAAGGTAACCACCTCGGTCCTACCTTGTGTTTCCGTGGTATCGATAATAAGGCATATTATCGTATGGTCGCTGATAATCCGCGCTATTACATGGACTATACCGGTTGTGGTAACACACTTAATATGATGCATCCCAGGGTGTTGCAACTGATTACCGACAGCCTGCGTTACTGGGTTCAGGAAATGCATGTTGACGGGTTCCGTTTTGACCTGGCACCAACACTGGCGCGTGAAGAGCATGCCGTTGATCGTTATGGCGCATTTCTGGATATTATTCACCAGGACCCAATTTTGTCGCAGGTTAAATTGATCGCAGAGCCGTGGGATCTGGGCGAGGGTGGATACCAGATTGGTAATTTTCCGGTGGGTTGGACAGAATGGAATGCCCGCTATCGGGATACGTTACGCGCATACTGGAAGGGTGAGGGCAGTATTATCGGCGAACTGGCTTACCGAATTACCGGTTCCAGTGATCTGTATGCGCAAAGTGGTCGTCGCCCCTATGCCAGTATTAATTTTGTTACCTGTCATGACGGGTTTACGTTGCAGGACCTGGTCAGTTACAACAATAAACACAATAGCCAGAATCAGGAAGATAATCGCGATGGTGAAAATCATAACCTCAGCTGGAACATGGGTGTCGAAGGGCCGAGTGTCAGGAATCTGCATCTGATTCATGCCCGCTACCAGCAAAAACGCAATTTTCTGACTACCCTGTTGTTCTCGCAGGGTGTTCCAATGTTATTGGCCGGTGATGAAATTGGTCGAACCCAGAACGGTAATAATAATGCCTATTGCCAGGATAACGAACTCAGCTGGGTTGACTGGGATATTGACCGTCATGATAGGGAATTTCAGGAGTTTGTCAGTAAGGTAATAGCGATACGTACGCAGCATCAGGTCTTTCATCGGCGTCATTTTTTTCAGGGCAGACGAATCAAGGGTGCCAACGTCAAGGATATTTCATGGTTGCGTCCCGATGGTGAAGAGATGACCGACCAGGAATGGGATACATTTTATGCGCGTTGTCTGGGATTGCTGTTGCACGGAGATGCAATTGAGGAACAGGATGAGCGTGGTAGGGCGATTCATGATGATACCTTTTTGTTGCTGCTCAATGCCCATTCGCAAACCATCCCCTTTCGTATGCCGCAGCATGTAGGTATCGCCCGTTGGGGTGTTGTCATTGATACATGCTTTGCTGATGGCGAACGTCCTGACCGGCGTACTTTTAATACAGGTCAGAGTTATCCCTTGGAGGCACGCTCGCTCACGTTATTAAAGTTAATGAAACGTGCTCGTTGATATTTTCTGTTATGGGCGAAAGATTTTATATTATGGCAGGTACGTTATATTAAGTATCTATATGTAGATGAATCTCCATATTTCCCACAACATTTTAACTTTTTTGGCCTATGCAAAAGAATAATCTGATAGATGCATGATTATTTCTGTTGCATAATAATTTTTCGAAAGAAACCTGATGTTGAAGCCTTGTTGCATGTCAGGTAACCATTAATAACAGTAGATTTTGCCGATAATCTCATATATTCTCCCTTTATATATGATTGATGCTTTAAGGAGAGGAAATGTTCCCGGACTTTATGTGTATTGGAGCTCAAAAAGCTGGAACTAGTTGGCTTTTTGCTAATCTGAAAAAGCACCCTCAGATAGTAATGCCCATTAAAGAGGTTCATTACTTCGATAAGGACTCCATTAGAAATGCACCGCTAGGTGAGAGGCTCAGGGATAAGCGCTTTCGAAAAAAATTTTTTAAACAGATATTTTTCGACATGAAGTGTTTATCATTCAGAAAATTTATTTGGGATCTTCGTTATTATCTCGGTAATAGAAGTGATGAATGGTATCACTCGCTTTTCACAAAAAATAATGCAGACCAACTCATAGGTGATATTACGCCGGCGTATTCAACGATTGACGCAGACGAAGTTGAGCATATTGCCTCGTTAATGCCTAATTTAAAAGTAATCCTAATCTTGCGAAATCCAATAGATCGTGCCTACTCTGCTGCCAAAATGAACGTCGTCCATGGTAGATCAGGGCTTGAGAGTGCAAGAGGGAAAGTTGAAAATTTAAGTGAAGACGACTATGTCAAATACTTCAATGAGCCATGGGTTATTAATCGTGGTGATTATATGAGAACGATAAATAACTGGCAAAAGTATTTTCCTGCCGAACAAATGCTCATAGGTTTTCTTGAAGACATTATAGGGCGGCCGGCAGAATTTCTTGATGACGTATGCCGGTTTTTGGAAATCAGCAGTTCAAAACAAGAATTTCCAAAAGCCGAGAAGGCCGCCAATGTTGGATTAAAGATTCCTATGCCAGATCATGTTGGTAAATATCTTGCTGAAATGTATATGCCTGGGATAGACGCACTCGCCGAGTATTTCTCTGACCATGACAGAAACAGAGGCTATGTCGAGGAATGGCGCACAAAGGCCGAGAGCCTATTACGCAATGCATGAAGGTATACTGCCGTACTCTGGTCGCGAGTCCGGCTGATCAGGAGAAGGACGACAATCACGTATCAAAGTCACTTCCCGCAATGTATTATTGAAAATCATTTTCAACCTTGAATGCATTCAACATGATGTCCGCGGTGACCTGACGTGCGCCATGGTGCAGGGCGTCAAAAATTTCCAGATCAGTGTAGCCCTTTTGTCGCAGCATATCGATATCTGCTTGAGAGGATGCATTGGAGTCGGCTGTGGTCCTAATAACATACAGCAATAAGGCTTTTTCCTTATCATCCAAGGGTGCCTCGGCAGGATCTTCTATCATTCCCGCGATCTGTTCAGTACTCATGCCCAGGTCGTTATTAAGAAGATGGCTGTTGATGTTTATGCAGTATTCACACTGCGGATCAACAGAAACCAGTAGACGTATTATGCTCATCAGTTTGGCGGGCAGACTGGGATGCTGGATGTAGTGGCCAATATATTTCCAGTTTTCCTCAAGCATGGCTGGATTAATGCTATATAGCTGGAATGCGTTTGGTATAAAGCCGATTTGTTGTTGCATTTGCTCATACAACGCAGCCACCTTGCCATTGGCCTGGGCGAGTTCTACGGTCTGTTTTTTTTCATTGGACATGTTTTCTTTTACTGAAATGCACGCGCGATACTCCAGACGTCAACGCGTTCAACCCCTGCCGTTTTCAGGACAGTGGCCATTTCATTGCAGGTGGAGCCCGTGGTAACGACATCATCGATGATGGCGACATGGGTAGGGACACTGGCTCCGGACAGCTGGAAGGCATCACGAATATTACTGCGCCTTTGCTGATACTTTAGCTCTATTTGAGGTTCGGTGTGGCGTACGCGCCGTACCAGTCCAGGAGCGATCGGTATATTCAGGCGGCGACCGATTGGTCGAGCCAGTTCCAGCGATTGATTAAAGCCGCGTTGGCGCATGCGTTTGTCTGATAGTGGTACGGGCAGGATGCAGTCCGGCCATGCCTGCACACGCTCGCTCAAGCTCATCGCCAGCAGGGTGCCGAGGAGGCGGGCATGCCCGAGCTTGTCATGGAATTTCAGGCCCTGGATGAGCTGGCTGACGGGTGGCCTGTAGGCAAACAGGCAGATCGCGTTGTCAAAAGCCGGTGGATGCTGCTGGCATTGACCACAGCGGTTTCCGCTAGCTGTAGCGGGCAGCGGTAGCGAGCATTGTGAGCATGAATTTTCTATAAATATTAAATCGTTATGGCACTCTTTGCACAGTGCCAGGCTTTCTTGCCCATGTTGGCCGCACAGTGTACAGGTCGTTGGCAGTAGCCAGTTTTGTATATTATTTAGCCAGTTGTAAACCATATTGCATCCTTTCAGGTTGACATATTTATAGTGGGCGCTAATATGCCCGCATCCATACCTATTATATTAGCTGTTGCGGAAAGATCATGACAGACACTGCTGAAAAGCAATCCATTACGCCCAATACCCAGGTCCTGACGGCGAGATCCTGCCGATTCGCGGCCTCGCTGTTCAATTATGGCAATATTATTACTGTTTTATTGCCCCCGGTTGGTTTGTTATGGCTGGCGGCCTCGATGGTTATTTATGCATTGAACCGTCATCACCCGAATGAGCGGGTCGGTTACTACACCCAGCAGGCCGCCTACCGTATCTATGGCGTCACCGGTGTGATCGTCGCCGCGGCGATTTTTATCCCGAAAAACGGTCTGAATTATTATCTGGCGATCTGGGCACTTGCTGTCCTGATCATTGTGCCGCTATCCATACGTGACCTGGTACGGATCCGCAGGGATGACTGGTGTGATGTGGAAGTTGAATTGACGGCGACTGAGCATGACTGATCTGAGACATGACTGGGGTCATGCAGAAATCATGGCCTTGATGGATTTACCTTTTAACGATCTACTGTTCAAGGCGCAGGCTGTGCACCGGCAGCACTTCGATGCCAATGCAGTGCAGGTCAGTACCTTGCTGAGCATAAAGACCGGGGGCTGTTCGGAGGACTGTGGTTACTGCTCACAAAGTGCGCGCAACAAGACCGGTCTGGAGCGTGAACGCCTGTTGCCGATCGATGAGGTCGTGGAGCAGGCCCGTGCTGCCCGCGATAAGGGTGCCAGCCGTTTTTGTATGGGTGCTGCGTGGCGCAGCCCGAAAGAAAAGGATTTTGTGCAGGTACTGGATATGGTCAGGGAGGTACGCAAGCTGGGAATGGAAACCTGTATGACACTGGGTATGCTCGATGATGATCAGGTGCAGCGTCTGCAGCGGGTCGGACTGGACTACTATAACCACAATCTCGACACCTCGCCGGAATATTATGGCGAGGTGATCAGTACGCGCACCTACCAGGACCGTCTGGATACGCTGGAACGGGTGCGACAGGCGGGCATGAATGTCTGTAGTGGTGGTATTGTCGGCATGGGCGAGTCACGTGCGGATCGTGCTTCACTGCTGCAGCAGCTTGCGAACCTGGAAAAACACCCTGAAAGCGTGCCGGTCAATATGCTGGTCAAGGTGGAAGGGACGCCGCTGTATAATGTTGAAGACCTAGATCCACTCGAGTTCGTGCGCACGATAGCCACTGCGCGGATTCTGATGCCGCAGTCGATGGTACGCCTGTCTGCCGGGCGCACGGAAATGAATGATGAATTACAGGCCCTGTGTTTTCTCGCCGGCGCCAATTCCATCTTTTATGGCGAGCGCCTGTTGACCACCGATAATCCCGAAGCCGATCATGACCGCCGCCTGTTTGAGCGTCTGGGCATACATACCCTGCAATAAATTCAGCGTCAGATACAATGCGAGATCTTGCCAGGCAATTACAACAGCGCAGGCTTGACGGTCTGTATCGTACCAGGAAAGTACAGGAAGGCATGCAGGGCGCGCATGTAGTGCTCGATGGCAAACCATGTCTGGCTTTTTGCAGTAACGATTATCTCGGCCTTTCCCATCATCCGCAAGTAATCAAGGCCATGCAGCAGGGGGCCGAGAACTATGGCGCAGGTAGTGGTGCAGCCCATTTGATCAATGGTCATAGCAAGGCGCATCATGAACTCGAGGAAGCGTTGGCGGACTTCGTGCAGCGACCGCGGGCATTGTTGTTTTCAACCGGGTACATGGCCAATCTCGGTGTCATGTCGGCATTGATGCAACGCGGAGACCTCGTACTTGAGGACCGCCTGAACCATGCATCATTGATTGATGCCGGTCTGCTCAGTGGCGCGCGCCTCAGGCGTTACGCCCATGCCGATGCCGATGAAGCGGCGACTCAAATAGCAGAGCGTGCCGGAGAGATCATGGTGGCAACCGATGGAGTATTCAGTATGGATGGCGACCTGGCACCACTGCCGCAACTGGCGCAGATCTGCAAGCAAAAAGCGGCCTGGTTACTCGTCGATGATGCGCATGGCCTGGGTGTGCTGGGAGAGCATGGGCGTGGTTCGCTCGAACATTTTAATCTGGACGCGGATGACGTACCGATCCTGATGGGTACGCTCGGCAAGGCCTTCGGTAGCTTCGGTGCCTTTGTTGCAGGCAGCGTTGAGTTGATCGAAACCCTGATCAATCAGGCGCGCAGTTATATCTTTACCACCGCACCACCGCCTGCCGTGGCCGCAGCGACATGCGTCAGTCTGAAGCTGGTGCAGCAGGAATCTTGGCGACGAGACAAGCTGAGCAGCCTGATAGATCAATTCAGGCAAGGTGCGGCATCCCTCGGCCTGAACCTGATGCCTTCCATGACACCGATACAACCACTGCAGATCGGTGACAGTCAGCAGGCCCTGGCTTGTAGTGATGCCTTGTGGCGTGAGGGTATTTATGTCCCGGCCATTCGTCCACCGACTGTGCCCGAGGGCAGCGCCCGGCTCAGAATCAGTTTCAGTACCGATCATGAGCCCAACCAGATCGACCATTTGCTGTCCGTACTGGAGAAGGTGCTGTGAGTGCATCGTTAGGAACAGCGGGCTCTATGTCACTGAAGATGTACGTTCAGGGGGATGGCGAAACGCTCGTCATGCTGCATGGGTGGGGCATGCATTCCGGTATCTGGCATGAGCTGGCGGCTTCGCTGGCTGCGCACTTCAAGGTCGTTTGTATTGATTTGCCTGGACATGGTTACAGTTCGATGGAATGCCCGTTAGAGCTGAATGCACTTGGAGAGCAAATCCTGGCACAGGTTCCGGATGCGTGTCACTGGCTGGGATGGTCACTGGGAGGGAGTGTACTTATGAACCTGGCTGCACTTGCGCCGGAGCGGATCAAGTCCATGGCACTGATCGCAGCCAATCCCCGCTTTGTACGAGACACAGACTGGTTGCACGGAGTGGATGCAGGTTTGTTATTGCAGTTTGCCCGTGACCTGGAGCAGGACCTTCGAAAAACCCTGAAGCGATTTATCGCCCTGCAAACCCTGCATAGCCAAGCTCCGGGTGCAATGTTGAAGCAGCTTCGCGAACAATTGTTTGAAGCCGGGAACCCTGATGCGATCGCCCTGCGTCAAGGGCTCGATATTCTGTTACATTCCGATCTTCGCGAAGCCATGGAGCGACTCTGCCGCCCCTGCATGATCCTGCTCGGAGAGCGCGACCAGTTGGTGCCGGCCACAGTGGCCGACTACTACAATGACTTGCCATGCAGGCCGCAAGTAGTGACCATTGCCGGTGCCGGGCATGCGCCATTTTTATCCCATCCCGAACCTGTCGCAACAGCGTTGACAGATTATTTTAGTGAACAAGAGGGTATCGCTTGTGAATGACTCTGGGCCTCTGTTCGACAAACAACGTGTACGCGATAATTTTGAGCGTGCCGCTACATATTATGACAAGGCTGCGGTATTGCAGCATGAAGTGGCCGGGCGTTTGCTGGAAAGGCTCGACTATGTGCTCATTGAACCGAGCACCATTGCCGATGTCGGTAGCGGTACAGGTTATATTTCCCAGGGACTTTTATCGAAGTACAGAAAGGCCACGGTGATTAGCATTGATCTGTCCGTTAACATGCTACGGCAGGGCATGAAAAAAACGCCGTGGTATCGCAGGCCTTTTAGTCGGGCCTTGCCGTTGTGTGGCGATGCCGAGCAAATCCCTCTTGCCGATGACAGTGTGGACTTGCTGATGTCGAACCTGACGATTCAATGGTGTAATGATTTGCGCCAGACCTTTGCAGAGTTCCGCCGTGTACTTAAGCCGGGTGGCCTGTTGATGTTTACAACTTTTGGGCCCGATACATTGATAGAGTTACGCAAAAGCTGGGCCAGTGTTGACGTGCAGGGCCACGTCAGTCCGTTTGTGGACATGCATGATATCGGTGATTCTTTGCTCGCAAGCGGTATGGCCGAGCCGGTGATGGATGTAGAACATTTTACCCTGACCTATGCGGATGTCGCCGGCCTGACGCGTGACCTGAAGGCGATCGGTGCAAGCAATTCCCTCCAGCAGCGTACACGTGGACTGACCGGTAAGCGCGCATACCGGGGCATGGTGCAGGCCTATGAATCCCTGCGCCAGGATGGAGTCCTGCCGGCGACTTACGAGGTTGTATACGGACATGCCTGGAAAGGCAGTGGTTTCAAGCAAGGTACAGATCCTACACGCGAGATACCGGTTATTTAAAAGCAGGGGAAAGTGGAAAGATAAAAGAGAAAAGGGTGTGGATGTAAAAGTTTGCCCTGGGTAAGGAGGATCTTGATTTTACTTGTATCTTTTCTCTTGTGCCTTTACTCTGACTTTATATGCTTAAAGATCTGTTCATAACAGGCACCGACACCGGTGTCGGCAAGACCCTGATTAGCTGTGCCTTGCTAGCAAAACTGGCACAGCAAGGTTTGACAGTGCAGGGCATGAAGCCGGTTGCCTCGGGTTGCCGACAAACGCCCGATGGCTTGCGAAATGAAGACGCAGTGAATCCTTATGCTTATACTGAGCCCGTTGCGCCACATTTGCTTGCTGACAAGACCGATAATGCAATCGATCTTGCGCTGATACAACATAAATATAGGAAGATATCCTCACAATGCGATTGCACTATTGTTGAGGGCGTTGGTGGATGGATGGTGCCGCTTAGCAATACACAGACCGTTGCCGACCTGGCCGTGTTGCTGGATTTGCCGGTCGTGCTGGTCGTCGGTATGCGCCTAGGTTGTATTAATCATGCATTACTGACATACCAGGCTATAATTGATTCGGGCTTGTCGTGTTATGGGTGGGTGGCAAATCAGATCGAAGCAGATATGCTGCGCTTCGACGAAAATATTATTTCCATAGCGCAACGTATAGATGCACCTATGCTGGGCAGGCTGGGTTATGGGGAGCATCGTGATATTGGTTCGGTCAGTAGCAGTCTGAGCCTGTGAGTTGCGTATTTGTCAGGGTTATATGCGTCAGTGCGTTTGATTATCAAAGCGAGACGTATTTCTGAATGGAATACATTTATGGCGGCAAAGGGAAATATCGAAATACTTTATTTGGGTAAATAAACCACAAGTGTCAGGAATGAATATTTGTCGTGATGTGTCAAACAGATATCCATATCTATGCAATAGCCGTCTTATCTAATGATTGCAGGTTGGAAATCAGAATTCATAGCCGAACATTTCGGCATCTTCCGCCACCCATTCAGTAACGATTTTTTTTGTCTCATCAGTATAGATATCTCGATAGGAGACTGTGCTGTCGGATGTATTAAGGCACGGAATTTCGACTGGCTCGATGCCTATTTTTTTGCATATGATATCCATATCTTCATTTATATTTTCCAATTTTCCAATATAGTCAACAATAACATTACCATCTTTGTCAGTTATAAATTCCTTCATTGTATTTTCTTTGGCAAGCCAATTGCCGCCAGCTAAAACCCATTCAGTAAAGCCTTCTTGTAACGGAATGTTTTCGTCATGGTTATGCTTGTTATACTGAGACAAGGTTCTTGCCCATGGATTTCTAACGAACGTAAAAGTTAAGTAATTATTCCAGCGTCTTTCACCAATCATGGATTTTAATGTTATTGCCGGGGCATGCTTTAATGCAGGTGTTCCTTTATTGATTATTTTATGTTTGATTTTTAGATATTTGTGGTAAAACTCATTACGGTATGGCTTAAGTGCGGTTTGAACAGAGGTTGTGCCAGTTTTATTGATTCCGATAAATATAAAATTATGTTTTGTTGATACAATCATGGTTGAAGACTTATAGAGGCATTAATATTGAATATAATGCTAGCATGGATTCTGGTATTTCGGTAGTGTCTACTATTAATATATCTGTGTTTGCGCACTATATTACTGCTGCATCATGGATGCGAAAAATCAGTGGAAATGTAATAGCTTGTGCGCTTTGTATTATAAGAAGCATGTGTTGCATAAATAAACATCCTTGGCGGTTCTGCCAGGAATATATTCACTGATTCAGCTGTATCAGGCGGTATATCGCAACAGCTTAAAGTCATCTATCTATCACACATTCATATGTTTATGAGAAGTCATCATCCATCGCAATCGCATATTGCCGGGTTTTGTGGATGTAGCCCAATGATAGTATCTATTCTTAATCACCATCTTGGCTCCCTATCTATATGACAGGGGCGTCATATAATGTCGGTTTTGATTCGCAACGGCTTTAAATCTAACCGCTCAAGCTTGGCAATTAATTATCTTCACAGTAAGACATGAATTGTGGAATGCCTAACATATCATCCTGATAAATGCGAAACTGATAGTAATATCTGCATCACGTTTGATAAGTATTGTGTCGAAGCATGCGTAAGTTAACAGTGTTATTTGTGGTGCCACGCCTGCGCGTTATGTTGTCTATATCAAGGCGAGTTTTTGAGTCTATATTCTTCGGTTTCTTGTCATCTGTTGATGGATTATTCATGGTCGCGATAGAATGCCTCTGGCATGTCTATCAGGAAGACAATAATAATTATGGAATAATACACCATCAAAATGACTTCAAGGCTGGTAGCAGACTATGTCTGCGCTGCTGACTGTATTAAAGGTGAGGTAGGTGTTGAACATGGCATGCAAAGCTATTAGCTAATTGCGGACGCAAAACATGGCATGAAGTTCATATCACAACCGTCACTTCTGTTTGCAGCTATTTTATAAATGCCACTATCAAGACCGCTTGATACTAGCAGTGTATATTGCTCTGCAAGGATTCCAGCACAGGTGTATTTTCCAGGTATTCATTGGTGAATTGATGCGATGTCTAGGCATACTGAGAAGCGGCGTGATTAAGTAGTTAATAAATATCTAATATCTAATATCTAATATACATAATACTCAAACTTAACTCTATTGAATAACTTCGTTAGGTTTTCTGGGTGTAAACTGATCGAAACATAGCCAATGAACCATGAACAAAATTTATACCTATGTAAATTAATCGGGAATAAGTAATATTGCAAGGTATTGTATTTACTATTAATTAAATTTAATTATACCTGACTAAATTATTAATATTTCATAAAACAATAATAATCTAACATAAAACCTAGTTATGGCATAAAAGTCCAAATTTAATTGCGGCATCCTGTCGCATGGGTTAGCATCAGCGGCAATCAAAGAAAATAGTCTGGCGAAAACTACAGACCGGGGGCAGGAGCATTACATAATGATTGCTGCACAGAACCCGACAAAACAGCTGGAAGATCAATATGTAATCCAGCCGAACCGCTCACTGAGTTGGCAAGGGACCCTGACTTTTTTTGTTGCAGTTACGTTTGTCACCATGACAGTAGCTGCCATGTTTGCGTTACAAGGTGCGTGGTTAATTGTGCCGTTTGCCGGGCTGGAAATATTGGCTTTGGGTGTATGCCTTTATCTATGTGCGTACAAGAACAGTGAACGCGAAGTGATACGTATCGATAATGAGTCGGTAAAGGTAGAAAGAGGTAGAAGCAGGGCGCATCATCGTGTCGAGTTTCAGCGTCACTGGACGCAGGTAAGGCTGACAAGGAGTCAACTGTACTGGTACCCCAGTCGACTGACTATCAGTTCGATGGGCAAAGAGGTGGAGGTTGGATCCAGTCTGACAGACGAAGAACGCGCAACACTGGCCAGAGAGTTGCGGCGTAAGATTAAGATTTGAATTTTTACAAGATCTATAACTAAAACATTTAAAAACTGAGGAGTTGGAACGGCATGTCGTTTAAGCATAATAATATAATGACAAAGGGCCTGGTTCTGTTGGGTTTATGGCTAGGGGTGGTAGGTCAGTCCGTGGCGGAATATAACCTCAATTTCCCGGAACCGGTAAACGCTGTTGGCAGAGAGATCTATGATCTCCATATGCTGGTCTTCTGGATCTGCGTTGTCATAGGTATCGGTGTATTCACTATGATGATTTATTCCATCATCAAGCACCGTAAGTCGAAGGGTGCGGTACCATCAGATTTTCATGAAAGTGCCAAGGTCGAGGTGGTGTGGACGATCGTACCTTTCATTATCCTGATCGCGGTAGCAATTCCAGCGACCTCTACACTGATCAAGCTCGAGGATACGTCCGACGCCGACCTGACCATCAAGGTAACGGGTTTGCAGTGGAAATGGAAATATGACTATGGAGACGGGGTCAGCTATATCAGCTCGCTACATCCGGATCATAACAAGGCGCGCCAACTTAATTCCGGTATCGATGTCACCAAGATCGATAACTACCTGCTGGAAGTGGATAATGAGCTGGTTGTACCCATAAACAAGAAAATTCGCTTCCTGCTGACATCTGATGATGTTATCCATTCCTTCTGGGTTCCCAAGTTCGCAATGAAGAAGGACGCAATTCCGGGTTATGTCAATGAGACCTGGACAACCGTTGAAAAGGAAGGTGTTTATCGCGGCCAATGTACCGAGCTATGTGGTAAGGACCACGCCTTTATGCCGATCGTGGTTCGTGCTGTCAGTGAAGGCGATTATAATGCCTGGTTGGCAAAACAGAAGACCGCGGCTGCCGCAGCGGCTGCCGAGGCTGCTGCCGACAAGGTCTGGAGCAAGGAAGATCTGATGGCGCGTGGTGAAGCTGTTTATAAAGGCAAGGGTGGCTGCTTTGGTTGCCATGGCGCCAACGGCGAAGGTGTCGCAACCTTTCCGAAGCTGGCTGGTAGCGCGATTGCAACGGGTGACGCCGCTAAACACATTGATGTGGTCGTGAATGGCGTTCCAGGCACGGCGATGGCGGCATACAGCGGCCAGCTGAATGATCTTGAATTGGCGGCCGTGATTACCTACGAGCGTAATGCCTGGGGTAACAATGCCTCTATCGTACAACCAGCTGATGTTAAAGCTGCACGTTAAGGTGAGTGTTGAGGAAAATTAAAATGAGTGAAACAATGACACACGATACACATCACGACGAACACCCAAGCGGTATCAAACGCTGGTTGTTTACAACTAACCATAAAGACATTGGTACCCTGTACCTGTGGTTCAGCTTTATTATGTTTATGCTCGGTGGAGCTATGGCATTGGTTATCCGTGCTGAGTTGTTCCAGCCGGGTATGCAGATTGTTGATCCCAATTTCTTTAATATGATGACCACCCTGCATGGTCTGATCATGGTATTTGGTGCGATCATGCCGGCGTTTGTCGGTCTGGCCAACTGGCAGGTACCGTTGATGATCGGTGCGCCGGATATGGCCCTGCCACGCATGAACAACTGGAGCTTCTGGATCCTGCCATTCGCCGCAACCATGCTGGTCGCGCCGATGTTTATGGGCGATAACTTTATGTCGGGTCAGGGTCCTGCTTTTGGCTGGACATTCTACGCGCCATTGTCAGGTCAATATGATAAGTTGGCATTCTTTGTGTTTGCGGTGCATCTGCTCGGATTCTCATCGATCATGGGATCGATCAATATTATCGCGACGATCCTTAATATGCGCGCGCCAGGCATGACGCTGATGAAGATGCCAATGTTTGTATGGACCTGGTTAATCACAGCCTTCCTGTTGATCGCGGTCATGCCGGTACTGGCCGGTGCGGTGACCATGCTGTTGACCGACAAATACTTCGGTACCAGTTTCTTCGATGCGGCCGGTGGCGGTGACCCGGTCCTGTTCCAGCATGTGTTCTGGTTCTTCGGTCATCCTGAGGTGTACATCATGATCTTGCCTGCCTTCGGCATCATCTCCGAGATCATCCCGACCTTTGCACGTAAGAAACTGTTTGGATATGCCTCGATGGTTTACGCAGTCGCATCGATTGCATTCCTGTCCTTCATCGTCTGGGCGCACCACATGTTTACCGTCGGTATGCCGGTAGCCGGTGAGCTGTACTTCATGTATGCAACGGTCATGATTGCGGTACCTACTGCGGTTAAGGTATTTAATTGGGCGACCACGATGTGGCGTGGTTCGATGACCTTCGAAACACCGATGTTATGGGCGGTGGGTACCGTGTTCCTGTTCACGATTGGCGGTTTCACCGGATTGATGCTGGGTGTGGCTCCTGCAGACTTCCAGTACCACGACACCTACTTCGTCGTGGCACATTTCCATTATGTGCTGGTGTCCGGTGCGTTGTTTGGCATTATCGCCGGTGTCATGTACTGGCTGCCGAAATGGACCGGCAATATGTACAACGAAGGCCTGGGCAAGCTGCATTTCTGGTTGACGATGATTGGTATGAACCTGACCTTCTTCCCGATGCACTTTACTGGCCTCGCGGGCATGCCTCGTCGCTACTCGGACTATCCACTGCAGTTTGCCGAATTTAACCAGATCTCAACTATCGGTGCATTCATCTTCGGCTTCTCGCAGCTGATCATGCTGTATCTGATTATCAAGTGCATCAAGGGTGGCGAAAAAGCGACGGACGAGGTCTGGGAAGGTTCGCATGGTCTTGAATGGACCCTGCCTTCTCCGGCTCCCTATCATAGCTTTGATACAGCACCGGAAATCAAATAAGGAGAAGGCCTGCCCGTAACGGGCAGGCCTGATTAATGTATGACTGAAGTAACAACTGAACAGAAACGCAAGGCGAAAAAGACGGTGGTGTTGCTGGTTGTAACAGTAGCAATTATTTACATCGGCTTTTTCTATATGCAGGCAACACGTTAATGAGTCAACAACAAGATCTTCGGGCCGCCAATAAGCGCGTTGTAAGAAAGATCCTGCTGATCGTCGTCGGCATGTTTGCTTTTGGATATGTTGCCTTGCCGCAGCTTTATAACCTGATTTGCGATTCATTCGGCCTGAACGGCCAGGCAGAGCAGGTCAGCAAGGCAGCGGCAGGTGAAGTGAAGGTAGACAAGAGTCGAACGGTGACCGTTGCATTCAGTTCGATTGTCAACAGTAGATTGCCCTGGGGATTCGAGCCGCAGGTAAAAGAGATACAGCTGCATCCCGGTGAGTTGAAAAAGGTCAATTATATCGCCAGGAACCTGTCCGGTTCCGATGTGGTTGGGCAGGCCATCTATAGTGTGACGCCGGTAGAAGCGGCCAGGTATTTCAAAAAGACAGAGTGTTTTTGTTATACCCAGCAAACGCTGAAATCAGGTGAAAGCAAGGATATGCCTGTGCTGTTTATGCTGGAACCGGATTTACCCGAGAATATAAAAACAGTGACGCTGTCTTATACATTCTTCAGGGCTGATAAATACGCTAAAAGCAATTGATGAATATTTAAGTAACGTTTTTTAATTTAACTATAATATAAATAAAGAGAGGGGTAACTATGTCTAGTACACATGGTGGATATTATGTCCCGCAACCCAGCCACTGGCCGATTACCGGTTCCATTGGTCTGTTCCTGGCCACAGGTGGGTTTGCCATGGCATTGCCAGACAAGGCAGGCGATCCAATCGGCAGTCTGGGTGTGATGTATGCCGGTTTTGCTGTATTGGCTGTCATGTTGTTTGGCTGGTTTGGTACAGTCATCAAGGAGAGTCAAGCTGGCATGTATAATGATCAGGTTGATCGCTCGTTCCGCATGGGTATGACCTGGTTCATCTTCTCTGAAGTCATGTTCTTTGCAGCCTTCTTCGGGGCGCTTTACTATATTCGTATTTTTGCAGATCCATGGCTGGGTGGTGCAGGTAACAACCTGAGTACACATGAATGGTTGTATCCGGAATATACATCCCACTGGCCGACCAATGGTCCGGGAAATGTTGGTGGCGACTTTCAGACCATGGGTCCATGGGGCATTCCTGCTATCAATACCCTGATCCTGTTATGTTCCGGTGTCACGGTAACCTGGGCGCACTGGGGCCTGAAAAAAGAAAATCGTGGCCAGTTGATCCTCGGTCTGTTTGCAACCGTTGCGTTGGGCTTTATATTCGTCGGCTTCCAGGCATATGAATATATCCACGCCTATAGTGACCTGAACCTGAAGCTGAACTCAGGCGCCTATGGTAGTACTTTCTACATGCTGACAGGCTTCCATGGCCTGCATGTCACGATTGGTGCCATCATGCTGCTGGTGGTCCTGTTGCGTAGTATGAAGGGGCACTTCAGTGAAGAAAATCATTTCGCTTTTGAAGCGGCTGCCTGGTACTGGCATTTCGTTGATGTGGTGTGGTTGGGGCTGTTTATCTTTGTATACTGGTTAGTATAACAGCGCTCTTCGAAAAAGTGCGTCGCTAGGAATAGCGGCGCACTTTTTTTTGCAGGTATATAATGCGGTCAGCAGAGTTGACCCGGGTGCAAATCGATGATCCAGGAAATGTGGCGATTACAAGCTTCAGCCGTAGACGCCATGGGGTTCTATAATGCCGGTTGCAGCTCCGATCATAAGCATAGCAAACAGGGCAACGGACACACCGACGCGCCAAGTTAATGCCTTGACTGCACGGTCTGATTTGCCTTTGTCTTTCATCATATAGTACATGCCCGAGAACAGGGCAGAGACGATGACCAGCAATAACAATACTACGAGTATCTTGAATATAGGCATAAGCGTTACATAATAACGTGATTTTGTAAGCTGTAATTATAGCAATGATCGATGCTGATTAGTATCGGAAACCACGAGCAGGCAGGCAGCATTTGATTCAAATCGGAAAATACGAATTCAGGCACAGATGGGGCCTGACAGTAATATTGATGATATTGCTGCCACTGGGCCTGTTTCTGGGGTCGTGGCAGATGGATCGAGCCGCGCTCAAACAGGCTGAAATCGATCTGCGCAGGGTCAATACAGCATCGGCGCCCGCTATCCTTCAGGGTGGTGATAACGATACAGCAGAAATGCTCTATCGGACAGTTGAGATCCATGGGGTATTTGATCTGGAGCGGCAAATATTGCTGGATAATCAAAAGCATAATGGAGAACCCGGCTATCATGTATTTACGCCGTTACGGATTCAGGGTAGTGATACCTATGTGCTGGTCAATCGTGGCTGGATCAGGCAGGGCAATGATCGTCGCTTTATCCCCGCATTGACGGGGCCTGTTGCAAAGATAAACATACTGGGGCGCATCGGGAATGTACCCAGTGTCGGTATCAAGGTGGGAGCCCCGGGAGAGTCAGGCAGGATCTGGCCCAAGCGTGTTATTTATCTCGATCTGGACTGGCTTGGCAAGGAGACGGGTTATACTCTGTTGCCCTATGTCGTTTACCAGACCAGTGGCGAGGCATTTGGCCTGGTTCGGGACTGGCGCCAGAAATTCCAGTCTTCGCAGAGGATGACACCGGAAAAACACATGGGCTATGCGCTACAATGGTTCTCACTGGCCGGACTGGCATTGATTATGTATGTTATTTTGTCTTTAAGAATATCCAGAAGTAAATCTGGTTCAGGAGTTGATAGAAGTGAATGAGGTAGCAAAAAAAGGCTTGTTGTCGCGGATGGCAGTTCCGTTAATGGTGCTGGTGTTTATTGCGCCAATGCTGGCAGCCTGGATCGTATATAACTATTTTCCTGATGTCGTACGCTCATTGGGTACATCCAATCATGGTGAGTTTGTTATCCCGCCGGCTGAAGTCAGCTTGGATGGTTTTGTGGATATCGACAATCAACCACTGCCGCAAGCTTATTTCAAGAAAAACTGGAGTTATGTCTATATCAGGGAAAACTGTGATGCAGACTGTCTCGAACACCTGATGCTGATAAAAAATGTTCGTTTGACACAGGGCAAGGAGATCTCACGTTTACGTCGATTACTGGTGCTTTCAACAGATTCAGTCGATGACAAGTTAAGGCAAAGCCTCAAAGAGTTCCCCGGTATGCAAACCGTAATACTGGCAAATGAAACACAGCGCCAGGCATTCCTGAAGTCATTTGCATTCGCAGGCAATGACAATCCAGTATCCGCCGGCCATATATATGTCGTTGATCCTGATGCAAAGCTGATGTTGTATTACAAGGACCGGAAAGAAATTCTAAAGCTCGGCAAGGGTATGCAAAAGGATATGTCGAAGCTGATGCACAACAGCAAGTTAAGAAAATAAGATTGATTCGGGTATAGGGTAATGGCTAATAATATAATCAAATGGTCAGATTATTACGAACTTTGCAAGCCAAAGGTCGTCATGCTACTTGTATTTACTGCTGTTGTCGGCATGTTCCTGGCCGTGCCAGGCATGGTGCCATGGCAACCATTGGTGTTTGGATCAATTGGTATTGCCCTGGCTTCGGCATCGGCGGCGGCCATCAACCATGTTGTCGACCAGAAAGTTGATGAGGTCATGGCCAGAACGAAGAACCGCCCATTGCCGCAGGGCAGTATGCCTATACAGAACGCAATAATTTTTGCGCTTGTTATAGGCATCATCGGTCTGGCTATCCTGTGGTTGCTGGTCAATGCGCTTACAGCATTGTTGACCTTCGCTTCATTGATTGGCTATGCCGTTATTTACACCATGTACCTGAAACGTGCTACCCCACAGAATATCGTCATAGGTGGTGCAGCAGGTGCTGCACCGCCGGTGCTGGGCTGGACCGCGGTAACCAACAGCGTCGATCCGAATTCACTGCTGTTGTTCCTGATTATCTTCGTGTGGACACCGCCGCACTTCTGGGCGCTGGCCATTCATCGTCGCGATGAATACGCCAAAGTTGAAATTCCCATGTTGCCGGTGACACATGGTTTGGCCTTTACCCGTTTGCATGTGTTGTTGTATACGATCCTGTTGCTGGTCGTCAGTGTATTGCCCTTCCTGACACGCATGAGTGGCGTGTTTTATCTTGGTGGTGCTCTGGCGCTGGGCCTGGGATTTCTGTACTACGCGATTATGCTGATGAAGGCAGAGGAAGGCAGTAAAATCGCGATGAAGACCTTCGGCTTTTCGATCCTGTATCTGATGGGTATCTTCGCCTTCCTGTTGATTGATCATTATATACCACTATTGCAGGAACTGATGGCCTGATAGTCGCAGCGGGATGCGCTTTCTCAATCCGATGGCTGGGCATTTGTTGTTTATTGCTGATGCTGATCCAGTAGTGCAATGTCAATAGTTATAGTCAGTACGACTCGATCTTGTAAAGACTGGTCAATGTTTGCGTTTATATCCAAACTATAATGTATATTAGTTTCGCTGTTGATATGCACGCCGGATAAGCGTCTTTAATGTTATCAGTGAGCTTATCTTGTTGCGTATATCCTCGTTGCGATTAATCTTGCACAGGATTTTCGGATGTTCGTCTTCCGGTAATTCATTGTCTACAAATGCATGCAATGCCTCTTCTGTGATTTTTACGCCTCTCATTACATGTCATCCTGCTGTGTAGAATTATCTGAGAATAGCAATGTCTGTATATGTTTGATTTTATTCTCCATGCGCCGCGCACTCTTGTCGTCAATAGCAAAGCTCTCTATTGCTGCGGCTATCTTGGTAAAAGTGATATCCTTGTTACCAAGATTAATAGCTGTCCTGTAGGCGCATGCCAGAAATTCGGTAAAGGTTTCATACTCGGGTATCGCTTGAGTGGATATTTTGTCGGTATTATCGATAATCTTTTTATGAGACAGATTAGCTGCCAGCCCGGAAATCGCATCCAGACTATGCTGTATGCCCTTGTCGGTACAGTGTGTAAGGTCCCATGCAGGAACGCATAATGTACGCATGCGAGTGAAATTTTCAAGGAAGCGATCATCCCCAGACTGTTCAGAGAGGAAGGTCTGAGTGGCATAGATATCCGCACGGTTTTCTGCGCGGTAGCCTGAATAAAGACTGCCAAGTTCGTCGCGGGACTTGGGATATAGAGGACCGTTCTGATAGGCGTCGAGGCAATGAAAGATCTCGTGGTGTAGTGTGAAATTGGCAAAATCGGCATTATTGATTTGATATTCAGCGGGTATTCGGTTCAGGTTTGTTATATCGTCACCAATCATGAGACGCATTGCAGAATAATGATCATGTTCAAATAGATCGGGATCGAGGGTTATAACGCAGGCATGCCTGCTAATAAGTTTCGAGTCATTCCCCGTCTGGAATAGAGTGGCGGAAGGCCACTGCTTGTGTATCATCATGCTGATACGGTGGTATTGTGCTTTATTGAGGATATTTCTGACAACATCGTCATGCTCATAGTCCAGATTCCTTGCGCCCTCCCCAAGCAGGGCGGGTAACCTCAATAACTGCTCAAGACCTTCCTGACCTTTCAGCCAAAAAAATTGAATATCAGGATATGTATTAGAATATTTCTCAATCTGGATCTCGATATCATGGGAAATATTTGCCAAGGCCGGTTTTGTGTATGCCGCTATTAGCAAGAGCACCATACTCGTTAACAGTATTCTGTATGTCTTGTTGATGCTGTTCATGTCGCACCTCTCCAGATTATTGCGAAATCTTCATCTCCTTGATTTATTTAATTGGAAAATTACACCGATTTAAGTTTTGTCTCTGTGAATGAGTACTCTCGCGCTGTGTGATTTATTTGCATACTTTATTGGGGTGAATATGCATGTAGACAGTCTGTGAATTTTAATGCAGGGATTGGCGTTGGATACGGGTACTACTGCGAGAAAAGCGGGCGTTCAGTGCAATGATGATGCTCTGTCTGTTGCCAATGCCAGGCAAGGATACGAGCAACAAACAGCCCAAGAGAGAACATAATTTCATCGCGACAGTAAAACGTATCTGCTTTTTATATAGTTCAACTATCCAGACCATTTAGGTGATATGGTCAGATAAAGATACATGCAGTCTGTAATGGTATGTACGACGAAGCTGATCTTGCTTGAGCCTAAACACTACTAAT
Organism: uncultured Gammaproteobacteria bacterium; assembly: GCA_947258655.1. Lineage (GTDB taxonomy): Bacteria > Pseudomonadota > Gammaproteobacteria > JAADHQ01 > JAADHQ01 > JAADHQ01. The sequence continues at coordinate 57,725 of CAMYJD010000020.1, read as the reverse complement.
ATTGCGCGAAAAGGCACAAAGAAGTGCAAAACTCCATGGAACGTCTACAATTTCTAGCAATTGTGACTCAAGTTTGTTGCCGCCTGTCCGTAAATTAAATACCAGAATTATCTGCTGGCTGGTAATTTGATCTTGAATCGATATATATAAGCATATTATAATATGCAGGATTTTCCGCCCTATAATTTATATCCTGTTGTTTTACAAGGGCTTTGTCTAGAACATTAAAAAATGAGGCATGAAGTATGGCGCACGCAGCTGCTTCGAAAGAGCAATACAATTACGAAATCATTCGTAAATTTGCGATTATGTCCCTGGTCTGGGGTATATTGGGAATGTCGGTCGGTGTTTATATCGCCCTGGAACTGGCATATCCGGCATTGAACTTTGATATTCCCGAGATCACGTTCGGACGCTTGAGGCCCGTACATACGACCCTGGTTATCTTTGGTTTTGGCGGTAGTGCGTTATTTGCTACGTCATATTATGTGGTGCAGCGAACCTGTCAGACACGTCTGTTCAGTGATGGCCTGGCGACATTCACATTCTGGGGCTGGCAGACCATTATTGCTGCCGGTGCGCTGAGCTATATGCTGGGTTACTCCCAGGGCCGTGAATACGCCGAGTTTGAATGGCCTATCGATATCCTCATCGCCGTCGTCTGGATCGCATACCTGGCGCTGTATGTCCAGGCGATTCGCCAGCGTAGCCAGCCACATATCTACGTTGCCAACTGGTTCTATCTGGGCTTTATCCTCGTCACCGCTATCCTGCATATCTTCAATAATCTGGCCATGCCTGTCGGCCTGTTCACATTGAAGTCCTACAGTGCGTTTTCCGGCGTACAGGATGCGATGACACAGTGGTGGTATGGGCATAATGCGGTTGGTTTCTTCCTCACCGCAGCATTCCTCGGCATGATGTATTACTTTGTACCGAAACAGGCCGGGCGACCGGTGTATTCCTACAGATTGTCGATTATCCATTTCTGGGCACTGGTCTTTCTGTACATGTGGGCAGGTGCCCATCATCTGCACTGGACCGCTCTGCCTGACTGGACCTCGACACTGGCCGCGACTTTCTCGATTATGTTGTTGCTGCCATCCTGGGGCGGGATGATCAACGGTATCATGACGCTGTCCGGTGCCTGGGACAAACTGCGCTCGGACCCAATCATGTTGTTCATGATCGCAGCGCTGTCATTCTATGGCATGTCGACTTTCGAAGGGCCATTGATGTCATTGAAGAGTGTTAATGCCCTGTCGCATTACACAGACTGGACCATCGGCCATGTTCATTCCGGAGCGCTGGGGTGGGTAGCATTGATATCCTTCGGCTCCATGTATCATTTGATACCGCGTTTGTATGGAACCAAGATTTACAGCCTGAAACTGATCTATATACATTTCTGGCTGGCGACCATCGGTATCGTACTGTATATCACGTCTATGTGGATTGCTGGAATTGGTCAGGGACTGTTCCTGCGCGCCTTTGATGATTTCGGTAATCTTAAATACAGCTTTATCGAAACGGTTGTATTTCTGCATCAGCCTTATGTCTGGCGTGCAATCGGTGGAATGTTCTTCGTTGCCGGTGTAATCATTATGGCCTACAACATTTTCCGCACCATTTCCCAGGCCAAACGTGAAGCAGCAGAGCTTGAAGCCAGGATAGCTGCAAAAATGGCTAATGCCTGATCAAGTATAGTAGGAGCTGATAGTAATGAAGTTCAAACATGAAAGTATTGAAATTAATGCCGGGTTGCTGATTGCCCTGACATTGGTTGTCGTCAGCATCGGTGGCCTGGTCGAAATTGTGCCGCTGTTCTTCATCAATGAAACAGTTGAGCAGGTGAAAACTGCAGATGGTCGTGATGCGGTGCATCCGTATACGCCACTGGAAAGCCGCGGCCGGGATATCTATGTGCGCGAAGGCTGTTTTCTGTGTCATTCGCAGATGATCCGTCCGTTTCGTGATGAGCACCTGCGCTATGGGCATTATTCACTGGCGGCGGAATCACAGTATGATCACCCGTTTCAGTGGGGTTCGAAACGAACAGGGCCTGACCTGGCGCGTGTGGGCAAGAAGTATTCAAACGAGTGGCATACACAGCACCTGATCAAACCCAAGTCAGTGATGCCGGATTCGATCATGCCGAATTATCCCTGGTTAATGGAGAACACGCTTGATTATTCGGATATCAGGGCACGTATGCAGGCGCAGAAGGCGGTCGGCGTTCCCTACTCGGAAACAGATGAAGAGTATGAGGCGAATGTGAAACGATTCGGACCTGAGGTGGCCAAAAATCTGGATATTCTTTATGCAGAAAAAAATCTGCTCAAACAGGCTGAGACAGGTAACTATGATGGTGACAAGACGCGTCTGACAGAAATGGATGCGCTGGTAGCCTACCTGCAGGTGCTGGGCACGATGGTTGATTTCAAGAGTTACCAGGATGGTCATTTCTCCGAGTTCCGCTAGGGGCCGGGTGAGGGTGAGAGGGTAAGTAATGGCGGACTTTCTGCAATGGTTTACCCATATGGAGAACAGCAAGGTATTTGCTCTGGTGCTGTTCTTCGTAGTGTTTTGCGCCATATTGATTTATTTATATTCAAGCAAGAATAGATCCGAGCGACTGGAATCGTACAAGAACATCCCGTTTGAGGATGAAGATCACGACGAGTATACAGGCTCTGACGATAAGGTAAGTAAACATGAGTGAAGTAAAAAAAGATACAGCTCAAACCGGTTCGGTACAGACCACAGGTCATGCATGGGACGGTGATATCCAGGAATTCAATAACCCCCTGCCGCGCTGGTGGTTATGGGCCTTTTATGCAACGGTTGTATTTGCAGTTGTTTACTGGTTTTTCTATCCGGCCTGGCCAGTGGGTGACAGCTATACCAAGGGTGGTATGAACAGTATTACCTATAAGGTAGGTGATAAGGATGTGACTACGCACTGGAATACGCGTGCGCGTTTGATGAAGGATCTGCAGGAAGGTGAAGAGGCCGTCAAGCAGCGTCAGTATATGCAGAAAGTTGTCGATACCAGTTATGAGCAGATCCTGTCTGATTCGAGCATGATGCAGTTCAGCCGCTCGGTAGGCAAGATCCTGTTTACCGACAACTGTGCAGCTTGTCATGGCATGGGTGGTGCGGGCGTGATCGGTCTGTTCCCCAATCTTGTTGATGACGACTGGTTGTGGGGTGGCAAGGTTGAGCAGATCCAGACAACTCTGACCCAGGGCCGCAATGGATTCATGCCGGCATTCAGGAAAACATTTACCGAGCAGCAGATGGACGATGTGGTTGAGTATGTTCTCGGCCTGTCCGGCCATGAGGTCAACAAGGAGATGGCTGGACGTGGTGGCGTGTTGTTTAATGGTGAAGGGGGCGGTTGTTATTACTGCCATACCAAGGAAGCCACAGGCATGCATTCGGTCGGAGCGGCGAACCTGACTGACGGTATCTGGACGCTGGCGGATGTTCCAGGACAAAAGACAATAGACGCCAAGCGTGAGGCAGTGGGTAAAATCATTAGCAATGGCGTCAATCGTCAGATGCCGGCCTGGAAGGATCGTTTGAGTCCTGCGGAAATAAAGGTGTTGACTGTCTACGTGCATGAGCTTGGTGGCGGTCAATAAGCCAGGCGGGCGTACCGATATAAACGGGCTCAGGACTTCCCTGGGCCCGTTTTGCATGTAAATTGAGGCAACAAAACAAGGTATGGCAAAAAACGCGGAAGATATTGTTTTATTCGAGGAACGTATCCCGATCTATCCCCGGTCGGTCAAGGGTCGCTTCCGCACTATGAAATGGTTGATTCTGCTATTTGCATATAGCGTCTATTTTACCTTGCCCTGGCTTCGATGGCAGCGTGAGTCCGGTGTTGAGCAGGCGGTCATGTTTGACATCCAGGATCGTATCTTTTACCTGTTCGGTATGATCGTAAATCCACAGGACATATTCTGGCTGGCTGCAATTCTGATGATTGCAGCCTTTTTGCTTTTTTTTGTAACCGGCATTGCGGGACGTGCCTTTTGTGGCTATTTTTGCTTTCAGACCTTGTGGACAGATGTCTATATTCTGATTGAGCATCTGGTGCAGGGCGAGAGGCCGGCGCGCATACGCCTGGACAAATCAGGCTGGAGCGGCGAACGCATCCTGAAAAAGACAGTCACCCATGTGCTGTGGTTAGCGGTGGCTTTCATTACGGGGCTGACCTTTACCCTCTACTGGGGCGATGCGTATGCACTGTTCGGACAGTTTTTTGAAGGCACGGCGCCATTCCCGGCCTATGCGACGACCTTGTTCCTGACCCTGACGACCTATGTTATGGCCGGTCTTGCACGTGAGCAGGTGTGTACTTATATGTGCCCGTATGCACGCTTCCAGAGCATCATGTTCGATAACGATACCCTGATCGTTGCCTATGATGAGGAGCGTGGTGAGGGTGCGGCAGGTCGAGCCAAGCTGGGCAAGGGGCGCAAGACAGTCGAAGAAAGGCATGCTGCAAATATCGGTGATTGTATAGATTGTGGTTTTTGTGTGCAGGTATGTCCGACTGGCATCGATATTCGAAATGGACTACAAATGTCCTGTATTTCCTGTGCGCTGTGTGTCGATGCCTGTGACGCCATCATGGACAAGCTCGGCTGGTCGCGTGGTCTGATACGTTATGCATCGGAAAACGAGCTGGAAGGCGGTAAGCATCGCTTGTTCAAAATCAAGAACATTGGTTATGGTCTGGTCCTATTGGCGGCAATTGCTGGACTGGTATGGAGCATTGCTTCGCAGACACAGTTATCGATGGCCGTCACCCAGGTCAGAAATCCATTATATGTAATACTGTCCGATGGTCAGTTGCAGAATAGTTATGACATCAAGCTCAATAACAAATCGGAAAAAACAGTGACCTTGCAAGTGCGCATAGATGGCCTGGCGAATGCTAGCCTGGACCTGGGCAGGATCCGTAAAATTGAACTTGAGCCCCTGTCGTCCATGAACCTGTTTGTGCGTGTTAAGGCGCCTCCTGTCAAGGGTCAATCCGGGCAGATCCCGTTCAGGTTCGTTGTTGACACGGTCATCGATGGCAAGCCGGTCACGGAAATGAAGAAGGCCCTGTTTACTATGCGAGGTGATTTCGCACCATGACATCTCTGGTATTAACTATTCCGGCTGGCGTACTGCTGCTGTTCGTATTGTACCTGCTGTTCTACCGCCTAACGCCCCTGAACGCCAAACAGTCAGGCTTTGTCATTAGTCTTCTGGCCCTGGCCATTTATTTGCCGGTTGCATTACTCTACTGGCCAGGCGCGGACGTGTTGGCAATGAATATCACAGTATTTTTCATGGCTGCCTATCTGTTGGGCATGTTGTTTTCGCACCGGGAAAAGATAAAGGCGCAAAATGATCCCGAAATGCGTGGCAAGTGGTTTCACTGGGGGCCTGCAATTATTGTCGGTTTTTTTGCGGTGATACTGATCGTCGATGCCGTGTTTGTTACCTTGTCCAAAGAAGGTTTGCCCGGAGGTTTGCAGGATTTGATCGTACCCGAGCGCATGCAGGCCAAACAGGTAGAGACCCGGTTCCCCGGTGTAATGCATAATAATTATCATAAAAAGGAAGCGAAATATAACCAGTATTTACGTCAGCTTGATATGATGAAACAGCGCGGCTGGACTGTGCGTAAAGGCTGGTTGGGGCGGGCACCGGCAGCCAATGAGAGCGGAGTTTTTCAACTGGTCATCGAGGATGATTCCGGTAGGGCGATTAGCGGTATGATCGCCGGTGGGCGCTTTATGCGTGCCTCAGACAGCCGTCACGATATAGTGTTCAGTATGCAGGAAAAGATGCCGGGCATCTACCAGAGCGAATTGCGCTTGCCATTACCCGGATTATGGAATGTAAATATTAATTTTACGCATGCAGAAGAGGATTTTGAAATACATGCATCAACCAATATTCCAACAGCAGATACAAGACAAAAGATACAAGATAAAAGATAAAAGATACAAGTTAAAAGGGTGATCGTATTTTCCCCTTGTATCTTTTATCTTTAACCTTGTACCTGATTATATAATGTCTAACTGTTTCCACTGCGATTTACCTATACCTTCCGGTGCGCATTACCCGGTTGAAATAGACGGGGAGACCCGGGACATGTGTTGTCCGGGTTGTCAGGCGGTTGCCAATGCGATAGTGGAAAATGGTCTGACGGATTTTTACAAATATCGCACTGAAAAATCACTTAACCCGCAACAGTCGATGGATGAGTTGTATGAGACACTCTCCCTGTATGACAAGCCAGAGTTGCAAAAGGACTTTGTTAAACAGGAGTCCGGCAAGCTGCGCCAGGCTTCATTGATTCTGGAAGGTATTGTATGTGCAGCCTGTGTATGGCTGAATGAGAGGCATGTTATGGCCCTTCCCGGTGTCAGTGAGTTTCGTGTTAATTACTCAACGCGACGTGCCACGGTGACATGGGACGATGAAAGAATACATTTGAGCGATATTCTCAAGGCAATAACGGCGATAGGCTATGTTGCCCATCCTTTCGATGCCAGTCGCCAGGAAAAGTTGCATAAGCGCGAACGCTCACGGGCCTTGCGCGGGCTGGCCGTAGCGGGTCTTGGGGCCATGCAGGTCATGATGCTGGCCGTTGCTATGTATGCTGGTGAAAGTCAGGGTATGGATACGGGACTGCGTGATTTCATGCGCTGGATCAGTCTGTTGATCACCCTGCCAGTGGTTTTTTATTCGGCCAGTTCATTCTTTCGTTCGGCCTGGCGCGACCTGAAGCACCATCAGCTTGGCATGGATGTGCCGGTCTCACTCGCTATCGGTCTTGCCTTTATCGCCAGCAGTTGGGCCACCGTTTCGAATCAGGGGGAGGTCTACTTCGATTCCGTTACGATGTTTACGTTCTTTCTGCTGACAGGTCGCTATCTGGAAATGATGGCGCGCCATCGTGCCGGCCAGGCATCCGAGGCGCTGGTCAGATTGTTGCCGGTCACGGCAACCCGGGTATGCGCTGGTGAAGAAGAGGTTGTCAGCGCCAATGAATTGCAGGTGGGTGACCTGGTCAGGATCAAGCCGGGAGAAACTGTACCCGCCGATGGGGTAATTGTTGAAGGTAGCAGCTCTATCGATGAGTCGTTACTGACCGGTGAGAGCGTGCCGGTATCAAGGGGTAACAATAATCAAATTATCGGCGGCAGTATAAATATCGAAAGTCCATTGCTGATGCGCATCGACAAGACCGGTGAAGACACCGTGCTGTCGTCGATCGTGCGTCTGCTGGACCGGGCGCAAACGGAAAAGCCCAGGCTGGCGCAACTGGCGGACAAGGTGGCCGGCTGGTTTGTCGCTGTCATATTGTTGCTGGCGACCACGATAGCCTGGTACTGGTGGCAACATGATCCTGCCAATGCATTCTGGATCAGTTTGTCCGTGCTGGTCGTGACCTGTCCGTGCGCTTTATCACTGGCCACGCCGGCTGCACTGGTAGCGGCCACCGGACAATTGACCCGCATGGGCCTGTTGACCACCCGCGGACATGCACTCGAAACACTGGCCAGGGCCACACATATCGTTTTTGACAAAACGGGTACGTTGACACACGGGCGTTTACAGTTGGAGGATGTGATCAATCTGCATTGTCAATCACAAGAGCAGGCATTGAAAATCGCCGCAGCACTTGAAAGTGGCTCTGAACATCCTATTGCAAAGGCAATTATAGAATCTGCGCCTCAGGAGAAGTTGCAGGTGACTGACATTAGCGCAGTGACAGGGCGTGGCATGCAGGGCAGCATTGATGGCGGCTTATACAGGATAGGTAAGCTGGACTTTGCTGCTGAACTTTGTGGCAGCAGCGAACTGCATGAGGCATTCAGGCAGCAGAAAACTGTCATCGCATTGGCCGATGAGCAGCATATCCTGGCCCTGTTTGTTATGGCCGATATCGTTCGCGAGGATGCGGCTGAAACGATCCAGGCCCTACGCCAACTAGGGCTGAAGATTACGTTATTAAGTGGTGACCAGGCGCCGGTTGTCAATCACGTTGCCGACGCACTCGGAATCGATGACGCACATGCCGGAATGTTGCCAGATCAGAAGCTCGAGCGCATACAGGCCATGCAGCAGGCAGGTGATATCGTTGCGATGGTAGGCGACGGCGTTAATGATGCCCCGGTGTTGGCGGCGGCACAGGTCTCTGTCGCCATGGGCAGCGGTTCGCAGATTGCGCATGCCAGTGCCGATATGGTGCTGTTGTCAGAAAGCCTGCCGCATATAGTTGACGGTGTAGTCATGGCGCGTCGCAGTCTGACTGTAATCAGGCAGAACCTGACTTGGGCATTGGTCTATAATCTGCTGGCACTACCGCTGGCCGCGATGGCAATGGTGGCACCATGGATGGCGGCTATCGGCATGTCTGCCAGTTCGCTGGTTGTAGTGCTGAATGCATTAAGACTGACAAGATAGTGTCATTGATATGTCAACACTGCGAAGCCCGCAGCAACATGCTATCCTTGTAATCCAGAGTCTAGAACCGGTTTTAATATGAATATCCTGTATCTACTTATACCCATTGGCCTGATTATCCTTGGAGCGGCTATCGCTTTGTTTGTATGGGCAGTCCGCAGTGGTCAATATGAGGATCTTGAGGGGCCCGCACACAGAATTCTTATGGATGATGATGATCCTATGATTCCGGACAACGCGGCGAGGATTGAGCGCGAAAAAAAACAGCAGGATTAGGTTTTATATTGCTAGGCTTCGGATCAGGCCAGCGAAACGAGTCTTTCCGGCGCAGAGTCCGGCGCTGAAACCAGGATAATGGTGATATTGTCACTGCCCCCGGAGGCCAGTGCACGCTGCAGTAAATGATTGACCTTGTCCTGTTCATTTTCAGTGCTGGCGAGTATGGATGCGATTGCCTCATCCCTGACTTCATCGGTCAGGCCGTCACTGCAAAGTAACAGTTTCTGACCCTTGTACATTGGCACGTGTACTGTGCCGACTTCAAGTTGGTCGAGATCATCTGCGCCAATGGCCTGGGTGATAACATTACGGTGAGGATGTACTGCTGCCTCGCGTTTGCTGATGGTGCCGGCATCGACCATTTGTTGCACAAAGGAGTGGTCACGAGTCAGTTGTTTGAGCTTGCCCTGGTCCCATAAATAGGCCCGGCTATCGCCGACCCAGGCGATTTCATAGTGATCGGCGTGAAACCTTGCGGCAACGACTGTGGAACCCATACCGGGTAATCCCATACGTTGATCGGCAGCGATTAAAACAATATGGTGAGCCGTGGCTACGGCTTCTTTCAGACCGGCTCCCTGGTTGACCTTGTCATCGATCAGGTCGACGACAATCTGGCTGGCCACTTCGCCGCAGGCATGACCACCCATACCATCGGCAACGACCCACAGACCAGCGTCCTCGTTGATCAGATAGTTGTCTTCATTGTGCTGGCGTGTCAGGCCAGGGTGTGTAATATGAGCATATCTGTGCATGCTTGTTATAATCTATTTACCTGTTTTTACTGGTATCTAAACATTCTAGTGTAAGACCACTGGCTTGTATAGCGTCCAATAGTATGGAGTTCACAAAAGGCATATTTAATGGCCTGCTTTGTTTAAATTTTCGGCATGTACTTGAATTTCTTTAATTTACCTGGAATGAAAGAAAAATCAGGCAATAAAATTATATTTATCATTTAATAACAATGGAATGCATCAGCAGAAGATATACCATATATAGCGATATTGGTGCTGGTGATAACAGTATTTCGAGTTAACTGGAGGTTTTTCTGTTAACATCCGATGAGTTGGAACAGATGAACGGCCACAAGTATCGGCATTTTCTATAAAAATGTGGTAAGATGCTGATTTAAAATATAATTTATTGAGATTCGTGGATTAGGTGTTATTTTAATCGCAGTTTCCAGGTAGATACATATGTCAGCGGAATTTTTTAAGGTCCCTAAGCGTGAAAGGTCAGTCAGTTTGTGGGTGCATCCGGAAGGACGGGTGCTGGGTTCCGTTTTCGTTCGCGAACAGAGCCTTCATCATAGCGGTGAGGAGACGCCGGCCGAGCTCTTCAATCAGGCCGAGACGTTCGTGGTCGTCCATCGTGAAGAACTGGGTGAATACCGTTTCTACAGCAAATCTTCAATAGTGCGTCTTGAATATCAGGACCAGGGTGATTCCGAGCCGGGCAGTGAGGCGATGGACTGCGAGCTACATATGATGGACGGCTCGTTGATGAGTGGCAAGATTTGCGCGGCTTTTCCACCTGACCGCAGGCGTTTGTACGATCATCTGAACAAGGGTGATGATTTGTTCATTCCGCTGCATCAGGATAGTGGCCAAATAAGCCTGATCAACAAAAGTTATATTATTTATGCAAAGAGTCTCTAGGCCGTATTCCTTAGCAGATGGAAGTATGGCGGATAATCAATGGCAATCCGGCCCTGATCTGGGCGAACTGGATGCGCTTTACTGCCTATGCCCGGTATTGGCCAGACGCTGGCATTCAGGTAACGAGGCACACACATACGACAAGAAGCTGTAATGGGATTTTTTGATTCAGTTAAATCGAAAAAGGCGATCAATACGATTATGTCGTCTGTGTCGCCTGCTGCTGCTGATGTTATTCAGGCGACCATGACCTTGAAGAAAGTTGGTGAGTCGGCGATACCGCTGGTTCTTGATGCCCTTGGCGAAGAGAAAAATGCCGAGGTATTCGAGTCGCTCCTGCAGGGTTTAGTTACCGATGATACATTGGAATATTACCTCGATACACTGGCCTATGATGATCATGCCATTGTGCCGGTTATCAAAAGGGTTTTGGGTAGTTCCACCAAGTATGATGCCAACCTTATGATCGATGCATTGCAGCGTGATGATATCCGCAAGGAATATATCGTCGATATTATCAAGCAGCAGGGTGCAAGAATCAGTCAGAAAAAGCTCCTCGAAGAGCTGCATAGTGGATCCTCAGGCCTACGCCAGACCGTGTTCAAGATATTGGAATCGATAGGTACCCAGGAAATGGTCCCGCACCTGATCACCTACTCCAGAAGTGAGTCTGCCGAAACCCGCTATCGTGTTGTACGCCTGATGTCAGCTTTCAGTAGTGAGGAAATCAGGGCGGCAATGTTTCAACTGCTCAAGGATCCGAATAAAAATGTGCGCATGGCGGCACTGGAAGGCCTGGCCGGTATGGATATCCCCGTCCCGGCACAGGTCATCTGTAAGCTGTTACGTGATCCAGACATGATGGTGCAGTCCAAGGCAATAGAAACACTGATACGCCTTAACGATGCCAGTACTGTTAAATACCTGATCGAGTACCTGCAGGATGAATCAGAATATATCCGTCGTGCAGCTGTAGAGGTATTGAACGAGGTCGGCGACACACGCGCAATCAAGGATCTACTGATGGCCTTGCGTGACCAGGACTGGTGGGTACGTGTGCGCTCGGCAGATGCACTCGGATCGATTGGTGGGCCGAGGGTCGTCGATGCAGTGTTAGCGTTGATCAGGGACAAAGATCCATTCTTACGCCGTACCGCTGTAGAGATACTGAATACCAGCAAGGATGAGCGCGCCTTTGCTAGCCTGGTTGAGGCGCTCAAGGACGAAGACTGGTGGGTACGGGAACGTGCCGCAGATGCGCTTGCTTCGATGGGTAATGAGAAGGCGGTCAAACCACTGCGGGAACTCCTGGGCAAGGATCCGCAGACCGTACAGGTGGCGATACGCGCGCTCGCCAGTCTGGGTGATGTTGAGTCGGTGCAGGATTTGATCAAGGCCCTGGCAACCAATCATCCATCAGTGCAAAAGGAGGCCATAGCCGCTCTATCACAGCTGGCCGATGAGAATAATGCCGAACAGGTGCAAAAGGCCGTCACGCAGATGATTTCCATCAATGATGAGGAAATTAAGGCGCTGGCCAGCGAGACCGCAGCCGACCTGGCAGATCGATTTGCCGGCAAGACCCAGGTGCTCAGCCGATCCGGTATTGACCTGCTGAGCGAGCATGCTGTCCCTGCCGTTGCAGAGCAGGAAAAGAGTTCGTCTGAAATCAAATTCAACCCCAGAATCGAAAAGGAAAGACATTCGGTAATCCTTATTGACGCAGATCGATTACGTGAAGGTGATGCTATTGCCAATCGTTACAAGGTGATCAAGCGCGTGGGTAAGGGCGGTTTCGGTACCGTGGTCCTGGTACATGATGAAGTTGTTGATGATGAATATATACTGAAGTTCCTGAACCCGTCATTTGCCAGTGATGAATCGGTCGTCCAGCGTTTTACCCATGAGTTACGGTATGCACGCAAGGTTACCCACGAGAATATTATCCGCATCTATGACTTCCTGACATTTGGAAAATCCTATGCCATTTCAATGGAATATTTCCCTAGCCATTCCCTCGCGGACGAACTCGACAGGGGTGCTGCTACAGATATAAAGCGTATGGTGAAGATCCTCAGGGATCTTTGCCGTGGTATGACGACTGCCCAGCAGGTCCATGTTGTACATCGCGATTTAAAGCCGGCCAATATCCTTATCAACGATAATGATCAGGTGAAAATTGTTGATTTCGGTCTTGCGGCCGCGGCCTCCAATATGGATGGTAGAATCACCAAGACCGGCGTATTGGTGGGTACACCGACCTACATGGCGCCGGAGCAGGCACGTGGTGAAGACATAGACTCGCGTACAGACATCTACAGTCTTGGGGTTATCATGTATCGTATATTTACAGGACGACCTCCTTATGACGAAAAAGACCCGATGTCGACCTTGCTGAAGCATGTCGAAGGCAAGGCTGCCAAACCACGGGAATTGAATGAGCAAATCCCGGAGAAACTGGAAAGTATTATCCGCAAGTGCATGGCCGTAGAACCCCAACAGCGTTACCAGACTTTTGCATCATTGCGCGCAGACCTTGATCAGCTATTACAGGAGATGTCCTGATGGCGCGTATTAACGCATTTCTACAACTTGGCAGGGAGCAGAACTGCTCGGATATTCATTTTGCTGTGGGTTCGCCACCACTGGTCCGACAATTGGGTGAACTCAATCCGATAAAATACCGTGACCTGACGGCGGCGGAATTGCAGGACCTGGTTTATGAAATCATGTCGCCGGCATTCAAAACACGTAGCGAGAATGGCGAAGACCTGGATTTTTCCTATGAGCATGAGGAAGTTGGCCGTTTCCGTGTCAATATCTTTCACAAGGTAGGTGGTCTTGGTGCAACCTTCAGGGTGATCGCACCGAAGATTCCGACGCTTGATGAATTGGGTCTGCCCAAGGTTGTCGAAAACATGATCCAGACCAATAACGGTCTCGTGCTTGTTACCGGTGCAACAGGTACCGGTAAATCGACCACGTTGGCTGCGATGATCAATTATCTGAACAGTAACCGCCGGCTCAATATCATTACCCTCGAAGATCCAGTCGAGTTTGTCTATCAAAGCAAGCTGTCGCTGGTAGTACAGCGCGAACTGGGTCAACATGTCGAAACCTTTGCCGATGGCCTGCGTTCGGCCTTGCGTGAAGATCCTGATGTTATCCTGGTTGGCGAGTTGCGTGACCCGGAAACCATATTGTTGGCGATGACTGCGGCCGAAACCGGACACCTGGTATTGGGTACATTGCATACATCGTCAGCGGTCAAGTCACTGGACCGCATCATTGATGCCATGCCCACCGAGCAGAAGGCGCAGGCATCCACATTTATGGCGCAGAATCTACGCGGCGTTATTAGTCAGAAACTCGTGCGCACGGCTGATGGCAGGGATCGTAAGGCCATACTCGAAGTCATGCTGAATGTGCCTGCCATTTCCAGCCTGATCCTGAGCGGCAAGATCCACCAGATTCCCGGGGTACTACAGACCGGTGCTGACAAGGGTATGCAATTAATGGATCAGGCCCTGTTGGCAGCGCTCAGGAACAAGGAAATCGATCCCGATGACGCCTATATTCATGCAAGCGATAAAAAGCAGTTCCAGCAATTTGTCACAAATGCCGATATTCTTCCATCAATCAATCTGTCTATCAGCTAGCTATGGAACCCGTTAATAAACGCATAAATGCATTTCTTGAACTGGTCGTTGAACAGGGTGGATCAGACCTGCATCTGGTGTCGGGAAACCCGCCGCGTATGCGCTTGTTTGGAGATATCTATCCGATTAAATATCGTGATCTTAGCGAGGACGAGGTCATGGATCTGATGACCCAGGTCATGAGCGAGAAGAAAAAGGCTGAATTTGACCTGCATGGTGGCGTGGATTTTTCCTATGAAGTGAGTGGTCTGTCGCGATTCAGGGTAAACCTGTTTCGTCACGTTGGTGGTGTCGGTGCAGTATTCAGGACCATTCCCGAGCAAATCATGACGATGGAGGAACTGCGACTACCGCCGGTTATGAAAACACTGGCAAATAGCAAGAAAGGATTGATACTGGTAACCGGGCCTACGGGCTCCGGCAAATCAACAACACTGGCCGCAGTTGTCGATTATATCAATTTATCGCGTAAGGGCCATATCATCACGATTGAGGACCCGATCGAGTACGCCCACAAGAACAAGAGCTGTCTCATTAGCCAACGTGAAATAGGTACGCATACCGACAGTTTTGCGCATGCCCTACGCTCGGCCTTGCGTGAAGATCCCGATGTTATCCTGGTCGGGGAAATGCGTGATCACGATACCATCAGTCTGGCGGTAACGGCTGCCGAAATGGGTATCCTGGTCATGGGTACCCTGCATACCAATAGTGCTGCGGCAACCATAGAACGCATTATCAATGTGTTTCCAGCCACTGATGAACCCTATATTCGCACCATGTTATCGACATCATTGTGTGGCGTAATCTCGCAGAAGCTGGTACGAACGGTAGATAATCGTGGCAGGCTGGCTGCCATCGAGGTGTTGGTCAATAATCCCGCTGTCGCTAATATCATCCGCGATGGCAGACCTGAACAGCTGGATAATGTGATCCAGAGTAGCGCCATGCAAGGGATGCAAACCCTCGACTATGCCTTGCGCAGGCTGCTCGATGAAAAACTGATATCAGGTACTGAGGCATACAAGCATGCACAGCATAAATCGCAATTCGAGCAGTATCGTCTGTTACAGGACGAGGTCTTCAGTTAAATTTCCAATATTAATCAAGGCTAGCACATGACAGTAAAACTCATCATGACACTGGATGGCGCAATTCTGAAGGAATTCCCTGTCAACAAGGACAGTATCTCTATCGGTCGCCGTCATGGTAATGATATCCAGGTAAATGATATGACGATCAGTGGCAGGCATGCATTGTTGACAAATATCGGCAACGACACCTTTATTGAGGATTTGCGCACGACCAATGGCACGCTGGTTAATGGTAACTACATTAATAAATTGCTGTTGATGCATGGTGATATCATCCAGATCGGCTCGCACCAGTTTACCTACTTTTCGGAAGACAATGTTGATTATGAGCCGACGATGTTTATCAAGGCCGAGATGGATGAAACGCGCATGATCGATACCAATAATCCATTGAGTGATGATCTAAAAGGTATGCCCCTGGGCGCAGCTAAACTATTGAATGGCCCCTGCGCCAATGTGGTCATGGAAATGCGTAAGCCACTCAATACCATCGGATTCAAGGGCAAGACACTGGCTACGATTGCAAGAGGCATGGATGGCTATAGCATAGCCGTTTATCAGGGCAAGAAGCCCGTGACCGCCGAATTTACGCCACTAATCAATGGCGCCCCCATTACTGTCGATTCCGTTAAATTGAACGAGCATGACATTATCGAAATCGCCGATTTTCAAATGGAATTCGTGTATTTAAATTAACGGAAGGGCAAAGGGAAAAGAACAAAGGGTAAAGGTGTAAATCATACCCACTTAAACTGCATGGAAAGGAGGGCATTTCGGCTATTTTCACAAAAATCGTAGCCCTCTGATTTTACGGGATATATTTCCAGGTAGATTGTTAAGTAACTGATTTATATATATAAATTAATTCTGAATTTATTTCCAAATAAGGCTGTTTTGCCCTTGCAATAATTTCTGTGACGTTCACAATTATTGCACCAGACAGAGATGTAATATAAGATATCTCTTATATAGATTTAGGAGCTACCCATGTTTACATTTCAGAATTTACCTCTGGTGATAATAATAGTGCTCGTTGTTACCAGTTGGTTGTCATTCCTGTCAGTCGTACTGGCATAATTAACGAGCAGGTATCGCTTGCTCTTTAACGGCCTCACCTTCGGGTGAGGCCGTTTTTTATGCCTGGGTGCCAGATAATGTTGTTATCGCGATGATTGTGCTGATAACGGCTAAGAAGCGCTCGTGCGCATGGATTCTGTTGTGAAAATTATGCGTGATGCGGTAACGATCGTCGGTAGTGCGGACGAATACGGATCAGGCCGGGTATGATTGTTGAAAAAAGGAAGGAATTTACGTAATCGGTGTAGATATCTGCAGCGCTGCGCTTAATAGATCTGGCCACGGACGTAAACTGTTAAACGTCCGTGGCGCAGGGTCTATGTCATGGCCTGTTTCAGTTTCTTCAGAGCATTGTTCTCCAGCTGCCTGACACGTTCCGCAGAGATATTGTACTTGGCCGCGAGCGCATGCAATGTCAGCTTGTCTTCCTGTAGCCAACGCGCTGCCAGAATGTCCTGACTACGTGCATCCAGTGTCGACAGGGCTGCATGTAACTGCTCGCTTTGCTGACCAGACAGATCACTATGCTCGATTGCAGCAGCCGGGTCTTCGCTGTCATGGGCAAGATAGGCTGCAGGTGCAAGGTACTCATGGTCATCACCATCGTCACTATAGCCATCAAAACCGATATCCTGGCCACTCAGGCGGGATTCCATTTCCAGGACTGTTTCCGCCTTGACACCGAGGTCCCTGGCGACATTATCGACCTCTTCTTTATTGAGCCAGCCGAGACGATTCTTGGCGCTGCGCAAGTTGAAGAACAGCTTGCGCTGGGCCTTGGTTGTAGCGACCTTCACAATGCGCCAGTTGCGCAGGATATATTCATGGATTTCCGCCCTGATCCAGTGAACCGCGAAGGATACCAGGCGTACGCCTCGCTGCGGATCAAAGCGTTTGATCGCTTTCATCAGGCCAATGTTACCTTCCTGTATCAGGTCAGCCAGCGGCAGCCCATAACCGTTATAACCGCGCGCAATATAAACGACAAAGCGCAAATGCGGCAGTATCAGTTGGCGCGCTGCTGCCAGGTCATTGTCCTGTTGCAGCTTGACAGCCAGTTCCTGCTCATCCTCCCTACTGATAACCGGAAATGCATTAACTGACTGGATGTAGGATTCAATATTGCCCGTCAATGCTTGCATGGTGCTGTTGTAAGTAGTGACGCTAAGGGCATTATTCATAATGTGGTGTTCTCCTGTATCTCGATCTCGTAATCTATTTTAGCACTCTATCATAATGAGTGCTAATTATTAGAAGGACAAAACAATATTTAGTTCCATTTATGGATTATTTAATAATAGCTTTATAATCAATATATTATGGGGGGACAGGATCGCCCTGATTGAGAAATTCGAATATTCCTGAATCCATGTCGGGTAATATCAAATGTTCAACGGACTGTGCCGAGTGGATACAGATGCGGTTTCTGCCTCCTTCCTTGGCGGCATAAAGTGCCTTGTCTGCCAGTTGCAGCAAGGTATTGAGGTCAATATCGGGGTGATCCAGCGTAGACGCGATACCAAGACTGATCGTAATCGGAAGACTGACCGGCATCAGGCGCTCAACCTTGCGGCGAATGGCCTCGGCCTTGATCTTGGCTGTTTCTATACTGGTCCTGGGCAGGATAATCGCAAATTCCTCGCCGCCGAAGCGTACAATAATCGAGTCTTTGGAAAAACTGTCATTGAGCAGGCCGCCAAGCTCTGACAGGACATGGTCACCGGTTATATGCCCTTTCTCATCGTTAATCATTTTGAAGTGATCAATATCCAGCAAGAAGGCGCAGGCTGGGTGGTTGTCCATATCGGAGACAAATTTTTCACCATTATCCAGCAAGTAGCGTTTACTTTTGACACCGGTCAGGCTGTCTGTTGCGGCAATCAGGCGCATTTCCTCTGCCTGGCGCTTGAGCGCATTAAATTGCTGCTTGATCAGCAATAAAGAGTGTATCCGCGCTATCAGGATCTCCTCGATGATTGGCTTGGTGACAAAATCATTGGCGCCGGCATGAAAGACTTCGGCCTGCTTCTGGGCATTATCGGGCACCGTTACAATCAGAACCGGCATCTCCTGGTGTGAGTAGTGTAGTCGTGTCCTGACTGCATGTAACAGATCGCCGCCGGTCAGGTTACCCTTCAGGTAAAAGTCTGTGACGATAATATCGAAGCCGTCATTTGGATCCGTTGATTGGGCTGCATCCTCAAGTAACTTGAGTGCATCTTCGGCGGTGGTGGTATGGGTGATCTTGAGGCCCTGTTTTTCCATAATGTGGCGGGTAATCATCGCCGCTGTCTTGCTATCCTCGACATATAAGACACGCCCGACGAGACCAGCGGTGCGCCGGGTAATGGTCTTGATGAACTCTACAAAAGGCTGGTATCCCAGGGATTTATCGAAATAATCCGTGACCCCTGCATCAAATCCCTCACGCAGCAATCGACTGTCGGCATCGCCGGAGACAACGACAATCGGCGTATAGTGATGGGTGTCAGACTGACGCGCCTGGCGTGCCAGGTCGAGGCCGTCCATGTCCGGGAGCATCAGTGATGTGGTGATCAGGTCAAAGCGCTCGAGGCTAAGATGCGCAAGCGCCTCTTCACCGCTACCGCAGGTAACGATATGTGTGTTTGCCATCTCGGCCTTGATAATGCGCGAAATAATCGTGCGTGAGACCTCGGAGCCGTCGACAACCATAATGCTGCTGCTTTTTTTGTAGGGGTAATGAGACATGATAGATTCAGGGTTGGACTGACTGACGATTCCTTTATATTTTTATGGTGTTGCTGTCTATAGCGCGCATTTTAGCAATAGGTTTAGCAAAATAGTCGATTAATTATATTAGCCGTAAACAATGCTTAACTGTATTGCCGGACCGTGATCCCTGTATGTGTCCGATTTATCGCTAACTTATTGTTATTTAATTTATATTTCGATTCATTTTATCAGGAAGGTTCGATTTCATGCAAATGCCGGCTGACGGCTATCCACGACCCTGTCAGGCCAAGCAGGATACTGATAGCAAGCAGGGCGGTGCCCGTGGCTAGCCCCAGATTCGACAGACTGAAGCTGCTACCGTAAAGGCCGGCGAGGCGTTGGACCGGATCAGATAATATACCCAGCGAAACCTCGACCATGAACCAGGATAGGCAACCGCCCAAGGCACCGTACCACAGGCCGGTATACAGGAATGGCCGGCGAATGAAGGCATCCGTAGCGCCAATCAGTTTGACAATCACGATTTCATCGCGACGGCCCTGGATATCGAGACGTATGGTATTACCGATTGTCAGCAATACCGCCAGTGCCAGCAATGCAGCAATGACGAGGATGCCACGCTCGCCGATTTCCATCATCGTATGCAGGCGCTCAACCCATTGCATATCCAGTTGAGCGAGTTCTATTTCGGGTAGTGCACGCAGCTTCTCCAGTAGAATACTGACCTGTGCCGGGGCGCTGTGGGCCTCGTTTGGGTGGATAATCAACACCGCCGGTAACGGGTTATGCTCCAGCGCCTCGAGGGCCTCGCCAAAGCCGGACAGGGCGCGAAATTCATGCATCGCTTCATCACGCGTAAGGACGTGCAGGGACTCGACCTCTGACATCAGGCGCAATTGCTGACCCACTTCTGCGGCGCGTTCGTCGCTGACATCCATGTGCGCAAACAGCGAGATCTGGGTGGCCCCGTTCCAGCCGCCGCTGACGACCTGCAGGTTCTGCAGCAACACATACAGGCCGGCCGGAAAGGCCAGCGCAATAGCGATGACGGCAACGGTCATTAATGTCGATACTGGCGTGCGGTAGAGTTTACCCAGGCTCGATACGATGACCTGGGCATGGTTTAGCAGATAGGCCAGAAAGCGGGCGTTTGGCACGCTGGCATCTGCTGCGCCACGGTTCATGGTGGTAGCCCTGTTTTTGCTCATGTCATTCAAGATCCCAGCTGGCTTGTTCAAACATACGTCCCTGATGCAATGTCAGGATGCGGTGGTCCATACGTTTGATCAGTTCGAGGTCATGAGAGGCGATCAATACCGTGACGCCGACCTGGTTGAAATTTTCGAATAACTGCATTATTTCCCACGACAGCTCCGGGTCCAGGTTTCCGGTAGGTTCGTCGGCCAGTAATAGCGGTGGCTTGTTGACTACGGCACGGGCTATACCAACGCGCTGTTGTTCACCGCCGGACAGGGCTACCGGGTTTTGCTTTTCCTTGTCGAGCAAGCCTACCTTGTCGAGTGCAGCGCGTACACGGCGGCCGATTTCCTGGTGTCTGAAACCGGCAATGACCAGCGGTAAGGCAACATTATCAAATACGCTGCGGTCAAACAGTAATTGATGGTCCTGAAATATAATCCCGATTTGGCGACGCAGGTAGGGAATGCGCCGTCTGCTGACCTTGGCAAGGTTGACGTTATTGAGCAGGGCCTGGCCGCGTGAAGGCCGCTCTATCAATGAGATGATTTTCAGTAATGTACTCTTACCGGCACCGGAATGACCGGTCAGGAATGCCATCTCGGCATCTGCCAACTCGAAGCTGACATCGGCAAGGGCATCGTGCCCACCGGGGTAACGTTTGAACAGGTTCTGAAAATGGATCATATATACTGATAAGCTACTGTTTGAACATCGACATGGATCAATCAGCTTAGCATTCTAGTTTATCTTGATGGCGGATGGTATGGGCTCGTCGAAAAAAATGGCGCCGGTGTCCGCTTAGTAGTTCGTTGCATCACGGCGGATCACATTTGCTCTTGGTCCGCGCCTGTCTGCCATAAGGAAAAGCAGGGTATAGCGGTCCAGTTTACCATGCTATGAATTATCATCTTTCACCAGCCTGATACTCACTCGAAAGGTGCTGCCCTGACCAGGCTTACTGTCGACACGAATGGTTCCGTCCATCATTTCGATCAGTTGCCTTGATAGCATCAGGCCAAGGCCGCTGCCTTCTTCCTGTCTTGTTGTTTGCGTAATTCGCTGAAAGGGCTGAAATAGCAATTCCAGTTGTTCTGTCGTCATACCAGGGCCTGTGTCGGTGATATCGATGTTTAGCATATTATTGTCTGCACGGCTGCACTGTAGGGTGATGCTGCCACCGATGTTGTTGTATTTGACCGCATTGGACATCAGGTTCAGGATCACCTGTTTGAGTCTGGTTCTGTCGGCAATGACCTTATAGGTGTCGTTACCCGTCAGATCCTTAATGCGGATGTTTTTCTGTTCTGCCAACGGTGTTACCAGGGTCATGCAGTCATGGATTACATCTGCGAGTTCCAGTTCGGATATCTGCATTTGCACCTTGCCGGCTTCTATGGAGGACAGGTCAAGCACTTCGTTGATCAACTCCAGCAGGTGATGTCCTGCTTTAGAGATTTCGTCGACCATGGAACTCTGCTCGCCATTGAGTGGCTCTCTGGAATCGACGGCTAACAATTGAGAATAGCCCAGTATTGCGTTCATGGGTGTGCGCAGTTCGTGGCTCATGCGCGATAGAAAATCGGATTTTGCCTGGTTTGCGCTATTGGCCTGTTCAGTTGCCAGCCTCAGGGCCTGGGTGCGTTCGACGACGCGTTGTTCAAGGTTGTCATGTGCCAGCTTTAACTGTTTCTCCGCCGCAGTGATGCGCCTTGTAATGACATAGGCGATTAGCAGGCTGATGGCGACAATAATGATTGACAGTAACAACATTGAGATACGCGTATTATGATAATCTTGTTCGGCCTCGTGCAAAGACTGCTCGGCGTGTTGTTGCTGGATTTGCATCATATTCGAGAGGCCACGGTAAGCTTCTCGCTGCAATGGTATGGCCTGATCGAGTAACAGCTTATGGGCCTCGGCGATCTTGCCTTCGAGGGCCAGTTCCGCTATGTCGTGCTGGATCGGGCCAATGGTGGACATGGCCTTCTCTTCGGCCCGGAACAGGATGCGCTCTTCATCGCTGAATGGCATGTCCTTGATCTGTTCATAGGCTGTCATGAACTGACTGCCATGATCATTGAAAGTCATCCATTCTCCGTCGATGTCAAACGGATCGCTCATTATGGTCATTTTTATCAGATTGAATGTGCGTTCACGCGCACTTGTGCGCATCTGCAGGATCAGATCACGTTTCAGGTTGTTGGATTGAACAATGGTTTCGATGCGCTGAAGGTTGTTGTGGATGACTGATTGTCCGATACTAATGAGTAGTATCATCAAACCGATAACGGCGCTGAATGCGAGATAGAGCGTGGTTTTAGTGTTTTTATTATTCATAAACCTCCCAGAACTGACGAGCCCTGGAAAAATGACATACTTTTTATTAGATCATTGAGATAAGTTTAATGCTAGTGAAATTATTGCTTGTATTAATAGTATAAAAAAAATCCGGAATCAAATTACGTATGGCAGGGGGTAATGGTGTGGCCTGAATATCATTCAAATAATGCCCTGGTAAATTCGTCAGCATCGAAAACCCTAAGATCATCAATGCCTTCGCCGACGCCGATAAAGCGAATCGGGATGTTGAGTTTATTCGCGATAGCGAAAATAATGCCACCCTTGGCCGTGCCGTCGAGTTTGGTGATCGTAATGCCACTGAGCTCGACCGCTTCATGAAACTGTTTAGCCTGTGACAAGGCATTCTGGCCGGTGCCGGCATCGACGACCAGCAATACTTCGTGCGGGGCGCTGTCGTCCAGCTTGCCGAGTACACGGCGGATTTTTTTCAGCTCTTCCATCAGGTTGTCCTGGGTATGCAGACGACCGGCCGTATCAGCAATCAGCACATCGATATTTCGTGCTCGCGCCGAATCCAGTGCATCGAAGATGACCGAGGCCGAATCAGCACCAGTATGCTGGGCAACCACGGCGACGTCATTGCGCTCACCCCATGCTTGTAGTTGTTCCACTGCGGCAGCACGGAACGTATCACCCGCAGCGAGCATGACCGAATGCCCCTGTTGCTGCATACGCTTTGCCAGTTTGCCGATGGTGGTGGTCTTGCCAACACCGTTAACACCGACTACGAGGATGACAAAAGGTTGATGTTCGCTCTTGATTTCGAGCGGATGACTGCAAGGTGCGAGTATCGCGCTCATGGACTCTTGCATAGCGGCCATCAATGCTTCACCATCGGACAATTGTTTGCGTGACACCTGTTGGGTCAGGTCAGCGATAATGCGCTGGGTCACCTCGACACCGACATCGGCTGTGAGCAGCTGGGTTTCGAGGTCTTCAAGCAGTTCGTCGTCAATTTTACGGCCCCGGAGCAGGTCATTGATGCCTCCGGTCAGGCTCGAGCGGGTGCGCGACAGGCCGTCTTTCAGGCGTGCGAACAGGCCCTTGCCCGTGGTTTTGTCATTACTCGCTTTCGTTTTGTCTTTTTTGAAACCAAACATATTGTTACGGGTCATATCAGTAAATTTGCTATATTCTATCACTTCTTTGACAGAGGAATGAATTTTATGCGTAAAACGAATGCCATTGCGGTGGCCTTCCTGGGTATTAGTCTGCTGTCGACGGTGCAGGCCAGGGTCTCCGAATACCGTCTCGACAACGGTCTCAAGCTGATTGTGCGTGAGGATCATCGCGCCCCGGTCGTTATCTCGCAGGTCTGGTACAAGGTGGGTTCCAGCTATGAATATAATGGCGCCACCGGATTGTCACATGTACTCGAACATATGATGTTCAAGGGTACAAACAAGCTCGAGCCGGGCGAGTTTTCGCGTATTATTGCAGCCAATGGCGGTCGTGAGAACGCCTTCACGAGTCGCGATTACACGGCCTATTTTCAACGTCTGGAAAAAACCCGTCTCAAGGTCAGTTTCGAGCTCGAGGCCGATCGCATGCGCGGACTGCAGTTGACGGATGAAGAATTCCAGAAGGAAGTCAGGGTGGTTATGGAGGAACGTCGCCTGCGAACCGAAGACAAACCGGAATCCTTTACCTATGAACAATTCAATGCCACCGCACAGCTGACAAGCCCGTACCGCAATCCGGTTATCGGCTGGATGGCCGACCTCGAAAGTATGACGGTAGATGATCTAAAAGACTGGTACCGACGCTGGTATGCGCCGAATAATGCCACCGTGGTCGTCTCCGGGGATGTCGAGCCCGAGGCGGTCTATCGGCTGGCAAAAAAATACTTTGCCCCCCTGAAGCCGTCGAAAAACCTGCAGTCGCCAAAGCCACAAACCGAGCCCGAGCAGAAAGGGCAGCGTCGTATTCAGGTCAAGATGCCGGCGCAGTTGCCATACCTGATCATGGGCTATCCGGTGCCGTCATTGAAAGTGGCCGAACACGAATGGGAGGCCTATGCGCTGGAGGTGCTGGCCGGGATACTGGATGGCGGTACCAGCGCGCGTCTGCCAACCCGCCTGATCAGGGAGAAAGGGATTGTGACCAGTGCCGGTGCCGGCTACAGCCTTGCCAATCGTCTCGCTGGTCAGTTCCTGCTGGATGCCGTACCGGCCCAGGGATACAGCATCGAGCAGGCCCGGGAGGCGCTACTGAAAGAGATCGGCGAGTTACAGCAGAATCCGGTCAGTGGCGACGAACTGGAACGTATCAAGGCCCAGGTGGTTGCCGAGAACGTATTCGAACGTGATTCCATTTTTTACCAGGCTATGCAGACCGGCATCTATGAAACGGTCGGGTTGGGCTGGAAGCGCCTGGATGAATACGTCGACAGAATACAGTCGGTAACGCCCGCACAGGTACAGGCGGTCGCCCGTAAATACCTGGTCGATGATCGCCTGACAATCGCAGAGTTGGTGCCACTGCCAATGGACAACAAAACGCAGAAACAAAAAAGTGCAGGAGGTCAGCATGGTCATCGCTAGGGTTGTGAAATTAATGGTACTCGCCGGTCTGACCTTGCTGACGTCTGTGCTGCATGCTGCACCGGATATCGAACATTGGCAGAGTCCAAGCGGGGCGCAGGTCTATTATGTGCATGCCCCCGGTCTGCCCATAGTCGACCTGCAAATTACCTTTAATGCCGGCAGTGCGCGTGATGGGGTGCAGTCTGGCCTGTCATCGATCACCAGCCACATGCTCGGTATGGGTGCCGGCGGTCTGGATGCTACCATGATTGCGCAACGCTTCGAGGGTGTGGGTGCGCAATTCAGCCAGGATTCGGACCGTGATATGGCGTGGCTGAAACTGCGCAGTCTTGCGCAAGGCAAATGGCTGGATCCGGCCGTGAATACCCTGGCCCTGATCCTGTCGGATCCGAATTTTGACAAGCAGGATTTTGAGCGTGAACGCAAGCGTTACCTGAACAGCCTCAAGCGCGAGAAACAGGATCCGGGCAGTGTTGCTACACGTATCTTTTACAAGGCGGTATACGGTAACCATCCCTATGCGAATATGCCGAATGGTACCGAGGAAACGCTGCAGTCAATGACAGTGGCGGACCTGAAACGGTTTTTCGGCAAATACTATGTGGCCCGCAATGCCACGGTCTCGATTGTCGGCGATATCGAGCGTAAGGCCGCCGAGGCACTGGTGGCGCGCGTGCTGAAAAAGCTGCCTGGCGGTGAAGCAGCCGCAGCATTACCAAAGGTTGAGGAGTTACAGAAGGCGCGGGTTATTCGTATTGCGCATCCATCTACGCAAACTCATATCCTGATGGGGCATCCCGGCAACTATCGAGGCGATGCCGATTATTTCGCGATGTACATCGGTAACCATGCCCTTGGAGGGAGTGGGCTGGTATCACGCCTCAGTGACGAGATACGCGAGAAACGCGGACTTTCCTATAGTGTCTACAGTTATTATTTGCCACTGGCGCGCAAGGGGGTCTTTCAGGTCAGTATGCAGACCCGCAACGACCAGGCAGAGCAGGGCCTCAAGGTGCTGCGC
Organism: uncultured Gammaproteobacteria bacterium; assembly: GCA_947258655.1. GTDB lineage: Bacteria > Pseudomonadota > Gammaproteobacteria > JAADHQ01 > JAADHQ01 > JAADHQ01. Next base: position 31,625 of record CAMYJD010000020.1, on the reverse strand, counting down.
AAGACGATGCAGGAATATGTCGACAAAGGCATGACGGCCGCTGAACTCCAGGCCTCACGCAAGAATATCACCGGTGGCTTCCCGTTACGTATCGACAGTAATAAAAAGATCCTTGGCTATCTGGCCATGATAGGTTTCTACAAGTTACCGTTAACCTATCTCGATGATTTCAATAACAATGTCGAGGCCGTATCGTTGCAACAAATACAGGATACGATGCGGCGGCGCTTAGACGTCGAGCGTATGGTCACTGTTATTGTCGGTGGAGATCAGTAACGCCATGCGTTACTGATTTACCCGGGATGCAGGGGGCGGAATAATAGCGGTATGTCAGTGCCCTATTTTTCAATGACAATAAAGCGCAGTTGTCTGCGGCCTTGTTTTTGCCACTGTGTACAGGCCCAATAGCATGAAGCGGGCAGCAAACAGCAAGCACAATCAGGTGCGCATCATTGGCGGTGAGTGGCGTGGACGCAAACTGGAGTTTCCGACCGTACAGGGTCTGCGCCCCACGCCTGATCGCGTGCGTGAAACCCTGTTTAACTGGTTGCAGCCCTACCTGCCCGGATCGCGATGCCTGGACCTGTTCGCCGGTACCGGTGTGCTGGGCTTTGAGGCCGCCTCCAGAGGCGCGGCCAATGCGACCCTGATTGAGCGTGATTCAAGCGTGTACCGCGCATTAGAACACAATGTAGACAAGCTGGATGCATCCGCGCGCGTTGCTCTTGAGCATCGGGATGCGCTGCAATACCTGCAGCGCGGCTGTCAGCAGCAATTCGATATTATTTTTATCGATCCGCCCTATGGCAAGGATCTGGTGGCCGCAGCGATCGCCGCGATCACTCGCAGCCATTGCCTGAAGGCGGGCGGATTGGTGTATATGGAGCATGAAAGTGATGCAGACGCTCCCGTTTTACCCGAAAACTGGCTAGAATTGAAACATAAACGTGCGGGGCAGGTGAGTTATTACCTGCTGCGATTGGCACCGACACTGGTACAGGCAACATGACAACAACAAAAAATACCACCGCCGTCTATCCCGGCACCTTTGATCCGATCACCAATGGTCATAGTGACCTGATCGAGCGCGCTGCGCGCCTGTTTGACCGTATTATCGTCGCCGTGGCACTCAATCCGTCCAAGACCACGGCATTTAGCGCAGAAGAGCGTGTGCAACTGGTGCGTGAGGTTCTGGCGCCATTTAGCAATGTAGAGGTGTACAGTTTTGACACATTACTCGTCGATTTCGTGCAAAGTCACAATGCCACGATGATTCTGCGTGGGCTGCGCGCAGTGTCGGATTTCGAGTATGAGTTCCAGCTGGCGGGCATGAACCGGCGCCTGGCGCCAGGGATTGAGACCTTGTTTTTGACCCCGGCAGAGCAATACAGCTATATTTCTTCCAGTCTGGTCAAGGAGATAGCCGCGCTGGATGGGGATATTTCGGATTTTGTCCATGAAAAAGTCAGGGCTGCATTAAATAGAAGAATGCGCTAATATACGCAGTCCCATCGTTTAATTGAGGATTGCTTGTGATGTGTGTGAGCCGGAATGCCCGAACGGTGCTATTACCCAGGGTGATGAGATCTACGAGATTGATCCCAATCTGTGTACAGAATGTGTCGGTCATTATGATACACCCCAGTGTGTCGATGTCTGTCCGGTCGACTGTATCCCGAAAGATCCTGACCATGTCGAAAGCGAAGACGACCTGATGGAAAAATACAAGAAACTGCAGGGTGAAGAGGTCGCCTGATAATCCCCGCCTGTGCGTTTCATCAGGGCTCCGATTGCGGGGCCTTTTGTTTTTGTGGGATATGAAAAAATAAAGGCTATCACAACGAAACAAGGCGGCACATGTCGGTGATATTGTGTGGTACGCCCTAAATTGTGCTATTCATCAGTCATGTCTACAATTAAACCATACATTGCTTCAGGGTGAACTCCATGTCCGATGAAAACAACAAATTGGGTGAACTAAGCCCGCAACAGGCCTGGGATATGTTCCAGACAGATCACCGTGCGGTGCTGGTGGATATACGCTCATCGATGGAATTCCTGTTTGTCGGTCATCCGGCCGGGGCCGTGCATGTGGCCTGGATTGACGAGCCGGACTGGGTTGTGAATCCGCATTTTGTCACCGAGATCCGCCAGTTAATGCTCGGTGGCGTAGCCTGTGAGCCGGGTGAGCAATGCGCGCCGATTATCCTGATCTGTCGCAGTGGCAAGCGTTCCAGGGAAGCGGGTCATAAACTGATCGAGGCAGGCCTGGAGAATGTCTACCATGTCAGTGAGGGTTTTGAAGGAGAATTGAACGAGCAGCACCAACGCAGCACGGTTGGTGGCTGGCGCTTTCGTGGTCTTCCGTGGGAGCAATGCTGACACTGACATTGCTGATGCTATGTCAGTCGATTCAGTGCGAATTCACTTACTGGCCGAAACGGGTAACGATCGGAGCCACTATTTCAGGTAGTGGATCGCTTTTTTGATGCCGAGTTTACGATTGCGGGCCTGCTGGGACACAATCCCGCGAATGTTGTATTCCTCGCTGATCAGGACCTCGGGATAGTTGTCATTCAGCGCGACAAGGTAGTGCTTCTCTGCGCGGACAATAAATTGCCTGAACGTTGTTTCTCCCTGGTAATCGATTACGACATAGGCACCATGGTGCAATGGGACGCTGGGATCGACGATGATAATGGCACCATGCCTGAATTCGGGTTCCATGCTGTCACCCAGGACCTGCAGCGCGAAGGGTGCATTGGATGCGCAGGCGCTAATATCAGTGCCATTATCGAACGGGATTGAACTCATTTGCGGACCTCAAATCTGTATATATCGGCCGTTATCATAGCATTTTACCGCGATATTGGCTAACGTATTGTAATCTATGCTAAATATGTGCTAGCGCTGGCATTTGCTGCAGTAGAACGTGGCGCGCTGGCCCTGCGTGATCCGGCGTATCGGACGTTGACAGTGTGAGCAGGCCTTACCCTCACGGCCGTAGACGTTCAGGGACTGGGCAAAATAGCCGGGCTGGCCGTCGCTACCGGTAAAGTCCCTGAGCGTGGTCCCCCCCTGCTTGATGGCGTTGCGCAGTACCGTTTTTATGGCCGTGACCAGTTTTTGCCAACGTGCGGCTGACAGTTTGCCAGCGGCTGTTTTCGGGTTGATGCCGGCCAGAAACAATGCCTCGCAGGCATAAATATTACCGACACCGACAACGATATGGTTGTCCATGATGAAGGTCTTGATGGCCTGTTTACGGCCCCGGGCAAGTCTCTGCATATAGCTGCTGTCGAAGTCATCGTGCAACGGTTCCGGGCCAAGTGCACGCAGGCGTTTGTGCGCCAGGGGATCATTACGGGTCCAGAGGAAGGCGCCGAAACGACGCGGGTCGCGGAAGCGCAATACCCTGTTATTGCTGAGCGTGATATCAATATGATCATGTTTCCCGGCGTCTGTGCCGTTCGCGACAATGCGTAGACTGCCCGACATGCCCAGATGGATAATGATGCAACCGCGATCGGTATATATCAGCAGGTACTTCGCCCGTCGTTCAACCGCGTGGATGTGTGCGCTGCATGCCTCGGCCTGCAGACGTGAACTGACAGGCCAGCGCAGGTGGCGGTTACGTATATCGATGCGACTGATTTGCTGCTCGAGTAGATAGGGTTCGATGCCCCTGCGGGTGGTTTCGACTTCGGGTAGTTCCGGCATATCTGTTTTCTTGTTAAGCTATATAGCAATTAAACCTGATCATTATAATCATGTTATCCTGAAGTTCGGTGACTGATCCAGATAAATATCATGAGCGATGCATACCCATATTGCGAACTGTTCGGGTTCGATCAGAAAGCGATTGACATACGCCTGATGATGATGGATATGGGTGCAGCCGAGCTGGAATGCGCCGAACAGTTCCTGGCCCGGGTCATGCATCCGTGCCAGCAACAGATTGTGGACGACTTCTATGCCAGATTGATGCAGAAACCCGAGTTCATGCATATTATCAATCAGGGTGGCGTCGATCTTGCCGGCCTGAAAAAGACTCAGACAGCCTATCTCGCTACCCTGGGCAAGGATTTTAATACCCTGAGCTATTTTGATGCGCGTCTGAAAATAGGCTGGGTGCATTATCAGGTGGGTGTGCCATTGAGCCTGTACCAGAGCGCATACCGGATATTGCAGGAGATTTTTATTCGCGAAATCTGCTCCCTGATTGCGGCTGACGACGAGCGCCTGGCCATGATTAATTATGCCCTGAAGGTATCCTGTCTCGATATGTCATTGGCGGTATCGGCCTATCATTCCACAACAGTAAATAATCTCGAGGACTCTTTGAGAAACATCCAGTATGAGCGCCTGCAATTGATGCAAAAGGCCAGTACCGATGAGCTGACCGGTCTGCCAAACCGCGAAGTTGTAAGAAAGCGGTTGATGCGCGAACTGATCGATCTGCGCAATCACAAGCACGGGATTTATCTGATTATGGCCGATCTGGATTACTTCAAGACAATCAATGACGAATTTGGCCATTTAACCGGCGATTATGTACTCAAGGGTGTAGCCGCGAGGATTCGCCAGTCTCTGCGCGGGACTGATATGGTTGGTCGCTATGGTGGTGAGGAATTTATCATTCTGTTGATCAACAAGACTGAGCAGCAGGCTGAGTTGATTGCAGAACGTATTCGTACCCATGTCAACGAGGCGCCCTACAATGCCAATGGCGAGGAAATCGATATCACCCTTAGCCAGGGGCTGGCCTGTGCATATGCAAGCGATACTGCCGACACTCTGATTGAGCGCGCTGACAAGGCATTATATGAGGCCAAACGCAGTGGGAGGAACTGTGTCGTCACAGCTCGGTGTTGATACCGGTGGTACCTTCACCGACTTTGTGCTCTATCAAAATGGGCGGATCCGGGTGCACAAGGTACTGTCGACGCCGGATGCCCCTGAGCGCGCCATTCTGCAGGGCATCGCTGATCTCGGTGTGTTATTGCAGGGATTGCAGATCGTACATGGTTCCACTGTCGCGACCAATGCAGTGCTGGAAAAGCGTGGGGTCAGGACGGCCTATATAAGCAATCACGGTTTTGCCGACGTGTTGACGATTGGTCGGCAGGCGCGAAAATCCCTGTATGATTTGCAGCCCGGGCAAATGCCGCCCCCCGTTCCTGCCGAGCTATGTCTGCAGACGGGTGGGCGTCTGTCAGCAGATGGAGTTGTATTGGAGCCGTTGACCGATCATGACATCGAGACCTTATGCGCACAAATACAGGCGCTGAAGCCGCAGGCCGTAGCGATAAACCTGCTTTTTTCCTATCTGGATCCGTCGCTGGAGCAACGCATCGCTGCGGCATTGCCAGCGGATTTGTTTGTCACCTGTTCATCTGCCGTGCTGTCTGAATATCGGGAATACGAACGCGGTATCGCGACCTGGTTGAACGCCTTTGTCGGACCATTGTTACAGGGTTACCTGGGCCGTCTGGAGCAGGCCGTGGCACCGGCGAGCGTCGCGGTAATGCAAAGCTCAGCCGGTACCGTCAGTGCGTCAAAGGCCGGGCGCCTTGCCGTGAATATGTTGTTATCAGGGCCGGCCGGCGGTTTGATGGCAGCGCGGCATATTGGCAAGGAGATCGGGCAACAGCGTCTGCTGACATTTGATATGGGCGGTACCTCCACCGATGTTGCGTTGATCGATGGGCGTATCAAATTGACATCGGAGGGCGCTATCGGTGATTACCCGGTCGCGGTGCCTATGGTCGATATGCATACCATCGGCGCCGGAGGTGGCTCAATCGCCTATGTAGATGCGGGTGGGATGCTGCATGTCGGGCCACAATCGGCCGGTGCGAGACCGGGACCCGCCTGTTATGGTCAGGGGGGCACACAGGCAACCGTAACCGATGCCAATCTGGTTCTCGGGCGTATTCAGGCCGATGCGTTCCTCGGCGGACGTATGCGTCTCGATATTGGGGCTGCGCGCACAGCGGTGTCCGCGATTGCTGCGGCCATGCAGATAAATGTAGAGCAGGCCGCGCAAGGGATCGTGGAGTTGGCCAATGAACACATGGTGCGTGCGCTCAGGGTCATCTCACTGCATCGCGGATGCGACCCACACGACTACGTACTGGCCTCATTCGGTGGTGCAGGTGGCCTGCATGTGTGTGCACTGGCCGAGGCCATGCAAATGAAGCGCGCTGTCGTTCCGGTGCATGGCGGGGTGCTATCGGCCCTGGGTATGCTGGTGGCGCCGCTGAGCCGGCAGTTTTCACAGACTATGACGGTGGAATTGCGCAATATCAGCGGCGATACGCTGCAAGGGCATTATAAAAGGCTTATTGATCATGGGCTTGAGGAGATGGGTCAAGAGGGTCTGGAATTAGCCGATATAATGGTCAGGTGTAGTATGGATCTGCGTTATAGCGGACAGTCCTATTCTCTGAATGTCGATTTTGACCGGGACGAAACCGACCTGCAGGTGTGTCAACAACATTTTCATGCACAACATCAGCGCATTTACGGGCATTCACTGGCAGAGCCTGTGGAACTCGTCAATATCCGCATTGCAGTATCGGGGCCTGAGCCAGATATGATCCTGGAGCCTTGTACGCAGACTGCAACGGCGCAGCCCTGTCGACACATACCACTGGCAGGCCTGGACGCGTCGGCTGCAGTTTTCCGGCGTGCCGAGCTCGGTTGCGGGCAACGCCTGGCGGGGCCTGCAGTCATTCTGGAAGAGGTGGCGACGACATTTGTCGCGCCCGGATGGGTCTGTTTTCGTGATGATGTTGGTAATCTGGTGTTGATACGGGATTGAAATAGGCACTGATCGGCTCCATATTAGACCTATGTCAAACCCGGGTATTATTAAAAGTAATTGATTTATTAAAGTTTTTTGGTATGGCCTAATAATCCTGCGCTGGACAGGGGCATTATCAATACTATATGATTGCAGCCACCAAGAGACAATACCCGCAGAGTGCATTGTTTTATTATGTTAATCAAAAAGAGAGTAGCGTCCAATGCTTGATCAAATTCTTACCTTCCTGAGTCAGGGTTTACTTGATCTCAGCGCCTGGCAGATCGTATTGGTTGCCCTGGTACTGGTACAAATCACCATTGCTTCGGTAACCATTTATTTGCATCGCCATCAGGCACATCGTGGACTGGATATGAATCCGGTACTCGCCCATTTTTTCCGATTCTGGTTGTGGACCACAACCGGCATGTTGACCAAGCAGTGGGTCGCTATCCACCGCAAGCACCATGCCAAGTGTGAAACCGAGGATGATCCGCACAGCCCGATGATCGATGGCATCAACAAGGTGTTGTGGGACGGCGTGTCCCTGTACAAGGAAGAGGCCAGAAAACAGCAGACCCTCGATGACTACGGGCATGGTACGCCGGATGACTGGATGGAAAACAAGGTCTATACCAATTTCAAACAAGGTGGTATCTACCTGAACCTGCTGATTGATATCATGCTGTTCGGCGTTGCCGGTATTGCTGTTTGGGCGATTCAGATGATCTGGATCCCATTCCATGCAGCAGGTGTTATCAATGGCCTCGGGCATTACTGGGGCTATCGTAACTATGAGACCCAGGATGCGGCGACCAACCTGTGGCCAATCGCATTCTGGATTGGTGGTGAGGAGTTGCATAATAACCATCACGCCTTCCCGAGCTCGGCCAAATTTTCTATGAAATGGTGGGAGTTCGATATTGGCTGGATGTACATCAAGGTCCTGTCAGCGTTAGGTCTGGTCAAGGTCAAAAAGCTTGCGCCCAAGCCGCACCTCGATGCCAGCCGTGATACCATCGATCTCGAGACGATCAAGGCCGTATTTGCCAACCGCCTGCATGTCATGGCCAATTATGCCAAGCAGGTCACGCTGCCGGTTTTGAGTCAGCAGTCCTGCAAGGACGGCGCATGCCAGAAGGCCTTGCGTAAGGCAAAAACCCTGCTGGTGCGTGAGTACCCGCAGATGGATGAGGCATCAAAGACCGAACTGGACCAGGTCTTGAGCAGCAATCAAGAGCTGGAAACCGTCTACAGGTTCCGTGTGCAATTACAGGATGTTTGGGGACGAGCGGCAGCCAATCACGACACATTGGTGCAGGCATTGAAAGAATGGTGTACACAGGCCGAGGCCACAGGCATCAAAGTCCTGCAGGACTTTGCCAGGAACCTGCGTAACTATTCACCGGTACCGACTGCAGTCTAGGAACTGATAGTCGGGGCCGGATTTTTCCGGCCCCGTCGGTCTGCGTATCCTGCCTGTCTGCGGAGTAGCCCGGGCAAACCTGTTTTGGCTGTGTACGCTGTAGCGTAAATCAGCTGAGACTCTTTCCTATAGCTGCTGTATCTCAAATATCAGGCACCCGCTAACCTGGCTGGTGTGTCAGGTACTATCCGCCGCATTTGCTCTTTCTATATGACTGTCTGAACTTTGATTGTTCGGATCGATCTGAAATTATGATTAGTAAGTTGATATCCATTCAATTATCATTAATTAGGGTAAATAAAGTATGGCTGTGGTCGCTATATGGGGTAGATCATATAAAAGTAGATTATATTCAATTACTTAAAATTATTTGGGTGAAGTTTTGCAGTCACGGAAGCCGGCATTATATTGAACCTGAGCGGGCAACAGCTTACCGCGTCGATGTAAATTATTAGTTAATTTTTACTTAATAAGTTTGTTTTATAGTATTGGTATATATTAATCTTGCTACTGAAACTTCCTTCCGTTAATGTGAGTAAGTATGTATAACTATCGACATATAATATATGTATATATAACAAGGAGCTAGGAGATGAATGTACAATTTTCTGTGAGCAATGCTGGTTCATGGTCCGCAGATAGGCCGGTGATGCAGAAATCACAGCGACACGAGCAGTCACGCAGGTTGCTGTTGTTGGTGGCGCTGATAGCATTGTTCGGCATCTTTTCAGGCAGCGTGCAAGCTGAAGAGTCTCCGGCAAAGCCAGCTAAATTAAAAGATTACAGGATAGGTCCAGAGGATGTGCTGCAGATTTCGGTGTGGAAGGAGCCGGAACTGCAACGGGAAGTGCTGGTTCGTCCGGATGGCGGGATTACATTTCCACTGGCGGGCGATGTCATGGCGGCAGGAAGGACAACGGCAGAGTTACGGGCTGATATCACCGCACGCATTCAGAAATATATTCCTGATGCCGTGGTGACGGTCTCGGTAACAAAACTTACCGGATTCCGTATTTATGTAATCGGCAAAGTAAAGAAGCCGGGGCAGTTTACGATTGGCCGCTATGTCGATGTGCTGCAGGCATTAACATTGGCGGGTGGGCTTGACCCGTATGCATCACAAAAAGAGATCAAGGTGCTCAGAAAGCAGAATGGGAAAAAGATTGTTTTTCCATTCAATTACAAGGCCGTTAAAAGTGGTGAGAATCTGGACCAGAATATCAGTCTGCAGAACGACGATGTCATCGTTGTGCCATAACGGTTATGTTGCATAGGCAATTTATAAATAAAAAATAAGCAAGGAAAAATCATGCGCAAAAATATCATGCATAATAACCATTACAGGTTTGCGACAGCCATGAGCATAGCTGTCGCATCATTGTTTCCATTTCTTGCAAACGCTGAGCTATGGGAGCTTACACCGCGTGTAACACTGGAAGGAAGGTACGATGATAATATTCGCTTGACCAGCGCGCCACACGATACAGTTACAGGCGCCCTATTAAAGGGTAATCTTGAATTCAGCAGGTTAACAGAAATAAGTAAAGTCAGTGGACGCATCAATGCGAAATATAGCGATTATTCTGATGACGATGAAGTAAATACCAATAATACTGACGTTGATTTCGTATTGGCTTCTTATTATAAAACCGAGCGGAGCAGATGGGGGCTGGATGGCTACTATCGACGTGATACAACGTTAAAAAGAATTGAATTAGATGACGTCGTGGACGACGGTTTGGGGGATGATATTGATGAAGGTCTGGTTGATGTCAATATCAGGCGTAATAATGTGCTGCTCACACCCTCTTGGGAGCATAGTCTCAGCGAAAGAACCAATCTTCGCTTTGCCTTAAATTACAGGGATGTCAGTTACGATAAAAATCGTTCAGGAAGTGGCCTTTTTGATTATGAGCAGCAAGGTGTGAGCTTCGGTGTTTTTCGCCGTCTGAGTGAGCGCGATACCTTCAATATAAGCGTGGGAGCGAGTCAATTCGAATCACTGGATAATGCCAATAACGAGGTCGATGGCTATAATCTGACTGTCGGTTACCGACGCTTATTTTCAGAAACAATGTCAGGCAGCATTAATGCCGGTATCAACCGTAACACCCAAAAAAGTGATGTAATCGCTTCAGATGTCGATATTGACGGATATGTATTGCGCCTAGATTTGAAGAGCAAAACCGAAACCACCAAGTACGGCTTATCAATTAAGCATGATGTGGATCCAAGTGGTACAGGTTCTGTTGTTGAGTCGAATCAACTAAAGTTTGATTTGCATCATCGTTTTACGCGGAGACTGAGTAGTTCCTTGTTGTTCAGGTTTATCGATAATGAAAATGTTGGTTCATCGAATACGAAAGAAACCCGTTATTATATCATCAGGCCGCGCATGAGCTGGAAATTAACTCGCTGGTGGACATTGAACGGTGGATATGATTATACCTTTGTCGAGCGCGGGAAAAATGCAAATGAAGTTGATAGTAACGCTGTCTCGATCTCATTGACTCATAGTAAGCCCATTAATTTGGAATAGTCCAGCAAAATAGCCTGGTTTTCGTAGGAGTAGTTTGTGGAAAATGCCGCATCACATTATTACGCGATGGAGTTGTCAGATTATCTTGATATCCTCAAACGTAGGAGAGTTCCGTTTTTTATAACGTTTGCTATTATCCTGATTATAAGTTTGATCGTCGCGTACATCTTGCCTCCTGTTTACCGCTCTGAAGCTACTATTCTCATTGAAAAACAGGATATACCCCGTGATCTTGTTGAAACTACGGTAACCGGATATGTGCAGGAGAGGATCATTGGTATCAAGCAAAGCCTCATTACCTATGACAATCTGATTGATATTGCGAAAACGCTTAATCTTTATCCAGATATGAGGAAGCGGGGTGACCTGAGCGAAATGGTCGCCTTAATTCGTAATAGTATCAGTGTAGAAATGCTGAACATACAGGCCAGTGACTCAAAGTCAAAAGGCCAGACAACTGCAACCGTATCTTTTACAGTTGCATATGAAGCAGAAGAGCCGAAGATTGCGAGGAAAGTTACTGCAGAGTTGGCTAACCGTTATCTGGCTGAGAATAAGCAATCGCGCAGTAAGCAGGCCGTAGAAGTATCAGCGTTTCTTCAAGAGGAAGCAGAAGCTTTACGTAAAGAGATTGAGAAACAGGAGAAGGCATTAGCTGTTTTCAAGCAGGAGCAGAGAGAACGGTTGCCCGAGCTGATGAACCTTAATCTCAAATTATACGAAAAAGCGGAAGAGAATATAGAAAGTTCGAAAGGAAGAATACTGACTCTTGAGGATAAAATAACAGCTTTAAAATCGGAGCTCTCCTTAACCGACCCGAGAAAGGCCGTTACTACTGAAGAAGGGAAAATTATCCAGACACCAAGTCAACGTTTGAGTGCACTGACTGTAGAGTTTCTTCAGGCGAATACGCGTTATACTCCTTCGCATCCAGATGTCATTAAGCTTCGCCGGGAGATTGAGATGCTCGGCGGTCAGTCAAAAAGTGCGGCTGAGGCGAGCCAGCTTGTAACAAAGCTAACGCAGTCAAGATCCAAGCTGCTGGAGTCACGACAGCAATACTCTGAAAATCATCCGGATGTTATGAAGCTGAAGTCAATAGTATCCACACTTGAGACACGGCTGAGAAATATTGTAATTACCGGTGCTGAAAAGTCGGAATCCAATAATATACCTGCCGATAATCCGCGATTTGTGGCGTTGAAAACTCAATTGGAAACCACCTATTCCAATCTGACTGAAGAGAAATCCAAACTGGCAAGCCACAGGGAAAAACTGCGCGTATATGAAAAGCGACTATTTGAGACTCCGGTGGTCGAAAGAGACTACAAGTCATTGAGCCGTGATTATGCTAATGCCAAGGCGAAGTATCAGGAATTGAAGTCCAAGCAATTGAAGGCAAAGCTCGCGGAACAACTAGAGGCTGGCGGAAAAGGAGAACGATTTGTCCTGACCGGTTCGGCGTATCTGCCCACGAGCCCTGACAGCCCTAATCGTCTAGGAATAGTACTGCTGGGCGGCTTGCTGGCATTTGGTGGCGGCCTTGGGTCAGTGCTGTTGGGTGAATATAACGATAATAGTGTGCGTGGTAGAAGGGGTATTGTTGAAATATATGGTGCGCTACCTATTGTAGTAATTCCTTATATCCAGAATGCTAATGATGCTGCCAGGAATTTGAAAAAACGCCTGTTGATGGTAGTAGTGTTTTTTGTATTGGTTGCGTCAACACTGGCTTTTGTCCATTTTTACTTGAAGCCTCTCGATGAATTATTTGACGAGCCCGTAGATAAGAGGGCAGCAAAAGCGGCCAAGGTAGTAGATAGAGAAAAGAAGGCAGAAGCAGCAGCTGAGGTAGTGAATGAAAATGAGAAAGAAAGTATTGATAAGTGAGTGTGGACCAAATTCAATTGTCTGTCTTAGATACTTTATGTCGAGAATGAGGTTGCGCTGATGGATAGAATATCACGCGCCCTGGAGCAGGCTCGAAGTAAAATATCAAAAGTACACAATGAATCAGATGCTGTGCCAGCAAAGCCGATACAATATTCCAGCTCCCGTAAAATTTCACTTGAGCCTGATGTTTTACGCGAGAACCGCGTTATTATCGGTCTCGATGATGAGCGGATTGTTGACACATATGGACTGTTGCGCACACGAGTCCTTCAGGTTATGAAGCAAAATAACTGGAAGACATTAGGGATCACAAGCCCTAATACGTCGGCAGGAAAGTCTGTAACTGCAATAAATTTGTCCATCAGCATAGCGCAAGATCATAACCACTCTGTGCTTTTGGTAGATGCTGACCTTAGGAAACCTGGTGTTTGTAAAACACTTGGTATAGAGGTGGAATATGGTTTGAATAACTATCTGCTGGAAGAGAGTTCGCTTGATGATATCTTTATACATCCCGAGATCAAACGACTCGTGATGGTTCCTAGTAATCGTGTTCATGGTGGTGCATCAGAATTACTTTCGTCTCCACGAATGATAGAGTTTATCGAGCACTCCAGGCAACGTTATCCTGAGCGTATAGTAGTGTTCGATTTGCCGCCGATTATGGTTGGGGATGATGTGGTGGGATTGTCGCAGCATCTGGATGCTCTTTTACTTGTTGTCGAGGATGGCAAAACTCAATCGAATGAATTTAAGCAGGCATTGGAGCTATTAAAGGATGTCAACATCGCAGGTGTTGTCCTCAATAAATCTGAAGTAGTCCACAAACCTTCTGAATATTATTAATGTATTAAAAGGAAATTTCTGGTTAGGTGTTATGTATAATATCAAGAAAATAATTCAAGAAGAGATTTGCCTGGTCGGGCTGACAGCAATAATTTTTATGTGTGCAGGCAGTATATTTTCTTCCAAGTGTAATGGAGGCATGAAATATGTATGAAGAATTTTACAATTTCAAGGAGCTTCCGTTCGCGGTTCCGCCGGATCCTGCCTACCTGTATTTGACTGATAAGCATAAAAAGGCTTTATCGAAACTCGAATATAGCATTTTAAATAAAGCAGCTATAACGGCGATAACCGGTGGTATCGGTTCTGGAAAGTCTACGCTGGTGCGTGAGTTGATGCGTAATCTTGAGGGTGATGTAGAGGTTGGCTTGGTGTCAACTGTCACCATATCTTCATTTGAGGAGATGATGCAGTTCATTCTTTATGCCTTTGAGCTGGAATACAAAGGTAAAGACAAAGTAGAGCTATTCGATGAATTTACCGAGTTTGTGATCAACACATATGCGGCGAGCAAAAGAACGGTACTTATAATTGATGAGGCGCAGAATCTCAGCGCTGAAATTCTTGAGCAACTTCGCATGCTGACGAACATCAATGTTGATAAGCACCAAGTGTTTCAGTTGATTTTGGTTGGCCAACCGAATCTTTGGGATGTATTACGACAACCTAAACTGGTTCAGTTTGTTCAGCGTATTGAGGTGGATTACTTTCTGGGTTCGCTGGACGAAGAAGATGTAAAACGGTATATTGAGCACAGACTTTCTGTTGCAGGAGGAGATAAAGACCTTTTTGCGCCGGATACTTATAATCTTATATGGAAAGTTACCGGGGGAGTTCCAAGGTTAGTCAACATACTTTGTGGTATGGCTCTTGTGTATGCATTTGCAGATCAGAAGCCACGCATAGATAAGGAAATCATTGAGCTTGTATTGGAAGATAAAAAGCTTGGTATGTCCCCGATTAGAGAGCAGGAAGTCGAGGCTCAGGTTTACGAGTCCGATATGATCAGTCAGCGGCAGGAAGCACACAAGGTTTTGCCTGAAGGGAAAGGTAGGAAGGCACAGAGCAGCCAGAAAAGGAAAAGAAAAGGGCTCTCCAGCATTGAGAAAATGTTTAAATAGTATTTAAGAGTTTGTAATCGGTCTGCCGGATCGCAGCTCTTGGTTTGTCAGATGAGTATAGTTGATGCCATGTTCGATAATTCGATATTTGATATATGGAATCAAAGCAGGATGAATGAAGGCACTAATTCTCCGGCCTGAAGTTTTTATTCGGATTCTAATGATTGGCGCTCATGTATATCAGAATCCTTTTACATAAATTGTTATATATTTGCACGGTGAGATGTAAAAGTATGCAATATGTTGCATTATTGAATACGTCTCGACATGTGTATCGACTGGCATCATGAAAGCAAGAATACCGTTGATGTAATTATTTTAACATCTTACTTAAAAGCAGATTGGTAAAATGGCAAAAGAAGATTCTGTGGTAATAGATGTAATACAGCCTCCACAGGGCTGGCAGGCGCTTAATTTTTCCGAACTCGTAAGGTATAAAGACCTTTTTTTCTCGCTGGTTTGGCGTGATATAAAAGTATTATATGCCCAAAGTATTATGGGATTCTCATGGGCCCTGATCGTTCCACTTATCCAGATAATAGTGTTTACAATAATATTTGGGAAATTGGCAAAATTAGATACCGGTGATATACCGTATTTTCTGTTTTCTACACTGGCAATTCTTCCGTGGACCTATATGCAGAGTGTTTTGGACAAGTCCAGTAACAGTCTTGTTTCGCAGCAGAGTATTCTTGGTAAGGTTTATATTCCCCGCTTGATTTTTCCCATAGTTCCCGTATTGTCGAAATTAATCGACTTTTCGATTTCTCTGTTATTGTTAATACCCATTCTGATTTATTATCAAGTTGCACCGACTTGGAACTTGCTGTTCATACCGGTATTTGTTGTTATGATGATGGCCGTGCCTGCGGCAATTGGTATATTTCTATCATCGCTTGCTATACGTTACCGTGATGTCAAGTTTGCGCTGCAGTTTTTTTTAAAGCTGTTAATATACTCTGCTCCTATATTGTACTCTGCTGATAAAATCCCCGATGCGTATCGATTGCTATATTCAATAAATCCTATTGTTGGTGTTATTGAGGGCTTTCGCGCCTGTATCCTTGGAACAGATATTCCTTGGCAGTATATTTTTCCTGGGATGATTACTTGCGCCATAGCTCTGTGGTTGGGAGCAATGTATTTCAAGCGAATGGAAAGGGTTTTTGTAGACGTAATTTAAGCTACAGAAAATTTATGTTCCCAGGGGCTATTTATTATTTTTTATAGAAGTGAAGCGTGATGAATGATACCGCAATAAAAGTAGAGAATCTAAGCAAGTATTATCGTCTGGGCGCAAAGGAAGCAACTAATGACTCTATGATGGCTTCCCTACTGGATACAATCCGCAGCCCATTAAAAAATTATCGTAAATATCGTTCATTGTTTGATTTTAGTGATATTGATTCTAATCCGGACAATATTCTTCAGGCATTGAATGATGTCTCGTTTGAGGTAAAGTCGGGAGAGAAAGTAGGGATTATCGGGCGAAATGGAGCGGGCAAATCTACATTACTAAAAGTATTGTCCAAAATCACACCGCCATCCAGAGGTACCGTCACAATCAGAGGGCGTGTTTCAAGTCTCCTTGAAGTAGGAACAGGATTTCACCCCGAGCTAACGGGGCGTGAGAATATATATCTGAATGGAACAATTCTCGGCATGAGCAAAAAGGAAGTGGATCAAAAGTATGACGAAATAGTGGATTTTTCCGGGACCGAGAAATTTCTGGAAACACCGGTAAAACGTTATTCCAGTGGAATGAGAGTACGTCTGGCATTTGCTGTTGCTGCCCACCTGGAGCCGGAGATCCTAATAGTAGATGAGGTTCTGGCGGTCGGCGATGCCGAATTTCAGAACAAGTGCCTGAATAAAATGGAAAGTGTTGCAAAAGGAGGGCGTACTATTTTATTCGTCAGTCATAATATGGGGGCCATAACACAATTATGTGAACGTGCCATCTGGCTGGATAACGGAGCTAAGAGGCTCGAAGGTGATGCAGATGAAGTTGTATCGTCATATTTGAGTGCAGGTACCGCCGGTCATTCAGTATGGGAGCCGGATGGCGACCAGGGATCAGTCAATTCAGATATCATATTGCACAAGGCGCAATTGATTGATCCAAGAGATAACACTTCATCTGTACTTGCTGATTATGATAAGCCTCTCAGGCTGGATATTAAATATGAAATAAAGGATGCGAGCAGGAATATACAGATCCTTTATCGGGTTACTGATATGAAAGGTAATGTAATATATACTTCCATTGATACTGATAATCCGGGTGCACATGGTCAACTTCGAGAAAAGGGGGTGTATATTTCTAGCAGTATATTATCCCAGCATTTGAGACCCGGACGATATAATTTATCGATAGGAACACGTAACGGCCCGAGAAGACTTGATATGTATGAAGATGCGCTCACATTTGATATCTCCACAAAAGGTTGTGATCTCGTGCCGGCCAATCGCATGGGTGTAACGATGCCAGCTTTAAATTGGGATGTTAAATTTTTATCTTCTGAAGTATGAACAGTGAATATATTTGCCATATACGGCAAATGGTTGGTGAAATCTTGCCAAATTGGTAAGGCGATTAATAAACTTTTCATCTGTCTATGACCAGGTTTAAACAACGTGCATCTATGGCAAAATTTTAAATCATTGGCCTATGCTAAACCTGATTTTTTTATCATAGGCGCGCAGAAATGTGGCACAACCTCCTTATATAATTACCTTGTCAAGCATCCGTGTGTTTTATCGTCCCATGAGAAGGAAATTCATTTTTTTACGGATAAGTATGATAAGGGGTATTCCTGGTATAGTAAGCAATTTCCGTCTCTGATTAAAAAGTATTATTATACAGTTCGCAAGCACCATCGAATAATTACTGGCGAGGCTACACCTTATTATTTATTTCATCCGCATGTAGCAAAGCGTATCAAGTCCGCTTTTCCGAAAGCAAAAATAATAATAATGCTGAGGAATCCGGTCGACCGTGCATTTTCGCACTATAGATATCATGTTAAGCTCGGGCAGGAACCCCTGTCATTCAAGGACGCCATTGAGGCAGAACCAGCGAGGTTGCAGGAAGAATATGAAAAGATGCTTATGGATGAAAATTATTCCAGTATCAACTATAAAATATTTTCCTATCTCAAGCGCGGTATTTATATAGAGCAGGTGAAGCGTTGGTTTGAGCTGTTCCCTGCGGAGCAGATCCTTGTACTTAAGAGCGAAGAATTCTTTAGTGATACTGCATCCTGTTTTAGTCGCGTGCTAGATTTCCTTGAGTTACCCGAGTATGAGTTGAGTTCGTACAAAACATTTAATATAGGCAGGGAAACTGCTATGGATCGGGAGATACGAAAGTTCCTGGTGAAATATTACCGACAGTATAACCAGGCTCTGTATAGTTATCTTGGCAAGGATTTTAGTTGGGACGGCTGATAGATTGCAAATGGTATAGACGGTCGCTGCAACTGATTTTCAGAGGTGACGATCAAGGGTGTTGGCTGCTATGAAAGATGGCTTTGTGCTGGAACCTGCAGACAACATCTAGTGGCTATCATTTTTGGGGGGATTGTATTGATTAATAAGGCAATAACATTTTTGGTGCGTGCAAGTATGCTTGCCCTCATTGTTCTAATTCTTATCATTGTTTTCCTGTTCTCAAGGTTTACACCTTCATTGAAAAATACACAAGGTTTCGAAGAAGTGCCGTTGGATATAGCGCATTTTGGTTTGTTTGATCTGGGGGTTGCAGACATAAACCGGGATGCTGCGCTGGACATTTTTACTTCAAATCACTCAGGTCCACAAAGCGTCCTTATTAATCAGGGGCGTAATAAATTTAAAGAACAATTCCCTTCTATGCAGCTGGATCAGGATCTACAGTTTCCGGGATTGGCAGTTTTACCCGAAGAAACGGAGGTTAAAGAAAAGGGTGTGTATATCAGTTGGAATGGACCGTCAATTATTGTGCGAACACACAAAACCGGCGCTGGCGCAATTAAAGGAAAAGTTGTGGTCAAGTCGCCATTAAAAATTGATCACAACGAGAATGTAAAAACAACTATTAAACGTGAAACACTCGCCAATGGAGTAGAGCGTACGGTTATTAATTTTACTCTCAAAGGTGAAAGCTATTTTTCCTTCAAACCTTATCTGCATGCCTTGCCAATCCGTTTCAGCTTTGATGCTGGTGTTAGTGCAGATAGTATTTATGTCGGAACACAGCATAAATCGCCATCCGCCCTGGAATTCAGTATAAACATGAGAGACCGCCATGGTATGGCATGGGCGGACTACAATGGGGATGGGCAACTTGATTTGTTCATTACACGGGGTGGCCAAAAGGGCTGGATGGGTCGTATGCCGGAACCGTATTGGGATGAACTATTCGTCTCGGAGGCCGGTGTATACCGAGACATCGGGGAAGAAAGCGGATTATTAAAAAAAGACTGTTCCGGGCGTAAAGCGGCCTGGGTTGATTATAATGGCGATAACAGGCTTGATGTTTACGTTTCATGTGGTAAGTCCTTAGAGTATCAGGCAAACAAGCTCTACGAACAGTTGCCAGGTGGTCACTTCAAGGAAGTGGCTCAAGACGTAGGGCTCGATATGCCTGCCGAAGGATCGTTTGTCTGGCTGGATGCGGATAACGATGGTGACATCGATCTTTTCTGGGTGGATAAAAGATCGTTCTACCTTTATGAAAATATTTCAGGAGCTTTTACACCGAAATATCTTTCTTCCAATCCTACAGGGCATATAAGCAAGCAACTTGTGATTGCAGATTTTGATATGGATGGTGATATGGATATCTTTTCGGTTTCACCATCTGGCAATGCATTTTGCATTAACATGGGCGGTGACTTTATTGTTTCAGATCCTCTTGCATGGGGTTTGCCGAAGCGTAGCAGGGCTGCTAACTGGATAGACTACGAAAATGATGGTGTACAGGATTTACATACGATCCCGGATGGTTTGTATAAACAGAAATCTCCCGGTAAATTTATTCAATCCAGGGTCCTCGGTGTGACGAAGGATCGATTCTCATCCAATGATCTGAGCGATGCTCATGTATCATGGTTTGACATGAATAGCGATGGTGCGCGAGATGTATTGATGGCCCTGAATTACAAAGGTAAGAAAAAATGGTGGGCGAAAGGGCTTGGTGGGTTGTATGGTATGCAGAATCGCCTGGGTGGTTTGAAAGATTATTGGCAGCCGCTCTTATTGCAAAATATTAAGCAGTCTGACAATCATTGGCTGCAAATTGAATTGCTTGGATCTGCGGGGAACCATGCAGGCATAGGGGCGGTAGTTACAGTCAGTTCAGCTAATTCGGATCAACCGCAGGTGCAGCAAGTGGGCGCGTCTGAAGGGTCCCGCTATTCACAAGGGCACTATCGTCTGTACTTCGGGCTGGGCAAGAGCAAGGATCCGGTTACTGTACACGTAAGCTGGCCCGATGGTTATAGACAGGTGATGAATGGAATTAAACTGGACCAGCTTCTGTTTGTAAAACGGGGGAAGGAGAATGCTCAGGGGGGTTGATAAACAAACTTGGGCATCAACACTTGTGGTTGACATCATTCTTTATCAATATAATACGCCACGAACAGACGAAAGCACGAATATTGAATGATCAGTATGGGAATCTGAACTCTTTTGACCAACGAATAAATTCGAGCTGTTATATATCCAGCATTTATCTATAGCGGGACAGCATGGCGCGCGGCAATCATGGCAGAAGCCCGCCTTCGTGGTGATACACTCTATCTGATCAAGCTATGGCTGCTACAGATATATCAAGTATCCAATTCCCAGTCGCTGTCTGAATAAAAGTGTTTTGACACATCCTCGACGCGTTCCCTAATACGATCAATCTCATCAGGCGTTAATTGTGATTTCCAGTTTGATATGGTTGCCTTGCTATTTAATTTTATAGGTTTTTCCTGAGCATTCGCGCTTGATGGATTGGATGGGTTGCAGTAATCCTCAATCGTTTTGTTGATATCATCTGTAAGTGGCACGCCCACCCCCGAAAACAATGCTTTGAATGTATTTATTGGATCACTAGAGATATCTTCGTGACGTATGTATACCCATTCCTTGTGCCTGGTCTGATACAGATTTATGACGTGATGATGTAGTTTCCATGCAAGAGATGCTCTGTCGATAATATCGTATTCACCGGTTTGAAAAGACCTGATCTCTTCCTCGAATGGTCCCAGGTAATCCCTCATCAAGGACTTCTGTTGTAGTGCCCATATTTCAGGTCGAGACCCCCATCCAAGCCGTTTCATACTGGAGACAAAAGCTGCTGGATGTCTGGCCATGATAATGGTATGGATGTCAAAATGACGATTCAGCCATTCGCATGACATTATTGCAATCGGATCCTTTACCAGTGGAGCGCAGCCCTGTTTGCGCAGTCGATTGAATTCACGCCATTTGTTGATCGTGCTTACCAGGTTTCTGGCGGAGGTCGTATGCCTTAGCCCATACATCAAATCATATTTACCTTCCAGCATGTTTTGTATGGGGTGGTAATATGTTGATCCATTGTCCTCGCATATGTACGTAAACGGATGTTCAAATTTTACATTGCACAACACCCTGTTTTTTGCCATATGTGGATTGAAAGGCTCATGTATGTAATTCAGCAGCGGGCTGAGAGTAAGCATTTTACCTACCCATGTAGTTCCTGAGCGTGGCGAGCCGGTTACTAGGACAGGTTTAACACGTTGAGTTGAATTCATTGGAATATTCCCAGTCTGCGCAAAGGATGTTGGTTCAAAGTAATAAATATAGAAATATTAAATAAATCTGACATAATCAATATTTAATGTAAAGAAAAATAAAGAATTATTTATAAGTCATATGGTGGTGACGGCGATAGCCATTATTATCAATCCAGGAGGCGAATAATTACGCCTTGTCATAATTTCGGCCCAGCGAGAGAGTGCGGTAAATACCTCGCGATGATGCCCGCTTTTCGATGTAATCCGGTCGGCTCTGGCAGTTTCTGCTGACTTGTGTGTATCGGTCTATACCTACCCCCTGATTAGTGCGTCAAGGCTTGTCCGTGCCGTTGCTGAGTGTGTGGACTCCGTATCTGCATGATGGCCTGAAATCCGTGTTTACATATCCGGCGCTGTTTTATTATAACGTGCAGCGGCGAGTATTGATCCTGAATGCCTATATGGTAATGAGATCTATGATAATTACGCAGATATCTGGCCGCTAAAGTCAGTGGGCAATGGATGCTCTGTAATTCCAGGATAATTGTTGCACAGCCAGACTGAATTCACGTAGTATGATATCAGGGGGTATAATAATAAATCAAAGACGTTTGCCTTGTGCATGTATCGGTGTCTTGTATGCGGTAGAATTTTGTGTTGATATTGATCCACATTTAAGCGGAACATTGAGGTTATCAGGTATTTCAATAAAATAAGATATATAATGACTCCAGTTAGACATCAAAACAAAAGGTTTGTTTCCGCATTGTACAAAATGATCGCTAATATCGTATTGCTGGGACTTGGTATTGCCCCACTACATGTCTATAGCGAAATTAAGTTCAGAGACGTTTCAAAAACTGCGGGTATCAATCAATCTATACCAACGGCAGCATCAGCCTGGGGTGACGTCAATGCCGACGGCTGGCCGGATATATGGGTATCCAATCATCATGGCTTGCCCCCCAGTCTATATGTGAATCAGAAAAACGGAAAATTTATTGATCTTCACTCCGCGCTTATTCTTGAAGATTTACGCGCTGACTTTCATGGCGTTGCCTGGGCAGATTACGATAATGATGGTGACCAGGATATGATTGCAGTTACAGGCGGAGCCGCAGGTCGTGGAGCAAGCCCCAACTACTTTTTTGTTAATGAGGGCGGCCAGTTAATAAACAAGGCAAAGCAGCTGGGCATCGATTATCCATTGGGGCGCGGCAGAACGCCGCTCTGGCTTGATGTCAATCAGGATGGAAAACTCGATATACTGTTGATGAACCGTATGCGTAAGGAAGCCCCTTCGGCCCTGTTTGTTCAGACTGATAACGGTTTTGTAGATAAAACGAAGAAGTTTCGTTTTTCTCGGGCTCCACGATCATCAAATGGGGGCATATTCTCTGATATTAAGCAATTACTGGGCGTTAGCAAGCAAGGTAAGTCCGGAGAGATCAAGGTTAATAATGCGTTTGCACAGCTTGCTTCACTGTCTGATCAAAAGCAGATGGAGCTGATAGCATACACGCAGCCCAGCAGGTTCTATTCGATCAAATCGAAGGGATTGAAAGCGGTTACTGATAAAATATTGTTGCCAAAAATTGCTGCAGTTGAGGACGTGGCAATTGGCGATTTTAATGGTGACGGGGAGATGGATATGTTCCTCGTCCGGGCCCGCTCCGGGAGCAGGGATATATCAATGGTGAACGCCCGAAGTATCAAGGGAAAAATGGGTGGGCCAACGACTGATATGGCCAGTGTCAAGTTTCGAACGGATGGTGACGTTACCTTTGAAATTCACAGGCCGTGGTACGATCCGTCTGACCGACGTAGTCAGATATATCCGAAGCTGTATATAGGTTCGGAAGAGCGAGAGCTGAAAAGCGAAATATTTACAATTCCCGTCGATAGCGCCGCGGCGCGTGAGCGCGCGCCATCGTTGAAAAAAGCAGGGGGAGGTATCTCTATTGAATTTAATCCGGTCACAAGGGAATGGACCCTGGCGAACCTTGGCCAGTTGATAGGCTTCATTATTACCTCGACAAAAAATATCGAATCCTTCAATGCCAAGGGATTCAAGCCCAAAACCGGAAGTGAGCATGACGTATTATTAATCAGAAAGGGAAACAGGTTCGTAGCAAAAAAATTACGTTTTACCGATCAGGCTACGTCATGTAGTTCTGTTACAGCGGGTGATTTTGATAATGATATGGATCTGGATCTTTATCTGGTCTGTGCAGGCCCCGTCGAAAATCTCACCAACATATTGTACGAAAATGACGGAAAAGCCAATTTTATTAAAGTGAAAGATGCCGGTGGAGCGGAAGGTTCAATAAAGGGTCGCGGTAACCAGGTGGCAATGGCTGACTATAACCTGGATGGATTTCTGGATCTCTTTGTTACAAATGGAGCGGGTCCACCGCCTTTTTCCCATGGAGGTCCACATCAGCTATTCCAGAATATGAGGAATAACAATCACTGGCTGGAAATTGATTTACGTGGTAGTGAATCGAATCGTGACGGTATTGGCGCGAAACTGGTTTTGAGCGTGAACGGGAAAACCCAGGTCAGGCATGTCGATGGCGGTATGCATAGTTTTTCTCAAAATCACATGCGTGTCCATTTTGGATTAGGTCCACATGAAAAGGCTGACTCGCTAAGCATATACTGGCCTGCAGGGCAGGTGCAGCATCTGGTTGATGATATACCGGCTAACCAGATTCTGGTTGTTGATGAAAAAATATAGTTAAATAAATAACAGGAAGGCCCTCAGGTCGATGTGCTCTGTTGTCAACAGAAAATCAAGGTGACAAAGATGAATGTAACGATGGCTCGTGAAAGAACAAGAAAAATTACCTGCAAGCATGATTTACTTATATTAGCAGTGAAGTGTTTTATTTTACCTCTTTACTGCCTTGTCTCATCACATTCAATTATGGCAGAAATTAAGTTCGAAGAGGCGACACAAGATGCGCGAATCAACCATTCTTCAAGTACGTATGGAGCATCCTGGGGTGATATTAATGGTGATGGCTGGCCGGATTTGTGGGTAGGTAACCATAATAGCAAGCCCAGTATGTACCTGAATAACCGGGATGGCACTTTTACCAACATTATAGATAAGGTATGGAGCGGTAATCCCGGAGCTGATAAACACGGCGCTGCGTGGGCAGATTTCGATAATGATGGTGACCAGGATCTGGTGGAACTGGTCGGGGCAAGCACGAACGAGGACGGCACTCTATGCATCGGTTGCGGACGCAACCACCTTTATGTGAATCAGGGTGGTGTCCTCGAAGAAAAAGCGAAAGCGTATGGCCTGGATCAGGCCGGGCTTGCGCGCTCTCCATTATGGATTGACGTTGATCGTGATGGCAAGCTGGATTTGGTAACCGTCAATACACGGAGAAAAGGACTTTCCCCTACTTCGGTTTTCATGCAAAAAAACAAGCGATTTAAAGATGCAACAGAAGCCTCAGGATTGAGGGATTCCAAATGGACGCGACGTGATAAAATCCTAGCCACATACCGCAATCTTAAGCGCTTTGAATTTACAACCAAGACGTCATTTATTAATTCGCATAACCATCTTGAAGCTGCACAATTGGCGAGGATATCCAAAAATGACGACCTCGATTTGGTCCTGTTATCCTCGCCGACAAGAATTTTCTCGCTGGACGACAAGGAGTTCGACGATGAAACCAGTAGTTACAAAATCCCCGGGAGAAACGGCATAAGTGATGTCGCTATCGAGGATTTTAATGGTGACGGAAAAAATGATATGTATTTGCTGAAGGGGCCGTTTCTCGAGTCTGACGTGATACGAGTGAGCGCAAATGAAATCAAGGCTACGTTAACGGGTAGGCGCGCCAATAAGCATAATATGATCACTTTTCGTGCAAAGGGTACGCTGGAATTTCGCATGGGCCCTGCATGGCTTGCCCTTGATAGAATATTTATTGGCGCAAATGGACATCATCCTGATGCATTGACTTTTACTCTCTCACCCGATGATGATGTCGCCAGGGGGCCAGGCTACGCAAAGCTTGCAGAAAAAAACAAGTCATTGTCGATAGTTTATAATCCGGAAAAAGCAATATGGGAGATTCGTAATCTTTCCAGTGCTGTTTACACTGATTTCACCATTAAGGCCGATCAGGCTATAGAGGATCTAGAAACAATAGGATTCATACCTTTTAAAGAAAGGGGTGTCGATACAATTCTTATACGACAGGATGACAAGTTTGTACCTATGAAATTAAAGGGAGATATCGGTGGTGATACATCCTGCTATTCCATAGTTGCGGCGGATTTTGATAATGATATGGACGTAGATCTTTACATGGTATGTACAGGACCCGTGGCTAATATACCAAATCGCCTGTTTGAAAATGATGGGGATGGAAACTTCCGTCTGGTTCCAGATGCGGGTGGTGCCGCAGGAAGCCACATGGGGCGTGGCGATGTAGCTGCTGTGGCTGATTATAATCGTGACGGATTTCTGGATATATTTGTCACCAATGGTACCGACCCGGCCGGACAATTTTCTGACGAGGGTCCACACCAGTTATTTCGCAATCAGGGTAATAATAACCGTTGGATTGAAATTGACCTTGAGGGTGTAAAATCCAACCGTGATGGTATTGGTGCAAGCGTAGTCGTCGAAGCCGGTGGTGTCAGACAGGTCAGGGAACAACGTGGCGGAATGCATCGAATTACCCAGAATCATCAGCGGCTCCATTTTGGTCTCGGTTCTAACAATCAGGTTGACAGACTTGTGGTTAATTGGCCGAGCGGCACGGTGCAGGAAATACGTAATATCTCCGCGAGCAGGATCGTAACAATTCGCGAGCAACAAGGTTTGTCGGAACTGGATAATTAAGCTCGACTGGAAATATATCCACTGTTTGTGACTGGTGCTGAAATATGTGCTGAAAATACATTTCGGGCTTTTACTGATAATGGAAAAGAATATATCCTAACAGTAGATGATAATGATCAAACCAGCATTGAATTTCAATTATTGCGGATTTCTCAGTCGGCTATAGAGAAAATAGTGTCGATTAGGATTATCGCGGAGTAAAATTTTGGAAAATACTGAAAAAATGGAACAGAACCTGGTGTTTGTTGGTGGGTCGGCTCGTTCCGGTACTACCCTGGTGCAAAATATGCTGGATTCGCATCCCGATATACTGGGGGGGCCGGAGTTTCTGCATCTTCCTGAAATTGTCAAGGTACGTAATAGTATGCAGGAAAATGTGGCGCGCGGGTGGATTGACCAGATTTGCAGCAGTCAAGAGGTAGATACGCGTTTTCGTTCACTTATTCTTGATTTTCTTGTGCCGTTTGCTGAGCGTCATGAAGCGAAACTGCTAAGCGAGAAGACTCCGGAGAACATACGTGTATTTCCTGAGCTCGTTGAATTATTGCCGAATTCGCATTTCATTATGGTGGTGCGTGATCCACGTGCCATCGTCGCTTCGATGCTTCAGGTTGGTGAGCGCGCCAGCAAGAAAGGGATTAAAGTACAGGAATTTACCCGGGATATCGATGCTGCGATACGCTATATCAAACGGTGCATGGATGCCGGATTCAAGGCTGCAGCAAATTATCCTGGCCATGTTTTAACCGTGGTGTATGAAAAAGTGGTTCTGGATCCTGAAGCAGAAACTAGGAAGATCTGTGATTTCCTCGGGCTTGACTGGGATCCGGCCATGTGTGTACCAGGGGAAAAGAAGCATATGGGGGAGAGCGCAATAACGGTAGAGTCCGGGGAGGTCTGGTATTCCGCTGATCAATTCAATGCCAATCCGCATACTGCCGGGCTTGATAAATGGAAAAATACGTTGAGCCCCTGGCAGATGATAAAGGTATCAAAGGCGTTCGCCAATTATCAGGAGCTTATTACTCTTGGATATGATTTTTACTTGCCCGAATTAACCCAGGGCAGACGGATATGGGGTACGTTTGTGGGCAGGTTAATCAATTTATCGGACAAGATTTTAGGTGGTATACGGCGGATAGTGCGATCACTGCATATGTGCCCATAACACGTGTTATCAGGAGCGCCTGCACGGTTTTTTATTAATCGAGTCCTGGTGCATGCTGTAAGTTGGCTTGTGCCCTGACTTTAGTATCTTGTCCGTAATCAGCTGTCTGAAGGCCGTTTATCGATCTGCAAGCAAATTGGGTTAATTGATCTGCTTAAGGTCGCATTCATACCTTGCATTATTGTCGATCATGATGCTTAAAATGTAATTTCTTCTCTCGTCATATTTTTAAAATTGTCTGTTTCCTGCCGATCGGCAAAAAATGTAATGTACATACACGCAACATTGATCCCAGCCGGTTTATTATCTTAATTTAATTCAATCATTTAGGAGTATTTCGGGATTATCCTATAGCTGTGTTTAGCAATAAATCGATTACAGAATGAGCTGCAAGGCATTGCATTTCGGGCGCCATACTTGTTTTCTATCCACTCAGGTACCGTTTATCCGGATTATGTGATCGAAAATATGTTTTCTGGGTTTACCGGGCTTGTAAAATGAACCGACAGTATTGTCCATAATTTCATTAACTTATTGATATTATATCGATAAGGCTTGCACCATTATAGTTAACCGCAATATCTGTGTGGCATCTCAAACTACCGTTCGTCAGATGTTTATATATATTTAACAGTATTAAATAAAAACAATTGAAACATCATGCGATATTGGATAGTATGGATTTGGGGTATCAATATTAGCAATTCATGATGCATGACGACACATGTCGCAGTGACACCGTTGCGCTTAAAAATCAGCGGTGATAATAGCGGCTCAAGACAGGTTGTTGTGTCGTAGCTAGATGGTACGGGTAATCCGGTCGTGCTAAATCATGATTTCGAATTGATAGTGCAATTAGCATAAATTTAGTCAAGAAACAGTTACCCCTGTCACATAATGTTTGGACTGTTTATGATAACGTGCGCACTTGTTTGTAATATTTTTACTGTAGTTTGGGATTGTCTAAATGGATTGACACGATTGGGATGAGAGCTATGGGTCACATGTCTTGCCGAGTAATAAAAATTTTTCTACTGACATACCTGTTAACAGGTATGCTCGCTTCTGCCCATGCCAACGTCATTCCGGATGCTTCCCTGGAATCAGGTGTCAACTGGACGTCGAGTGATTACGCCACATCCCTTTCCACGACTGTCGCGCGCACAGGTAGCAATTCTGCGCATGTGATCAATGATGGATCAACGACCAATCATAATTTCGGTCAATACAATATTAGTGGTGTAACAGCCGGACAGGAATACGAGTACTCGGTCTGGGTCAAAGGAAACAATGTAGTGGGTGTTGGTGGTGGTGGCAAGCCACTGGCAGTTACACGCTGGCGTAACAGTAGTAATGGCAAGCTCACCAAGGAAATGTACATGTGGGCGCCGTATGGAACCTACGACTGGAGGCAGATGAAGATCTATCTCCAGGCACCAGCCAATGCCGCCAAGATCGATACCGTGTTTCGCAGTTGGTACGATTGTCTATCCGGTGAGACATTCTGGGACGACATCCTGCTGGAACCGCGCCAGTTCCCGGACCGCGGTAATTTCCTCGCCAGTTATGAAGCCGAAGATGCGACTACCCAGACCGGGGGTGTAATCGGCAATACCCTGGCTGATTTCTCTGGTACAGGTTATTTCGATGTTAATACCAATGGAGCCATACTGGAGTGGACCAACGTTAGCGGCGGTGGTAATCGTGTACTGTCATTCCGCTATTCCTGGGAAGGCGCTGCGAAGGACGTAACCCTATACGTCAACGGCGTCAGTATCGGCACCACAAAAC
Organism: uncultured Gammaproteobacteria bacterium; assembly: GCA_947258655.1. Lineage (GTDB taxonomy): Bacteria > Pseudomonadota > Gammaproteobacteria > JAADHQ01 > JAADHQ01 > JAADHQ01. The sequence continues at coordinate 2,405 of CAMYJD010000020.1, read as the reverse complement.
CAACGACCACGGGTAGACGCGGAAGCTGGGCCAGCCTTGACTGGAATGCCAACCTGCCCACGGGCAGTAATACCGTGCAGCTGGTCATCGGGCAGTCAGGTGGAACCGCTACCCAGCCATTGTTTGACCGCCTGGATGTGTATGCGAAGAGCACGGGTGGCGGCAACCAGGCACCCGTATTGTCAACCATAGGCACACAGTCAGCCCAGGAAGGTGTACCCCTGACTATACCGGTCTCGGCCTCTGATGCAGATGGCCCGGCGCCATTGGTGTTGACAGCGACCAATCTGCCGCCCGGTGCATCGTTTGTTGATAATGCCAACGGCACCGGTTCATTCACATGGACACCGGCCGCCGGTGATGCGGCAGGCAGCCCCTATAGCGTTACGTTCACTGCCACGGATGACAACGGCAATGGCCTCTCAGACAGTGAAGTCGTACAGATCGATGTTGCTGCCGCCAATCAGGCGCCCGTGCTGACACCGATTGGGGCGCAAAATACACAGGAAGGCCAACTGCTCACTATCCCCGTTACTGCCAGTGATGCAGACGGCCCGGCACCACTGGTGTTGACGGCGACCAATCTGCCCGCTGGCGCCAGCTTTATCGACAATACCGACGGTACCGGCACGTTCACGTGGACCCCCGCCGGCGGTGATGCGGCAGGAAGTCCCTATAGCGTTACGTTCACGGCCACGGATGATAACGGTAACGGTCTGGCCAGCAGTGAGATCGTTGAGATCACGGTTTCACCTGCGACAGGCAACCAACCACCTGTGCTTGCTGCAATCGGGGCTCAGAGTGTTGCGGAAGGTGCAAACCTGAATTTCGCGGTCACGGCCACTGACGATGGTCCGGCCAGCGAACTGATGATGACCGCCACCGGCATGCCTGTCGGTGCGACTTTTACTGACAACACCAATGGCAACGGCACCTTCGACTGGACCCCCGGTGCGGCGACGGCCGGTAGCTACAATGTGACCTTTAACGTGACCGATCTGAGCGGTGGCGGCCTGGTCGACAGCGAAGTCGTCACGATTACGGTTAATGCACCCAATCAGGCCCCGGTCCTGAATCCGATAGGGGCGCAGAGCATTGAGGAAGGCCTGACCCTGAGTTTCCCGGTCACAGCCACTGACGATGGCCCGGCCAGCGAACTGATGATGACGGCCACCGGCATGCCGACCGGTGCCACATTCACCGACAACACCAATGGCAACGGCACTTTCGACTGGACCCCGGGTGTGGGCACGGCCGGTAGCTACAATGTGACCTTTACCGTGACCGATCTGAGTGGTGGCGGGCTGATCGACAGCGAAGTCGTCACGATCACGGTCAACCCACCAGCGGGTGGGCAGGCACCGTTTGGTGGATCGCCCTGGTCGATCCCGGGTCAGATCGAGGTCGAGGACTACGATCTCGGCGGGGAAGGCATTGCCTATCATGACACCACGGCAGGCAACACCGGCGCCCAGTACCGAACCGATGATATCGATATATGGCTGAGTGCTACAGAAGGCAATTATGTGGGTGCCAACAAGGCCGGTGAATGGCTGGAATATACGGTCGACGTTGCTGCCGCTGGTGATTACACACTCGAGGTGCGCTCTACAACACCAAACAGTGGCCGCGATATCCACGTCGAATTCAATGGTGTCGATGTCACCGGTCCGATTACACTGGCCAATACCGGAAGTTGGGAAAACTGGCAGACCCAGAGTGTCCCGGTAACACTGGCAGCCGGCCAGCAAATCATGCGCGTGGCGATGGATGGCAAGGGCTTTAACCTGACCTGGATCCGACTGGTCGGTTCGACGGTCGCAACTCCGACCATTACCCCGAACGGCGGTACTTTCACGGATTCGGTCGATGTGACGCTGGCAACCAGTACTACTGGCGCAACGGTCCATTACACGACAGATGGCACTACACCATCAACGGCCTCACCTGTTTACACGGCACCAATCACACTGACTGCAGATGCCACTGTACAGGCGTTTGCCGTGAAAAGCGGTCTGGCCGATAGTGGCGTGGCCTCGGCCGATTTCATCGTGACCCCGAGCGGGGGCAACCAGGCCCCGGTCCTGACCCCGATCGGTCCGCAAAGCACGAATGAAGGCGTGCAGCTGACCTTCGGCACATCGGCCAGCGACGACGCCCCGGTCACGGAGCTGGCATACACTGCAAGCGGTCTGCCGACAGGTGCGACCTTCACCGACAATCTGGACGGCACCGGTACGTTCGACTGGACCCCGGGCGCGGCTACGGCCGGCACCTACAACGTCACGTTCACGGTCACCGACGCTGGCGGTCTTAGCGACAACGAGATCGTCGCGATCACGGTCAATCCACCGGCGGGTGGACAGGCGCCGTTTGGCGGCTCGGCCTGGTCGATCCCGGGTCAG
>CAMYJD010000019.1 GCA_947258655.1 uncultured Gammaproteobacteria bacterium | reverse complement strand
AATGCAGGTCAACCTCGCCACTGAGTTCAAGCACCTTGTAACCGGCCTCTTCTCTTGTATTGTATTGCATTACTGCTTGTCTCCTTTAGTTTCTAAACAGAGCTCATCCAGCTTCTTGCGCATCAGCAGTATATTACCCGCTTTCTGGCAATCGTCCTGGAATTTAACTTCATCCATAATCTCGTTGATAAAATGCACGCCCAGTCCACCCGGACGAATGTCTTTCAGGTCACGTGATTTGACACAGCTGCGATCGATCGGGCAGGCGAAGTCGGTCAACCTGAAAAACATTTCATCCTCCTTGCGCTGGATCTCAAGACGAATCTTGCCATTACTGTCATAATTATAGGCATGCTGGATAATGTTCATTGCGGCCTCATTGACGGCTAGAATCAAACGGTCGACACAACGCTTGTTACAATCATGCGTGACCAGCACTTGCCTTAACTGCTGGCGCATGCATTGCAACTCGGCTGGCTTGGATGTAAATTCATAACTAAAAACCTGTTGCATACCCTGGCCGGCATGCTCCAGTACCATAACGGTAATGTCATCGCGCTGTGCTGTCCCGGACTGTTCGAAGCGGTCAACAATTGCATTCAATTGCTGCCTTGGTGACTTGTCTTTATTTACATTCAGTGTTTCGACCAGTCCTGCCATCCCCAGCTCTTCGTCCTCCGCAACATAACCCTCGGTAACGCCATCGGAGAACATCAACAAATGGCCTTTGCCCAGATCGAACTCAACAACCGGAAAATTCGCATCCTCGACGATACCAAGTGGTGCGGCCCCGGCCTCGAACTGCTTGATACTGTTATCGGCCTGTAGGAACAATACTGGTGGATTACCGGCATTGACTATCTGCACCCGCCCGCTGTCAGGTGTATATTTACCCGCGACCATGGCAACGAACATGCCACGTACCGTTGTTTCACAGATCTCGGCATTGATCTGCTCCATCAGTTTACCCAGATCCTGTTCGCGCTTGCCGAGACAATGGAACAGGCTGCTGGTCTTGGCCATCAGCAATGATGCCGTGACACCCTTGCCGGATACATCGCCCAGGTTAAAGTAGATACTGCCATCCTTGTGCCTGAAGTAATCGAAAAAATCTCCGGACAATTCCTTCGCCGGCAGGTTGACACCGTACACCGGAAAACACGCAGCCTGCTGTTGCGGCAACAGGCTGCGCTGGATCTCGGCGGCAAGTTCCAGTTCTTCTGCCAAAGCCGCGGCCAGTTCGTCACGTTCCTTCAGGGCCTGTTCCAGTTGCCAGGTCAGCTCCTGATAACTGGTATTCTCTTCGGCCAGGCGCGCATTGGCCTCGCGCAGGACCTGGTCGAAATCGGCCTGCTCCTGCAAATGCAGACCCAGTGCCGTGGCGGCCTCTTCCACGCGTGCCGGGATACGATTGAGTAGATTGTTACTCTGCTGTTCAGACAGATCAAACTGTGCATCTAGTTTTGCATGCACGGCCTGCAGCACTTCAGCCTTGCCGCTGGCGCTGAACAATGCGGCCAGCCAGTCGGCACATGCCATGATCCGGCACAATTGCGTGACATCGGCATCTGCATCGGTCGGCAGTTGCTGACAATGATGATGGTTACCGATCGCCTCGCTGAATTGTGGTGGTAATGACCACTGTTCTGCCAGCATCAGCGATACCCGTTCATGGGTTGTGGCAAAGTTCTGTTGTTCCAGACGGTAACGCTGATCGGGATCGAGTCTAACAAACTGCGACCAGTCTGCGTGCCTGTCACGCATGACATGGAACATGACCAGCAGGCCGAAGTCCTGCAACAGGCAGGCAGTAAAACACTCATCCTCGTCCAGACCGGCAACGCTTGCGAGCAGGCGTCCGGCCGTGGCACGTCGCAGCGTGTCTTCCCAGAATGCGGTTACATCGAAACCGGGCAGGTTTTTCGGATCGAGCGCATCACGTACCGATATGCACAACACCATGTTCCTGAGCGCCTTGTGACCGAGGATACTGATCGCATGGCTGATATTACTGATCTTGCGCGCCATACCGAAAAATGCCGAGTTGACGATGCGCAGCAATTCGGCCGACAGCACCGGATCGGTTGCGGCGAGCTTGGCCAGTTCCTGGTTGTTGACGCGCGGATTGGCGCAGGCACGCATGATCTGGATCGCGGCCTGGGGCGGGGCCGGCAAATCAGCGGGTTTTATCGAATCCAGTGCATCTTTCATGCAACAACCTGCAAGCTTCGGGGATGCTAAACCTTTGCATGAAACGCGTGATGTTTCAAGACAGTGATATTGTGTAATCGCGGCCAGGCAACGGCGACATGTTATTCCGCTAATGCACCCCCACAACTGGAGCCCTGGCCCGCAATACAGGCATAACAATGGTCGGCAACGGCGATGGCCTGGCCTGGTAGACGCGCGCCATCAACTGCGCTGATGTGTGTCCTGGTATTGCTCGCACCTAGGATTGGCAGGTCGAGCATCTGGTTGAAATCGCAGTCATAGACATAGCCCTGCCAGTCGATACTGATCAGGTTACGGCACATCACTGCGACAAGATTATCCTTACTGCTGTTTTGCTTGAGCAGGTCCATGTATTCGCTGAACTGACCTTTCGAAACCAGGGTGCTGCCGAAACGTTTGATCGGCATATTGGTTATTGTAAAAAGATGATTAAAATCAACATTATATTCATCCTTTAGGTGCTTATGGTAGTCCTGCTCGAGGGTGCACTGCGGTGGCGGCAGGCTCGGGCCCTGGGGATTGTAGACAAGGTTCAGGACCCGCTCGCTATCATCCAGACCATAACCGAGCGCATTCAATGCGTGCAGGGCACGGATACTGGATTCGAATACGCCATTGCCGCGTTGGGCATTGACATTTTCCTCCATATAACACGGCAGCGATGCGGTAATCTCGACCTGATGTGCCGCCAGAAACGCGGCCGTATCCTCCTGCCCGGGTTCATTCAGCACCGTCAGGTTGCAACGATCGATGACATGGCAGCCCAGTCCCCGCACCTGTTCGACGATAAAGCGAAAGTGCGGATTCAGCTCCGGTGCACCCCCAGTCAGGTCCACCGTGGTTACTTCTGATTTTCTAATAAATTCAATAACCTGAAGAGCGGTCTCGCGGGTCATGATTTCCTTGCGCTGGGGACTTGCATTGACATGGCAATGCAGGCATTGCTGGTTACACAGGTAGCCGAGGTTGACCTGCACGATTTCCAGCTTGCCACGCCGGATAGCCGGGAAGTCGGTGTGTTGCAATAATGGTAGTGTCGCGTGCATGACGGTAATCTATTCCTCGGTTTGGCTCAATATCAACAGGCGCATAGCGGCCACCTGTGCATGTATACCTTATTATATGAGCGTTATACAGCAATAAAGGTTCAATGCATGCTAAAGGATGATAAACTTCAAGGCTTAGCATATGCAGGAGAATAACATGTCTTTGGACTTCAGCCGCGGGCGTTTCCCGGCGGTTCGCATGCGGCGTATGCGCCGCGATGGCTTTTCACGCCGCTTGATGCGCGAGACACGCCTCAGCGCGGATGACCTGATATACCCGATGTTTGTCATCGAGGGTGAAGGTACGCGCCAGCCCGTACCATCCATGCCCGGCATCGAACGTGTCAGTATTGACGAGCTACTGAAAGAGGCCGCCGAACTTCAGGCGCTCGGCATTCCCGCCGTGGCGCTGTTCCCGGTAACGGAACAGGACAAAAAAACTGATGATGCGCGCGAGGCCTTTAATCCCGAGGGACTGGCCCAGCGCGCGGTCAGGGCGCTGAAACAGCAATTTCCCGAACTGGGCGTAATCACCGATGTTGCCCTCGATCCGTTTACATCGCATGGCCAGGATGGCCTGATCGATGCCAGCGGTTATGTCATGAATGACGAGACCGTGGAGGTACTGGTCAAACAGGCCCTGTCCCATGCCGAGGCCGGTGCCGATGTCGTCGCCCCGTCGGACATGATGGATGGTCGTATCGGTGCTATCCGCGCGGCACTGGAACAGAGCGGACATATCCATACCCGCATCCTCGCCTATTCTGCCAAATATGCATCCAGTTATTATGGCCCGTTCCGTGACGCGGTCGGTTCGGCCGCAAACCTTGCTGGTGGCAACAAGTACAGTTACCAGATGGACCCGGCCAATAGCGATGAGGCCTTATGGGAAGTGTCAATGGACCTTGACGAAGGCGCAGACATGATCATGGTCAAGCCCGGCATGCCCTATCTGGATATCGTCCGCCGCGTCAAGGATGAATTCGCTGCGCCAACCTATGTCTACCAGGTCAGCGGCGAATACGCGATGCATATGGCCGCCTTCCAGAACGGCTGGCTCGATGAAAAGAGCGTAGTCATGGAATCATTACTATCGATCAAACGCGCCGGCGCCGATGGCATCCTCAGCTATTTTGCCAAACGCGCCGCCGCATGGATGAAACAGGATGCAGATAACAATTGAACATAAGCCGGCCGACGCCAAGCTCGAAGTAATGCATGTCGATACCTGGCCGATCTGGGAAAAGGAAGTATCCGAATTCCCGTGGACCTATGACGACAGCGAGACCTGTTACGTGCTCGAGGGCGAAGTGACGGTAACGCCAGACGGTGGCGAAGCGGTGTTGATCCAGGCTGGTGATCTGGTCAACTTCCCCAAGGGCATGTCCTGTACATGGAAGATCACCAAGGCCATTCGCAAGCACTACAGGTTCGGCTAGTAGCTGAACTACATGCAGGGCCACAAAATCTTACTCCGACTGTCATAAAACCGTCATAACGAGTTGTTCAAATGTGCACGTGTCTAACCCAGGAGCATAGAACCATGAGCAATGACGATAATGAATGGTGGCGTTGGCAGCTGAATCGCAAAATTGCCGAATACCTGTCCAGGCCGACGCGCGAGCAGGAGGCTACGCTGGGCTTTTTACTGACCAGTTATCGAGCCCTGTATAACGAGCGTAACCGTAATCCGGGCGCACAGCCGGAACAGATCTGAGCACACCTACCCACCCGGCTATCTCGCCGGGATATCCCTGTATAAGGCCAATATTCAAGGCCTTCCACATTAACGAATCAGGCCCGCCGGCATAATATATGCCCGGGAAGGCTAAAGACGTGTACGCGGTATTGTAATAAACTGTAAAAGTTGCCTGACAACAACCAGAAGCAGATGACCATCGGATATAAACGGATTATAATTACTGTAATATTAGAAAAGGAGTAGAACAATGGCTATTCTGTCCTGGTTAACATCCAAACAACGCTTCACACGCAAGAGTGCAATTGATGAATTTCAGGAATTTGCCAAGGCAGAGGAAAAACGCCTGCGCAGCTCGGATTCGGAGTTCGACAAGGAAATTTTCCAGCAGGCCGTCAAGCTGGTTCTGCACAAGCTCGAACCCGCCAACAAGGACTACAAGCCATGATCATCCACTCCATACATGCCAGCAATGTGCTCAAATACACCCGCCTGGATCTGGACAATATCCCGGCCAAGGGCATCATCGCCATCAGTGGCGCCAATGAATCCGGCAAGACCGCCATTGTCGAGACCATTTGCTTCGCATTGTTCGGGCGCACCTTCTCCAATGACCTGGATAACATCACCAGAACGATACGCTGGGGCGAGACGAGCTGTTCGATCGACATGGTGTTTACCGGCACCGGCGAAAACAGCTATAAAATAACACGCTCGGTCGACAAGCACGGTATGCATTCAGCCGAACTTTTCCGTAGCGGAGAGGATGTACCGTTCGCGACCGGTCCACAGGCAGTACAGGACGAGATCATCAATGCCTGCGGCTTTGATTTCGAACAGTACCTGGACTCGCTGTACCTGGCACAGATGGAAATCACGTCGTCTGCATCCCAGGCCGAAACCATCAAAGGCATTGCCGGTTCTGCGCCGATCGAAAACATCATGGATGACCTCAGGCATGAAATCAGCCTTGAGCATGACAGTATCGGCGCCATCGAGCTGGAACAAAACCGTATCCGTACCAGTGTCGAGGACCTCGATATCCAGGAAGACAAACTGCCCGTCATTGAGACTGAAAAAGAGCAGTACGCCGAACAGATCAACGTGCACAAGGAAGAGATCAAGGTCATCCAGGGCACGTCTACACAAATCCGTGAGGCCGGTACGCAGTTACAGGAAAGTGGGCATGCGCTTAGCGCCGCCGGTCGTGATATTTCCATCAACAAGTGGCAGGAACATCTGGGCAATGTGGAAGATGCAATCGAGAATGTGCGCGATTCGGTCAACACGCTGGAAATGGAAACGGAACTGCGTACAGGCGGCAAGCTGAAAAAATACACCGAATCACTGCAGGAGCGCCTTGCTGTATTTGCAATGGTGCGCGAACAATGCCAGGGCGTGCGTGACGAACTGGCAGCGAAACTGGGCGAGCGTGGCAGCAAACCCCGTGAAGGCGCAATACCATTACCAAAACACCTTGCCCGATTGAAACGCCGTATGTTCTCGAAGCGTTTGTATAAAAACCTGATGAAAGGCGCGTTGTTCATTGCAGTACTGGCCGCACTGGCCCTGTGGACGAGCTGGGGTCTGCTATCACAGGCCCCGGACAGCAACCTGTCCACCTGGCTCAGCGGGCAGCCATGGCTGACAGGTGTGGAAACATCCTTGCTGTTGAGCTTTGCGGTAGGTGCGACAGTGATTACACTGTTGCTGTTTGTGCTATCCATGCGCGTTGGTTCGCGCATCCGCGAGGAAAGCAAGGACATTGACGAGGTCAGTGAAAAACTGCAAACGGCGCGTCAGCAGGCCGATCTGCTTGACCATCTCCAAGACAGGCCCTTGCCGCAAGTATACGAAGGACTGCTGGCACTCGATAACAGCAATCTGAACACCGCACTCGAAGACTATATCGAAGGCGTCGGCAGTACATTCCTGAGCGAACAGGGCTTTGCCGATCACCAGCAGAAACTGAACAACCGCCTGGATGACTATGCCAGCAATGTCGCGACATTGCGTGATACGATCGCCACCCGCGTCGGCACCCTGAACCGCCTCAGCGAGGAACTGCATGACAAGACCACCCGCCTCGATCGCGAAATAGAGGACATCCTGGCGCGGGTCAAGGAAGCCGTCGAACTCGAAACCATTATCGACAACATGGAGCCATCACTACGTGATCACCGTGAGCGTGTAAAGGTGCGTGAAATGGCCCTGCAACTGACCGCCGGCACATGCAGTAATATCTACACCCATTTCAACCAGATACTGAGCAAGTATACCGCCACCGTCATGCCCAAACTGACCGAAGGGCGTTACAAACAGATCCAGATCGATGACAAACTGCGTGTGCGCGTGTTTGCCACCGAGAAAAATGACTTTGCCGACCTCGACGAACTGTCCAGCGGCACCCAGCGACAGATCATGCTGGCCGTGCGCCTGGCTATCTCCAAGGCCCTGGTCGAGGCCGGCCAGCATGGCAAACAGTTCCTGATTCTCGATGAACCGTTTGCGTTTTTCGATCGCGAGCGTATCCGCAACACGATCAAGTCCCTGCCTGACCTGGACAGGAATATCAGCCAGTTCTGGATCCTGACGCAGGAGTTCGAGGAATCAGCCCAATTTGAATTAGCGATACAGTGCGCCCGTGATACGAACGAACTCTCTGTAGGATAGCCCTTTCATGAAACGCGCTGCTATAGGTAGCGCTATCGCTGTCAAATGACAGAATAGTTGCCAGCCCGCGCTTTTTCTGCACATCGATATATTATCTGACGCGCGGCATCAATACCCGCGTGCATGATATTTTCCGTTAAATACTGGTCTCAAACATACAAAATAGATATATTGGACCAAGTTCACACGGATGGCTGTTTTCGTAAATCAGTAAATTCATACAAGGATTTCATGGCGATGGATATGCATGACGGAAATGAATAATACCCACAGGGACAAACTCGGTCTTGCGCTGGCCGGTGGCGGTTTCCGCGCCTCGCTATTCCATATCGGCGTGTTACGGCGGATGGCCGAGCTGGATATGCTGCGCTACGTCGAGGTACTGTCGACGGTGTCGGGCGGATCGATTGTCGGGGCCCTGTATATTCTGCTGCTCAAACGTGAAATCGACGCAAAGGCCAGGCTCGACAAGGCCGACTATCTACGCATCATCGATCAGCTCGAACAGCGTATGTGCACAGCGATCAAGAAAAATCTGCGCGTACGTCTTTTTCTGAACCCCTTCGGTATTCTCAGAGTGATGTTGACCGAGTACAGCCTTGGGCGGCGTATGTCGCGCCTGTATGAACGTTGCATTTATAAGCATACCGTGCGTGAACTGGAAAAGGACATCAGCGTCAGTGACTGGACCGGCAAAGCGTGGGTGCCGAACTGGCTCAGGCGCTGGTGGGCACCCGGACGTATCGGCCTGAATGATATCAAGATGCGCCCCGGTGGCCAGCATTTCAGGGAAGGAATTGAGTCCTATAACCGTCGTCAGGTCGAAACGAATGGATCTGTTATCACGCGCCTGATTATCAATGCCACGTCGCTTAATTCCGGTGCGCGCTTCTGGTTTTCGGCCGCAGAGATCGGCGACTGGGACCATGGCAATATCCGCCGGGATGAAATCGACAACATCCTGAAAAGAAAAAAGGCATTGGCACTAGTGGCCGGCAAGAAATCCGCAGCAACTGTCGAAGAGCAGACCAAGACCGAAGGCGATCCGCTTTATTACATAATGGCCAAATGGTGGCGCGAAGGGAAATATGAAAAAGCTATCGACGGACTGCAGTCACTGTTTGATGATCTGATGACGCCCGTTATTGCGCGAATGTGCAAGGCAGACCTGGGCAAGCTACGCATGGCCAAACTACCGGCATGGTATCTACGCACGGGGACACTTATGGATCCGCCTGTCAGTGGTGGTCTCAGCATGGACCAGCACCTGAACAAGCTGGTCGCCGTGATTGGCGAGATCGGTCATATAAGCCGTGACCGCATCGACACATGGATGCGTGCTGACGATGAACGCTGCAAGCTGATGCTCGATTTTACTTACGAGCTCTTTCTACTGAGACTGGCAGAGAATGTATCCCCGAATATCAGCAAGGACTGGAACAGCCTGACCCTCGCTCAAGCAGTTGCTGCGTCGGCCAATTTTCCCCCGCTGTTCCCGCCGCTGCAAATCACCGGCATCTATGACGATATTGTCGTCAGCCGGCTCGGCCTTACCGATGGCGGTGTATTTGATAATATCGGCATTACCGGGCTATTGGACGAACACTGCAATCATGTCATTGTCAGTGATACCGGCGGCCCCCTTAATCCGATGCAACGATCATCATCAGGACGCATCGGCATGAGTACGCGGATCATCAATATTCTCAGTGATCGTGAAGCCAGTCAGACCAGGGACAACCTGCTTGAACGTTACCGTGTCTCATCCGCACTTAGTCGTGAAGCTGCTTTTATTGCTGCTATCAATAGACACGCGCGTGCCGACACCGAGACTAATGGCAATGGCCAGCAGGGCTGCGAGGACCTGCTTGACACCATTCAGCAAAGACTCGAAGACTTTCACGGTACGCATGAACTCCATAGCCTAGCCATGTTCAGCATCGACTCGGGCGAGATACGCGATGACAGCAATGCCCCGGTTACGGCCAGTGAGCTGGCCCGGGTGCGTACCGATCTGGATGCCTTTGGCGATATCGAAATGTATGCGCTGATGAACCAGGGCTACGCCAATGCCGATCATTATATCAGGCGCTATATGAATCCAGGTCAGGAGGGTGGTGATTTTCCCGATCCCAGGGATCATTACCTGTACTGTGCGCAGCCTTATCCCTACAACAGCAATGCAGACTGGGAAGGCACAGCGCTATCACCCTGGCATGAATCACTGTGCCAGCAAAGTGGACTGGTGCGGCGTACTATCAGGGTTGCGGACAAGCGTTTTTTTCGTGCATTACGCATGAGGCTAATGACAGCATGGTTCGCAACGCTTGCACCCGCCGCCTTTTTACTGTGGTTCTTCCGTGATACCCGGGTGTCTGTTGATTCGCTGCTGCAAACACTGGGCAGCATCAACCTGCGCCAGGCGCATTCAGTTTTTGCTTACCTGCCTGACGACTGGAGTCGGCAATCCATCAACCTTGTTTCCTTGTCGACGGCGTTGCTGCTTACTATGCTTTTACTCATAATCATCAAAAGCTATCGCTACTCTGCCGTTGACAGACTAAAAAAGCTGTCCTGGCTCAGACTGTCAAGATGGAGTGCAAAACTGCTGCGCTGGCCGCAGAGCTACAAGGGCAATCTGCTGTGGCTGATCTGGCTGCCATTGCCGATAATCATCGCCATGGCCATCTCGGTCGTGATGTGCTTCAGTCATGTGTGTTACCGTTATCCATTCCTGCACAGGACCCGTGTGGACAACAATAATAACAATGGATAACGAAGCGAGACGCTACCTGACCACACGCGCACCCGTAACACTGCCCTGAACATTGCGCAGGTATGCGCGATTGACGCTGATATTCAGCTTGAGCAGGTTTTTCTCGCCTGCCCGCAGTTGACCTTGCAAGGATTGGCGCAGCTGGCGCATACGCCCACTGCTATCCGGATAGCGAATCTGCAATACAATATCTGTCACCGCGACCGGTGTGGTATTGTGTAATTCCGCAAGCAGACGCCCGCTGCGATCAACGCCCGTGCGTACCTTGATATACGTAGCCGGATTATCTGCCAGGTCGAGTTTTACCAGCGATGAATACGCCGCCTTACCGGCCGCACTGTCGTTGCCGGCTGCCTTGGCATAGTATTTTTTTGCATCACCATAGCGCCGTTCGTTACTGGCTATATCGCCAAGTGCCTTGTACGCATTTGCTGTCGGTAACAGGCTTACACTTTTTTCCAGGTCGCTGGAAGCTGCGCTGTTATTGTTCAGACGGTTATTGACCAGGCCGCGTTGCAGGTAATAATAAAAGAAATCACTGTTTAGCTGAATCGCCTTGTTATAGTACTTGCGCGCATTGCTATAAAGTTTGTTGCGCTGTTCGATATCGCCGAGCAATGAATGAAAATGGCCTTCGCGTGGCTCCATTGTGATGGCCTGTTTTATCAGGCCTTTTGCCTGTGTGGCCTGCCCTTTCGACAGTGCCTTTTGCGCTTCGTCGTATTTTTTATAGGCCGGCCTGTTTTTTTTCAGGCGCGCCATCATCTTCTGGTAACGCTCACGCCCTATGATACCGCCCTTGGGTAACGCTGCCGCTATGCTGATATTGTTCTGCACGCGTTCTTGCGATGGTGGATGACTGGAGAACAAACCACCTAACCAGTCCTGTCGTTTGTTTTTCGAAAGTTTGACGAAGGTTTTTTGTAAATCCACAGCGCCTTGCGGATCATAGCCGGCACGTGACATATACTTCATACCGTATTGATCGGATTCACGTTCGGCGTCGCGACCATATTTCTGATTGACCAGTTGTGCCCCGAGAGACGCGCCGATTTCGGCGGCATTGGCGTAGCTTTTCCCCTGGGTCGCGATCGAGGCTGCGACCACCAGTCCTTGCAGCAACATACCGCGCTGCATGCCCTGGGCACTGTGCTTCGCGGCAGCGTGCACTATTTCATGACTGAGCACCGCAGCCAGCTCGGCTTCACTGTTCAACTCTGTCAATAGACCACGGTTGATTGCAATCTTGCCACCCGGTAATGCCCAGGCATTCGGCACGGAATTGTTCAGCACCTTGAATTCATAAGGCAACTTACGGTCACTGACAGCCGCGAGCCGTTGGCCAATGTCATTGACATAGGCCGCGACCTTCGCATCGACCTCGTAATCACCGCCTTGTGACTGGCGCAATGGTGCATACTGGCGCTGGCCGATATTGAGTTCCTGTGATTCTGATATCAGGCTGAGCTCTTTCTTGCCGGTGACCGGATTGGTGCTACACGCACCCGTGAGCGCCATAACAACTGCTGCAATAATCAATCCTGACAGTTTCATACTCTACTCTCACTTCATCTGCGACTATGCTTTTACCATTGGCCGTACAGCCATTGCACACCGATACCTCATTATATTGACTATAATGATCAACGCGGGTTCCACCACAGTACGAGCAAATGCTATTCCTTCAAGATAAAAGTGACTTTCATATTGACCCGATATTCAGTCACCTGACCGTTCTCAACCTTGACAGACTGATCGGCGATCCAGGCCCCGGTAATGTTATCCAGGGTTTTGCTTGCACGCGTAATACCCGCCTTGACGGCGTCATCAAAACTGGTAGTCGATGCTGCGATTATTTCTGTCACTTTGGCAATGGACATGGGATTTCCTCCGTTGATATCTATTTCAGTCTAGCCCAGGTTGTTTACTGGCACATCCATAGCATAGCCTTTTCGCGACGTTTCGTGTTGGAATTGGCGACAGATTTAACAAAGGATTACAGATAGGAATATACGCTGCCAAAGCAGCATCGTAACGAGTCCTGGAGGAAATTCAGGAGCTAAGGTAACGTCGTCTACTGCGCGTCATAACGACGGAAAAACACGCGTTGATGTGGAATGTTATGGCCGTATTCTACGGCCATAACATCGCTGACTAGTGTTCGTGACCACCCGGACCGTGCACATGCCCGTGTTCGAGTTCTTCTGCGCTTGCTTCACGCACACCAAGAACCTTGACATCAAAATTAAGCGTCACTCCGGCAAGCGGGTGATTGGCATCAACCGTTACCATACCATCTTTGATTTTAATGACTGTCACTACTCTGGCGCTACCATCTTCGGCGGCGGTCTGGAACTGCATGCCTTCCTGGATCTCGCCGGCACCCTCGAAACGATCGATGGGCACTTCGGCAACCAGTGAATCATCGCGCGGCCCATAGGCCTCTTCCGGCTCGATGGTGACGCTGAGCGCATCATCAACCTGCTTGCCTTCGAGCGCATTCTCAAGGCCCGGAATAATACCACCGATGCCGTGTATGAAGGCAAAGGCATCATCACCGTCGGATTTATCTATTACCACACCCTCCTTATCAGTCAGGGTGTATTCGAGGGTTACAACTGCGTTCTTGGAAATTTGCATAGGGGGCCTATATGAGGAAATACTGGAAAAGCGTAAGGATACTTAAATAAGGGGGAAAAATCCAAACAATTTACGTCGATTTGGAAAATTTAGCATTTTTACCAACATGATTGCCGCGGTTTATATAAGCGGCACTGCTAGACGGAAAAATCGATATGCTGTGCCTGGGCGCCTGAATCTGTATTGTATGCCTGTTCAACGGAGTTGACTGTTGTTGAGCTTGTCGCATCATCTGCCGCCTGACGTTCCGGTGCCTTTTGTTGCTGCAGATCGGCGCGTGCCTGCACTGCCATTTGCGCTGCTTCGGCGGCCACGGCCCTGTCCTGGGCGGAGGGCTGTGCCGGTGCCAGTGCCGCGCGTTGTACCTGCAAGGCTTTCTGTAATGCGGCGCGCGGATCATCCGGCACGGACACATCGATTTCGACTTCACCGCCGACCGCATACTGGCGACCGTCAGGACCGCGCTCATATTCAAATTTGGCCCCACCGCGTGCATGCGGACCGGCCGCGCCCTTGTGCGCCGCCTCATGGGCCCGCACTTCGCGGTCACGTTGCGCCAGACGCTGCACTTCCGCGCGCTCTTCACTGTCAAGCTGTTGGGCGTTCTTTGTCGTCGTGGCCCGGCTACCGTAACCAGAGCCATGGTCCGCTGCGCCATCCTGCTGATCATGCTGTCTGGATTTTTTGCCACTGTCAGCGGCCGTCGCTGGGGCCACATTTGTCGGCACCGGTGTAACGATGGGTATCTGTGTGATTGGAGGAGGTATCAACATCGTATGACCACCCAATGATGCAGCCGTTCAGGCCTTGTCATCAAACAGGCTGCCGATCGTGTCATTCACGGTCTGCAACACCTTTGCAGACGCCTTGACCTGCAAGGCATTTTCCTTCATGCCAACGATCGAGTCTGTTAACTGTTCTGGCGTTATGCCGCTATCCTGTGTACCTGCCCTGGCTATGTCGGCAGCATTCTTGCGCAGCCCTGAGAGTCCCTTCTGTATACCTGATATGGATGCATTTAATGCGGATATCTCACTCATGCGGGTGCTCCCGTACCAGCCGCTGCTGGCACTGTATCTGTCTGTACCTTAATATATAGCGTCTATACTGCGAACAAACTTTAGGTGATATGTGGATTATTTTTATATTCCTTTAAAATACAAGCATATAAGCATGAATACAGATAGCGGCTGGCAGAGATCATGATGACCGGGAGCGAAAAGGCAGAGCGCTATGCGGTCATGGGCAATCCGATCGCACACAGTAAATCGCCGCTGATCCATAGCTTGTTTGCGCAACAAACAGGCCAGCATATGCAGTATGATGCGATCCTTGTCGATATGGACGGATTCGAGCAGGCCGTCGCTGAATTTCGCCAGGCTGGCGGTCACGGTCTGAATATTACCGTGCCGTTCAAGCAGCAGGCCTGGGCACTAGCCAGCCAGCGCAGCCCCAGGGCCGAACTCGCCGGTGCGGTCAATACCCTCGATTTCTCCGCAGGCAACTGCTACGGCGACAACACGGATGGTATCGGCCTGGTCCGCGATCTTCAGGACAATCATCAACTCACACTGCAAGGACAGGATATCCTCGTCCTTGGCGCAGGCGGGGCGGTTCGTGGTGTACTGGCACCGCTGCTTGAACAACAGCCGCGCAGGATCATTATCGGCAATCGTACCGCAACTAAGGCAGTAGAACTTGCCGCGCTGTTTGCGCATCTCGGTAATATCGAAGGTATGGGCCTGGATGCACTGCCGCAACAGCCATTCGACCTGATTATCAATGGCACTGCGGCCAGTCTGCACGGTGAGGTAGTACCCGTGCCGGAGGCTTGTGTCGGTGACAGTAGCTGCGCCTATGACATGATGTATGCAGCGCAAGCGACAACGTTTATGACCTGGGCACAGGACCTGGGTGCCGCAAAATGCTTCGATGGGCTGGGCATGCTGGTCGAACAGGCCGCCGAATCATTTTACATCTGGCGCAAGTTGCGCCCGCAGACCGCTGCGGTAATCGCGGCTCTGCGTACGCGGATGCGGGATGATGCACATCAGTAGATTTTACTGCTCAGGCGGGTGCGCTGACTAACTGCGACCTGTGCGACGTTCGCCACGACGCCGGTTTACACCGTTCCAGTCTCTGCAAAAGGCCTTCTTGATGCGCCGTTCGTTAAATTCACTACGATCGCGTAACGGGCGTACACGCAGCTGACTGCCCTGGTATACATACCCGTTCAGGCGCGCAATGATCTCGCCAGCCGCCTGGCTGCCATTGATGATCGCATGCCCGTAGCAGCAGGTCTGCCCATCTTTATGGCGGCGATGAAAAATACGATAACGTGCCTTGCGCATATGCCCGATCAGTTTGCGTAAATCCAGCACTGATGTTTTACCGGGCAGGTTTCCAACAAAAATATCCATATCTGACACCTGTAGTTTTTTCTTTGTTAGCTACCTAATATTAAGTCGATTGGTAGCTGTTTTTCAATTTTACATAATGTTCGGCTGCGTATAGCAGATATTGAAGCTCCTGATCGTCAAGTGCGCGTACCCGCTGCGCTGGCCTGCCCATCCATAAATACCCGGACTCCAGCGTCTTGCCGGGGCTGACCAGACTACCGGCGGCCAGCATGACTTCAGGCTCGACGACAGCACCGTCCATAATAATACTACCCATACCAATCAGGCAATGGTCACCGATCTGGCATCCGTGCAGTATGCAGGCATGCCCGACCGTCACCCCGTTACCAATCAGCAAGGCAAAGCCGCCTGGTGCATAGTCACTGTCGTGGGTGACATGCAGCACCGATGCATCCTGTATATTGGTGCGCTCACCAATACGTATCTTGTGGATATCAGCGCGAATGACCGCCTGTGGCCACACCGAACTGTGGCGGCCAATAACGACATCACCGATAATCTGTGCACTTTGATCGACATAGGCACTGGCATCGATGCGTGGCGATGAATCAGCCGATGTACGTATGACCATAAATACCCCTCATGTGTGGAACAGTTGCATTCAAGGGAAAGATTCAACACACTTTGCATGCATATGATATTCAGGCAGACGGCAAATGGCGAATCTTCCTAACCCCGGCAATCCGATCAACAGTATAGCCCCGTTACATTTTTATATCCTGCCCACGCATCTGACGGCCGCCATTTCCGATACAAGTCGTGTGGATTTGTATATGCTGTATATATGAAATCACCTGCAAGCATTGCCCTGTACTGTAGCGACGCGAATTTATCGCAGACAGCGCAGCAATTGGCCGACACACTGCAATTGCCGCTTGTACAGCGCAGCGATGAGACGTATGACTTTTTATTAATACTGAAACCGTGGCCCACCGAACCCGGCTATCTGTGTCAACTGCAACAAACCGGCGTACGTGTGCCCGGCCCCGTGTTTGTCGACTTCAGCGCGGGCAAGAACGCACACCGCAGGCATTATGGCGGAGGACGCAAGCAACCGCTGGCGCGTGCCGTTGGCATGCGCCCGGGCCAGAACCCGGCAGTTGTCGATGTCACGGCCGGCCTCGGCAGGGATGCGTTTGTCCTTGCCAGCCTCGGCTGCACGGTCACGCTACTGGAACGCAGGGCGGTCCTGTATGAGTTACTGCACAATGGCATCGTCAGGGCCAGGCACGACGCGGACACTGCCTCCATTGCAAACAGAATGCAGCTGATCTATGCTGATGCCATCGAATACCTGGCAAACCTGCCTGCAGGCACGAGCCTTGATGTCATCTACCTCGATCCGATGTACCCCGAACGCGGCAAATCAGCCCTGGTAAAAAAGGAAATGCGTTATTTTCATGCCCTGGCCGGCAAGGATGAAGATGCCGACAGGCTGCTGATTCAGGCCCTGCGCTGTCGACCTCGACGAGTTGTCGTCAAACGTCCCGTTGGCGCCGCGCCGATTGCGAACAGAAAACCGGATGCCGTCGTCAGCAGCAAGAATACCCGTTATGATATCTACCTGCATCAGTGATCGGGCCATCATGACCGCACGAAGACTATGAGTGAATATTGACTATGGAAAACAGGATTACCGATCTCGAAATACGCATAAGCCATCAACAGGCCTCTATTGATGAGCTTACCAACACGGTATTAGAACAGGAAAAACTGATCGAGAGCCTGCAGCGGGATATCAAGCTCATCCGCGAACAACTGACCGAATTTTCCAATATCGCACACATATCGGAAGAAACGCCGCCACCACATTATTAGCCGACCGAACTGAATGAATTATCCTGGAAATTATTCTGGACACCCTATAGATTTCCAACCATGACTGACGCATTACTACAAATACTGTCCCTGCTCGGACTCGGCGTCATCTGGTCTGTTGTGCGCCCTGGTGGCATGGACATTACCGTTATCCGCAATGCCCTGACCAGCGCGGTCTACTATGTATTCCTGCCCGCACTGGTGCTGAACATTTTGTGGCAATCACCGCTTGACCTGACCAGCGTCAAGATCTCTGTCAGTGCAATTATCGGTATTCTCGTCAGCCTGCTCCTGGCTTCTTTTGCCTGCAGGATGTGTGGCGCCAAACGCGAGGTCACCGGTGCGATCATGCTCGCGGCGGCCTTTCCGAATGCCACTTACCTCGGCCTGCCATTGCTGGAGAATACCTTCGGCAGCTGGGCCCGAAGTATAGCGATACAATTTGATATGTTTGCCTGTTTCCCGCTGGTACTGACGGTCGGTATCGTCATTGCCAACCGCTTCGGCAACAAACCGCAACCCGGTAATGTATTGTTGTCGCTGTTAAGTGTCGTACCTTTATGGGCCGTGGCCCTTGCCGTGACGCTGAATCTGCTCCAGATAGGTTCGCCTGTATGGGTCGGCGGTCTGCTGGATATGTTGAGCAGTGCGGTGATTCCGTTAATGTTGTTTGCCGCCGGCCTGGCCTTACCCAGAGGCCTGAGGGAATGGCATAACCTGCCAAGTGTTGTACCGGTTGCACTGATCCAGTTATTTATCATGCCGCTGATTGTTTGGCTGGTCGCCGGCAGCATCGGTGTCAGTGGCGAGGTCCTGCGTGCGCTCGTGGTCGAAGCGGCGTTACCAAGCATGGCATTGGGAATCGTACTGAGTGATCGCTTCGGTCTGAACACCGGCATCTATGCGGCTGCATTGACACTAACCACGGCGCTGAGTTTCTTTACTTTGCCGCTATGGTACTACTGGGTCTAGCCTGGTTTACTCGCGGGTCGATAACAACGCCGAGATTTTTTTCTGCATAAGCTCATCAAAAACACCTTGTTGTTGTAATTTCTGTTTAAGCTGTTCGGCCTGTTGCTCGAGTAAAGCGCGCTGTTCATTATTGAACAATGTCATCGCCATATGTATGGATTCTTCATCCTCCGACAGAATCGTCGGTAGCAGCTCATCTTCTTGCAGGGCGTTGTCCGGGCTTAATATATCGGCTACCAATTGACATTCCAGCAGGGCCAGGTGTATAGCTCTGGCCTGTTGCTCATTTTCAAGCTCATCCAGTGCCAGCGGATCCTGCCCGGCCGCGGCGCGGATGGCTGTCATGATCACATCATTCAGTTTTAACAGGCCATCGCGTTCGCGTTCATGGTCGCCGGCCAGGCCGATGCATTGTTCATAGAGTTTGTCGGCGCGTTCCTTGGTCTGCAATATTTTGTCAGTTTCCTCGCGTCCGACAAACTGGCTTACATCCGTCAGCAAGTCGCGCAGGGATTGTGCGAATTGTTGCTGCTCCTGTTCGTCCTGCTGACGCGCGTCGTCAAGCTGCGCCGCTGTTACGTTCTGCTGCTCTGCGCTAAACAACGGATTACCGTGACGCCTGCGTAGTTGACGTTCACGCAATCCCGGCTGCTCAAGAAACTGTGGGTCACTCATAATATATACTGGAAAGGTGCCTGGCACAGGAGCAGTCAGTCTTCCTGTACCTCCAGGCCGTCGGCGGGAGGTAATAGCAGGTTAATGGTCTGCGTATGATCGTAGCCATAAAACTCCTTCATGCAGGAGTACAGGTCCACACCGTTGTTCATATCCTGATTGATATTATCCAGGACTGCCCTGGCCAGATCGCATGCCTCTGTGGCAGGCGCGGCAATAGTAAACAATCGGCCCTCGATACGAAACCCGGCCTCAACCATATTGTTGCGAATCTGGTTCCAGATATCACGACAATCATCATAGGGATAGCTGTCATAATCCAGATTGATCATAATGCCGTAGCGCATTTCTTACCTCGTGTATCATAGTTGTTGTTGTTATTTTACATATGGTAATTAATTATTAACAGCCATCTGTCTATCTAAATCGTCAATAATGTCAAATATATTAATTAATATCACGATTTTAATCCAATAGCGAATGACATGTGCTGCCTGGGCACCATGGTCCGCACCGATTGGCGCTCATGATCTGCCGAGCCATTATTATATATGCGGCATCAGGGCATTGTGCTACCTTTGCGGGTTGCGGCGGGCTATAGCTCCAATACCGCTACACCATCAACGGCGGTTCATCCAGTTTTGCCGCCTGCTCGCGCAGCGACAGTATCTGCTCTTCCCAATAACGATTGGTGTTAAACCACGGAAAATTGTGTGGAAAGGCGGGATCCTGCCAGCGCCGGGCCAGCCAGGCCGAATAATGCAGCATACGTAATGTGCGCAGGGCCTCGAGCAATTGTAACTCGCGTTGATCAAACTCGCGAAACATTTCGTAACCGACGAGGATGTCAGACATTTGCACGCTCATCTCGTGGCGCTCACCCGATAACAACATCCACAGATCCTGAATTGCAGGTCCACTACGGGTATCATCAAAATCGACGAAATGTGGCCCACTGTCGGTCCACAGGATGTTCCCCGGGTGACAGTCTCCATGCAGGCGAATGGTGTTTATATCACCGCCACGCTGCCAGGCATGTCTGATCTGCCGCAACAGGTCCTCGCTCAGTGTGCGGTAGGCCAACTGCAGTTCTTGCGGAATAAAATCGTGCTGCAACAGGTAGGCGACGGATTCCTCGCCATAACTCTCCAGTGTAATGGCCGGGCGGTGCTGAAATGGCTGCCGCGCACCGACATTATGTATCTGCGCAAGGAAGCGCCCCATCCATTCACGCTGCTCCGGCTTGTCCAGTTCCGGCCAGTGCCCTCCACGGCGCGGGAACAGCGCCAGGCGAAAGCCCGCGTATTCATGCAATGACTGTCCGTGCGCATCGACGAGCGGTGCCACGACAGGCAGCTCCTGCCCCGCCAGCTCCAGCGTAAAGGCATGCTCCTCGAGGATCGCCTGATCACTCCAGCGGCCAGGGCGGTAAAATTTGACGATCAATGGATCGCCATGCTCAAGGCCGACCTGGTAGACCCGGTTTTCATAACTATTGAGTGCCAGTTGCCTGCCATTGGACAGGAAACCCAGCGATTCTACCGCCTGTATAACCATATCAGGCGTAAGTGATTCATAGGGATGGGGATCGGGCTGCATAAGAATCCGTTTTTTGTTTATATTTAAAGCATGTTAGATTAGCATTTTTTCGACAACACCGGACTTACAAAGCGACATGACAAGCGAAAATCCTCTTTTGACTTTCCAGGGCCTGCCCCCGTTCAGCCAGATCAAGCCAGCGCATATTGAAGCGGCCATCGACCAGTTGCTCGCTGAAAACCGCGAACAACTGGATGCCCTGCTGGCCGCAACGGAGCATTACACCTGGAAGAACCTGGTCGAACCCCTCGAAGACATGATGGACCGCCTCAGTGCAGTGTGGTCTCCGGTCAGCCATATGAACTCGGTCGTCAATAGCGACGCGTTGCGCGATGCCTACAATGCCTGTCTGGAAAAGCTCAGCGCCTATTATACCGAACTGGGGCAGAACGAGGCCCTGTTCAGGGCCTATGCATACATTGCCGAGCATGAGTCCTATCAACAACTGGACCAGACCCAGCGCAAGGTCATCGAAAACGAATTACGTGATTTTCGCCTGTCCGGTATCGACCTGTCGGACGAAGACAAACAACGCTACCGCGATATCATGCAACGGCTGTCCAAACTGACATCAAAGTTTGGCGAAAATGTGCTCGATGCGACCCAGGCCTGGAGCAAGCTGATCACCGACGCGGCCGACCTGTCCGGTCTGCCCGAGTCCGCCATCGCGCTGATGCGCCAACAGGCAGAAAATGAAAACCAGCAGGGCTATCTGCTTAACCTCGAGTTCCCGTCCTATTATCCGGTTATCACCTATGCCGATGATCGTGAACTCAGACATGAAATGTACGCGGCCTATGTCACCCGCGCCTCTGATGAAGGACCGTCGGCCGGTCAATGGGACAATACACCGGTCATGGAAGAGATCCTGGCGTTACGCCATGAAGTCGCGCAATTGCTCGGCTTTAATAATTATGCCGAACGCTCCATTGCGACGAAAATGGCCATCTCGACCGAACAGGTCGTTGGGTTCCTGCAGCAACTCGCCGAGCGCTCATTACCGATTGCGAAAAAGGAGCTGGAACAGGTGCGCGAATTTGCCAAGGCACAATTCGGGCAGACCGAACTCGAGGCCTGGGACATCCCCTATTACTCCGAGAAGCTGCGCCAGTCCGAATACAACATCTCCCAGGAAGAACTGAAGCCTTATTTCCCGGCATCGCAGGTCATCAAGGGCATGTTTGCCGTCGTCGGCAAACTGTACGGCCTTGATATCAGGCCACATGCGGGCGTCGATACCTGGCATGAAGACGTGCAGTTTTTTGAAATCATCGATAGTGACTATGAAGTCCGCGGGCAGTTCTACCTCGACCTGTATGCACGCGCCAACAAGCGTGGTGGCGCGTGGATGGATGAATGTATCAGCCGCAAGGCCCGTGACGGTAAGGTGCAGACACCGGTTGCCTACCTGACCTGTAACTTCACCCCGCCCATAGGAGACGACCCGGCGCTGCTAACCCATAACGAGGTCGAGACATTGTTCCATGAATTCGGTCATGGCCTGCACCATATGCTGACCAGGATCGACTATACCAGTGTTTCCGGTATCAGCGGTGTGGCCTGGGACGCGGTCGAACTGCCAAGCCAGTTCATGGAAAACTGGTGCTGGGAGCGTGAAGCGCTGGATCTGTTTGCAACGCATTACCAGAGCGGAGAAAAGATAACGGATGACCTGTATCAGCGCATGAAGGCAGCGAAAAACTTCCAGTCGGCCATGCAAATGGTCAGGCAACTCGAATTTTCGCTGTTCGATTTCCGTTTACATATGGAATACGATGCCGACAAGGGTGCCAATATCTATGCACTGCTCGATGATGTGCGCAAACAGGTTGCGGTCATGCAGCCGCCATCATTTAACCGTTTCCCACACAGCTTTTCGCACATTTTCGCCGGCGGATATGCGGCCGGCTACTACAGTTACAAGTGGGCCGAGGTCCTGTCGGCGGATGCGTTTGCGGCCTTCGAGGAAACCCATATCTTTGACAGCCATACCGGGCAGCGCTTCTTGCAGAGCATACTGGAACAGGGCGGCTCGCGTGAACCGATGGAGCTGTTTATCGATTTCCGCGGTCGCGAGCCGACCATCGATGCGCTGTTACGCCATAGCGGGCTGGCCGCCTGACAGACAAAGGCTGATACAAAAAAAACCGGCAACATCGTTGCCGGTTTTTTATCGATATATCTGTAGACAGAGATATCCCTTACTTAAGCCTGTCATTGCGAGCGCAGCGCGGCAATCTCCTAGGCAGGTTATTTTACTGTCAGCATCTTGATCGCCGGATCGGTGACCGAGATGATCACCCTCAAGCCGTCACCTGAGACACACAATTGTCGGTCCCGGATTGTTTTTGCATATCCTGATACATAATAGCTGTTTTGCTCAACACCAGCGGTATCATAGATCCAGGTATCCAAAGGGCCATACAGACCGGATATTCCACCATATAACAGGTTGTCACTACTGATTTCGACACTATTCGGATAGGCGTCCGCGGGCAAAGTCTGATCTTGTAGCATTGTGGTGGTATCGAAACCAATGAAATTGTACGGCGCACCGGATGCAACATAGGCACGACTACCATCACGCACAAGAGCTACGTCCTTTGCATTCCCACCAGGCCCCCTGACACTACCAGTGCTTGTCATTGTCAATGCACCTGAAGCCAGTTCCGAATAGGCGAGTGTAAAACAACTGATAGTATAGGGGCTAACCCCGGTGCTGACGCCACATAGTGTTTCGCCATTTTGGCTGATATTCAGGACAGACCCGCCGCTAATCGTAAGAGTAGCAGGTAAAGCAGCGCCTGTACCTGCGTCATAGACCCCGCCATTACTGGCAAATACCAGTGCCTTGTTATCGACACGACCGTAGCCCAACCACAGGCTGCCGGTACCGCTCAAATCCCAAGCTGTGCCGGCAGTCATTGTATTCAGGTCCACCGGTACAATATCGTAATTGGTCAGATCGGCAACATACAGCGTCGAGCCGTCTGCGCTGACTTCCATATCGCCAAGTTGCGCGGCCACATTACTGATCGTTGTCACCAGTGTTGCAGTATGCACATTATAGACATCGATATCCGTCCCTTGATTATGCATGTACACATAGGGCCTGATCGGATCAGCTGTTATTTCCACATAGGTAAGCGCCAGTGAATCACTGGCAATCGGATCGGCCGAACCTACCCACAGACCGACGTTAATGGTCTCGCTGTTGCTGATCGTTGCATCACTGGATGTCAGTGTAACAGTGGTATAATAAATCGTATCGGCAGCGAGTCCGGCCGGATCAGCAGTTAGTGACAGGTTATTACCAGTATCACCACTGGCCGTTACAGACAACCAGCCCGCATTGCTCGTTGCCATCCACGGTGTTGTCACACCGGCATTTTCACTAACAGCCACTGTCGCCGACAGGTTTGACAGTGCCGGCATACTCGCCAATGCGATGCCGTTGTCTTCGACGACAAGCCGGTGTGGCTCTATACGCAGCTCGACATCCACTGTTACTGATTGGAGACTCAGGCTATCAGCGAATGTAACCGTGGCCGTATGGATCCCTGCATTCAATGCTGCCGGATCAACACCGATAGACACAGCACCCGGTGCCGTACCCGTTGTAGTACCAAGCACCACCCATGGTTCACTGGCAACAGCATTCCAGCTTATACCGCTACCGACCAGATCGACCGACTGGTCCAGTGGCGTAAGTCCGCTATCGACCATATTGAAAGTCAACGTCTTGCTACCGCTTACACTCAGGACTGGCTGAATATTCAGCGTTACATCCAATACCACGCTCTGGATATTTAAACTGTCTGTAAAAGTCACTGTAGCAGTATGTGTACCTACATTCAGTGATGCAGGATTAACCCCAATGGACACTGTACTTGGTGCTGTACCACTACTGCTGCCAAGTTGCACCCACGCCTCACTGGCGACCGCATTCCAGACTACACCGTCACCGCCCAGGTTGACGACCTGGTCCACTGGCACAAGCCCGCCATCGACCATATCGAAGGTCAATGCAGTTCCCCCGTTAATATCCAGCTGCGCTTGTAGATTCAGTGTCACATCCACAACCACGGTGTCAGAACTGGCGCTATCTGTAAATGTAACTGTAGCGGTATGAGTACCTGCATTCAGCGATGCCTGATTGACACCAATGGACACCATGCTCGGTGCCGTGCCGCTTGCACTACCGAGCTGCACCCATGCTTCACTGGCTACTGCAGTCCAGCTAATGCCATCGCCGACCAGGCTGACAGACTGGTTTTGCGGTGCCGAACCACCATCGACCATATTGAAGGTAAATGTCGTACTACCTGCGATACCCAGCTGCGCCTCCACGGTCAGTGTCACATTGACATCTATAGTGTCAATTGGATTAGTATTGTTATCGACACTGACGACTCTAACTGTCGTTGCATAGGTACCCGGCAAGAGTGCTGTAGTGTTAGCCGACATGTTGATCGATACCGGACTTGCACTACCCTGCGTCGCTATGTCAAGCCAAGGCGGCTGTGAAACATTGGGCGGGTAGCCTACCAGTACTGCCGCCACATCGGGGCCGCCCCAACTGGCAATTATCGTTTGTGTAGCGGGCAGTGCACCATTCTGAATAGCATCAAACTGTATGGTATTGTCACTGAGTGTTAGACCCGTATTGGAGCCACCGCCGCTCTGAATATTCAGCGTCACATTCATAAGCACGGTGTCAGAGCTGGTACTGTCGGTAAATGTCACCGTGGCTGTATGTGTACCCACATTCAATGAAACCGGGTTGACACCTATCGATACGTTGCCTGGCGCCGTACCACTCGTGCTGCCCAGCTGCACCCATGCTGCACTGGTTGTAGCGGTCCAGTTGATACCATCACCGACCAGGCTTACAGACTGATCCGCTGGAGCCTGACCACCATCGACCATATTAAACGTTAATGCATTACTGCCACTGATACCGAGCTTCGCCTGTATGTTTAACGTCACGTTGACATCAATCACATCGATGGGATTGGCGTTAATATCAACACTGACGACCCTGACCGTGGTCGAATAACTACCCGGTGATAGCGCGGTGGTATTGACGGCAACATCAATCGACATCGGGCTGGCCGCCCCCTGGATCGACAGGTCCAGCCATGAAGGAGGGGTTATATTAGTCGGATAACCGGCAACAATAGCGGCAACATCGGGGCTGCTCCAACTGGCTGTCAGCGATTGCGTTGCGGGCAGTGCGCCATTCTGGGCCGCATCGAATTGCATGCTGTTACCACTGAGTGTCAGGCCCGTCACGGTGGTGCTGCCACCACCACCGCCACCGCCACCACCACCACATGCGGCAAACACAAGGACTAACAGGATATAAGAAACGTAACGCAATTGTGTAAACAAAGATGATCCCCCAACAGATCCATTCCATTGGCGGCTAGAATAAATTAACAAATGCAATAAAGTCCAGCGGAAACTTGCATAATTTCCACCTACTTAACATTAGGGGAATTTATCTCTATATAGAATTTAAGTACTTGGTTAATACATCACGTGCAAGCTGGATACTGGCTTTACATATAATCATGTTCTTTTGTCATACAACCGTAACAAAGTAATTGATTATGTTTACCTGATCGCGAATGATTATCATTTGTCACCGACCCCTTTCTTGGTTCAACTACCCTGCCCTGTCAGCGAGCAGGCGCCAAGCCTGCAGTTTTTGTTCGCGATTCATTGCAGCGTGGGCAGGACTAGTCGATGGTAACCTGTAAAAATCAAACCCGCGCTCCTGCACAAGCGGCAAGGACATGACATGGCGTGTGAATTCCTTCTCGGCCGTGGCACCATTAAAAAACACAGCACGTATCTGTTTATGGCGGATAAAAAAATCCTCGAATGCATTAACCTCGATGGTATCGCGCTCGATAGCCGAGTCCAGGCTGCCTTCGCGCACACAGGCTTTCAATACGTCCCACACTGCAATCCTGTTTTGCTGTAGTAATTGCGTGCGGCGTGAATAAGTCAGCGACGCTGGCACATCAAACATCTTCTCGATGATATACCAGAAACTGTTACGCGGATGGGCGTAGTATTGCTGCGCCTGCAAAGATGCAACACCCGGCATCGAGCCGAGCACCAGCACTCTGGCGTCAGGCGATGCGATGGGTGGGAAGCTATAGATAACGCTCATATTTCAGGTGCCGGAATCTCTAGGCGGGGCAATAAACACTAGGCAACCTCTGATTAATTCTAGTATCGAGTCATTGCGAGCGTAGCGCGGCAATCTGCCAGATAAAATCATATGCTTAGAGATTGCTTCGTCGCATACTTCTCGCAATGACTAATTAATCAGAGGTTGCTTAAACTTACAATTCGCTAGCCTGAATCTCCAGGTACATCTTGAACACATGCTTGCCGAACTGTTCATCGTAACCATGCCAGTCCTTGCAGGCCTGCAATTGTTTGGCCGCGACTTCCTTGATCTCGTAATCCTCGAGCTCCTGTTCAAAACCCTGTTTGACGATCTTTTGCAGGCTGTTCAGATAATCCATAAAAGGTTTAACCGCAATATCAAACTTGCCGCTTTGACCATGCCCCGGAATAAAGGTCTTGATATCGAGCGTCTTTACATAGTTCAGCACCTTGATCGAACCGTGCATATTGGAACTGGCATCAAAGCGCCCCATACGTCCATTAAAACTGTTATCGCCCATAAACAGGGTCTTGCTGTCGACATGCTCGACCAGCACGTCCGTATCGGTATGCGCAGGATCGAATGAATGGATCCTGAAGCGTTGACCGTCGACAACGATCTCGTCACCCTGTTGCACGGCCTTGTCCGGTGCGACGACCTTCGTGCCCTTGCTCGCACCTTCGGTCATGCGTTGCATGATATTGATCCAGTCCTTACCGATGCCTGAGCTTGCCTGCGCGATCATATTCGGGTGTGCATAGATCAACGCCTGCGGATAGGCTTCCCTGACGGCCTGATTGCCAAGCCAGTGATCACCATGGATATGGGAATTGAACACGGACAGAACCGGCTTCGGGGTTATTTTCCTTATCTCGGCCAGGACCTGTTTACCGACCTGATAGGTGCCACCGGGATCAATCAGGACAACGCCGTTTTTCGTAACAACAATGCCGGGATTATTCATAAAACCCTGGTTCTGTTTACTCGGCTCCTGTAATGGACCATGCATGATGTAGACACCATCGTTTACAGCTTCGAAGCAGTAGTCACCCAGCCCGGGCAACACCCAGGCCTGGCTATATAGCGGCACAAGTATCAGTAATAAAACAAGATTTTTCATAACACAAACACACCAATTAATCATATACAACGCCACCAGTATAACCCAATAACGCATCCCGAGTGCACCGACATGCTTTATTCATGCTGATTGCCGTGCGGCATTTCCTTGATAAATATATCGTGCTTCGAGTAGGGTATTTCAATGCCTTCCTCATTGAAGCGTTTGTAAATCGTTGTATTCAGTACATCCAGCACGCGTCCGCGCAATTCCGGGTTATCGACCCAGCACAACAATTCGATGTCCAGGCTTGAGCCACCGAATGTACGGAAGCGCACACGTGGTTCGGGATCTGTGCAGACCATGGGCTCTGTCATGGCGATGTGTTGCAGTATCTGTTTGACCTGGTCGATGTCCGAGCCATAGGCCACACCGACCTTGACCCGCAGACGGTATTTCTCGTGCGGGCCGCCGGACTCATTGGTGATACGAGTGTTGCCCATGATCGCATTCGGGATCGTGATCTCGACATCATCGCGTGTTAACAGGCGCGTACTGCGGATACCGATATGCGTGACCAGGCCGCGCTCGCCACTATCGAGCACAACATAATCTCCGATCTTGTAGGGTGTGTCGGCGAGAATAAACACGCCGGAAAACAGGTTCGCCAGCGTATCCTTGGCGGCAAAACCTATCGCAATACCGGCGATACCGGCCGAGGCCAGCCATGCGGTCATATCGATATTCCAGGAACGAAACACCATGTAGATCATGACGACAATGACAATGATAAAGCCGAGGTTTTCAAATAATGGCAGGGTTTGTCTGCGTACTAGCGAATGCTCACCGGCACTGGCACTGAATGCGCGCAATAGAATACGAATCAGACGCAACAGGAACAGTGACCATAGAATAATAAGTATAGAGGCAACGACAGACTCGAAAACATTACTGACGATCTGCGATGGTCGCAGTGGCAACAACGACATCCTTAAACCGATCAGTAACAGCGTCCAGAAAACCGGCCGGCGTAATGCCGCAATCAATTGGTCGTCCCAATGGAAGCGGGTTTGCCGGGCAATACGTCCGGCCACGCGCGCAACAATGACAACAGCGAGGCTGGCCACGATGATGGTCACCAACAATACCATCGCAGCTATGGCCAGCGGGTGTTCACCAAAAAACCCACTGACCGGTTTGATATAGTCCATGATGTCATGCAGTGTGCCGGCCTGTTCTGTCGCGCTCATAGATTGTCACCTTTGTCGATAATTTTCATTCGGGTGCATACTCGTCGTATTGCGGCAGGTCGTCCGCTATCTGCTCCCAGTTGGCCTTCGATGCGCTAAATATATGACAGCCCGGTCGTTCGCTGATTGCCGATTCGATCGTTCCGAGGCGTATCCTGACCGTATCCGGCCTGGCTGTATTCAGGCTCATGATCGGGGATCCGCAGTTAGAGCAGAAATGTTTCGTATGCCCCGGATTGGATTCATAGCTGTGCAGCACGTCCTTTCCCTGTACGAAGGTGAAATCCTTTACCGCAACATTGGCATTGGTCGCAAACGCACTACCCTGTGCCTTGCGACATAGCGAGCAGTGACAATAAACAATATCGTTGATGGGCCCGTCTATCTCAAAACGCACCTGGCCGCATAAACATGACCCCTTATACATTGGTCCTCCCCGTCATCACTCCTGAAAATAGTGCAACAATATTTCTATAGCCTGCTCAATACCGCTCGGCTCAACTACGGCAGGTCGAGGCATATCAGCAAACTGTTGCAGCGGTTTGTGCAAATTCCCTCGCTGCAAATCCTGCAAGGATAGCTCAATACTGTGCGCATACTGGCGCGACCATTGCACCAGGTGCTGGTCTTCCGGCCAGTCAGGCCGGCGTGTATACAGTAATGATACGCCATTACAGGCCGTCTCGGCATTGGTACCGTAACCCGGTTTACTGACCAGTACATCGCATGAGCAGACAATGTCGATATACGGCATCGCTAGTGATTCATAGGCGATGAAGTCACTGCGA
Source organism: uncultured Gammaproteobacteria bacterium (assembly GCA_947258655.1). Lineage (GTDB taxonomy): Bacteria > Pseudomonadota > Gammaproteobacteria > JAADHQ01 > JAADHQ01 > JAADHQ01. Next base: position 11,314 of record CAMYJD010000019.1, on the reverse strand, counting down.
TCCGGACACTCATGCGCACCGACCAGATAACGGACCCCCGGCGTTTGCGGCCAGCGATTAAAATCCAACGGCATATTCACGCCGCCGTGTGATACCAGCACCAGTTTTGTCTGAGCCGGCAAATCAAATTGCGCGCGGATTTCAGCGCCACGGTTCTGTCCTGTTTTCGCTATCGGACCGATGGCCTGTACAGCTTCAATCTCTGTCATCGGCATACTCGGTGCCGGAGCCAGAAACACATCCGCATGGTTATAGGCCTGCAACATATCATCGAGGACCTGTTGCGCTCCGGGCAGGTCCTGACAATAGCTCCGATAAATATGGTACCAGCTCAATGAGCACAGATTGACCACCGGAATCTCCAGCTGCGCCGCGGCGGCATTGGCAAGATAGCCGACATTGCTGTAAACCAGCGTCGGTTGATATTGTCTGATCAGCTGCGCGGCCTCGGCAATCCTGTCCGCCCAGCGCCGATGCAAGTTCGTATAGCGTGCGTGGCTGGCCTCGACATCGATAGTCATGGCGTCGTGCATCAGCATGCCGAATTCGGTGTCGCGGCGCACATGTTCGAACGGGAAATGCAGGCGCTGTTGCAACCATTCACGCCTGGCATCACACTGGATGACGATATCAATATCCGCACGCAGTTCATGCAGGCGGTTCAATACCGGCGCCGATTGCGCGACATGGCCAAATCCATGTGATGATATCGTGCAATACAGGGTTTTATTCATTAATTACCGTCAAATAGTGCATAATAGCCAGACATTAACAGATACGGTAATTACTTTTCCATGAAATACCGTGATTTAAGAGATTTTATCGAGCAACTCGAACACAGGGGCCTGTTAAAGCGTATCGGCACAGAGCTCGACCCGGCACTGGAAATAACGGAGGTCTGTGATCGCACACTGAAGGCTGAAGGCCCTGCGTTGTTGTTCGAAAACCCGCGTGGCTCGTCCATACCGCTACTGGCCAACCTGTTTGGCACACCCGAGCGCGTCGCGATGGGTATGGGTGAGGAGTCGGTACAGGCCTTGCGCGAAGTCGGCAAATTGCTGGCTTTTTTGAAGGAACCGGAGCCTCCCAAGGGTATGAAGGATGCGTGGGAAAAACTGCCGGTTTTCAAGCAGGTCCTCAACATGGCGCCAAAGGTCGTCAAGAAAGCGCCGTGCCAGGAATTTGTGCTTGAAGGCGATGCCGTCGACCTTGCCAGGCTACCGATCCAGACCTGCTGGCCGGGCGATGCAGCGCCGTTGATTACATGGGCACTGGTCGTGACCCGCGGCCCGCACAAGGACAGACAGAATCTCGGCATCTACCGCCAGCAAGTGATCGGCAGGAATCGCGTCATCATGCGCTGGCTGGCCCATCGCGGTGGCGCACTGGACTTCAGGGACTGGTGCAAGCAACACCCCGGGGAACCATTTCCAATCGCCGTCGCGCTCGGTGCCGATCCGGCGACGATACTGGGCGCTGTCACGCCAGTGCCGGATTCACTGTCCGAATATGCCTTTGCCGGACTGTTACGCGGCGACAAGACCGAGGTAGTCAAATGTATCGGCAGCGAGCTACAGGTACCGGCGTCGGCGGAATTTGTCCTTGAAGGCCACATATACCCGGATGACATGGCCGATGAAGGACCATTTGGTGATCATACCGGCTATTATAATGAGGTCGAACGCTTCCCGGTATTTACCATAGAACGGATCACGCACCGCAAGGACCCGATCTATCATAGTACCTATACCGGACGACCTCCCGATGAACCGGCGATTCTCGGTGTTGCGCTGAACGAGGTATTTGTACCGATCCTGCAAAAACAGTTCCCCGAGATTTGTGATTTCTATCTACCCCCGGAAGGCTGCTCTTATCGTGTCGCCGTGGTCAGCATGAAAAAGCAGTATCCCGGCCATGCCAAGCGCATCATGCTCGGAGTATGGTCTTTTTTACGCCAGTTTATGTATACGAAATTCGTCATTGTCGTCGATGAAGATGTTAACGTGCGCGACTGGAAGGATGTGATATGGGCCATGACAACGCGTATGGACCCGGCGCGCGACACGACGTTGGTCGAAAACACGCCAATCGATTACCTCGATTTTGCCTCACCGGTTTCGGGGCTCGGCAGCAAGGCCGGCTTCGATGCAACCAATAAATGGCCCGGTGAAACACAACGCGAGTGGGGTACGCCAATCGAGATGTCGACCGATGTCAAACAACGCATCGATGATATCTGGGAATCGCTCGGCATCCTGGACTGATACTGTCACGCCATCAATATACAGTTGCTGCTATAAGAGCTAGCAGAGCCTTGTTACGCACAATCCCCTAAAAAAATCATGTAATAACCTTAATAGCCAAGGGTTTTAATAAACTATTATTTAAGGGAGAATGTTGTCCCTTTTCACATAGTTGAAGTTCCGATGAAGTATCTAGTCAAACTACCCACCACGCGGCACGAATTTACTGCAGCCGAGGATGAAACCATACTTGATGCAGCACTGCGCGCCGGCGTCAGTCTGCCTTATGGTTGCCGCGGCGGCCGTTGCGGCGCATGCAAGGGCAAGGTACTGAAGGGGCAAGTCAACTATGACGAAATACCACCCGGACTGAGCGATGAAATGCGCCAGCACAATTATGCCCTGTTCTGTCAGGCTCGCGCCGCTTCGGATCTCGAGATTGCTGTCGACGAAGTAGAAAAACTACAGCAAATCAAAATCTTGCAAATGCCAACCAAGGTGGCCAAGCTAGAACAGCTTTCCCATGATGTCATGCGGGTCTATCTTAAACTTCCCGAGCATATACGCATGCAGTTTTTTGCCGGCCAGTATCTCGATATCATCCAGGATAATGGCGAGCATCGCAGCTTCTCGATTGCCAATGCCCCGCATGATGATGAACTGATTGAATTGCATATCCGCCATATAGAAGGCGGCGAATATACCCAGTACATATTTGAGCGCATGAAGATCGGTGAAATCCTGCGTATCGAGGCGCCCCTGGGCAGTTTTACGCTGAATGAATCGTCGCCCCGGGCAATGATTCTGATGGGCGGCGGCACCGGCTTTGCACCATTAAAGGGAATGCTTGAGCATGCCTTTCATATCGGCCTGGAAAAACCCATGCACCTGTTCTGGGGAGTACGCTCGAAACGAGACCTGTACATGCCGGACCTGCCTGTGGAATGGACCCGTCGGCACCCACTGTTCCGCTTTACCCCGGTTTTATCCGAGCCCCAGCCCGAAGATAACTGGGATGGAGAAACCGGCCTGGTACATGAGACGGTCATGAAGTACTACCCGGACATGCGCAACATGGATATCTATATGAGCGGTCCCCCGGCAATGGTTTACAGCGCACGTGACCGCTTTATCGAACTCGGCGTGGCCGAAAGGCAACTCTTCTCCGATGCCTTTGAATTCAATTCACAAATGGATGATATTTAACAACGTCCTGATGGAGCAACATCAATCCCGCCCCTGTAAAGAGCAATATGATCATATTGTCATAGATGCGTGACCGCGATATCAGCTCACACCTGCGAAAGTTCATTCAGCATTCGATGTAAGTGCCGATATCGTGTATATTATCAGCCATGAGAGTCTGCGCTGTGAACTGCCTGTGCTTGCAGATCATCATGGGGGAATTCTGTACATATACTCGTAATGCCTGCAACCGCTACGAAAACTGGAAAATTACTGAAACATACCGATGTATGATGAAAAATCCAAATATATAGGAAGACTGCTGTTCCTGCTCGACAGCCTGTTAACGCTGATTGCGTTGATAATGGCCTTTTGGATATCACATTATTTGTTCGCCGCGAAACACCCGCATTTAATACGCTACCTGCCTGTCTACATCATCCTGTGGGCACCACTGGGATATTTCCTGTTACATTTTGGCGCCTATACCGGCCTGCGTATTGTGTCGCTGCCGTCCTTTGCCTGGCAGGTTATCAAGGCCCTCAGTATCAGTCTTGGTATTCTATTAATCATTCTGTTTCTGCTGGATATAGATTTTGTCAGCCGCAGTTTTCTGATTACCTTTACTATCATCGAATTCACGGTATTAGTAGGTGTTCGCCTTGCATTGCATTGGTGGTACTTCCTGCGTTTTGCGCAGAAGGGTGAAAACTATCACAAGGTCATTATTATCGGCACCGGTGAGCGGGCGACACGCCTGGCTGAAACACTCAGGGAACGCCTGGAATGGGGTATCCATATTGTTGGCTATCTGGATGTCGATTCCGATCGAACCGGGCAAATACTGAAAGATGCGCCGGTACTCGGCACGGTCGACAAAATCAGTGATATTCTGACAGAACAGGTTATCGACGAGGTGATTATGGCCGTACCCCGATCGATGATTAGCGATGTTGAGGGTATCGTTTTGTCCTGTGAAGAGGAAGGCGTCAAGTTCAGCTGGATGGCAGACATGTTCGATTTACGTGTTTCGCGTATGCGCCTGTTTGAGATAGGCGATATCCCGATACTGACCTTTGAACCGGTTGCGCAAAGTGAAGTTAAACTGATGATAAAACGTATTATCGACTTGTTTCTTGTGCTGCTGGCACTACCGCTCCTGGCTCCGATAATGCTCGTCATTATCATTGCAATAAAACTCGATTCCCCAGGCCCTGCATTTTTTGTGCAACAACGGGTTGGCCTCAGAAAGCGCCTTTTCCCTTTACTCAAATTCCGCTCCATGTATGTGGATGCAGAAGAACGTATAAAGGATATCGAGCACCTGAACGAAGCCGATGGACCCATCTTCAAGATAAAGAATGACCCACGCGTTACCCGGGTCGGCAGGTTTATCCGCAAGACCAGCCTGGATGAATTACCGCAATTATTGAATGTCGTACGTGGTCATATGAGCCTGGTGGGACCCAGACCGATGTCGATTCGGGATGTAAATCTGTTCGACAAAGGAATACAGCGAAAGCGCTTCAGTGTTCGCCCGGGCATTACCTGTATATGGCAGGTATCGGGGAGAAGTGACCTGCCATTCGAGAAGTGGCTGGAACTCGATCTTAAATATATAGACAACTGGTCATTATCCCTGGACTTTCAGATCCTGTTAAAAACCATCCCGGCAGTTCTCAAAGGCAGTGGCGCCACCTGACATCCATAGCATATGAACGGCCGGGTCTATTACCTATATCCCCAGCAAGCTGATTCCCAGCACCATCGGTACGACAAAACCAAGCGCAAACGTAATCACACGTAACAGCGGAATCGCAAACGTAAACGCGAAATAATGCAATATGCGTGCAAAGAAATAGGTCATACAGGCAGTCGCCGTCGTTTCCGTATTCATGCCGGTAATTTGAATCAGGATAACGAGCGGCGCAAACAACACCAGGTTTTCCATCGCATTTTGATGCGCCCGCATCATCCTGAGCGCCCAATCCTTATGCGTATCAGTTTGGCCATACGGATCCCACAAGGCCTTAAATATACCCGTTTCGAGCAAGCGATTGACAATATAGGGTATCCAGAAAATAGCGGTCATTATCAGGGTCAGTACAAGCCAAAACAGTTCGCTACTGAGTGAAGCATTCATCCAAGCCTCCTTTCATTTTCCAATAATAGCCCGCTGATAACGGGACAATAATTGCGCATCGTCCATCGAGCCATGGTGATGAATCTGTTTCCACTGCTTATCATGCAGTGTATATATCCTCGATGTGCGTATCGCCAGTTCTAATTTCCGATTATTGATCTGCACGGAACCGCGCTCATGGCCAACAACAAAAAAACTTTTCTCCGACTCGTGTATGGTATAGCCGTAAAACTCGACATATACCAATGCAGAGCCGAGGAAGATATTCTCGTAAACCCGCTTTATTTCTTCCCAGCCACGTTTGAGTCCCCCAAGCGGATTGGACATCGAGGCCTGTTCAGACTGCAACCAGTTGGCCTCCATCAATTCAAGATCCTGATTATTGAAAGCGCTATAAAAATTGACCAGCGCCGCCAGTGCGGAAGAAGTATCCGCTATAGTTTCTGCACCGCTTATCGGCTGTTCGACTATCTGCATATATCACCTACATAGTTGCATATACAACTATTAATACAAAAAAACACTCAAATATTTTTCTCGATGTCGCGCATCTGCCTTACCAGCGCTGTCATCGAGCTCTTGCCGATTGAACCAACCATTTTCTGGTAAAGCTGATCACCCTTGTGCTCAAGGTCGGTAGCGATCTTTTCCGCTTTTCTGGTCGGATAGATTGCCTGCTCTCTGGCGTCGCTGATAACCTTGCGACGGCGTAGCAGACCCCTGTCCTGCAATGCATTTAAAAAACGTGTCACCGTCGATTTCTCGAGCTTCAGTTCCTGACTGATTTGTTTAGGCGTCAGCCCTGGACTTGCCAGAACCAGACGCAACAGATAGGCATGTGACGGTGACAACTCAAACACGGCGAATGCCTCATCCCAGATGCGGTTCACGGCGCGCGCCAGCGCATTGACATTAAAATACAGACACCTTTCAAACATTGTTACAGTATAGATCATTTATGTTGTACATACAACCATAAATAACCGCTAAATGAGTTCAGTAATCTTATTCGCGTCACACATCTCCTTTAGTCCAGATTGTTTGTAAAACTGCCAAAGCCGTTGCAGAGAACAATTATACGAATATTAGAAAATATAGTTCTCAGGCATGGCTTTAATAAAAGGCGCAATCAGCGTATCAAACTCGGAAACGCCCTGCCGCAGCCTGTCAAGGGCCACTGGCTTTATATCCGTGTCGAAGGCGTGTACTCCATCTTCGTCACAGATGATAACGGCGATCAATTCTATGCTCCCATATAACTGACAGACAGCATCCGATTTACTATGTCGACAGTCAACCAATTCCAGCGCAATAATGATAATTCCGGAGTTATTAAATATTTCACTGGCGCGTAAAGTGCCCATTGATTATCCCGCTGCGCGCATTTGTCTAATCCCGCGCCAGACGACTGGCGACAGCAACAGTCCGATCGTCAGAGAGAAAATTTGCAATGGGATAATGCGTATGCTTCCACTGCTGTTCAGTTCAAATGTGGCAGCGAGGAATTCTGGCTCTATCTCGATTGAGACATTATTTGCATTGGCAAGCATACCCGACACCGGCCCCACAACAGACCACAATTGCCCCGTATCCGCCGGATCACCCAGACCAATACGTACATGCAGGTTTACGTTCCTCTTTTTGATCGCACGCCAAATATCACAGATAAACCTGATAACGCGCCGCCGAAAAACTTTTTGCCGAACGATCGAAAAGGCATTTTGCCTTTTACGCGATAAGCGCTCAACGTGAGCGGTTTTCTGCGTTGCTCTATCATCTTCCGCTGATATGGACTTCGATTGAAACAGAGGAAACCGTGCGCGTACAAGGCCAAGCAGCCAGTGTAATTTAATATCACCTAGAAAGCCCTGCTTACATGATATCTGGAATGAAATCGTAACAGGGACAGCCAACAGGGCGATCAAAATCAGAACAAAAACTAACACTCCAGTTAGCATGGGATTAACAGTAGTTAAACTGGTGCACTAGCGCCTTTCGCGGATGCGGCCTTGCCGATAGTATCGGCCACCTTTTCCAACACCGATGCTGTCCCTGATTTAATCGGTTCAACACGTACCCCGTCCGCATTGATAATAATAAGGGCTACCGGCTTTACACCACCACCACCGCCTGTACCGCCGCCATGCCCGCTACCCTTTTGTGGTTCTGTACCCTGGCCCCCACCGACCCCAAACCCAAACCCGACATTAACAAGCGGAATCAGGGTATTACCTTCAACCGTGATCGGCTCACCAACAACCGTCTTGGTGTTTAGCATACGTTCGATTTCCGCGACAGCTTTATCAAACAGCTTCTCGATATCTTCCATTGCAGTCTCCTGTAGCAACAAAAATTCCGTCTATGGACTGAAATAATTCATGATTGATTGAACACGTTACTGTAATAATGCATATTGAAACTCAGCAGCGATTGCTGAACTGTAGATATATGATTAATAGTAGTAGCTATCGGCGGGAATGCCAGTAAGGCCAGGACGCGAGTTGTGCTTGCGGCACCTATTGGTTTTGTAAATATTTCTCCGCAGTCGCTACGGTTACCATATCCACTTCAAATTGAGAAGCTGGGCTTGTTGTTACTTGTATTTATTTATAGATGTTGTCCGCTCATTGCTGACCCAGACTTTGCTGTTGCCTTGATAGTTCGATCAATGCTACCAGGATGGCTTCATCACTCGCCTGCCTTGCGATTATTACGGGTGCCTGAATCCCGTATGCGCGCGTCTTTTCCACTATACGCTCACTGATAACAACCATCGGTGTGTGCATGAGCTGTTTGACACCTTCACTACCCAGCAGCGTGACGAGGTTATCCAGGCCCTGCTGGCTGGTTACAACCACTGCACTGTTTTGTGCCTGCAGCCATGGCTGCAATTTCTCGTTTACATTCGGCTTCGGCAGCACCCTGCGGTAGACTTCTGCATATTCCACCTGCGCACCGCGACTGCAAAGTGTATCGCCGAGCAGCTCTCTTCCACCTTCGCCACGGATAATCATAATGCGCTTGCCGGACACATCCTGCAACTCGGGCAGGGCCAGCAGGGCCTCGCTATTGAATACCGAATCGGGTACCAGGTCTGCATCCCATCCGTATTGTTCGAGTGCGGCAAGCGTTGCCCGACCTATCGCGGCGATATGCAGGCCCTGCGGACGGTCGCGATGATCCGGCCATGCATCCAGGGCGTGTTGTACTGCGTTTGCGCTGATGAATATGGCAATGTCGTATTGCTCATGCGCGTCGATCAAATCCTGCATACGCTGCTTGTCTCTACCGGGCAGGATTTCGATAACCGGAAAGCGGACGGCAGTGCCACCCGAATCCTCGATCAGATGACATAAGGACTCCGCCTGTTCACGTGGCCGCGTTACCAGCACCGACCAACCGGACAATGCGGTCGATGCTGTAGTCCGTGTACTATCATTGCCTGACATGAATAAATGCTTCCGGCTTTCAATCCTGCGACGCATAAACTTCTTTCAGGATTGCATCGGCACCGCGTGACAGCAGGTCCTGACCAAGGACATCACCCAGCTCTTCGGCGTCTGCCGGGCGCCCGCTGATGACACCATGGACGACTTCACTGCCATCCGGGCGACCCACGAGTCCACGGATTACAATGACATCCTGCTCGATTTCAGCATAACCTCCGATGGGCACCTGACATCCACCCTGCAAACGTGCATTCATTGCACGCTCGGCCATAACCCGGGTGTGCGTCCTGGCATCATCCAGCGCTTGCAACAAGGATTCGACCTCGCTGTCACCCTGACGACACTCTACACCTATCGCACCCTGGGCAATGGCGGGCAACATGACCTGCGGTGAAAGGACCTCACGAATGCGTTCGTGCATGCCCAGTCGCTTCAGGCCTGCACTCGCCAGAATAATGGCCTGATAGTCTCCCTGATCGAGTTTTGCCAGGCGCGTATTCACATTGCCGCGCAATTCCTGGATCTGCAGGTCCGGGCGCATCTCTGCCAACTGGCAACGGCGACGCAGACTGGATGTACCAACCGTCGCGCCCTGGGGCAGTGCATCGAGGCTGTCAAAGTCGTTAGAGACAAAGGCGTCACACGGATCCTCTCGCTCGAGTATGACCGGGATATGCAGACCTTCCGGTAGTGTGACCGGCACATCTTTCATCGAGTGGACAGCGATATCGCTTTCCTGGCGCAACATGCTCTGCTCCAGTTCCTTGACGAACAAACCTTTGCCGCCGATCCTGGCCAGCGGTGCATCCAGCACACGATCGCCCTGTGTCGACATTGTCACGAGCTCGTAGCGCAGCCCGGGGTGGCATTCCTGCAGGCGTTTACCGACAAAATCTGCCTGCCACAGGGCCAGTTGGCTTTTTCGTGTTGCAATTCGGATACATTCAAGGCTCATCATTTTTCCTACGATTTTATTAAAAAACTCAATGGGTTATAAAAATTATAACATATAATTGAACAGATTTGCGCTGTGCTGGCTGTACATACAAACAAAAATTATGACAAAATAACCGACTAGATTGCTGCAATTTATATGCAACTCATTGTTGCCGCAATTGTCCAATAAACCGTGGAAAATTATATATATTGATACCGGAATGACAAAGACAAGACTGCATATCGTGACATTCCTGCTGGCCATCATATCACTGGGTGTCTATACAGCAGGTGCGGCCAAGCAAGGACCTACTTTGCAGGTTACGCAAACTACGGACCTCGCCAGTGTGGGCAATATTGCGCGCGACAGGAAGCTGCCTATATTGCTTGTCTTTTCCGCCCATCACTGTACTTATTGTGAACTGCTCGAGGATGAGATCCTCAAGCCCATGCTGTTGAGTGGCGACTATCGTGAGCGGGTACTGATCTATAAGGTCATGCTCGATGAAGGTACCGAGTTACATGACTTTAACGGCAATAGAATTACCGCCGATACACTGTCGCAACACTACGATGTCTATGTAACACCGACCATGTTGTTCCTGGATTCCGATGGACGGGAACTGAGTGAACGCATACTCGGTATCAATACCGTAGAAATGTTCGGCGGTCTCGTTGACGAGGCAATCGATATTTCACTGCAGCAACTGCGTCCTGACAACAATCACCTCGCCATCCATAAACAGGTCGACAAGTAATAGATTGCAGCGGCTTATGCCCGCGGTCACAAGTATGGCTAACCCATATCCCTGATAAGTTTCCTGACACCGGGAACATGCCGCCTGCTGACATGAAGCAACTTATCACAATCCTTCAACACCAGAAAATAACCACCATCCGCAGATTTTTTCAAGGAAACAATCGCGTCCCTGGCCACCAGGGCATTACGATGTACACGGGTGAAGCCGTCGGCAAATTCATTTTCCAGTGATTTCAGCGATTCCTCTATCAAGGTTTCGTAATCGCGCGTGACAACACTGATATATTTCTGGTCGGCCATGAAATAAATAATGCTGGATACAGGTATCAAGCTGACTCCGTTATGACTGCGCGCACAGATATGCGTCCTTACTGTATGTTCATGCTCGCTGACGCGCGTCAATTGCACACGGTTCAACCTGACGGCCTTGCTCAATGATACCTGCAGTCTTTCCTTTCTGATCGGCTTGAGCAAGTAATCGACTGCATGCGCTTCGAAGGCCTGCAGGGCATGTTCGTCATATGCCGTGGTAAATATAACTGCCGGAGGGTTATTCAATTGCAGCAGGTGGCGCGCCGTTTCGATACCTCCCATACCC
>CAMYJD010000018.1 GCA_947258655.1 uncultured Gammaproteobacteria bacterium | reverse complement strand
CTCAGATATTAAATCTGTGAATATACCTGCTCAGGTCTTTGATTTTTCCATTTGTTACTGCCACTCCTTCGCCGATCAGTAGGTCGGCTTTTTTATCGGCGCCAAGCGCATATTGGCCGATGGAACCATCACTGCGCACAACCCTGTGACAGGGTATGGTAAACAGATTCCTGTTCTTTGCCATCGCGCTGCCAACGGCTCTCCATGCCTTGCTGTCCAAAGCGCGCGCGATTTCACTATAGGTAGTCACCTTACCTTCCGGAACATGGTCAAGTAACTCATAGCATCTTTGATCAAAACTTTTCCTGTTGCTGTTCATATGATGTCCCTGTTATGTGGCGGCGCATGAAATAAAAAAATAGCCGACCCAACGCGCGGCTTGAAGTTAAGGCCTTGCAACCTATAATAGTACAGGTGATTCCTGTTTGCCATCGAGCCCCCAAGTTTCCTGCACCGTCAAAGCCCGGCAGCGCCTGCGCCTGTTGTCCTTGTCCGGGCGCTGGGTGTCGATCCCGATGTTGAGCTATATGAAAGGGCGCAACAGCGGCAAGCGCTGTATCGGTCTTGCCCTGGGCAGTGGCTCGGCGCGTGGCTGGGCCCATATTGGCGTTATTCAGGCACTGGCGGAAATGGGCATCGAGCCGGATGTGGTTGCCGGGAGCTCGGTAGGCGCATTTATCGGCGCCTCCTATGCCAGTAATCAGATCGATAATCTGGAAAAGTGGGCCTGTACTCTGAGCTGGAGAGAGATCCTCAATTACATTGATCTGTCCGTTCTGGGCGGGGGCTTTATCCATGGGGAAAAGTTGCTGGAGGTCGCCCGCAACTATGTGCAGTTTGACACGATTGAGGCGATGCCCAGGCGTTTCGCGGCCGTAGCCACCGATTTGCACAGTGGCCAGGAGGTCTGGTTTCAGGACGGACCTGTACTCGATGCTGTGCGTGCATCGGTTGCACTGCCGGGTGTGTTTACCCCGTTCAGGATGCATGAGCGCTGGCTGGTCGACGGCGGCTTGTCCAATCCGGTGCCGGTATCCGTGTGCCGCGCGATGGGGGCCGATGTGGTTATTGCCGTCAATCTGAATGGTGATATCGTAGGCAAGCATCTCCGTCATGATGACAGACCCGAACAGAATGCCGCAGAGGTGCATGAGCAGCATGCGCTTGCATTATGGGACAGGGTATCAGCGCAATTGAAAAACAGCTTGCATGAGCACAAGGAAATCCTGTTATCACGGCTGTTTGGTGAGAATGCAGATTCACCAGGACTGCTTGACGTGCTGGCCAGTTCCATCAATATTATGCAGGACCGCATTACCCGCGCGCGTATGGCCGGCGATCCCCCAGACATTATTCTTGCACCGCGACTGTCACACATGGGCCTGATGGAGTTTGATCAGGCCCGCCTAGCTATCGAGGAAGGGCGGGCATGCGTTGCACGTATGCAGCCCGCGCTGGAACACTTGCTTAAGGTCTAGATAGGCCAGTCAGGCAGGTATTCGCATTAAGCCTTTATTAAATCCTGTTTATAAGTGCAATTATGTACTGTGGCGGTCTATGCAAAAAAATATGGAATTATTTAAGCGGACATGCGTTCTATATAATATGATAAAAACGGGGTCCTTATGAAAACCATTAATTTCACATCCTTGTGGCTGTGCCTGATACTGCTGTCGCCCAACCCGAGTGCGGCCGGTGAAAATCGGCTCAAAGACCACCCGTCACCCTATCTGGCCATGCATGGCGAAGATCCGGTGCATTGGCAAGGCTGGGACAAGCAGGTATTCGAGCGCGCGCGTAAGCAAAACAAGCTGGTGTTTGTATCGATCGGCTATTTTGCCTGCCACTGGTGTCACGTCATGCAGCGCGAGTCGTATCAGAACCCCGCCATCGCCAAAATACTGAACCGGGATTTTATTCCGGTCAAGGTCGACCGGGAATTGCAGCCGGCGCTGGATGCGCGCCTGATAGAATTTGTAGAAAGGACGCGTGGTTATGCCGGCTGGCCACTGAATGTGTTCATTACCCCGCAAGGCTATCCTTTGCTCGGCATCGTTTATTTGCCGCCCAAGGACTTCAGTGAATTACTGGTTAGTATGCAACAGACCTGGGTCGGTGACATGGCGGGTATGCAGGCCATGGCCGAATCGGCAGCGGCGATGTGGGAAAAATCGGAACCATCGCTTGGCCCGAAGCTGGATGCCAGGCAGGTCGATAGCTATCGCACGGACTATATAGCACAGGCGCTGCAATCGGCCGACCAGATGCAGGGTGGTTTCGGCGAGCAGAGTAAATTCCCGCTGGTACCCCAACTGACGCTGCTGCTTGAGCTATACCAGCATAATCGTGACAAGTCGCTGGGTGAATTTCTTGAGCTGACATTGGAGCGGATGTCATCTTTGGGCATGTATGACCACCTGCGCGGCGGTTTTTACCGTTATGTGGTCGATCCCGGATGGCTCATCCCTCATTTCGAAAAAATGCTATATGACAATGCGCAGCTGGCCAGCCTGTATTTACACGCCTCAGCCGTATTTAATAAAAATGAATATAAACAGATTGCGTTCCAGACCCTGGATTTCATGTTGCGTGAACTGGCAGATTCATCGGGAGGTATGATCAGCAGTCTGTCCGCGATCGACAATAATAATGTCGAGGGTGGTTACTATTTGTGGTCGGATCAGGAGTTGAAGGCGATATTAACGCCACCGGAACTGCAGATGCTGAAAATGCACTGGGGTATGCAACATGTACCATCGCTGGATGCGGGCCATCATGCGCATATCGCGTCGACGCTTGCCGAATTGGCCACGGAAACCGGTAAGAGCAGCGCACAAATTGGCAAATTGATAGAGAATGCAAAGACGAAGTTATTAAAAAAGCAACGCGAGCGTGTATTGCCGCGGGACGACAAACTCCTGGCATCATGGAACGGCCTGGCCCTGCAGGCCTTGACGCTGGCGGGCGGACACAACCAGGACTATCTGGACAAGGCCGAGTCACTAAGGGATTTCATCGTCGGCAAACTCTGGGACGGCCAATCCCTGCACAGGGCATTAGCAGATGGTCGCTATCTGGGTGACGCTACACTGGAAGATTATGCCTATGTATCAGCCGGCTTGCTGGCCTGGGCAAAGCATACAGCAAGGCAGGCGGATATCACCTTGGTTAACAAGCTCATACAACAGGCCTGGAAGCGTTTTTATAATGCGCAGGGATGGTCACTGTCCGAAGACATGATTGCCGGTATTTCCTCACGTGAAGCGACTGTTGCAGACGGACCAATGCCTTCGGCATCGGCGACACTGATACGTGTAACACTCGAGCTGGCGCGGATGAGCAAAGACAAGCAATTGCTGGAGCAGGCCTTGTCAGCCTTGAATCGCGGGCACGGTATTCTTAAAACGGACAGCTTCTGGTATGCGACGCATATTCTCGCGATGGGTGAGGCGTTAAGATCCGGAGCTGTGCGAAAATAAAGTTAAAGTCTTATATTTAGATACATGCAATCGTATATATGCGCAATAAATCTGCTAATACGCTAACTATAAATCATGCATGTCTTATCACGGAAAATTGAGGGCAGTGGTGACCTGGTTCATTGATTTAAGCATATCCGCCCCTTGAACAGATATCACTATACACTTGGTTCTTGTTGGCGATGAAATACCCGGTACAACACCGGAATAAGGTAGAGGCTGACAATGAGTGAAAATCCCAGTCCCGATATGATTGTGATTGCCAGTGGTTTCAGCATTTCCGCACCTTCACCCCATCCGATTGCCAATGGCGACAGGCCGATCATCGTCGTCAGCGAAGTCATCAGGATCGGGCGCAGGCGCAGACCGGCGGCCTCGGTAATGGCATCTTCCAGTGATTCGCCCTGTTTACGTAATATTTCGATATATTCGACCATGACAATGGCATTATTGACGACAATGCCTGCGAGCATGATCATCCCCAGCCATAATGGCATCGACAGCGGCAGTTCAGCCCAGTTTATTGCCATGGCAACCCCGATGGCTGCGAACGGCACACCGAGCATAATGATAATCGGGTTGCGTAATGATTCATATTGTACGGCCATGACGACCAGTACCAGGAACAGGGCCATGCCCAGTAGTTGAAAGACCGTGGTCTGGCTGCTTTTCAGTAATTCAGAGATGCCGGCGTCGTAGATCTGGTAACCATCCGGCAGCTCGAAATCCTGCAATGATTCAGATATCGACTCCAGTACCTTGCCGCTTGTATAACCTTCACTGATCTTGGCCGTAACTCTGATGATTCTCTGCTGGTTATCCCTGAGTATCCTTGAAGGCGCCTGGATTAATTCAATCCTGGCAATATCGGCAAGATAGATGGACGAATCGCTTGCGGATACCTTGCCGAGTAGCAGGGAGTCAAGGTCGCTGAGGCTGGATATTGTGATGTCGGGCAGGCGTACACGAATATTATACGACTTGTCACCCTCCAGGTAGTCGCCGGCGATTTCCCCTCTTATTGCAGTCCTGATAATGCGGCTGATTTGCTTGACCGAAAATCCGAGATTGATGGCACGTTCCCTGTCGATAGTGATAGATAACTCCTGTCCACCTTCATCGGAAGAATGTTCAATATTATCCAGGCCCTCGATGGGACGCAGGTGTGTCGCCACTGCGTAGCCGATTTCATCGAGCACATCGAAATCGGGGCCACTAACGCGCAGACTGATATCATTGCTGCCACGATGGAAACGTGTGCCGGGTATACTCAGCTTGCTAACAAATACACGTACACCGGGCATTTTGTTTTTCGACAGCAGTGCCTTGAATTTCACTATCCATTCTTCGCTACTCATCGTACGCCGAGTCTTGGGTATCAGTTGTACATCGATACGTGCCTTGTTGCGCGCTTCTATTTCGGTGCGTCCAAAGATGAAGCCGCCCGTGATCGTAAACAAGGTGTTTATGTGTGGCATTTGCTGCAGCAGGGATTCTATTTTGTATGTTGCTTCATCTGTCACATCCAGTTTTACACCGGGATCGGAGGTGATACGTATTCCGATTCTGCCATCATCCATTGCCGGTAAAAATACTGTTTCTTCATCATTGATGAATGTCGGCCAGCTGAGACCAATCGCTATCAGCAAGGCGATGACCAGCGCAACTCTGGGGGCCAGGTTGTGGACCAGGTAACGAACACTGCTGCGGTATTTCTGTTGCAAATAACGCATGAGTCGGTCAACAGCGTTGTTGCGGGCCTGGTGCGTGGATTGTTGCAGGCGTGTTGCCAGTGCGGGTACCAGTGTCAGTGCTACAAACATCGCCGCGATTATGGCGGCAGTGATAGTGAAGATCAGTTCACGGAAAAAGAGCCCAACCAGACCGCCGATGAACAGGAAAGGTACGATAGCGGCGAGATTGGTGCTGGTCGAGGCAACGATGGCGCTGTTCACTTCACGCGCGGCATGGGTGCCGGCCTCAAAGCTGTTTTCACCTTCAGTCTGATGGCGGTAAATGTTCTCAAGCATGACGATGGTACTGTCGACCAGCATGCCGACGCCGACGGCCAGGCCGCCCAGGGTCATGATATTCAGGCTAAGCCCGCCCAGCTCCATGATCAGGAAGGTTACCGTGATGGCAATCGGAATCGCGCTACCTATGATCAACGTGCGCTTGAGGCTGCCGAGGAAAAGGTAAACCACCAGCATGGCCAGTATCGCACCGGAGATGGCTGCGAGTGCAGCATGGTTCAGGGAGTTGCGTACATATATCGATTGGTCGCCGACAATTTTAATGCTGATATCGTCCGGGATCACCTGTTGTTTGCCGAGTTCTGAGAGCCGTTGATTGATTGTGTCTACAACGGTAACGGAATTGGCATTGGGTTGTTTCTGGATGGACAGCTTGACACCGGGTGTGCCATTCAAACGAACACGCAGGGTTTCGTCCTCATGTGTATCAATGACGCGGGCTATGTCTTTAAGGTATACATACTGGCCATCCGTTAGCGGCACAGGCAGACTGGCGATCTCGTCAACCGACTCGAAGCGCGCCGAAATGCGACCACTGAGTTCGCGCCGTTCAAGTTTGATGCGACCTGCCGGATCCTCGCGATTACCTTCCTGCAACGCAGTTATGACATCTTCCGTGGTCAGGCCAAGACCGGCCAGACGCTGTTGGTCTGGCAGGACTCGAATCTCCCGAACCTGTCCGCCACCTACCTCGGCGGCGGCTATACCGGGCAAGGTGATCATCCATTTACTGAACACATCATCGACCCAGTTGCGCAGTTCAATCGGATTACGGAGAGCGGAACTGACGATAAATTCGGCTACCGGGCGTTGCGATGGGTCACGCTTGTAAATGATTGGTGGTTCTATATCATCCGGGAGAAATCGTTTGGCACGGTCGAGTCGGGTGCTGGCGTCACGCAGGGCAACATCGATATCCTTGCCATACTGGAAAGACATATTGACCCTGCTTCTGCCTTCCGCGCTGGTTGACTCGATACTGACGACATCCTCGGTGATCGCCAGTTGTTCTTCAAGTTGGCGAGTGATCTGGTCTTCGATGATCTTGGCGGGAACGCCCGGATTATTGATGCGTACCCTGATATCCGGGTAGATGATATGCGGCAGCAGGTCGACGGACAGCCGTCCAAGTGAAAACAGGCCCAGCATCATTATCGCCAGTGTGATCATGATCACCCCGATCGGATGTCTGATCGACCACGCAGCCATGCCGCCGCCGCTGCTTGATATTCTTGTCTGAAGGGATTTTTTACTCACGTTATTGCCAGACTCAATCAGGAAGGAAGGGGAGCTTCCTGCTTGCCCTTGAGTTCGATTTCAACCTTTTTGCCTTCCTTGATCCCGAGAAATCCCTTGGTGATAACCGCCGTGCCTTCCTTGAGGCCGCTGCTGACGGCGATGAGATTTTGATGGCGCATCCCGGTCGTGACATATTTTTTTGTGGCCTTTTGCTTTTTATCTATCACATACACGTATTCGCCCTGCTCATCGCGACGCAGTGCGGTAAATGGAATCATCAAATAAGGCCGGGCAGGGGGCATGAGGGTAACGCGACATAATGAACCGGCACTGGCCTGTGGCGGCAGCTTGTCAAATGAAACCTCTATCGTACCCAGGCGGGTCTTCGGGTTGACGGTTGGATAGATGCGCGTAATTTTGCCTTTAAACATCTGTTTGCCCAGAGCGTCAATCGTTATGTTGGCAGGATCACCTGCCTTCAACAAGGCCAGTAATAACTCGGACACATGTACACGGGTAATCATCGAACCCGGGTCGATGATCGTCAACAGGTGTGTATGTCGCGGCGCAATATCTCCCGGTTCCAGCAGACGTTCACTGATGGTGCCGGCGAATGGTGCGCGTATCGTTGTATAGGCAAGGCGTGTGCGCAATAATTGTTCTTCCGCTTTCGCTACTCTGAGGCTGGTCTCGATCCGGGCA
Organism: uncultured Gammaproteobacteria bacterium; assembly: GCA_947258655.1. GTDB lineage: Bacteria > Pseudomonadota > Gammaproteobacteria > JAADHQ01 > JAADHQ01 > JAADHQ01. The sequence goes on along the minus strand of CAMYJD010000018.1, from coordinate 61,466 downwards.
AGTTCATCTTCCGCAGCGAGGCGTTTCTTCACCAGGCTGTTGGTGCGGCGCAGGTCCTGTTCGGCCTGTTTGCGTGTGGCAATTGCCTTGTCCAGCTGGGCACGTAGCAGGCTGCCGTCCATGGATACGAGGATATCGTCTTTTTTGAATGTGTCTCCGGGATATTTGGGCAGTGAAGTTATTTTCCCTTCCTCCTGATTAAAGATCCTGACCTGGCGCAATGCCAGCAAGGTCCCGGAGCGTGTACTCGACGTGCTCAGGTTCATAATCCTGCTTTTATCGACAGCGACCAGTTTTGCCGGGCGGGCCTTCTTCTTTTCGCTACTGCTCGTGGTGTTTGTTTCATTACATGCAGCGCTTAACAGTGCGGTCAGGATCACAGGCAGCCAAAATAGCAACCGGCATCGTGCAAGGAAAACTGTTGGCAGGCTCATGACTTTCATATAATAGATTATCTATTTGTAATATATGGGAAAATATATAAATCCGATTTAAAGTATATATCAATTGGGTGCGATAAGGGAATGTAATATTAGTGTTTTTTACAGTGCCGCGCGCATGTTTGTGCGCTTTTCAGGGGGGCTGTGTCTGGCGTATTCTGATCGCTGTTCCTTCACCCTCTGCTGTAATCAAGCATGATAATGTTTTTATTTATCGTGCTTAATTGGATGTAGGTACAGTCTTTATCAGCGAGCCTTGCATGTATATGAAAATAAATTATGCAGATAATTTTAGTGTGCAAACCTTGCATAATGATAATATTTTACCCATTCTGCAGAGACGCCTATAAGAGTTTTGAGTTGCCAGTATTGGCCGCATATAATATCTACGGAGTAATGTTACTTTGCAAACAGGCATGATCCCATCATTTTTACTGCGGACACTGTTGATGTCGTTGGTGCTATCGCTGTCGTATGTTATTGCTGATCCTGGGCCAGAATACGAACGAAACGCTGAACAGTCGGGTCAAAAACCACATAACATGAACGACAACAGCGGTTATGATCATGCAGCCCGAGATCAGGGTGGCTACTATCGCAGCCAGGGGCAGCCGCGGAACCGTGCCGGTTCAAGGGCAGGAAACAGGCAATATCATTGGCTGGGAATTCCACACAGTTACCCATCGCATCGTTACGACAGCAGGTTTTATGGCTCCCGATATAATGACAGATGGCTATATGCTAAAGACCGCAGGCGCCGAATACTGGACAATGTGATCGTAGTCATGCCATCGCCTCGCGACCACAATCACTATCTTTATATCAGGCCATTTGCTTCCAGCTATCCCGAATACAAGCGTCTTTATCATAACCGGCGTTTGTGGGGATGGTTGGCCGTCTCCGAATTTACATTACAAATTCTTGATCATCTGGATGAAGGGCAACAGCGTGAATACGAGCGCGCGCTATACCGCGCAACAACATCACCACTAAGGGAGGCGCTCGTCTGGAGGCAGGGCAGGGTCAGCGGCACAGTGACGCCAATCTGGGAAGGACCGCATGATCATGGTCGCTATTGCCGCGAATTCAAACAAGACATCAGGATAGGTGGCAGAAGCGAAATTGCCTATGGCAGTGCATGCCGCATGGCCGACGGCAAATGGGAGATTGTACAGTAGCCTGGAGTCACTCCAGCATTGTATGTAGAACATTTAGGGTCAGAGTAAAAACTATCGTTTACCCATTGATTTAGACCAGAGTTTTTACTCTGACCCTAATTAGTTACAATAAAACAATAAATAAAGGAATATCAATATATGGGTAATTCAGGAATTGAATTTAAAAAGTTGCGTATGCTTTATTATGCAGATCGCTAAAGTTCAAAAATATAACAATTGAATCCTATATTGGAGAGTTGCTTGGGATCGATGATGTGTCTAATGTAGATACATTGGTTAAATATTATCTTTATACATTCGAACATTATCCTGAGTCATCACAAGATAATCATAAGTTATATGAGCTATACCAGGCGGTCTATGATACGTATCAATCGGCAGATGACTCCGTCTTAAATGGTATGCCAGATTTTCAAAATCGATTGGATATTTTATATGCTCTAAATGATCTGGTCATGATGGAGTTTAGCGATGCTCATATTAGACCTGAGTTAAGGTTGATTGCTCAAAATATAATCTCGGGTTCCTTTCATGATATATATAGTACTGAAGGTAGTACTGTTAGAATACAAACGGCTGTTAGTGAAGAAATCAAAAAAATAAAATCAGAAAATCCAGTTATAGAGGCTTGCCTATCTCTGAATAATAGAGATGAAGCGCGTGATAGCGAGGATTATTATGTTGCTGAATTTGAGGTATATGAACATGTTATACAGGATCTATGCTTTGATAATTATTTATTAATGGAGCCGATCTACGGCTCATATACACAATGGAGAAAATTAAAATATAACGGGGCGCAGCTGTTAGGGTATCTGAAAAAGACAATAGCTGGTTTAATCAAGGGTGGTAAAAATTATCTTGATTCAAAGACCCTTAATGAACTTACGGAGATTATAAATGGTAATGACGATGCAATCGTTCTTATGGATGATCTATACATAAACAAGAAAACGATTGAAGGTAAAAGTAGTATTTTTATTACTAATTTATCAAGCGACATCCATAAGGAAATACTAGAAGATCATGCGAAGTTAAAAGATATTAGTTATATACAAAAAGAGACATCGAAAGATACGGTTGTTTCCTTGGCAAAACATCTAAAACATAGTGACGATATCTGAAATATATACACTGCTTAGTAATTGGGGCCAGAGTAAAAACCCTGGTCTATATCAAAGGATAAAGGATAGTTTTTACTCTGGCCCCAATTAATTCCTCCGGCATTGTAGATAGCAGAATGGCTTCTTTAATGAAGGTTTTATTTGTGTTGTATAAAGACATGTTATTTTGATTTCAGGCCAAATTGAACTGTTGTTGAACCGTTGAGAGGTAAATTGCGATGCATATTCAAGCTGCCGTCGATCGATTGAATTCCCTGCTGCCACTGAAGGCAAGACAGGAGCAGTTACCGCCGCTATTAAAACACCTGCATCAGGCTATCCTTGAGTCATTGATCATGCGTGGTGAACCACTGTCGAATACTGAAATTGCAGAACGCGTCGGCGCTGATGGCGTGGTCGAGGCATTGCTCATTCTGGGTGAAAATGACCTGGTCGTGCTGAATGCCGAGGGTACAGCTGTTGTCGGCGCCTATCCGGTGACTGTCGAACAGACAGCGCATAAGCTGAGGGTCGGAGCAAATACCATCTATGCCATGTGTGCACTGGATGCGCTCTCGGTAGCAACGCTATTCGATACCGAGGTTTCTATTATGTCACGTTGTCATGTGACGGCCGAAGCGGTTGAAATCCATATGCGTGGATTTGAGCTTGCGGACGTGAAGCCGAAGGATGTTTGCGTCGGTATTCGTTGGCAAATGCCAGCGGGGGTGGCCGCTCATAGCATGTGCATGGAAATGGTATTTCTAAAAGACAGTGAAATTGCGCGTCGATGGCAGGGAAGTGATGCGGACAGTATTTCAATCTTCAACCTTCATGACGCAATCAGGTTTGGAGCTGCATTCTTTAAGCCGCTATTACCGGGCCGTACATCCTCGTAGGTAAAGCGAAAGTCGCCGGACACAAGAGTTTTCTTATAAAATACAAGTCTGATTTGTTTGCTTTGTTAATTCCATCTGCTCCGATGTTTGTTTCCGACAGGATTAAAAAATATCGAATGATCACGAGAGTATCAATCATTTACTAAAACCCGTCTGTTGTCGTGCCTGTATATAATAAATGCGCGTATAAGGTATTGTGTGGATGCCTTCATGGTGCGAAACTGCGTTACAGGTTTATATCAGAATGAAGGAAGGATCAAATGAGTAATGTTGAATCAGCAAGGCCGCCATTGCCTCCATTTGATATGAGTGCGGCAATACAGAAAGTGAGGATGGCGGAAGATGCCTGGAATACGCGGGAGCCGGAGCGTGTCTCGCTGGCATACACCCCGGATAGTGTATGGCGTAACCGTGCCGAATTTTTCACGGGTCGTGATGCGATTGTTGAGTTTTTAATGCGCAAGTGGAATCGGGAGCATGATTACAGGCTGATCAAGGAGTTATGGGCCTTTCATGAAAACCGTATCTCGGTACGCTTCGCCTACGAATGGCATGATGATTCCGGGCAGTGGTTCCGTTCATACGGGAACGAGAACTGGGAATTTGCCGAGAATGGATTGATGCAGCGCCGTATAGCAAGTATTAACGATTTGACGATTACGGAGAGCGAACGTCTGTATCACTGGTCTTGTGGACGGCGACCGGACGATCATCCCGGTTTGTCGGACCTTGGTCTTTGATCTGAACCCCACAGTCCGGAATAATTGTAAAGTATCGCAGGCAGCAATTTGATTGCGAACAGTCGGCGCAGGCAGATGTGTATGGCGAACATGCGTAGCCTGGCATTATGACGGTGCTCTATACTGTGATTTATCAATACCCAGGCGCTTTATTTTTGATGCCAGTGTAGTTGGTTTTATGTCGAGGAGTTCGGCGGCACCACCGGCACCGAATATCTTGCCACCGCTCTCTTTTAATGCATGGATAATATTGTCTTGTTCGCGGCAACGAATTTCATGGTGTGACAGTATACCTCCTGACCCCGGCTGATCTCGCTTGTATGATGGTTCGGGAGTTGATTCCAGGAGATCAGGGTCATTGTCTGGCAGATCGAGTTTGAGGCGGCCGCCTTGCGAGACAATGACGGCGCGTTCGATTACGTTTTCCATTTCACGGATGTTACCCGGCCATTTGTAGGCAACAAGGCTCTCGATATTACCCTGTGTGAGACGCACATCGGGTTTATTGAGTTTATGGCAGGCACGTTTCAAAAAATGTATTGCGAGCAGCGGTATGTCATCTGCACGTCTGCGTAATGGTGCTGATTCTATCGGGAATACATTCAGGCGGAAGAATAGGTCTTCACGAAATTTCTGCTTGCTGATCTCCTGACGTAGATCGCGATTGGTCGCCGCAATAATGCGCACGTTGACGTTACGCGTTTTATTTTCACCTATGCGCTCGAATTGCCCTTCCTGTAATACACGTAATAATTTGCTTTGTAGCTCCAGCGGAATTTCACCTACCTCGTCAAGAAAGAGCGTACCGCCGTCCGCCAGTTCAAAACGGCCGGCGCGATCGCTGACAGCGCCTGTAAAGGAGCCTTTTGCATGGCCAAAGAATTCGCTTTCAAACAGGTTGTGTGGAATAACAGCGCAATTGACCCTGATTAGCGGGCGTTCGTTACGTGTGCTACTTTGATGGATGGCGCGTGCAATGAGCTCTTTGCCCGTGCCTGATTCTCCGCTAATCAGGACATTTGCATCTGTTGGCGCAACCAGTTCGATCTGTTTTATAACTTGTTGTATGGCAACGCTTTTGCCGACTATTTCATGATGATTATGTTCCGAGCGGATCTCTTCCTGCAGGTAGGCATTTTCCATTTCCAGTTTGTGCCTGAGTTCTTCGACCTTAGTGAGTGCCGCATGGAGATTGCGTTCGGCTTCCTTGCGTTCGCTGATGTCACGGAAGATGACTACGGCACCGACAAGGTTACCATGATCCTTGATCGGTGTACTCGTATATTCAACCGGAATCGGAGTGCCATCCTTGCGCCAGAATACTTCATTGTCCACCGTGTGGACCTCGCCGTCCTTGAAGGCTGCGAGAATAGGGCAATCATGCACATCGTAATGTGAACCATCCGCCTTGTTATAGTGGATCATGTCATGAATATTATGGCTGACCATTTCCTCTGCGGTCCAGCCCAGCATGCGCTCGGCAGCAGGATTGACGAAGGTCGTATTGCCATCGGCATTAACACCGTATATACCTTCACCGGCGGCTTTCAGGATGAGCTTGTTTTCATGTTCTATCTGTTGAAAAATATTTTCAATGTGCTTCCAGTCTGATATACCCTGGCGTACATATATATTTGCATTGGACTCCTTTTTCAGGTTTTGCAGTCGTTCCCGGTCGCGTAATGTTGCGATGATCAGTTTCCTACCGTCAGATTCGAATGTCGATGCCGAGTAATCTACTGGCTGCAGCTCACCATGTTTTTTCCGGCAGCTGAGTTCGTCTGTCCAGTCGTTGCCCTTGTCCAGCACGGACTGGGAAAACACGATCAGCGCCGGGATTTCATGGGCATGCAATGCGCTTGCACACAGTGCGGTGATTTCATCCTTTTCATACCCCAGCATATTGCATGCGGCTGCATTGGCATTTACAACCCTATCCAGAAAAGGATCGATTAACAGAATGGCATCGCTGGAATTTTCAAACACTTGCCTGTATTGATCCGGATTCGTGGATCTGATTGCATTTGAACTGGAATGCATAATCTTCCCCTGAAAATATTACCTGGTCGATGTGTCTGCAGATAACTCATACAAGATCCATTCCTTCTTACGAAATATCGTAATTATAAATACGATATTTCGTAAATTACGAAAATTCGTAACCGCTATTGCAATCATGAAAATAAGAAAAAAGATTAAATATTCAGGCAGCTATGACATTAATTCGTTATTGGTATGCATATTGCAAAATTAAATTTATGCAAACAATGGAGGTGTGCCAGGCGCCTGAATCAGGGGTAAAAAGATCAGGTGTATATAGTGAGCGCGCCTTCATGTAATGCAAAAAGTATTCGCAGTGCACTGCAATAGCGCATAAACGTGAACGATTGAATTCGTAGCAATGTATGCACGCTATGCAGCGGTAACGAGCTTTTAATGTAATCGGAGAGGGGACAAAAGTATGTCGAATAAGAGTCTTGGTGATCCATTTAATCCGGAAAGTGATTTGCAGCATGGTCCTGCATGTAACTGTCCTATTTGTGTATTCAAACGTGAAGAAGCCGAGTCGCGTTATGAGTGTACAGAGTCAGAAATGACGGAGCGCCTGGAGCGGGCTGTATATGAAGGTACAGCGACTGACTCCCAGTATGTTGATGCAGATGCCAGTGCTGATGCAGCGCCTGCTGATCCGAATGCATTCAGGGCAGACGGTTCTCCCGATAATCCTACCGAAACCCCCGAGACCATTATCGATCGCGCCATTGAAAGTGCTGTGGTACGCGCAGTGTTCGGTCATAACGAAGCCTCGCGACGTAACTTCATGAAAATGCTAGGTGGTGGTACGGCAGCGTCTATCCTGGCGAGCATATTCCCGATGGAGGCAGCCAAGGCCGCGTTCAAGGACAAGATTGGGCCGCTTGAGAAGAAGAAGCTTAAAGTGGGTTTTGTACCCATTACCTGTGCGACACCTATTATTATGGCGCACCCGATGGGCTTCTACGACAAATATGGTCTCGATGTGGACGTCATCAAGACGGCCGGTTGGGCGGTTTCCCGTGATAAATCCATTAACAAGGAATACGACGCGGCCCATATGCTGACCCCAATGCCGCTGGCCATGACCATGGGTGCCGGTTCCACGGCCATGCCTTTCATAATGCCGGCGGTGGAGAACATCAATGGCCAGGCCATTGTTCTGCATAACAAGCACAAGGACAAGCGTGATCCGAAAAAATGGAAAGGCTTCAAATTTGGCGTGCCGTTTGAGTACTCGATGCATAACTTCCTGTTGCGTTACTACGTAGCCGAGCATGGTCTCGATCCGGATAAGGACATCCAGATCCGCGTTGTACCGCCACCGGAAATGGTTGCTAATCTGCGTGCGGAAAACCTCGATGGCTACCTGTCGCCGGATCCGTTCAATCAACGTGCGGTATGGGAGAAGGTCGGGTTTATTCACTTGCTGACGAAGGAGATCTGGCAAGGTCATCCCTGCTGCGCCTTTGCCACGAGTGCGGAATTCGCTCGCGAGAACCCGAATTCCTATGGTGCGCTGTTCAGATCCATTGTGGATGCAACACATTTCTCATCTCGGGCAGAGAACCGCAAGGATATCGCCAAGGCCATCTCACCCAAAAACTATCTGAATCAGCCCGTGCCCGTAGTCGAGCAGGTGCTGACGGGGCGTTTTGCCGATGGTCTGGGTAATGTCCGTAATGAACCGGATCGTATCGATTTCGATCCATTCCCCTGGCATTCGATGGCCGTGTGGATACTGACGCAAATGAAACGCTGGGGTTATATCAAAGGCGATGTTGATTACAAGAAGATCTCGGAGCAGGTCTATCTGGCCGCCGATTGTGGCAAGCTCATGACGGACCTTGGCTATGAACCGCCAGCCAAGACCTACGAGAACTACACCATCATGGGTAAGACCTTCGACTATACCAAGCCGGAGGAATACATAGAGAGCTTCGCCATCAAGAGGACATAGGAGGATGTTAAGTAGTTTGAATGTGCGGGCGGCACTGTTGTCGGTGGTTATATTGATCGTAACCCTGGGTGTCTGGGAAATCGCCAATCAGCCACCGGAAGTCAAGGAAGCCAAGACCGAGTATGAAATGCTGATGGGAGGTTCGGCGCCGCATGCCCGGGTTCCCAATCCTTCCGAGATCGGCACGCTCGCGCTAGCGGAATTGAGCGATCCGTTCTATGACAAGGGCCCCAATGACAAGGGCATCGGCCTGCAGCTGCTGTATTCTATCAAGCGGGTCATGTCGGGTTACTTCCTTGCTGCCTTGATTGCCATACCGATCGGTTTTATGATCGGTATGTCGCCGTTGATGCATAAGGCGCTGGATCCATTTATCCAGGTGTTGAAACCCATATCTCCGCTTGCATGGATGCCGTTGGCCTTGTTCATCTTGAAGGACTCCGAAGTATCCTCGGTATTTGTAATCTTTATCTGTTCAATCTGGCCGATGTTGATCAACACCGCGTTTGGTGTCGGTTCGGTCAAGAAAGACTGGATCAATATTGCGCGTACACATGAGCTGAGCAAGTTACGCACGGCGGTCATGGTGATCCTTCCGGCCGCAGCCCCCACTATTCTGACTGGTATGCGTATATCTATCGGTATTGCCTGGCTTGTTATCGTTGCGGCAGAAATGCTGGTTGGAGGAACAGGTATTGGTTATTACGTCTGGAATGAGTGGAACAATCTCGATCTGACAGCAGTTATTTTCTCCATCCTGATGATCGGTATCGTCGGTATGGTACTGGACTTACTGCTGGCCAAGGCAACCAAAATGGTCCAGTACGTGGAATAGACGACATATGGAAAACTACTTTTTAGACGCCCAGGATTTGAGCAAGACTTTTCCCGCCCCGAAAGGAGGGGAAAGCCTGACGGTATTTGAGAACGCCAGTTTTGGTATCAATAAAGGCGAATTCATTTGTATTATCGGGCATTCCGGTTGTGGTAAGTCCACGATACTCAATGTCCTTGCCGGTCTGGATGAGGCCAGCAGTGGCACGGTGCTGATGGATGGCCGCGAGGTGGCCGGACCCAGTCTGGATCGCGGAGTCGTGTTCCAGAATTACAGTTTATTACCGTGGATCAGCACACTGAGGAACATCACGTTTGCGGTGCGCGCCCGTTGGCCATCATGGAGCAAGGAGCAGGTGCTGGAACACAGCATGAAGTATATCGATATGGTCGGCCTTGGCGGTGCAGAAAATCGCAAGCCATCGCAATTATCGGGTGGCATGCGTCAGCGCGTGAGTATTGCGCGTGCCTTTGCCATCGAGCCAAAGTTGCTATTGATGGATGAGCCGTTTGGAGCCCTGGATGCGCTCACGCGCGGCATCATCCAGGAAGAGCTGATGAAAATCTGGGAGCAGACCAATCAGACGGTATTCATGATTACCCATGACGTCGATGAGGCCATTCTGCTGGCAGATCGTATTCTGCTGATGACCAATGGCCCATACGCGCGGATAGCCGAATCCGTGGTTGTCGATATCCCACGGCACCGCGAACGTACAGATATTATTCATCACCCGAATTATTATCCTATTCGTAATCACCTGGTGGAGTTTCTGGTCAAGCGTTCCAAAGAGTTGTCGAATCCGGAACTCAGGGCCGGGCAAGAGCAACGCGAATCCATGAAGCGGGTGTATCCACCCGATGTTAATCCTGCCACCGATATGGTTGAAGGTGATGAGCAGGTAATAAAACTAGAGAAACATAAAGCGTAGGAGAAGTTATGAACAAAGAGCAAATGACCGATGCAATCGTACTGGCAAAAAAAGAACAGGGTAAAACCTGGGAGGATATTGCTGATGCTATGGGTATGGGCGTTGTCTGGGTGACCTCCGCCTGTTTCGGCATGAATAGTATGACCAAGGAGCAGGCGGAGAAATGTTGTGCTGCACTGGGTCTGGGCGACGATGTCTGCGCGACATTGCAGGAATTTCCACATAAGCACTGGGACAAGCTGGTGCCCACCGATCCGGTCGTCTACCGCCTGTACGAAATCGTGGGTGTCTATGGCGATACGATCAAGGAAATTATTCATGAGAAGTTTGGTGACGGTATCATGAGTGCAATTGACTTCAATATGACCATAGACAAGGAAGAGAATCCTGCAGGTGACCGCGTCGTCGTCACGATGAATGGTAAATTCCTGCCATACCGTTCATGGTAACAAGTATGAGCGCCGTCAAAGAAGATGTTGCCGTTGATTTAGCTGATGACAGAGTGCCCGTCACGGTGCTGACCGGGTTCCTCGGTTCAGGCAAAACAACGCTATTAAATCGCATTCTGACCGAAGAGCATGGCAAGCGCATTGCTGTCATAGAAAACGAATACGGCGAAATCGGCATCGATAATGAACTCGTGATCCAGAGTAACGAGGAAATTTTCGAAATGAACAACGGCTGTATCTGTTGCACGGTGCGTGGAGACCTGATTCGTATACTCGGCCGATTGATGGCACGTCGGGACTCCTTCGATCACATCATGATTGAGACCACAGGCCTGGCCGACCCGGGCCCGGTGGCGCAGACATTCTTTATGGACGACGAGATCAAGGACAAGCTGCGCCTGGATGCTATCGTAACGTTGGTGGATGCCGGCCATGTCAGTAACCACATCGATAGCAGTAATGAATGTCAGGAACAGATCGCATTTGCCGATGTCATCCTGCTCAACAAGACCGACCTGGTTTCTGCCGCGGAGCTGTCTGCGTTGGAAGAAAAGATCAGTTCGATGAATTCCGTGGCCAGGATCCACCGGACGACGCAGGCAGCCGTTGATATGGATAAAGTGCTAAATGTGCATGCGTTTGACCTGGATGGCAAACTCGATATCGATCCTGATTTTCTCCAGGAAGAACTCCCGTATGAATGGGGTGGCCTGTATCATCTGGATGCGGGTTCCTACATGCTGCGTTGTCTGCAAGGGCCCGATCCATCCATGAATGTTGTGCTCCTGCCCTTGTGTTGCGATGCAGACAGCGACTTCAACAAGGCCAAGCAACAGGGGATGCTATTGTTTTCGGATGAGCCTGCTGCGGTAATGCCTGGTGGTAGTCTGATACCTGCGCAAAACCTGTATGCGTTACAGCTTGGTCAGGCACACAATGATTTCGAAATACAAATACCCGCCAGCGGCTATTATGCGCTGTTTACCCAGCATTTGCCGGAAGAGTTCACGATGACACTGGAGTCGGGTGAGACAGTATATGAAGCGCAAAAAGCGCAGGAGTACGCGGCCCCGCATGAACATGATGACAGCGTGTCCTCAGTCGGTATCAGTGCCCGTGGTGATCTGGACCCCGGCCTGTTTGAAAACTGGATTACCACGTTATTACGCAACAAGGGCGTGGATATATTCCGTATGAAGGGCGTTGTCAGCCTGCAGGGTGAGGACAGGCGCTTCATCTTTCAGGGTGTGCATATGCTGTTCGATGGCGAGCCTGATCGCCCCTGGGGCGATGATGCACGGATAAACCAGCTGGTATTTATTGGCCGGGACCTGGATCGGGAGTCACTGGAGCGCGAATTTAACGCATGTCTGGTCTAGTCCAACAATCGACAGTAAATGATGCCGTTCAGCAGTGGAATGTTGGCGACTGCGTGACTGACCTGAGCTGGTCGCCTGATTCTGGCAAGGTCGCGGTTTCCGATGCGGCTGGCATGATAAGCGTGTTTGATGTCCAGGCCGGCGTCATGATCTGGTCTGTCATCGCGCATGTGTCGGGTGTACTACAAGTGGAGTGGCGAGCGGATGGCGGTGTCATTGCAAGCGCAGGCCAGGACGGGCTGATAAAGCTCTGGGACCCTGCGAGTGGAGAGTTACAGAGCTCGCGTACTGTCAGTGATATATGGGTCGATCACATTGCCTGGTCGCCTGATGCTGACAAGCTAGCGGCGGCCAGCGGTAAAACATTGATCGTCTGGGATCAGCAAGGCAGTGAAATACTGCGTAGCGAGGATCATCCCAGTACGATCACGGCGATCAAATGGAAATTTAACAGTCGTGAAATCGCCACTGCCTGTTACAAGGGTGTGCGCCTGTTTCGTATGCAAGGTGCAAAGCCCTACAAGACTCTGCATTGTCTGGGTTCACTGATTGCATTGGAATGGAGCCCGGATGGTGAGTGCATATGCGCCGGTTCACAGGACAGAATGTTGCAGTTCTGGCGCCTGTCAGCGAACAAAGGTGGGCATGCCGAAATGAAAGGTTATCCGGAAAAGGTCAGCAATATCAGCTGGAACAGCAAGGGCAATTACCTTGCAACCGCTGGCGGCAATACAGTCGTTGTGTGGAGCAATAAGGGCAAGGGGCCGACGGGTACAGCGCCGAAAGTATTAAAGGGTCATCGTCAGCGCATAACGCAATTGAGTTACCAGCATAAAGGAGCGTACCTGGCCAGTGCTGCCCAGGATGGCGACATCCTGATCTGGCAATTGAAGAACGGCCTCGAACCGGTATGCAAATGGCCCGGTGATGCCGAGATTACGCGCCTGCTATGGTCACCTGACGATCAGATTCTGATTGCCGGCAATAAACAAGGGCAGGTTCAGCAATATGCTGTTGTACCTGCATAACGATGTTAGTGATTATTTATATAGATTTATTAATTTTTATGGCAGATAACTGAGGGGTGAGCAAATGAGCACATTAACTAATATAAATACTTCTAATCTCCGTCATATGGGCATGGGTGCAGCCATGATGTTATTCATGGCAACAGAGGCCAATGCGCATCATGCAATGGATGGGCAGACGCCGGTGACCTTTGCCCAGGGCTTTATCTCCGGGATTGCGCATCCGGTCATCGGCCTCGATCATTTTATATTCTTGCTGATAGCGGCAGTACTGGCCTTTACCCTGAGTGGGGTGGCGCGCTATGTCGTGCCGCTGTTGTTCGTCGCCGCCACGCTTGGAGGCACGGTCTTTCATCTGGCTGATGGCAATATTCCGTTTGCCGAAACGCTGGTCGCGTTGTCAGTGCTGGGCGCGGGTATCATCGCTGTGACCAGAAAAAGCCTGGGCGCGGTATTTCTCGGTGCTGTATTTGCCGTATCCGGTGTATTCCACGGTTATGCCTATGGTGAAGCCATCGTCGGCGCTGAAACCGGCCCGTTACTGGCCTACCTGATCGGCTTCTCTGTTATTCAATATTTGATCATCGGCGCAGTTATCCGTGCTTTCGCATTGCAGGCGACCATGACCCGGCTGGGAAGTTCGCTGGCAATCCTGTCAGGTGGGCTCTTTATGCTGTTGAGTATCGGCTAAGTATGAGTAATTGGGGTCAGAGTAAAAACTATGAAATTTTAATATTTGAATGGATCCCCGACAAAGTCATTCGGGGATGACGGTCGGAAGGAACGGCTGCTTCTGGCCGTTCTCTGACGAATAACCAAAAAGTCTGAACGGCCTGTAGCAGGGTGTAAGCGGAATATTGTATTTATGAAGCGCGGCGAACTCATGCCTTCATAAAACTATAAATTGGCCGTTTTGAACAAACTATGCTTTCATGCACACTTAGCATGAATGAGAATGAATGGTGGGCCCGGAAGGACTTGAACCTTCGACCAATGGATTCACTTGTTCCGGATATTTCTATCAGGAGCGGACTATCTCATCATCCTCAACGCGATTAAGCTTGTTAGGACGCGGGACGCTCTTGCCTGTGATTAAGGACGCTCGGTTTACACCAGTCCCCAGGTAGTCTCTGCACCTTCCGGAAGTGTACTTCCGGCTTGGCTCAGGATTGCCATCAGCCCACAGAATTGTGGCTGTTAAGGTTTCCCTGAATTCATCCCGTTCATTTCATACCTTTCGGTATGAACGCACCTTTTTGATGAGTCCACTGCTCTAACCAACTGAGCTACAGGCCCTAATGGACTCGCATTTTACACAAGAATTAGCTTTTTCGATAGTTTAGATTGATGTTTTATGTATAAGTGGAATGATATTTTCGTCCAGTAGCGAGGATCGAGTTGCTAGTGGCGAGGGTGGAGAAGAGTAGTATTGTGGTAATTCCTGGCTACTGGTGACCGGCAACTAGACACTGTCAATAAAAAGGGGTGCCTGGAGCACCCCTTTAAACTACAGCTTATTTTGCTAGGCTTATTCCAGATCCAGGAAGCTTCGAAGCGCCTCGGACCGCGACGGATGACGCAGCTTGCGCAGGGCCTTGGCTTCGATCTGGCGGATACGTTCACGGGTCACATCGAACTGTTTGCCGACTTCCTCGAGAGTGTGGTCGGTATTCATGTCGATGCCGAAACGCATACGCAGGACCTTGGCTTCACGCGGGGTCAGGCCGGTCAGGACATAATGTGTGGCTTCGCGCAGGCCTTCCGAGTTGGCGGAGTCGGATGGCGACATCACATTCAGGTCTTCGATAAAGTCTCCCAGATGCGAATCTTCGTCGTCGCCGATCGGGGTTTCCATCGAGATCGGCTCCTTGGCGATCTTCAGCACCTTGCGGATCTTGTCTTCCGGCATTTCCATGCGTTCGGCCAGTTCTTCCGGTGTGGGTTCGCGGCCCATTTCCTGCAGCATCTGGCGCGCGATACGATTGAGCTTGTTGATGGTCTCGATCATATGCACCGGGATACGGATCGTGCGTGCCTGGTCCGCGATCGAACGCGTGATGGCCTGGCGAATCCACCAGGTCGCATAGGTCGAGAACTTGTAACCACGACGGTATTCGAATTTATCGACCGCCTTCATCAGGCCGATATTGCCTTCCTGGATCAGGTCGAGGAACTGCAGGCCGCGGTTGGTATATTT
This sequence comes from uncultured Gammaproteobacteria bacterium, assembly GCA_947258655.1. Classification (GTDB taxonomy): domain Bacteria; phylum Pseudomonadota; class Gammaproteobacteria; order JAADHQ01; family JAADHQ01; genus JAADHQ01. The sequence goes on along the minus strand of CAMYJD010000018.1, from coordinate 46,293 downwards.
TTTCGCAATCGAGATCACCAGGCGCAGGTTGGCCTCGACCATCTCTTTTTTCGCCCGGCGTGATTTGGCTTCACCGATCGACATGCGACGATTGATATCCTTGATCTCCTTGATGCTGAGACCGGTCTCGTCCTGTATTTTCAGCAGTTTCTTCTGCGCAATACGAATCTCGTCGGCATATTCTTCCAGTACCGTCGAGTATTTCTGTCCGGACTGGATCTGCTGGTCGAGCCAGTTCATGTCGGTTTCATTATCCGGGAACGTGGTGATGAATTCCTTGCGCGGCATATGTGCCTTCTGTACGCAGATATCCATGATGACACGTTCGTGTCTGCGGATACGTGTGACCATGCTACGCAGGTCACTCAGCAATTTTTCGATAATTTTCGGTGCCAGCTTGAACTGCATAAACACTTCAATGGCCTTGGCATACTGTTTCAGTGCGCGTTCGTCAGCAGAGCCGTGTTTCTTTGCCAGGGTCTGGTATTTGTTATACAGCTTTCTCAGGTCTGCAATGTGCGCAGCCACCTCTTCCGGATCGGGGCCGGTATCGACGACTTCTGCGTCGTCATCGTCATCGCTGTCAGCGGCGACTTCTGTGCTATCGCTATCCGCAGCCGGGGGCGCAGCAGGCGGGGGAAAGCTGTCATCCTCGTCAGGATCGACAAAGCCGGTAATCAGGTCGGTGATGCGGCCTTCTTCCTCGATAATGTTGTCGTAGACAGAGAAGATGTGGGCGACGGTTGACGGGTAGCTGGCCAGTGCCTCCAGAACCTGCTTCTGCCCGGCTTCAATACGCTTGGCGATCTTGATTTCACCTTCGCGGGTCAACAGTTCGACGGTACCCATTTCGCGCATATACATACGCACAGGATCGGTGGTGCGGCCAAAGTCGCCTTCAACCGAGGCCAGTGCTGCGGCGGCTTCTTCGGCCGCATCCTCGTCGGTTTCCTTGCCCTGCTGCAACAGCAGCGTGTCTGCATCGGGGGCAGTCTCGTGTACGGAAATGCCCATTTCAGTGATAACACTGATGATTTCCTCGATCTGGTCGGGATCCACAATTTCATTGGGCAGGTGGTCATTGACCTCCCGGTAGGTCAGAAAGCCTTTTTCCTTGCCCTTGGCAATCAGCATCCTGAGCCTGGATTGCTTATCCTGGGCGTTTTCGTTGATTTTTTCCTGGTTCATATCACTCACGAGTCAATACTTCACAAAACTGGGGGGGCAAATTGCACCATTAAACAAAGTAATCTAACAGTTTAATATAAGTAGCTGTTTATATCCAGGGTAAAGTTATTTGTCCTGAAACATGCTATTTTCATTAAGCAGTTGATTCCATTCATTAAGTTCGGCATCATCCAGTCCTTCACGGGTCAGTTTTTCTTGCAAAAAATGCCAACGTTGCAGCTTTATTTGCCGTTTCAGGTACAGAATAATGTCATGCAGCTCGCTTTCAAGGCCCTGATCGTCGCCCGGAAGCTGGTTTTCGGCCAACCTCGACAGGTGAATATGCTCCGGTTTGTCGCGCCATCGTTCCAGCAGGGCTGCAGTATTTAGGTGGGGGTCGTTGCGGACGATTTCAAGCAAATCATGCAACAGTTGCGCGCCGGGCAGATCCAGTTGCTGCAGGAACTCGCAGGGCGGGCTATTCACGGCCAATTGCGGCTTCTGCAGGATCAGATTGATGGCCTGGCGTATCGGGGTGTTCTTGCCAGCCCTGGCGGGGGCGCCCGCCCGGGGTGTGCGCTGCTCGGCAGCGGGTTGATGGTCGGCCAGGCGCTCGAGTTGCTCGGTTTTCATGTTCACCATGTGCGCCAGTTGATCGAACAACATGTGCCGGAAGACCTTGTCCGGCACTTTGTTCAGGTGGGGTTTTGCCAGCGCAACCATTCTTGAGCAGCCATCCTTCGTCGTCAGGTCAACCTGCTGGGCCATATGTTCGAGCAGAAAGCGTGATAGCGGCATGGCTTGATCGACGCGTTGCTCGAAGGCCTCGCGGCCCTCGTCTCTGACCAGGCTATCCGGGTCCTCGCCTTCCGGCAGGAACAGGAAAGCGGCCTCGCGGCCCTCGTGCATGACCGGCAGGGCGTTTTCCAGTGCGCGCCAGGCGGCCTCGCGCCCGGCGCGGTCACCGTCAAAACAGAATATGAGCCGTGGCGCGACGCGGAACAAGGTCTCCAGGTGCTCTTTCGTCGTCGCCGTACCCAGTGTCGCGACCGCATAACGGATACCGTATTGCGCCAGCGCCAGGACATCCATATAGCCTTCGACAACCATCAGCTTTTGCGGGTTCCTGATCGCCTTGCGCGCCTCGTACAGTCCGTACAGTTCGCGGCCCTTGTGGAAGATGGGGGTCTCGGGCGAGTTCAGGTATTTGGGCCCTTGTTCATCCTGAGTCGACAGGATGCGCCCGCCAAAGGCGATAATGCGCCCGCGCCGGTCTGTAATCGGGATCATGATGCGGTCGCGAAAGCGATCATAGGGCCCCTTGTTATCGTGTTCTATCGTCATGCCGGCACGGGCCAGTTGCCGGCGCGATGCTTCGTCCGTGCCCAGTGCCTTGATCAGGTTGTCCCAGCCCGGCGGTGCATAGCCGACGCCAAATTCGGCGGCAATTTCACCACTCATGCCGCGTTGTTTCAGGTATTGCACGGCCCGTTCCGCCTGCGGGTGCGAGCGTAGCTGTTGTTTATACCAGGCGCCGGCCTGCTGCATGATGTCATAGAGGTTGTCGTCGCGCTGGGGCGGGCGGCCACTGCCCTGTTCGCGCTCGACTTCGAGTCCGGCCTGTTGCGCCAGGTCCTCGATCGCATCGACAAAATCCAGATGCTCGTATTCCATCAGGAAACTGATCGCAGTACCGTGCGCGCCACAGCCAAAGCAATGATAGAACTGTTTGGTCTGGCTGACCGTGAAAGACGGGGTTTTTTCGGTATGAAACGGGCAGCAGGCCTTGTAGTTGCTGCCGGCCTTTTTCAGCGGTACACGTGCATCGATGACGTCGACGATATCGATACGGTTTAACAGCTCATCGATAAATGATTGCGGAATTCGGCCCATGTGGGGGAGGTTAATGGCTCACGGGAAAAGGTACAAGAGGGTGATTTTATATTTCGGTTCTTTTTGGCAGTAGCTAGTAGCGAGGAAAAATGTGTTGTGATGTATGAGATTTTCTAGCTACTAGCAACTCGCCACTAGCTACTCAAGGTCAAGCGGAAAGCTTGGCCTTGATAAGACCGCTGACCTTGCCCATGTCGGCGCGGCCCTGCATTTGCGGTTTGAGGATGCCCATGACCTTGCCCATGTCCTTGATGTTGCTGGCACCGCTCGCGGAGATCGCAGCGGCAATCATGGCATCGATTTCGCTGTCATCCAGTGCTGCGGGCAGGAATTCCTGGATGATCTTCAGTTCGGCTTTTTCCTGGTCGGCGAGGTCGTTGCGTTCGGCCTTTTCGAACTGGGTGATCGACTCGCGCCGTTGCTTGGCCATCTTGTCGAGGCATGCGAGCACACGTTCGTCGGCAAGGTCGGCGACGCGTTCATCAACTTCGATCTGTTTGATTGCGGCCAGGATAAGGCGAATAGTGCCCAGGCGTGGCTTGTCGCCGGAACGCATGGCATTCTTCATTTCGTTGGAAATTTGCTGCTTAAGTGGCATGGCGGTGTACTCCGATGTGACTGTATGATGGAACAGACAGTCGACTTACCAGGCTTGCTTAATACATGCGTACCCTGCGGGCGTTTGAACGAAAGATCTTTTTCTGGTGACGCTTGACGGCTGCAGCCTGTTTGCGCTTGCGTTCTGCAGTTGGCTTCTCATAAAATTCACGACGGCGAACTTCGGAAAGAACACCTGCCTTTTCACAGGCACGCTTGAAGCGACGCAGGGCAATATCAAAAGGTTCGTTGTCACGGACTCGTACGTTTGGCATAAACTTTATAACCTTGAAGTTGATGATAGCGTTAAAAAATCCGGCCCAGTTGGGACGGAGCAGGCAATAATACAGCTACAACTGTAAAAAATCAAAGCAGTTTTTGTTAATCCGGATTAAAATAGAGTCAATTATGCGCGTATTAGGGATTGAATCATCATGTGACGAGACCGGGGTTGCGATCTACGACAGTGACGCCGGCCTGCTCGGGCATGTACTGTATAGCCAGATCAAGTTGCATGCAGAATATGGCGGCGTGGTCCCGGAACTGGCCTCGCGTGATCATATACGCAAGACTATCCCATTGATTAATAAGTTATTTGATCAAACCGGCCTGGAGTTGACGGATATCGACGGCATCGCCTATACGGCCGGCCCGGGGCTGGTTGGCGCGCTGCTGGTCGGGGCCTCCATCGGCCGCTCGCTGGCCTGGACCCTGGCGCGGCCGGCCATCCCTGTCCATCATATGGAAGGTCACCTGCTGGCGCCGATGCTCGAGGCCGATCCGCCCTCATTTCCGTTTATTGCCCTGCTGGTGTCGGGTGGGCACAGTATGCTGATCCAGGTCGATGCAGTCGGTCAGTACCGTTTACTCGGTGACAGTGTCGATGATGCCGTTGGCGAGGCCTTTGACAAGACCGCGAAAATGCTCGGATTACCATACCCGGGCGGACCGGAACTGGCACGCTTGGCGGAACAGGGACGTGCGGATATCTATAAATTTCCGCGACCGATGACCGACCGTCCGGGCCTGGATTTCAGCTTCAGTGGCCTGAAGACCTATGCCCTGAATACCTGGAATGCCTCTGACAAGGGTGCCCAGGCCCGTGCCGATATCGCCCATGCCTTTCAGGAGGCCGTCGTCGATACACTGGCGATCAAGTGCCGGCGTGCGCTACAGCAAACCGGATTGCACAGGCTCGTGGTGTCGGGTGGGGTCAGTGCCAATACCCGCCTGCGTCAACGCCTGGACAAACTGGCTGCAGATCAGCAGGCGAAGGTATACTACCCGCGCCTGGAATTCTGTACCGATAACGGTGCGATGATCGCTTATGCCGGTTGTCTGCGCCTGCAGGCAGGCCAGTATGCTAGCGCTACGATCGAGGCCAGGCCACGTTGGCAATTGCAGGATCTGGACGCGCTGTAGGCTGCTCAGGTCTCGGTGCCGGCCAGCAGTTTGCGGATATTGCTGCGATGGCGCCAGAACAGCATGACCGACATGATACAGACAAGCGTCAGAAAATAGGTCTGCCCCGGCTCCAGCCACCATGCATACAGCGGTGTTAGCAGGAATGCGATCAACGCCGATAATGATGAAATACGCATGACCTTGGCGACAAACAGCCAGGTCGCCACCGTGCTCAGACCGACAGGCCATGACGCCGTAATCAGTACCCCGATGGCAGTGGCGACTCCCTTGCCTCCCTTGAAATGGAAGAACACCGGGTACAGATGGCCCAGAAATGTGGCCAGCCCTATTGTGATCTGCAGGTCGAGACTGGCGCCATACAGCTTCGCTATCAGGACCGGAATCACACCCTTGATAATATCGCCGGCCAGCGTCAAAGCGGCGATTCTCCTGCCACCGACCCTGAGCACATTGGTCGCGCCAGGATTCCCGGAGCCCTGTGTGCGCGGGTCAGGCAACCCGGCCAGATGGCAGGCGATAATCGCACTCGATACCGAGCCGAGCAAATAACCGAACAGCAACCACAGGTAATGATCTGTTAACATCGCAAGCATGGAGCATATTGGAACCGTAACGCCAGATCAGGTCAAGGCTTATCTGCTTGCCTGACTGGCATCTGCGCCAGTAAATCGCTATATTGCCCGGACTACAAGCCGTCACCCTGCAACTGGCGGCATGAATGAATAACAACTGGATTCGTCATGGATATAATTTTTTTACAGGCACTCGAAATAGACACCGTTATCGGTATCTATGACTGGGAGCGCAAGATCAAGCAAAAGGTTGTATTTGATATCGAGATGGCTGCCGATATTCGCAAGGCCGCCGCCAGCGATCATATCGATGATACGCTGAACTACAAGGCCGTTGCCAAACGTATTATAGGTTTTGTCGAAGACAGCAAATTCGAGCTCGTGGAAACGCTGGCTGAACGTGTTGCCGAGATCATACTGGATGAGTTTAATGTGCCGTGGCTGCGGCTGACGCTAAACAAACTCGGTGCTATCACGGGTGCGCGTGGTGTTGGCATCATCATAGAGCGCGGCACGCGGCCGACCCAGGCATAAGCATGGCCATGGTTTATGTCAGTATTGGCAGTAATGTTGAGCGGCGCAGGAATATCGTTTCCTGTCTACAGTCTCTGCGAGACCAGTTCGGTGAACTGTGGGTCTCCGCGGTTTATGAAAACGAGGCCGTCGGCTTTGATGGCGATAACTTTTACAATCTCGTCGTTGGTTTTCATACCGAATTACAGCCGCGTGAACTGGGGCCGGTGTTTCGTAAAATAGAATCGGAGCATGGTCGTGTTCGTGGTGGCGAACGTTTCAGTTCACGTACACTCGATGTTGATCTGTTACTGTATGACGACCGGGTGCTGAAAGAAGAAGGGCTCGATGTCCCGCGTGACGAGATCACCCGCTATGCCTTTGTATTAAAACCCCTGGCGGAACTGGCCCCGGACCTGATTCATCCTGAATTGCATAAAACCATGCGTGAGCTTTGGCAGACATTCGAACCGAAGCAATCAATGACGGTTGTTGATCTGGGGATTGCCTGATTTGTCAGTGTAGTTCTCTGTGCGTAATGATCAGACAAAAAGCTGTAAACGTATTACAGCGACTGCTCTCTGAGCTTGTCGCGTGTGCGGATATAGGTCTCCTGGATAATACGCGCATCGGAACTGGCGCGGTGGCGCTTGATGCCGAGGTCCTCGATGACGGCGCGACGGGTTTTTTCCCACAAAACCAGTTGATCGTCCTGGAGTAAGGCATACAGCGTCTCGATATGAAAATTCATCGGGACTTGTGCGGCATCGAACAATAGCGCAATCCAGCTCAGATCATAGCCCCAGCCATCGCTGTAGACGGTCTTGTTGCCCAGATAGAGATTGAGTTGCTCGGCGATCTCGCCGACTGCCTGGCCCTTTTGCAGAAGGATATCACGGCTGATGCCATGTACCTCTTCTGCGCCCAGGTTCCAGTGGGTCCAGCTTTCCAGCGGTCTTACCAGGTAGCAGTGGGTGTTTTTGTCGGGTAATGCAAAACCAACTTCAACCGGGTAGCTACCCGTGCCGAAACCGGATGCCTCAATGTCGAGAATGATTGGATTTTCGTTGGTATTCATGATTTCCTATGAATTCAGTGATCGTCCACCATCAACGGTGAGCACCTGGCCGCTCATATAGGTAGCATCTTTAATCAGAAATAACGCGGTTTTGGCAATATCATGCGGATCTCCCTTTCTCTTCAGGAAGGTACGCGAGATGATTTTCTCCCTGGTGGCAGCGTCCATGTCGGTATCCGGCCACAGTATCGCGCCCGGCGCTATCGCATTGACACGCACTTCGGGTCCCAGTTCACAGGCCAGTGCGCGTGTCATCATGACCAGGCCGGCCTTGGCCATGCTATAGACCGGGTGTTGTCTGAGCGGGCGCTCGGCATGGATGTCGACGATATTGACAATACAGCCGTGTTGCTTTTGCAGGTGTGGCGCTGCTGCCTGTGACAAAAAGAATGGCGCCTTCATATTGGTACCGACAAGGTCATCCCAGTGTTGCTCGCTGACGCTGCCGACCGGTGTCGGGTAGAATGACGATGCATTGTTGATCAACACATCGAGATGGTCGGCCTGCTGCAGTGTATGTTCGACGATGTCGTCGATGTTGCCACTATCGAGCAGGTCGCCCTGCACCAGGAAGACGGATTCGGGTCGTTGCGTATTCAGATCGGATTGCAGTGATTCTGCAGTATCTTTGCTGTTTCGGTAGTGAAGTACTATATTAGCGCCCTGTTGATGCAGGGTTTTTGCCATATGCGCGCCGATGCGGTGGGCACCACCGGTGATCAATATTGTTTTATTTTCGAGTGGATCGGGCAAATTCTGTCTCCGTAACAGGAATTTGAGCACCACTTTACCTTAAAAAGCCGTGCACGGGTAGTAACGGGATTATTCAGGCAAATGACAGACAAACCACGTGATTTCCACCAGCAGCTAACCACGGCGAGTAATGCAGCATCGCAACTGCCCGAGGTCGATGAGGCGATGCGTGCACAGAGTGAACGCCTGCAAGCCCTTATCCGCGAAACGATAGCATCCCAGGGTGGTGTCATCGGTTTCGATCGGTTCATGCGCATGGCCCTGTATGAACCGGGTCTGGGTTACTACACATCGGGCCTGCGCAAATTTGGCGCGCAGGGCGACTTTATTACCGCGCCCGAGGTGTCACCGTTGTTCGGGCGTTGTCTGGCCAATTTTTGTCAGCGCGCCCTGTCCTCTGTCGATGATGGCAAGATACTCGAGTTCGGCGCCGGCAGCGGGCGTATGGCAGCGGACATATTACAGGAACTGGATGAGCGCAATGCGCTGCCATCACACTACCTGATCGTTGAGCTCAGTGCCGAGTTACAGCAACGTCAGTACCAGACTTTGCAAGCATGCGTTCCACACCTGCTTGAGCGCGTGCAATGGCTGCATACCCTGCCTGAAGCGGGCTTTCGCGGTATCGTGCTGGCCAATGAATTACTGGATGCGATGCCGGTACAGCGATTTAGCTGTGACGAGTCCGGCATCAGCGAATTAGGCGTCACCTGGTCGGCGGACGAAACACGCTTTGTGTTGCAAGCGCTGGACGCGAGCGAGGAACTCGGCGCGGCTGTGGATCATGTCCAGCAGAGTGTGGGATATACTTTTCCGCCTGGCTATCATTCCGAGCTGTCATTGGCGCAACGCGCATGGTTGCGTAGTGTTGGCGATATACTCGAGCAGGGGGTCGTGTTGTTAATCGATTATGGCTATGGTCGCCCCGAGTATTATCACCCGCAACGCACCATGGGCACATTGCTGTGTCATTTTCGCCATCGCGCCCATGATGATCCGTTCCATTATATCGGCTTGCAGGACATCACCGCCTATGTCGATTTCACCGCTGTGGCCGAGGCTGCGGTCAACAATGGTATGCAATTGCTCGGTTATACGACCCAGTGCGGTTTTTTGCTTGAGAATGGACTGGAGGGCATGATGCCGGATCCCGATAAGGTATCGCAGCAGGAACTGATGGCCTTTGCCCAACAGGTCAAGACCCTGACCCTGCCCAGTGAGATGGGTGAACGCTTCAAGGTCATGGCGGTCGGCAAGGATATGGATCAGGAACTGCTGGGATTCAGATTGCAGGACCAGCGTAGAAGTCTCTAATCCTGGTTGAGCGTGTGCAAGAACCGTAGCGTTGTACTTGAACCATGCGGCTCCTCTTCATTATCTTCATGATTCGATAATTCTATGACTGACAGGGACGTTGTCAGGTCAGCAACGCAAGGGTGCGGACGGTCTACTGGATTCCAACTTTGCAGTGTGGTTTTAAATAAAAATTGGGGGGTTTGAATTTCCACTCTTTCTATTCTCCGTCTATAGTTAAGTAATAAGCAATTGGGACAACTCGCCGGTCGCTAAGTGTGCAATATTAAGGATATTTAGTGCAATTTGCGTTTAAGAGCAAAAGTTTGAAGCTGAGGCTCGCCATGATGATTGGCGGATTGGCGCTATTGGGTGTTCTATCGCTCAGTCAGGTTGCCGGTCATTTCAGCAGGTCACAGATCGAACGTGACCAGGGCGGTTTACTGAAGGAAGTCTCACTAAGAATGGCATCTCGACTGAGCGAGGACCTGAACACACGTGCCAATCAGATTGCCTTTGCGGCTAAACTTGAGCCAATCCAGTCAACAACAGTACCGTGGGAAGGTAAACGCAGCTTGCTTGAGCAAGTCAAGCAAGCTGATCCCCATTATGCCTGGCTCGGGCTGACCGATGTCAATGGTACGATCACAGTCGCTACCGGAGGTCTGGCAGAAGGTAAGAGTGTCGCCACACGAAGCTGGTTCCTCGAAGGTAGCAAGGGGCTGCACTATGGTGACGCACATGACGCCTTTCTGCTGGCAAAGCTGATGCCGCCACCGAAATATGATGACCTGCCACTCAGACTGGTCGATATTTCCATGCCATTGCGGGATAGAGATGGCCGCTTACTCGGGGTGATTGCCGGACACTTGAGCCTGGATTGGGCGTTTGAGGTGCGTTCGCGCATGTTGGCGAAACTGAAGGACAGAAACATTGATCTGGTGGTGTTGAATAAAGCTGGCAAGGTCCTGATGGGGACGCCTGAACTACCTTCATTGAAGGTCGATTTACAGGGTTTGCGCGCTTTCCAGCAAGCAGCCTCAGAAGATATACACCCTGATGTCGAGCTATGGCCTGATGGCAAAACCTATTTGACTGCGGCGGTGGCAGAACCACAAATCGAAAATAATCCACGTATGGGGTGGGTCGTCGTGGCGCGTAAGGCTGAAGCCGTGGCATTTGCCCCCGCTGATAGGCTGGCAAACAATATCAGCATTCTCGGTATGGCTATCGCTGCTCTATTCATGGTGGTGATGTGGATTATGCTGAACCGTCAGCTCCGGCCGCTGGAGCAGGTTAGTGATGCCGCGGACAAAATCCGTACAGAAGATTTGACGATACCGATCCCGCAACCATCAGGTCAGGATGAAATCGCGGTGTTTGCCCGCTCCCTGACAGAATTGGTTGCGAGCTTGCAGGACAAAAATATCGCCCTGAGACTGACGAACCGTCTGTTTGAAGAAAGCGGCCAGGGGATGATGATTACCGATTCAGATTTGCAAATATTACGTGTGAACAAATCGTTTTCAAAAATCACCAAGTATTCTCTTGAAGAAGTAATCGGGAGGACTCCTAAAATCTTGCAATCAGGATTGCATGATGCAGACTTCTACAGAGAAATGTGGAAGATGATCAGGCGGCGAGGTGCCTGGCAAGGTGAAATTATCAACAATACCAAGGAAGGTATCCTGTATCCTGAATGGTTGTCTATCACTGCTTTAAGAGATGAGGAGGGCAACATCACGCATTACATTGGTATTTTTGATGATATAACCGAGCGCAAACGAATCGAGGAAGAGCTCAGAAGCCTGAATACAGAACTGGAAGATCGTGTCGAACAACGCACGACGGAATTGGAAATGATGAACAAGGAGTTAGAGGCATTTAGTTACTCTGTTTCCCATGATCTGTGTGCACCGCTACGTGCCATCGATGGATTCAGTCAGGTCCTGCTGGAAGACTACTCGGATCAACTTGATCAGAAAGGTAAAAAATTCTTGCAGCGAGTACGGGGTGGAGCTCAGCGTATGGCGGCACTTATCGATGATTTGCTGATGCTGTCCCGCACTACGCAAGCTCCAGTGAAACGGCAAACTGTCAATATGAGCGGTCTAGTGAGAACAAGCTATGAACAACTAAGGGAAAACCTGTTAGATCGCCAGATCGAGATTGATATAACAGAAAGCTTGCAAGCCTATGCCGATCCGAATTTAATGAATATTGCCCTGATTAATCTACTGGATAATGCCAGTAAATACACAAGCAAGTGCGAGTATGCAAAAATAGAATTCAGCGCATATGAGCACGACGGCGAGCAGATATTCTATTTCAAGGATAACGGTGCGGGTTTCGATATGCGTTATGCCGATAAGTTATTCGGCACCTTCCAGCGACTTCATTCAGATGAGGAATTCGCCGGTACAGGCATTGGATTGGCAACAGTGCAGCGGATAATACACCGACACGGTGGGCGCATCTGGGCAGAATCCGAGGTTGACAAGGGGGCAACCATTTTCTTTACCTTGCCGGTCGACAAAGGTCAGTAAAGAAATCTGCGTCTACTGCGGCATTACTCACGAATAACATGATATGAGGAGTATTTGTTTGCGTGACATGGTGTAGTTGATGATGCTGGGGATTTATGTGCTGATATATGCATGCGTAAGCGGAAACAATTATGTGAAACGGTCATAACTAGTTGATGCACGAACGTTATTTTGTGGAAGACATGTAATGATTATGTCAATGATTATAATCGCATGAAATATTTGTGCGCCTGTGTTCAGCACTGATTGCTGAAAAAAATAATAAATATTTTGACAATGATATCGCTTATTTCTATAATTCGATATATGTCGAATTATAGAAATAAGCAAATGCTGGATTTCCCTGCAATGTTCAAGGCGTTGTCAAACCCGAACAGGCTGCAGATCTTCCTGCAACTGACGCAGTGCTGTGCGCCAGGCACGCTTTGCAGTCACGATGACCTGAATGTACGCTGTGTCGGTGATCTGGGCTCGGACCTGGATGTGGCGGCCTCTACGCTGTCGCATCATATCAAGGAACTGCATCGAGCCGGCCTGATCAGTATGCGTCGCAATGGGCAAAACGTTGAATGCTGGATCGAACCACAGACGCTGCACAGGTTGTCGGCGTTTTTTGCTACAGCAAACCAGGAGCATGAAAATGAAGCAGAGAGAAGCTGACGAGATCCGTCAGAATGTACGCGCCAGTTATGCCGAAGTGGCGGAGGCCAGCAATGCCGGCGATTGTTGCGGTGTAGAGTCGAGTTGCTGCGGGGTTGCAGCCGATCAGGAGATCAATGCGGTCAACTCTGTGCGCATGGGTTATTCCGAAGACGATGTGAACAGTGTACCCGCGGGTGCCGACATGGGTCTGGGTTGCGGCAATCCGCGCGCAATTGCCGCTATGCAGGCTGGCGAGGTCGTGCTCGATCTCGGTAGTGGCGGTGGTTTTGATGCGTTTCTGGCCGTGGCCGAGGTCGGGCCGCAGGGCCGAGTCATCGGCGTTGACATGACCCCGACGATGATCAGCAAGGCGCGCAGCAATGCTGATAAGGCTGGCCATACCAATGTCGAGTTCAGGCTCGGGGAAGTCGAATACCTGCCCGTTGCCGATGCCGAGGTCGATGTGATTATTTCCAATTGCGTTATCAATCTGTCACCGGAAAAGGCGCGCGTGTTCAGCGAGGCATTTCGGGTTTTGAAACCGGGTGGGCGTCTGGCCGTATCCGATGTCGTTGCTAGTATGGAACTTCCGGATGAAATACGCGAGGACCTGCAATTGTATTCCGGGTGCATGGCCGGAGCGTCGACAATCGATACGCTCGCGCAAATGATGCGCGAGTCCGGTTTTACCGATATCGCAATCAAGCCAAAAGACGAGTCCAGAGAGTTCATCAAGGACTGGGCGCCGGGGCGTGGAGTTGAGGACTATGTCGTGTCTGCATACATCGAGGCAGTCAAGCCACATAAGACCAGTTGCTGTTAATAAAAGAGTAGTGGCGCGTTACAAGCTACGCTATCATGGGTCACTACGATCCTTATTTCCAGATTAACAAGACGGTCATAGAATAAAAATCCGATGGATCAATTACATGCGATATACCTTGCGCTATTGCAGGGCTTGACTGAATTTTTGCCGATATCGAGTTCAGGGCACCTGATTCTACTGCCCAACCTGTTCGGCTGGCGCGATCAGGGGCTGGCGTTCGATGTCGCCGTGCATATCGGTAGCCTGATCGCGGTGGTCAGCTATTTTCGCCATGAATTGAAATTGATGGCGGTCGACTGGTTCAAGTCGGTACAGACGCGTGAACTTGTCGGCGAAAGCCGCCTCGCATGGGCGGTTCTGTTTGGCACAATACCGGCCGGGCTTGCCGGCCTGTTCATGAAAGATCTGATTGAATTGTACTTACGCTCACCGCTGGTCATCGCGATAACGACGGTATTGTTCGGTGCTCTGTTATGGTGGGCCGATGTCAATGGCAAACGCCGGCGTAACGAGCACAGCGTAGGCTGGTTCGATGTGCTGTTCATAGGTATCGCCCAGGCGATAGCATTGATACCGGGCACATCCCGTTCGGGTATTACCATGACGGCAGGTCTGATGCTGGGACTGACCCGTGAAGCTGCCGCACGTTTTTCGTTTCTGTTGTCGATACCGATAATCCTGCTCGCAGGCGCCTATCTGTCACTGCAGTTGCTGCAAAGCGATATCGCCATTGCCTGGGACATGCTCGCCCTCGGTACCGTGGTGTCGGCGATCAGTGCCTATCTTTGTATTCACTTTTTTCTCAAATTGCTTGAGCGTATCGGCATGTTTCCGTTTGTAGTCTATCGATTTTTACTCGGGGGCGTGCTGTTTTATCTGGTATTCCTGCAGCCCGGGTTTTTCACAGATGTCCCGTAGAGAAAGCAGTAACTTACGTTTTCACCAGGTCTGGGTTTTTATCGGCTGGACCATGGTGTGTCTGATTATCTATCTGTCATTGACGACGACTGGATCAGTGGTTGTCGGTGGTTTCTTCAATGACAAGGTCAGTCATACGCTCGGTTATTTCTGCCTGATGTTGTGGTTCATGCAGTTATACACAGGTAAGGGGACGCGTCTGCTGTATGCGCTGTTATTCGTTGCGATGGGTATTGGGCTTGAATATCTGCAGGGCCTGGGTGGTGTTAGAGTTTTCGAGCTGGCCGACATGATGGCCAATACGAGTGGCATAGTGTTGGGCTGGCTGGCGGCCACGCTGGGTATGGATCGTTTGTTGCTGTGGTTTGAGAGTAGGGTGTTGAAGAAATCATGACAAGCGCAGGTCAAGGACCTGCATATGTCATTGTCTCCATGTTTGTCACTCTCCACCATCTCCCGGCGGATTATCTGTATTAGCGGCGGTGAACTTTTTCTGTACATCACGGATCCTGTTGATACGTTCCTGGCGCAATGCCTCGGCAAACTGTTTGCCTTCGTAGCCGCGTTGTAATAACTCCTGATTGTCGATTGCATTGCATGCCTGGAGCGACTGTCGCAAGCTGTGCGCCTGCGGGTATTCATCATCCTCATGCCCGCTACGCCCTCTGGCATCGGCCGTGCAGGCGAGCAGGAATTGTTCAAAACGTTGCGGACGCCGGAAGGCATCCGTGCCCTCCAGCACCCTGAGGACCGTGGCAGGCTTCAGTTCATCGACATGGTGGCAATGGGTATGGTAATGGGAGGTGATGATGGCCAGATCACGATATTCATTAGGTACCTTGATACGCTCGCATAGTGCCTCCAGCAGATCTATGCCGCGTTTTTCATGACCGTGGTGACCGGGCAAAATGTCAGCCGGTGTTGTGCCCTTGCCGAGGTCATGCATCAGTGCGGCGAAACGTACCTGTTTGTCATCGCTAAGTAGGCAGGCCTGTTGCAGGACCATCATGACATGGACGCCGGTATCGATTTCGGGGTGGTGTTTTTCCGGTTGCGGTACGCCGAACAACGCATCGATCTCCGGAAATACCCTGGCCAGTGCGCCGCATCCGCGCAGGACCTGAAAAAAACGTTCGGCATGGTCTTCACCGAGGGCCTTTTCAGTTTCCGCCCAGACGCGCTCGGGTACCAGGGCATCGACCTCGCCGGCAGCGACCATGTCGCGCATCAGTTTATTGGTGCCATGGGCCACGTGAAAGCCCCATTTGGCAAAGCGCGCGGCAAAACGCGCAATACGCAGGATCCTGACCGGGTCTTCACTAAAAGCAGGGGATACATGCCTGAGCAGGCCGGCATCCAGGTCGTCGCGACCATGAAAAGGGTCAAACAGATTGCCGTCTTTATCCTCGGCGATCGCATTAATGGTCAGGTCCCTGCGTTTCAGGTCCTGTTCCAGTGTCACATCCGCCGCGGCATGGACCTCGAAGCCGGTATAGCCGGGGCCGGTCTTTCTTTCCGTGCGTGCCAGCGCGTATTCATCATGTGTCTGCGGATGCAGGAAAACCGGGAAGTCCTTGCCAACCTGCTCGTAGCCCAGCGCCAGCATCTCCGCGGGCGTGCTGCCGACGACAACCCAGTCGAATTCGCGTGGCTGCAGTCCCAGTAACTTGTCGCGTACCGCACCACCTACCAGATATACTTTCATGATGGCTGCCGTCCCTTGCCTGATTGGCTGCAGTACGGCGAGATTAATCTGTTATGCTTGGTAATGTTGCTTTGGTGGTCGCGGCAAGACGAAATGGGAGTGCACAACGGAAGGGTTTGCAAGTGTTGTCGGTTTGTTGCCTGCAGAGTAAGGTATTGTGTCATGATGTCGGTATCAACAGGGTTAACGGTATATAAAACACAAAGTATGCATATTCTCGGCTCATACACAACAAGCACAGTGACGCGGCTGCTGATATTGCTGCTTTCCACGTTTGCACTAAACGCCTGTTCGAGTCTTTCCTATTATCGCCAGGCTATCGGCGGGCAAATGGAATTATTGCAAAAACGCCGGCCCATTGATACGGTCGTCACCGATCCGGCTGTGGATCAACGTGTGCGCCAGCGTCTGAAGATGATACAGAAAGCGCGTGTGTTTGCCGTGCGTGAACTGTTATTGCCCGACAATGACAGCTATAGCGATTACGCCGACCTTGGCCGGCCATATGCCTTGTGGAATGTATTTGTTACGCCCCCCTATTCACTGGAACCGAAGCAATGGTGTTATCCCTTTGTCGGCTGTATCAGTTACCGCAATTATTTTTCCCCGGTGCCTGCGCGTGCCTATGCAGATGCACTGCAAAAGCAGGGTTACGATGTCTATGTGGCCGGCGTGCCGGCCTATTCCACATTGGGCTGGTTTGATGACCCTGTCATGAACACGATGATGCACTGGGAGAATTACGATCTCGTTGGTACTCTATTCCATGAGCTGGCCCATCAGAAGTTCTACATCCCCGGTGATACCGTATTTAATGAATCCCTGGCCAGGGCCATCGAGCAGGAGGGTCTGCGCAGATGGATGGCGCAACGTCGGCACAGTCAGGATTATCAGCGCTACCTGCTGGAGTCCAGGCGGGAACAGGAATTTATTCGCCTGATTCTGGCTACGCGTGAACAGTTGACTGACCTGTACAGCTCCGGTCTGTCTCAGGAAACGATGTTTGCGTCCAAGCTTGATATCTTCAGACAGTTGCGTCGTCGCTACCTGGAATTACGCGAACAATGGGGCGGTTATGATGCCTATGATAGATGGATATTCTCGGGGGTTAATAATGCCAAAGTGCAATCGGTCGCGACCTATTACGACTATCTGCCGGCATTCAATAAAATCCTGTCACAGCAGCACGGTGACCTCAGGCTCTTTTACCGGGAAATACAGCGCCTGATGGAAATGGAGATATCCACAAGACAGGCCTATCTGCATACACTGATGGCGAACTAGTCTTTTTTTCTGTACGCAAACGGCGCAAGCTTGCGGTATTGATCCAGGCGCCCCTTGCGATTGGCATTGGCCAGATAGGCGGGTACGATGGCTTCTATCGATTGCGCCTCAATATCCAGCATGGCCAGACCATTGTCCGCGCATACGCTATCGGTTTGCAGTGAACGATAATTATCCATACTGAAGGGCTTGCCGGGCACCAGACCCAGCATACGTGCCTGCAGTCGTGATAACAGGTCGGGCAGGCCAATGACCTTGCGCTTCAGGTCCAGCATAGCGGCCGTGAGTTCTACCAGCTCCTTTAGCGTATAAACATGAGGCCCACATAAATCATAATGCCGGCCAATGGTGTCAGGATCTTCGAGGGCATGGGCGAAGGCCTGGCAGACATCACCGACATACACCGGGGCAAAGCGGCTTTGCGCGCATGCCAGCGGGAACAGCCACGGCATCAGTTTCAACAGGCCGGCGAAGCGGTTGAAAAAGGAGTCGTTGCGGCCAAAGATCACGGATGGCCTGAAACTGGTGACCTGCAATCCGTGTCTGGCTGCCTGATGGACCCAGTCCTCGGCTTCGCCCTTGCTGCGCAGGTAGTAGCTGCCGCCATCCTTGCTGGCATTCAATGCGCTCATCTGCAGCAACCTGTGCACAGCGGTTTTTTCACAGGCCTGCACAAGCCTGTGAGCAAGCTCGACATGTGCTCGATCGAAGCCCTGGCCGTTGTCGCGTTTTTCATTGAGTATGCCAACAAGGTTGATCATGACATCCACATTACGACAAAAGGCCTCCAGTTCCGCCATATCGAAACAATTGCCCTTTGTTATGTCGGTGCCAGGTATTAGTGCCAGTTCGGGGTGTCTGCGTGGTTGACGACATAGTATGTGAACCCGATAACCCTTGCTTGAGAGCATGGTGGACAGATGCTGGCCAACAAAGCCACTTCCACCCAGAATACCTACGGTTTTATATTGCATGGTACTGTTCCTGACTGCGCAATGATTGAATGTTTTTTCACTATAACCGGCCGATTTATACTATATTACTACTAATAAATCATATTGCGACAATAAACAATCGGAAACGGGATAAAAACAATGAGCATGCGATCGATTAATCCGGCCAATGGCGAGACGATAGAAGTATACGATACCTGGGATGATGCCCATCTGCAGCGAGTACTGCATGCCACTGCTGAGGCACGCCCGGCTTGGTCCTCGCGCCCAATTGCCGAGCGCTGTGATTTGATGCGCTCGGCTGCATCCGTGCTTCGTCAACGCAAGGATGAACTGGCGAGGACGATCACGCTGGAGATGGGCAAATTACTGAAGGATGCGCTCGCAGAAATCGAAAAATGCGCAGCGGTTTGTGAATACTATGCAGACAAGGGGCCACAGTTCCTTGCCGATGAAATGATAGAGTCTGACGCCGGCCGCAGTCTGGTCGCCTATCAGCCACTCGGCACCGTGCTGGCCGTTATGCCATGGAATTTTCCATTCTGGCAGGTTTTCCGCTTCGCCGCACCCGGTCTGGTTGCCGGTAATGTCGGCCTGCTCAAGCATGCCTCCAATGTGCCCGCATGTGCATTGGCGATCGAGGATATCTTTCGTGAGGCCGGCTTTCCTGACAATGTATTCCGCACCCTGATGATACCCGCATCGATGGTGGCTGACGTCATCGAGGACCCGCGCGTACATGCCGTGACCCTGACCGGCAGTGAACCTGCCGGTATGGCGGTTGCCGCTACTGCTGGCAAGGCATTGAAAAAATCCGTACTCGAACTGGGTGGCTCGGATGCATTTATCGTGCTCGAGGATGCTGATATGGAGTTAGCGGTCGCTCAGGCCGTGATGTCCCGTTATCTCAATAGTGGCCAGAGCTGTATTGCGGCCAAACGCTTTATTGTCGTCGAGGAAATTGCCGATACATTTGTTGAATCCTTCCGCCGGGCAGTACAGGGCCTCGTGCCCGGTGATCCGATGGATGAAAACACGACATTTGCACCGATGTCGCGTCATGATCTTCGCGACGAAATACATCAACAGGTGCTGGACACAATCACAGCCGGTGCGGTTGCAGTGACAGGTTGTGCACCCGAGGACCATCCGGGAGCCTATTACCAGGCCTCGATACTCGATCATGTAAAGCCGGGTATGCGCGCCTATGACGAGGAGTTGTTTGGTCCGGTTGCGATCGTTATCCGCGCCAGCGGTGAAACGGATGCGATAAGGATCGCCAACGGCAGTCGTTATGGCCTTGGCGGCAGTGTGTGGACCGCCGACAGTGAGCGCGGTGAAAGGGTCGCGCGCCAACTCGAATGCGGTTGCGCCTTTGTGAACGGTATGGTCAAAAGTGATCCGCGCTTGCCATTCGGGGGTGTCAAGGCATCCGGATATGGGCGTGAACTTTCGGTGCACGGAATCCGCGAATTCGTCAATGCCAAGACCATATGGATTCGATAATAAAAATCATACCGGTTTCCACTAACGTCAGAATAAATTGATGCAACGCAAGACAAGCCTGAAGCGCAGTTTATCGCTGCCGTTACTAACATTCTATGGCCTCGGTAATATCCTCGGTGCCGGTATCTATGTGCTGGTCGGCAAGGTCGTTGCTGTTGCCGGTATGTATGCCCCATTGTCTTTTCTACTGGCATCACTGCTGGCCGTATTCAGTGCGATTTCCTATGCTGAGTTGTCGGCGCGTTATCCATTCAGTGCAGGTGAGTCTGTGTATTTGCATGAGGCCTTTGGCCTGCGTGTCCTGTCCCAGGGCGTGGGGCTATTGATTGTGCTGGCCGGCGTGTTGTCCAGCGCTGCGATCGTACAGGGTTTTGTGGGTTATGCGAATGTTTTCATCAATGCGCCACGAGAGTTGACGATCATTATCGTTGTTTCATCATTGTGTGCCTTTGCGATCTGGGGCATTGTCGAGTCGGTGCGTATCGCGGCACTGCTGACCTTGCTGGAAGTAGTGGGACTGCTGTTGATCCTGTGGAGCGGACGCGCTGATCTGTTTACAGTGGCATCCCGAGTGCCGGAGTTAACACCGGACGCCAGTTCCCTCGTATGGTTTGGTATTTTCTGGGGAGGGCTGCTGGCTTTCTATGCCTATATCGGCTTTGAGGATATGGTCAATGTGGCCGAGGAAGTGAAAAACCCCCAGAGGACGATGCCGAATGCGATCATCATTGCTCTGGTGGTATCTGCGTTACTGTATTTTCTAGTCGCGCTGGTGGCGGTGTTAGGCGTGCCGGCGCGGGCACTGGCCGCCAGCGATGCGCCACTGGCATTGATCTACCAGCACTATACCGGAAAGGAACCCCTGGTCATTTCCACAATCGGTCTGTTCGCTGTGATTAATGGCGCATTGGTTCAGATTATTATGGTTTCACGTATCATGTATGGACTCAGTCGCAAGGGATGGTTGCCGCCATTGTTTGGCAGTGTACACTCGCGCACGCGTACGCCGATTATATCGACATCACTGGCAGCGCTGACAGTCATGCTATTAGCGCTGTTTTTTGATATTTCTTCATTGGCAGAAAATACCAGTTTTGTTATTCTGATCGTCTTTATACTGATAAATGCCGCACTGATAGCAATCAAGCGGCGTGCGCCGGCACCACTTGGGGTCAGAGTTTATCCTTTGTTTATACCTGTTATGGGGCTGTTAACAGCTTCGGGTTTTGTCGCTTTCAAGCTAATAAAAACCCTTGTCGTTTAATGGCGTTTGGGCCGGCTTTTAGTGAACTGTGTCTTGTTTTTAGCAGAATCACGCTCGTATAATCGGGGCACTATCATTTACCTAGGTTCGATAAGGAGGTTGTTCATGAAACCCAAGTTCACAGCTATGGGCCTGTCTGTTGTTTTGTTGTTTGCGTTAACACATGTGCATGCTGCGACCCTGATCGAGACGGAAGACAGCGATGATGGTGTGCAGAAAATGTGGGTCGAAGGCAGTAAGATGCGCATGCATACCGGAAAGGGCGGCGAATTTGTTGTCGCTGATTACGCGAAAGGAGAGGTGGCATTAATCAATCCCGAGGAAAAGGAAATCATCATTACCAGTCAGTCTGCCAGCGCTCACTCAAATCATACCAAGGGGCTGAATGTCAGGGTCAAGCATTTGGGAAACGGCCCGATCGTTGCCAAATATCCTACCCAAAAGTATGCGTTGATCGTAAACGGACGTACCTGTGATACGACTCTGGTTTCAGCCAAGGCATTAAAGGACACCAATCTTGGCTCGTTAATGGAGGCCATGGCCAAGCTGGATTTTAATCCTATGGGTAGCGAGTTCATGAATGAATGTGATCGCGCTGAATTACTTTTTGCACAGCGTCTGCAGAAGCTGGGTCTCCCTCTGGGTACCCTGGACCGCAGCGGCAAGATTCGCGACAAGGTCAGGCGTATTGTCAAAAATGCGCCATTGCCGCCGGGCGGGTTTACTATGCCGGCCGGATATCGCAAGATCAGCATGCAGCAGAAAATGAAGGAGGCCATGGGTGGCGCGATGCCTCCAGGTGCGCCCGGACAAATGGATCCGGCGATGCAAAAAAAGATTCAGGAGATGATGCGTCAGCAGGGTCATTGACTGCGGCGTGAAATCTGCCCTGCCTGATCATTATTACACGCCAGTAATTCTGTATCAGTATCCAGACCGGCCACATTGGCTGGTTTTTTATGCGCGGAATCAATCCCGATGCGGATTGATGCTGGTTCTGTGAAATGGAACGCCAGGTTTGCCTTTTGCGTCAGTTGTCAGTAAAACAGGAAGCATTACTAACATAGATTTACGAAGACACGTTTCACTCGAACATGAACAAACAAAAGACCTTGCCGTGATAATCACATTGTATCTTGTTCTGGGTGTTGTGGCCGGCATACTGGCGGGTTTGCTCGGCGTGGGTGGGGGTTTGCTCATCGTCCCGGCATTGGTGATGATGTTTGCCTACCAGGGTTTTGAGTCGTCCCAATTGATGCATCTGGCGATAGCGACCTCGCTTGCGACTATTTTGATGACCTCGATCCTGTCCACCTATGCTCACCACCGTCGTGGCGCGGTATTATGGCGGGACATGGGCCTGTTGACACCGGGGATTCTGGTCGGTGCCGTGGTTGGTGCGAATGTGGCCGAGCTGTTGCCTTACAATGTACTGAAAAATATTTTTGCGTTATTCGAGATTTTCGTTGCGATCCAGATGAGCCTGTCCGTACGCCCTGCCGCGGCGATAACACAACCAGGTGCGACGACCCTGTCGGCTGCCGGACTGATAACCGGCAGCGTGTCGGCCATACTCGGCATCGGTGGAGGGACGTTAACGGTGCCTTTTCTAATCTGGTGTCAGCGCAGTATCAGGCAGGCGGTTGCAACGTCAGCAGCCTGTGGCTTTCCGATTGCATTGTCAGGCGTCATCTCGTATATCATCCTCGGGCTGGATGAACAGGCCTTGCCGGACGCCAGCCTGGGTTATGTATACGGGCCGGCTTTCATTGCGATCTCGGCCGGCACTGTCATCGCTGCACCTGTGGGTGCGAAATGGGCACACAGTCTGCCTGTCCAGGTTCTGAAGCGAATATTTGCGCTATTACTACTGTTAATTGGTGTGCGAATGCTGTTATTCTGATATATGCATTGCTGTTCCTGTGGGTGTGGATTGTTGAGTATTTCTGTTCGTTATATTACATGTTGGTTGTTATTAGTTTACTTGCTGCTGTCGATATCGGCTGTGCAGGCGCAGGCAGACACCATCAGTGCGATACGATTCATTGGCAACAATGTCACTAAAGAGCGCGTGCTACGCCAGGAGCTGACGATCAAGGTCGGTGACCCTGTCGACAAGGCTAGCCTGCAGGACTCGAGACAGTCGATCATGGACCTGGGGCTGTTCATATCTGTGGCCGTCGTTGTCAGTGAAGCGGGCGTGGTCGTATTCACGGTTAAAGAAAAACACTATGTGCTGTTGTTGCCGCGTTTTTCACAGGACAGTGATACAAACGAAATAAAACCCGGCGCCCGCCTGACCATTAATAACGTTGCCGGCCTGAATCAGCGCCTCAAACTGACTTATATCCAGAGTGATCCGGAAAAAGCCAATCATGGCAAACAGGATGAATTGGGTCTGGAATATGTCTACCCGAAGATCAACGGCAGCAAATACAATCTAAGTACTTCATTTAGTGTCGTGCGTTCGCCATTGCAGGCTCAACAGTCGGGCACTGTTGTTGCGGAATACGAACAGAGCAATATCGATGCGCGCCTTTTCGTGTCGCGTTGGTGGAAAAAAAAAGGGCCGTCTAGTGGCTGGTTGATGGGCCTTGGTGTACATGTCGAGGAGCATGATTATCGTTATGTGTCCGGGCTCAATGATGCCTATATCGATGATCATGCGGTGAGTATTCTGGGCGAGATCAGTTATATCGATGTCCATGACTATCTTTACAGCCGCACCGGTGTTCAATACGGATACAGTGTCGAGCAGGGGCTGACGTTTCTCGGCTCGGATTATAAATTCAATCGCCATTTGTTTTATTACCGCCGTTTTTTACCCTTGCACGAGGCGCATCATAATCTGAATATCCAGGCCAGACTGGGTTTCTCGGGCGGAGATTCGAACAATCTTGGCGAGGATGTCTATGATATTGGTGGCTATGGTGACCTGCGTGCCTATGATGATGCGGTCAGCGGGGATGCCTTTGTATTGCTGAATATCGAATACCTGCGCCCCGTATTCGACAGGAAGTATGTGCGTGGCCTGTTATTTGTGGATGCAGGTAATGCCTATGCCAATAGCAGTGATGTCGATCTGTCCGACCTGAAATGGGCGACCGGCCTGGGCTTGCGCTGGCGCATAAAGGGCTTTGTTAAACTGGACCTGAGTCTGGAGTATGCCTACAACCTTGAGGATAAAAAGGATCGCCTGTATTTCAGGACCAAGGGTGCCTTTTAACGGCGATGCTAGCCGCCGGTCATCGACATGAAGCGCACAGTCTGTTGTGGTTTGTCGGTGAATTCGTGACGTTCGGGTTTCAGCGTGATGGCATGTTGAATCGCATCTTGCAGCTCCTCGTCGCTGATACCGGCCCTCAACAGCGAGCGTAATTCAAACTTATGATCCTGGCCCAGGCACATATACAGCGTACCATCCACTGACAGGCGTACGCGGTTGCAGGTCTCGCAGAAATGCTGGGATATCGGCGTAATAAAGCCGATGCGCAGATCGGTGCCGGCTACCTGTACATAGCGTGCCGGACCGCCACCGGGCATTGTGCCGGGGATCAGTTCATAACGATCGGCAAGGCGTTGTTTGACCTGTTTCAGATCCAGGTAGTTTTCACTGGCGCGTC
This sequence comes from uncultured Gammaproteobacteria bacterium, assembly GCA_947258655.1. Classification (GTDB taxonomy): domain Bacteria; phylum Pseudomonadota; class Gammaproteobacteria; order JAADHQ01; family JAADHQ01; genus JAADHQ01. The sequence continues at coordinate 21,735 of CAMYJD010000018.1, read as the reverse complement.
GGCCGGTATCGCCCATGGGCATGGTTTCGATAAAGCGTAATGTGAAACCATGCTCAATACAGAATTCCACCATGTCCTCGATTTCATCATCATTGACGCCTTGCATTGCGACCATGTTGATCTTAATCGGGCTGAAGCCGGCCTGTTTCGCGGCCATCAGCCCGGTCATGACCTTGTCCAGTTTACCGCCGGTGATCTGCTTGAAACGTTCCGGCTTCAGCGTGTCGAGGCTGACATTGATGCGCGAGATGCCGGCATCATACAGCGGCTGCGCATACTTGCCCAGGCGCGTGGCATTGGTTGACAGTGACAGGTCAGCGATACCTTCTAGCCCGTTCAGTCTATTGATCAGCTGCGGTAGATCTTTTCGTACCAGCGGTTCACCACCGGTAATCCGTAGACGCTGTGTGCCAAGGGCCGCAAATGCACCAACGACGCGCTCGATTTCAGCAAAGCTGAGCCAGTGCTCCGGCACTTCGAAATCGCGGTAACCTTCGGGCATACAATAGAAGCAACGCAGGTCACAGCGGTCCGTGACCGACAGGCGAATATATTCAATGCGCCGGCCAAACGGGTCGGTGAGTACGGGTCTTGCTGTGTTCTGTTTATTCATGCAATGCTCCGGGCGATGAGCTGTCGCTGCGCGTTTCGCCATTACTAATCAATCTAGTCTCTATTTAGCTGCGGATCAAGTCACTGTGCGTGGGGCCTTGCGCAGATCGTGATTCAGTAACAGCGACAGGGTCAGTAGTACCAGGGCCCCGGCTTGGTGTGTCGCCGCCAGTGCCACAGGCACATGGAATAACAGCGTCGATATTCCGAGACCGACCTGCACGCCCAGTATCAGCATCAGTAGGTGGGCAATGATGCGGGTACGTGTCTGTAATGCGCTCTTTTGTACAAAATACCAGAAAATTGGTATTGAAATAAATAGCACCAGCGCAATCAAGCGGTGGTTGAACTGTATAGTAAGCAGATTTTCAAAAAAGTTCATATATAACGGGCTTAGTGAAAACAGGCCGTCAGGAACCAGTTGCCCGTTCATCAACGGAAATGTATTAAAGGCCAGGCCAGCGCGGGTGCCGGCGACGAAACCGCCCGAGATAATCATGACCACAATCAACACGGTAATGGTCAGTGAAAACCGGCGCAAGCGCGTTACCCCGTCAATGTCGGTGTTTGCCCTGTTGTCCCATAGCATTCCCATGGCTACCCAGAGGATGTAGCTGTAGATAATAATCGCCGCCAACAGGTGAGCGGTTAGCCGGTATTGGCTGACATGGGGGTCATGGACGAGCCCGCTTTTTACCATATACCAGCCTAGTACACCCTGCAGGCCCCCAAGGATAAACATCGCGATCATCTTCGGGATCATCGGAGTTGAGATCTTTTTGCGCATCAGGAAGTAAAGGAACGGGAGCAGGAAGGCCAGGCCTATCAATCGACCGAGGACACGATGTCCATATTCGAAATAAAAAATCCTTTTGAACTGGTCAAGACTCATACCCAGATTGACTTTCAGGTATTCCGGAGACTGCTTGTATTTGGCAAAGGTTTCCTGCCATTCACTGTTATTCAATGGCGGGATAATGCCCATCACGGGTTCCCATTCAACCATTGAAAGGCCGGAGTTGGTCAGGCGTGTGACCCCGCCTAGAACAACCATGCTGAATATAAGCGTGCAGACCGCGAGCAGCCAGATGGCAACAGCCCGGTTTTGTTCAAAATCAGCTTTGCTATTCATGTCATGGTCCAGAATTAATATGGGCTAAACAGCGGCAATTTTACCTGATTATGACTAACATGGACATGCAGATTGCATGCGGGCAGGGCAAATAGCGAATAAAAAAACGGCCTGCACAATGTGCAGGCCGCAGGCAATGGAGCGAGACTTATACGCAGCCGGTTGGCTTGGGCAGTCCGCCCCATTTGCAAATAAGTTTCATCGGACCCTTCTGGAAAATATCGTACAGATCCTTGGTAGAGACCTTCATTTCCTTGGAAAACTTGCGGATCGGAGGAACAACACCGTTTTCATCGTACATTTTGCGCGCCTCGTTGATGAATCCCATGATCTGGTCGGTTACTTCCATGCCATCGCGACTGGCCAGTTCACGCGCTACATCTTCACTCCAGTCGTCACGGTCAACCAGAAAACCTTCGCCATCAACATTTAAATCCATCGGATTGCCTCCAAACATTACAGGAAATACTTGAGCAATTAAGTATAGTATAGCTGAAGTATATTAGTCAAATCTTAATTTCAGTAAAAAACGCCCCAAATTGGGGCGTCTGCGTCATCTAACGTGGATACGCTCAAATGGCCGGGTTGCGCCGTTCAGGTATCAGTTTCTCCCTGGCCAGATGCTTGTGCAGGTCTAGCGGGCTCAGTTTGATCAGGTCCTTGGCCAGTTCATGGGTATGGACGCCATGTACGCGGGAGTCGATGGCGTTGCGGAGGTGGCCGAGCATACGTTTTTGTGACACCAGCACGACATTGGTACGTTTGTTATGGCTAATACGCTTGCATTCATCGGCGATGGAGTTGGCAAATCGCCGCTCAACATCGTTCTCATGCTGTGCGCGATGGTCATCATAACCATGGGATTGTCCGCCGTGGCCACGGTTGCCACCGCTTTTGTTTTCACTCCACAGCTCTTCATTGTGCATGCTCAGTTCGTCGCTGCAGAGGTCTTTATGTTTGACGAGGTTGGGTCCGGATTCGAGTTCAGGCTTTTCGGGGTTTTTGAGGGTAAAGAAACGCGCTTTTTTTCCATTGGCAACTACAACACAGTATTGATTCATGCGAATCCTCCATAGATCAGGGGCACAAATACAGACTTGCCCGGTTAAGGTACAGACCTTGATTCAAGGTGCTGCTGTTTTATTGCGGGATCTTTTATATGGTGGAAATGTGCGTCCCGCATAATGAATATTTTACGATGTTATACAGTTGGGCATAGTTTTCATTGATATTAATCAACTAATATATAAATATGGTGGCTACATACGAGTCAAGGATCTTGAAGATACAAATGTCCTTATTTAATCGTAGTCAGATTTTCATTTTTCGCCAGTCGAAATAAACAGGAAAGATTACTGTAATATCTTGCCAGGTATGCGCGGAAAAAGGTTAGTAATTATTAATTTGCTGATATAAAGGATAGGACGCACCAATGAAGAAAATACTGAAAATAACAGGAGTTATGATTGGAGTTGTAGTGATCTTGCTGGTGCTGGCCATTGTCGCCGCCACAATGCTGATCGATACCAATGAATACAGGGATAAAATCAGCGCCTTCGTTAACAAGGAAACCGGGCGTGAATTACAGATCAAGGGTGACCTGTCACTGTCTTTCTTCCCGTGGGTGGGGCTGAGTATCGGCGAAACGACGCTCAGTAACGCGCAAGGATTTGGCGAGCAGCCGTTTGCACAATTCGAGCAGATAAACCTCAAGGTCAAAGTGCTGCCATTATTGAAGAAATCCGTGCAAATGGATGCGGTCACGCTCGATGGCATGAGCCTGAATCTGGCCAGGAACAAGCGCGGCGTCAGCAACTGGGATGACCTCGTCAAAGAGGAAGCGGAAACGCCACGCCAAGAGGAAGAGCCCGAAAAGCATGAGATGGGGCTGGAGTCATTGCAGATCGGCGGTATACGCATCAAGGATGCGCGCCTGTCGTGGAAGGATGATCAGGCCGGGATTGCCTATACACTGGCGAATGTGCAACTTGAAAGTGGTGCCATCGGCGCAGACAAGCCGGTCGATGTCAGCCTGGGATTTGACTTGCAGGACAACAAGGCCGACAAGAGCTGGCACTTTGGATTGGACAGCCTCGTGCAAATGGATATGCAGAAAGAAAGCTGTCGCTTCGACAAGCTGAGTATCGATTTGGCCAATATCCGCCTGCAAGGCGCAATCGGCATCGAGCAGATGATGACAGCGCCAGTATTCAATGCCAGCCTGAAAAGCACGGAATTCGTACCGCGTGAAACCTTTGCCGAGTTCGGGATCGATATGCCGAACACCAGTGATGCGACCGTGTTCGGCAAGGCCATGCTGGAACTGGTCATGAAGGGCACGAGCGACAGTATCGATGTCAGTAAACTGCTGGTGCGCCTGGACGAGACCAGCCTCAGCGGCAAGGCGGGCGTGTCCAATTTCAGCAGCCCGGCCATCCGCTTCGATATGAATGTCGATAAGATCGATGTGGACCGCTACCTGCCGCCGGTACAGGAGCAACAGCAAGACGCTGATAAACAAGCGCCCGCTGATGACAGCATTGAGTTGCCGGTCGAGATGCTGCGCACACTGAATGTCAAAGGCCAATTCAAAATCGACAACATGAAGGCAGCTAACCTGCGTTCAGAACAGATCAGTATGGCGTTGAGCGCGAACAAGGGTTTGATCAGGATTCATCCCGCCAGTGCGAAAATGTATGGCGGTGCCTATGCCGGTGATATCAGCCTTGATGTCAGGGGCAAGGAACTCAGGGTTGCAATGAACGAGAGGTTGAACGGCATCCAGGCCGCACCACTGTTCAAGGACCTGGCCGATCTGGACTGGATCGACGGCCAGGGCGACCTGAGCGCAAAATTAAGCGGCCGGGGTAATACAATGACGGCGATCCGCAGCAGCCTGGGCGGGGATATCAGTATTTCCTTTGCCGATGGCAAGATCAAGGGCGTGAACATACCGTACAAGATCCGCCAGGCCTATAACCTGATCAAGGGACTGCCGGCACCGGAACCCGAGCCGGCGGAGACCCCGTTTACTTCGATCAGTGCAACCGCTACGGTCAAGGATGGTGTCGTCGATAATCGCGATATGAAAATGGATACGCCGTTACTGGTCGTCAATGGTGAAGGCCAGGTCGATCTGGGTAAAGAGGCCATGAATTATCTGGTTAAGGCCACCGTCAATGAAAAACTTGCCGACAGTGCTGGCGAGGCGATGGTCAAGCTGAAGGGCAGGACGATCCCGGTGCGTATTCAGGGACCGTTTGCCAAACTCAAATACAAGGTCGAGATGGACGAAGTGTTGAAGGAAAAGGTCAAGAAGAAGGTCGAGGAAAAGATCAAGAAGAAACTTGATGAAAAACTGGACGACAAGCTGAAGGACAAGCTCAAGGGTCTTTTTTGATGTTCTCACGCGCGCGTGAGAACATCAGTAGCGAGTTACTAGTGGCGAGTAGCGAGGAAAACATTATCAAAACACCGTTATTTACTAGCTACTCGCCACTCGCTACTAGCTACCGACCAGGACAGTAAATACGTGCCAGATACTCAATTACCCTCTTTCAGTTCGCGCGTGCTTGACTGGTTCGACCACCACGGTCGCAAAGACCTGCCATGGCAGAAAAATCCAACACCCTACCGGGTTTGGGTTTCGGAAATCATGTTGCAGCAGACCCAGGTCAATACCGTGATTCCGTATTACCGGCGTTTCATGCAGCGTTTCCCGAGTCTGAAACAGCTGGCGCAGGCAGATCTGGATGAGGTGCTGCATCACTGGTCGGGACTGGGTTATTATGCCCGTGCGCGCAATCTGCACAAGAGCGCACAACTTATCGTCGCGCAGCATAAGGGCCGTTTCCCGCAGGCTATCGAGCAGGTCATTGAGCTACCCGGCATAGGGCGTTCTACCGCCGCTGCGATCCTGTCCCTGGCGCGCGCTCAACATCACAGCATTCTCGATGGCAACGTCAAGCGTGTGCTCGCGCGCCACTGCGCAGTAACGGGCTGGACCGGTAATGCGAAGATCATGCAGTACCTGTGGGCGATTGCGGAGGAGTTGACTCCTGCCGAGCGTGTCGCCGACTATAACCAGGCCATGATGGATCTGGGGGCAACCTTATGCACGCGCTCCAGACCGGATTGTGAACACTGTCCGCTCGCGCAGGACTGTGTTGCCCTGTCTGCAGACCGGGTTGCCGAGCTGCCGACACCCAAAGCCAGGCAAACCCTGCCCGTGCGCGACACGGTCATGTTGGTGATAGAGCAGGATAATAATGTCCTGCTCGAGAAGCGCCCACCAAGCGGCATATGGGGTGGCCTGTGGAGTCTGCCCGAATGTCCATCACTGGATCAGGTCGAGCAGGTCTGTCAGGAACGTTGGGGTATGCAGGTTGAGCACATGTCGGCCCTGTCTCCGTGGCAGCATACCTTCAGTCATTACCGCCTGAATGTGTATCCGTGCACCATTGATATATCGGCATACCCTGACAGGGTAATGGATGATCAGCGCTATATCTGGTATAACGGCAGCGCAACACAGAAGCTTGGTCTGGCTGCATCGGTCAGGCATTACATCAATGAATACAAAACAGCATAAAGGAAATCGGTATGACGCGCATGGTCGACTGTCAAAAACTGAACAAGGAAGCGGAAGGCCTCGATCGCCCTCCCTATCCGGGTGAACTCGGTCAACGCATCTATGATACGATTTCAAAAGAGGCGTGGAGCATGTGGGTCAAGCAGCAGACCATATTGATGAACGAGTATCGTCTGACGCCGATCGATCCCGAGCATCGCAAATTTCTCGAACAGCAGATGGAGCAATTCCTGTTCGAAGGTGACAGCGACATGCCGGCAGGGTTTACGCCGAAGATCTAGCTACATCTTGTAACCATCAGAGATGGTGTGCATCCGGGATTATGACTACATAAACATACCCACCTGTCATTGCGAACGGGAGTGAAGCAATCTCTCAAAACCCTTATCCAGCTTATTTTATATCTGGATACCTGTAAGAACAGATCGCCGCGTCGCCCAAAAAGCGGCGGCCGTTTATATATGTTTTAAATGAATGGCCCTTTGTCCTCGCGATGACACAAAAATAATTTGTCATTGCGAACGGGAGTGAAGCAATCGCTCAAATCCCTTATCCAGCTTGTTTTATATCTGGATACCTGCATGAACAGATCGCCGCGTCGCCCAAAAAGCGGCGGCCGTTTATATATGTTTTAAATGAATGGCCCTTTGTCCTCGCGATGACATAAATATAATTTGTCATTGCGAACGGGAGTGAAGCAATCTGCTGAATCGTCTTTAAGGTGTGTTATAAAACTAGTCTCAGGCGTCCCTGTCCTGCTCATATTTTTTCAACAGGATCCCCTCGTCACCACAACAACTGGCCGAACATTTCTTGATCTCATGGATACTATCGGGGTCAGCGTCAAGGTAGGCATCGACCGGCAGATTTTGTTCGGCGCAATCACAACCCTTGTCCGCATACTCATATACATTGCTCAGGCCGACCTGGCGCGCTGCATCATGGGCCGCATGCATGATGTCTGCCGGCGTCTGAGGCAGGTGGGATAACTGGAAGGCCGGAAAGAAGCGTGTGATATGCCACGGGCTGTCGGCACCGAGATGATCATGGATCCATTGCGCGATCTGGGTCAGTTCCTCGATAGTGTCATTCTTGCCCGGAATGATATTGGTGCGCGTCTCGACATGGATTCCCAGTTGTTGCGCTTTCTCTATCGATGCCAGCACCTGGTTGACGGAAGCGGGTTTGCAGATGTCCTGGTAGAACGCATCGCTCATACTCTTGATGTCCGAGCACAGCACATCGACATGCGCTGCCATCAGTTCGAGGGCCTCATCGGTAACAAAACTGTTGCTGACATAGACCGTATACAGACCGGCCCGATGAGCAAGCTCGGACACATCGAGTACATACTCCAGCCACACCGCAGGTTCCGAATAGGTAAAGGCGATGCCATCGACCTTGTGGCGCAGGGCGCTGTCGATCAGTTGTTCCGGTGTCACATACGCGGCTGTGGACTGGCCCTGTGCCAGTTCATCGAGGGCACTGACACCCCATGAGATGTCCAGGTTATGGCAACCGCCGCAGCGGAAATTGCAACCATAACTGCCGATCGACATGACCTTTGTTCCCGGGTGGAAATGTTTAACCGGCTTGTCCTCGATCGGGCCGATATCGATGGCCGACAGTATGCCGTAGGAGAGGTTGTACAACGTGCCATTGCGGTTCACATGGGCCTGGCAAAAGCCGCGTTGTCCATGGCCGATCTTGCAGCGCCACAGACACAGATGGCAACGGGTCGTGCCATTGTCGATCTTTTCCTGCAGTCGGGTTTCGACCAGCTGGTATTGCTGCGGGGCAGTGCGCGCTAGGCTCATAACGGTATCCAAAACTGACACACTAGAGTATTCGCATGTAGCTATCAAGGGTGGATTAGCAAGGGTATATTGAAAATCAGAGCGTAAACATAGGTTTATGGTGTTCTCAAAGATGTTTTTCTTGCAAAAAAGCGTGTTTTTACTTGACTCCTGGCTCCTATCCCGGTTTAATTACGCCTCCTTGCTACTGGCGCCAGGCTTTTCCCAGTTACTCGCCACTAGCAACTCGTCCCTATATTAAGGCCAGGTAGCTCAGTCGGTAGAGCAGTGGACTGAAAATCCTCGTGTCGACAGTTCAATTCTGTCCCTGGCCACCATTTTAAATCCCTGAATTAAAAAGATAAAAGCGAACTTACTTGTCGGTGAGTTTATTTTGATATTTGGCCGGTGCTCCCCAGTGCTACCCGTAGCATTAATTTTTCTTCTCACATCATGGTCTAATCATAACGATTTTTGTCCAAAATATTGTCTTAGCTAAACCGATTAGTCATAGATCCTGTATGTAAGAGGAGGAGCAAAACAGGATTACCGGTAAATCTACATGGTTACATGAACGTTACAAAACACCTTGGAGTAGCTGTTCAGATATTTGAGCTATTAGGCAGATGCCAGTAATGTACATCCGGGTCAGGTTAAAATTGAGTATGGCTGACACTCAGAGCGTGTAATGCCTGCTATGAGACGTATCTTAGCGTGTCTTACTAGACTGCCTTTGTAAGGCTTTTTGTATCAACGGAAGGTGCTGATTCATAACCCATACACCTTCTGCATATTGGATTCATCATAGTTAAATCTTCTGCACTCGAAAATCCCTGCCTCAGAGTCCGATAGCCCTCTGATCGCCAAATATCAACGCTGTTATCATTAATGGCATTTCCAAGATCAAAGGATTGGCTTTTACAACAAGGAAATACCTCGCCATTCCAGCTGATAATCATCGCATGCCATAACCAAAAGCAGCCTTGATGCTTTCTCCGAAAACGTTTTTTATATTTGTGTCCTGCCTTTTTGGCAATGTTAGACCGGTAATCTTGTACAAAGCTATATGTATCAAAACCTAACTCACGGTGTCTTTTTACAACCATATCTAGTTCATGTTTGTTATGATCAAACACTACGAATTTCCATATAAGTTTAGGTCGGTTTAGCCCAAGAAGTCGTTTTTCCCGTGAAATTGTTTTAACGTTGTCTAGGATTAATTTGAAGTCACCCCCAACTCTATATTTACTATATGTTTCTTCCGACGCTCCATCTAAAGAAACCACAATGGAGTCCAATCCAGATTTAACAAGTTTCTCTATTGATGCTTTGTCTAGCTTTAGCGACAAATTAGTTGGGAAGCTAACAGCAATATTTTTCTGGTGAGCGTATTCGATTAGCGTGGAAATATTTTTGTGGAGCAAAGGTTCTCCATGATTGCTTAAACTAATCCCAAGAAGGGTGTCACTAAGTGGATCAACAATATTCTTAAATTCATCAACTGTTATTTGCATGCTATTTCGAAATTGTTTTTTATAATTTGCCTTACTCTGCTTGCATCCAGGGCATTTTAACTGGCACAGTGGGGGAGGTTCAGTCTGACCCCTTTTCTGCCCGCAGCAATGGGGCTGTCAGGCCGGAGTTGACCGAAAGGGGTCATTTAGGGATTTCTAATATAACTCTGGAGCCGACCTGAAGTAGAGATATTCATACAGGATCATTTTGTTGGGTGAGTGTAATAATATACAATTTGCTAATATATCACCTATATTCATAACACCAGGTAATTATCCTATCTATAATATAAAGAGTTTTCCTGCCTACTAGTATAGACTTAATCTAAATATCATAAAAACCAGGATTTATACGTTGGTAAATTCAAATATACAGGGGCAACAAGAAGACGGGGATTCTGATGTAATCAACATAAGTTCAGGCTTGATTCATGCCGAACAAATACGATTGCTTTACAAAAGCATTCCTCTGATTGTTTTTGCAACGATAGTTAATGCTGTTTTACTGGCAGTTGTGTTGTGGAATACTGTTGATGCTAAAGCCCTGTCGATGTGGTTAGGAATTATCATAATACTGATGTTATGGCGAGGCTGGAATGGCTTTGCCTTCAAACAAGCTTCACCCAATATTGAAGAGTATAAAAACTGGGCATATAAATTCAATATCGGTGTTATTTTAACCGGTATTGCCTGGGCATCTGTAAGTATATTCTTATTCCCGGATAGCTCGATTGTTCACCAGGTATTTATCGTGTTCGTATTAGGCGGTATGACTGCAGGTTCAATAGGAACACTTTCATTTCAACGACTACCGGTTTACAGCTTTCTCATTTTGCTCCTGTTACCCATAATTGTGCGCATAACGATAACAGGCACGCAGATAGGCATTATTATGGGTGTTATGTTGACGTTATATCTGATTGTTCTTCTCAATAGCGCACGAAATTTTAATGAAACAACAAGGCAAAATATTGCGTTACATATTGAAGCTAAAGAGAGAGAAGAACAGATGGAAATGGCTGTAGCGGAGGCTGAATCTGCAAACCTGGCCAAATCACAATTCATGGCACGCATGAGCCACGAGCTGCGCACACCCCTTAATTCTATTCTTGGCTTTTCCCAGCTACTAAACGCCGACGATGCCAGTCTTAATCAAGTTAAACGCCGTGAATATGCCCAGACGATCCTGAGTTCAGGATGGCACTTGTTGAGTCTGGTCGATGATGTACTGGATCTAGCCAGCATTGAGGCAAATAAGCTGGAACTTTCGATGGACACTATCAACACGTCTGCAATCATCCAGGAATGCGTGAATACCATGCTGCCATTGACCCAGGACCGGAATATCACTCTTGAGTATATGGAAAATGTGAATTGTGAGGGCTGTACCGTGAAGGCCGATGTCTTGCGCGTAAAACAGATATTGCTGAATCTCCTCTCCAACGCGGTTAAATACAACCGCGAAGGCGGCAGCGTGGCCGTGACATGCCAGGAAACGGATGCTGGGTTCGGGCGGATCACTGTGACTGATACCGGTGCCGGGATAGCAAAAGGAGATCAGAAAGTGTTATTCGAGCCTTTCAGTCGGCTATACCTCAACACCTATGCAACCCAGGGCACCGGTATAGGTTTGTCCCTTTCCAAGCATCTGGTCGAATTAATGGGCGGTTCCATTGGTGTGGAATCGCAACCCGGAAAGGGCAGTACATTCTGGGTTGATCTGAAACTGGCTCAACAGACCGCATCAGAATGTGAAAAGAAAGAACCTGTCATGTCTGCATCCTTAGTTGGAACTGAGACGAAACAGCGTAATACCCTGTTATATATTGAAGATAACCCTTCTCACATTAAGTTGCTCAAGGCCCTCGTTGAAGATATGCCGAAGATTCATTTATTGACAGCACATACGCCTCAACTGGGTCTGGAGATGGCGGCAGCTCATAAACCGGACCTAATAATTCTGGATGTCTGCTTGCCGGGAATGGATGGTTTTGAAGTATTAAAAAAACTGCAAGAACATGAAAAACTCAGTGACACGCCGACGATAGCCTTGAGTGCCAATGCCATGCCACAGGAAGTTGAAATGGGGCTACGATCTGGATTCCGTCGTTACTTCTCCAAACCCATTCGTGTTGATGAATTCAAAAAAGCGGTGAAAGAATTACTGGCTGATAATGAAATTTAGTTAGTATCAGGAATTCGTGTCCTTTCTCAATAATTATGAACGTCGGCTTCCAAGAAAGGCAACAAGAAAGGGGTCGGTGACAATTGATAATCATTCGTATTACGATTTATCGCCGACCTTCTTTAATAATCTGTTTACTGCCCTCAATACTTTCTCTCTGTGATTTATCATAACTGCTGTAGTAAATCTCAAAAGAGGGATAGAGACTCAAAGCCCTTGGCCTGATAACCCTCCATCGATATATAACCATTAATAGTTGTAATATTTGGTGTCAGAGTAAAAACTCTGGTCTAAATCAAAGGATGAAGGATAGTTTTTACTCTGAGCCCAAATTAGTTATTTTTATCAAAAAACTAAAGAAAAGATTATGTAAGTTGTAGTAGTTCAAACCTCATCTGACATATTACAGAACAGATTTATACTTGACCTGGCAATATTGACTGAACATGAAGGTCTGATACACCCTATAGCAGTCTTTCAAATTAAAAGGGGTCAGACCCCTTTTCTTTCTTTTCTTACTGTCCGCGTTAGACGGTAATCGCCTGTCATGTTCCGATGAGCTTGGCGCATGGCAGCACGACTCGTATCCACTCCTGCTGCAAGATATCATTGGAAGTGGTTATTTCGTGGATATATATTATCTTTACGAGTTCAGATCCCCATCTACGCAAATTTATCACACACCGTGTGTGAGATTTTTCACTGTCATGGCAGAACCATTGCTTTAGTTTTTAATCATTGCAGTTGCAGCTATAGACCAACAAGATATGAAAGGGAGAGTCCAATGCGCTACGAATCTATTCATAACTATCTATTAATGTACCTCACCTCGCTGTTTCTGGGTGTTGCGATGATTATACCCAGTGTCCATTCTGCTACCTTGACCGATGATTTTATCGAAAAGCCCGGGGGAGCAGGTGCTTTAACAATGAACAACAGCCTCAAATTGGAGTTTGATAACGGCAGCGTCTTGCGACTTTTCGAGATCAAAGATAAGAGTGGGGTGACACTTGGTTTTGTCGTTAGAGAAACTAGCCAGCATGCCACCCAACGAATTTCACAACAGCCTATATTGAGACGGTCTAACCCGGTAGACTTGCTGTGGGCTGTCACCACGGTGGGAACCCGAATTCCAGACACGCTGCTTAAGGTTTATGGTAAGCCGGATCGGACTAGGCAGCAGGGATGGGCGCGCACAGAGCTCGGCCTGGGCAATCCACCATCCGAAGGTGGAGGTAATTTCTGTATTGAGCAGCAGGATTTTGCCAGTTTTAGCAATGACATTCTAGGTTTCGGTTACGGACTGGCCTTTTTGAGTGATAATGATGGCCCGCAAAGCAAACCACAACACTGGTATGATGACGAGAATAACTATTTCAGGTTAACAGGGACGGCATACGATGTACGGGCCTTCTATGCTGAAGTAGTCCATTGTTTTATTGATCCTGATGCCGAGTTTAATTATGACTTTCCCTGGTGGGGCTATGACTATCGGGTTGCCGGAGGGCAATGGGAAAATATCGATGGTGGAGAGTTTGAGAATCCTGGGGCCGACGATAGTTTCTGGTGGCAGCCGGGTGAGTCGCCGTCGTCGCTACCTGGTACGGAGCTGGATTTTCGAATTCGTTTTGGAAATGTCTTGCCAGGAAACCTGTTCAGGATTGGAGCGACCTGGAGCAAACCCTTCGATACCCTGTCTTCGAAATAGCAACGGCAATACGGGGTCGGACCAGGCCTGGTCCGACCCACCATGAACCTCAAATCGAGCCCACTCAGACGGTCAGATCCTTGATAGCTGACCCCCGGTTTTTCGGGTGCTCACCGCGAGATCTCGGATGCGCCGATGTCACACTGCGAGGCGTCGACTGGTCGGTTGTTACCTCGCACATCCTCGGCCGGGCACGGTCCGAAAAACTCCACCGCTTCATTGTTCGGCCCGTGATCGACTGCCACGCTGTCGGCTAGCGGATAGATGGTCCCGGATTTAGTCTGAATTCCATCAATATCAATGGAAAATCGAGTGCTTTACCTCCCCATACGCCCCGTTGCAGCCATTCGGCATAACGTATCCGGGCTGCGGCACGTATGTGCAACAACAGGTGTTGTATGTTATTTACAGAACTCAGTCAAGCAGACCCGCTTGCCCACTGATAGCGCAATACACAAATGATTACACTTATCCTGAATTAAGATGTATAAACTTCTAATTGCTAAACTGTCATTTCTGGTTTACATCAAACCTTTATTAAATTTATCTAATAGGCCGATTTGGGTCGTTCTCGGATGTTCAGTCTATTTCAGTGTAAGGTCCGATCCTGACTAAATTTGAGTCCTTGTCTATTGTCAGACTTTATAGAAACGCAGATATAATACTGTCAGATTAAGTCCGAGCTAGTACATGTAAGTTACTCCCAGAATTTCCACCATTTCTTGCGTACATCTTCCCTCCGATGCTGCCCTTGTTCCGAACCTTTACCTGATTCTCTGTATTCTTTTTCCATCTCTTCATTATGCTTGTGATGTTCATGCCTCATCTCGTCACGATGCTTATGATCCTCACGTTTCATTTCTTCATAATGCTTACGGTCTTCGCGCTTCATTTCTTCTCGATCTTTACGCTCCTCGCGCTTCATTTCTCTATATTGTTTACGCTCTTCCTTTTCTAATTCACGCTCACGTTTCATTTGCTCGCGTTCTATTTTCTTTTTTTCCTTATGCGCCTCTTTACGTTCCTTGTGTTCTTCTTTGTGTCTTTCTTTCCACTCCTTGCGACGTTCACGCTCTTCTTCTATGCGCTCATTACGTGCCTCTTCGCGCTTCTCCTGTTCTTCTCTGCGACTTTCATCCCACTCCTCGCGGCGTACGCGCTCTTCTTCCATGCGTTCCTTGTACGCTTCTTCGCGATCAAGGCGATGCTCACGTTTCAGTTCCCTGTCTGGTTTGTCTGCATATGCCGTAGGCGTGCTTGTCATTAAGGCGAGAGTGAATATGTATAGAGCGTACTTAATTGATTGCATAATTTCACCATTACTGTAGTGGTTGATAAGTTAATCAGTTTACTATGATTAACCTGAATCAAAGCTGAATGTTGTTTGTAATTTATAGGTGTTAAATAGGCATGCTTAAGAAGAGAATTATACGCAAGATAGGGTATACACGAAGATCGATAGAATATCCTTAACAATAATTTAACATTACGATAAAAAGAGTCTGATCTCTTTATGATGCCTTTTCGCGCTTGTAAATATTTTATGCTCGATGACCAAGGAATAACGCAACCTTTGTAGTCAGTGTACAAACTCTGGTCTAAATCATTAAGGAGAAAGGAATGTTATTACTCTGACCCCAATTAATCTAGGCTGTCTCATTCACAGTAAACTTGCAGTGGACTTGGAAAAATAAAGCATTTATTCTTCCTTTACTCGTCTGACAAGGAGATGTAGTCATGAAAGCTTATATCACAACGTGTATTGGTATTTTATTAATTACTATTGCCGGTGTATCAATATCTCAGGCAGCACAACCTAAAAAAGTTGGTTCAGTGTCGAAACGTGTTGCCGCGCTTGAGAGCGCATTGGCAGAAGCGCAGGATGCGATTAGTTCTCTCCAGGCTGATTTAGCGAACGCCAACAGCACTATCACCAGTCTGCAAGCCAGCATTGCGCAAAATGGGGGTTCGATCACTATCTTACAAAACGACCTTGGTAGTCTGCAAACTGATGTCACACAAAACGGCGGATTGATAAGCACTTTGCAAAACGACCTGACTGCGCTAGAACAAACTGTTGCCGGCCTTGATGTGACGGTATTAGAGGGGCGTGTTTCCGCGATTGAGAATAACACGGTGCTTGATCTTGATGGCTTGCTTTATCTGGACAATACAAGTGGCTATGCCACCGCTCTGTTTGATGGTGTTAACCTTCAGGTGGTAAATGGCACAGGCTCGATCGCAGTCACGAATGGCCTGGGCAATATGATCGTAGGCTACAATACACCGCGCATTAGCCCAGCGCTTGCTGTTTGCTCAGACGGTAAATATCCCGATCAAATAGCCTGTCAAGCCGCAGGTGAAGTTTGGGCGATAGACCATAAAAGTGGCTCACACAATATCGTTATCGGTGACCGCAACAGCTACTCCCGCTGGGGCGGCGTCGTCGCCGGCAAACTCAATGCAATAAATGGTGCGTCTGCCACGGTAACTGGAGGTGAAAAAAATATCGCAAGCGGCTTTCACAGCAGCGTGACCGGCGGTATCGACAACGTTGCCAGTGGTAATTTTAGCAATGTGGTCGGTGGTCAGTTTAACGTAGCCAGTGGTAATCGAAGCAGCGTGACCGGCGGTATCGACAACGTTGCCAGTGGTATCTATAGTTCTGTAAGCGGTGGTGTTGCAAATCACGCCAGCGGATCCTGGAGCAGTGTAAGCGGTGGTCGGGAAAATATCGCTAGCGGGCAGTTATCTAGCGTTCTCGGGGGTTTTGGACAAACTGCCCCCGGCGCAGATCAGACAATTCCGGCCCTGCCATAGCAAAAGTAGGAAAAGGGGTCGGTGACAATTGATAATCATTCGTATTGCGATTTGTCGCTGAGCCCCTTCATAATCTGTTTACTCCCCTAACATTTTCTCCCCAATTCCGTATTGAGATATCGCATTGCCTGATAGGGAATGGCTGCTGAAGCAGATTGCCGCGCTGCGACCACGAATTTATCATAGTAAGGTATTGCCATTGGCTCGCAATGACGACAATCTATTACTCTGAAAGAGATTGTCATCTTAAGTAAGTGCCATTCGGGTCAGAGTAAAAACTTTTATCTATGTTAAATTATAATGGATAGTTTTTACTCTGACCTCAATTAGTAAGTAGTAAATATCAGAAAAGAGGAAGAGATTCATAACCCTTGGCTTGATAGCCCACCATCGATATATAACCATTGCCGACAGGCTTGAGTGGTTTGATCAGTTTATTGTGGTCGAGTTTAAAGACATTTGTAGAAAAAGTGCAGACCTCCATAACACTCTTAAGCTTTGCAAGCTGCTTTAAAGTATTCTCTATCTTGCGTAAATAGAAGTCATGTTCAAACAATGTTTCCTCATCTGGCTCAGCCATAACAAAACGTACACTTGGCCCAATGAATACAACAACCAGTTCCAGCTTTACACCCTGAGCCCTTAACTGGTCATGCAAGGGTATCAGGCTATCCAGTTGGCCTAATACCTTTTTAGGTTTTTCCGACGAAATCATGGTAATCACTTTAACAGTACTAACATCTTTTAGTGCATCTTCATTGCCTGCTCTTGCATGGGTATGAGCAAAAGGAATCATCATTAAACTAATTGCCAATAAGTGACTGCATATAAAAATATGTTTTCTCATTATGTGCCTCCGATGCGCTCATAAGAAAGGTAACAGGGTTGTTTTAAATTCAGAAAACTTTATTCAATTGGTGATGTATCTATTTCGTATGGCCAGCCTTTTATCCCGCCGCTCATAGACAATGCATTAATATTTCTCTCCCTTAATAAAAAGGCTCCTGCCTTGCTGCGACGACCACTACGACAATAAACAATATAGGTTTGATCGGGGTCAAGCGTATGAATATCCCATCTTAATCGGTCTAAAGGGATTAAAGGTGCACCTGGTATCCTGGATTCTTCATACTCCATGTCATATCTGCAATCGAGCCATTTGGCATCGCCGTTTTCTACCATTTCAATCGCGTGCTCGGCTGTTACCTCTTCAATAAGTCCAGGGGTTAGTAATTCATCAAAATCCATTTTATCCAACACCAGCAGTTTCCCCGGGGTCGTCATGGCGACTGTCGCATTCCGATATCCGTTCTGTAACAAGGCTTCCTCACCAAAGGCATCACCTGGCCCAAGCTTT
Source organism: uncultured Gammaproteobacteria bacterium (assembly GCA_947258655.1). GTDB lineage: Bacteria > Pseudomonadota > Gammaproteobacteria > JAADHQ01 > JAADHQ01 > JAADHQ01. The sequence continues at coordinate 4,020 of CAMYJD010000018.1, read as the reverse complement.
GCTACGCAACTCGTTTCATCGGTAAATGGGTCAGTACGCATAACCTCAGCCTCACCGCTGTCAATAAGGTAATAACAATCACCCATCTCGCCTTCAGTTATCACTGTCTCGCCTGCCTGTACGTCTTTAGGTTGCATGCGCTCAAATGCAGTCTTTACATTCTCTAATGGGACTTCATGAAAAATACTTACCTGTTTGACCAATGACATGCGATGTTTTAATTCCGGGTCCTTCTCAATCTCCTCAGAAAACTGCTGGCTCCATCCCAACAATTCATCAATGCTATCTGCATCGATCCGCACATACCTGATATCGGTAATTGCTCTGGCCCGAATACGATTGGCGGCACCTAAAAAAGCAAAACCTCCTTCTATATTGGCGGGCTTCAGATTCCATGTATAACTTTTGTCATTATCTCCGGGTACGGACCACGTACGCTGAGCCTCTAACTCACCCTCTATTAAAATCAGATGATCATGCATCTCTTTTTCTTCATGGATTATAATATCTCCTGCACGCGCAGTAGTTATCCCTTTCTGCTCCAGCAGATTTATCAATTGTTCTTTCGATAATGGCCCAAGGAGTCTGGTAGATCGTAGACGTTTCGCAAGTGCTTCCATTATTTCCCCCTCACCTACTTTATATGAATAATTTTTCCGCATGTTTTTGGATTCTGCAAGTCGTGCTGGATAAAGCAATTCCTTCATTGGATGATCCAGGCCCTGATGAATAACATGATCTGCACCAAAATTGTCCAGGCATCCTGATTTCTCCAGGACGTCCAGCACATTACTTCTGGTAACGTATATAAAAATTTCATTGCCAGTTTGCTGACTTTTTCTAGCCTCGGCTGTAATCATGGCGGCGCCAGGCACATCGATATATGTAAGATGATCAGTTCTTAGTAACAGAATATTGGTGTCATTTCCCTCACCCGCCTTAGCCATGGCGCGCTCTACATATCGAACAGATCCAAAAAACAGATTTCCGTCAATTGTAAAAACAGTTACAGGGCGACCATCACGCGCAGTATGCTTTTCAATGATTATGTTTGGCGTAGAGGCATACCAGAGATACACAAGCAGAGACAGGAATAAACCAGTAAAAACACCAGAATTTAGCCCTAATGAAAGAGCCACTAAAAACGTACTGAAGAAAATTATCGTTTCTTGCCTGGTGCGAAGTATTTGCCGGATGCCGCGTAGGTCTATCAACCCATACCCTACAAGGATCAATGTGCCTGCTACAGCCGCCATCGGTATATAGGCAATGATCTGGTATCCCGCAAATACAATCAAGGCAAGAGATACAGATGCGTATAACGCTGCCATAGGTGTCCTGGCCCCGGCGTCGTAATGGGCAGCGCTTCGGTTAAATGAGCCTGAGCCAGCAAAGCTCGAGAGAAAAGTTGCTACAATATTGGATAATCCCTGTCCAACGATTTCCTGGTTTGTATCTATAATCTGTCCAGACTTCTCGGCAATGGAACGTGAAATCACCACGGTCTGCATCAAGCCAAGGAAAGCTATAGCAAAGGCACTGGCGATCAATTCTTTAATTACATACAGAGACTCAAGGTCAATAACCGGTACAGACAACGGTAGGAGCGATATTGAAAGGTATCCAATTAACTCAATCCTGGTTGTGGCAGCCCCGTACACCAGGTTAAGCAATTGCGCAACAACCAGGCCTGTCAATACTGCAATTACAAGCGAGTAACGCTTGAAATATCGTCTTGCCAGAAGGCCGGACAGTACCGTCATGCCGCCTGTTATCACCGCGTAGATATTCGCACGTGGGATATCATGCACAAGCTGATACAGCTTGATGAAAAATGGCTCATCCAGGTTAGACAGTACACCGAGAAATGAACTGCCAGCCGAAACTATAATAATCAGAGATACTGCAAGGACAATGGCGGATATCACAGTTTGCGAGATGAAATCCAGTGCCGTACCTAACTTTAGCATGCCCAGTAAGAGCTGTATTATTCCCACCATTAACGTCAGTGCTAGCACGAAGCCGATATAGTATTCGCTACCTGCACTGGCAAAAGGAGCCACGGAATAGGCGATAAGAACACATACTGCGGTATTTGGCCCTGACAGTGTATGCCATGATGAACCCCAGAATGAGGCAATCACCACCGGAAAGATACTGGCATAAATGCCGTATTCAGGTGGCATGCCGGCCAGGGTCGCCAATGCAATCGCTTGAGGTAAAATCAGAACCGCACCGATTACTCCTGCTTCCAGATCTGGCCTTATATTTTGCCTTTGTAGTGAGGGTAGCCACTGCAGGAATGGCAAGAAACGATAAAGTATATGGGATTGAGCCAGTGAATTGCTCATCAGTCCAGCAAACCCTCTAGTATTCCCTTTCTTGGGTCCCACGGACGTATCTGTAGATTTATATATGCTGCCAGGTCAAGAGCCTCCTGGTCCGATAAAGTCCAGTCTTGCGCAAGTGGCATATTTGCTTTTAGGAATCCTGCCAGTAGATCATTGCGCGCCAGGCCTGCACCTTTATTGTATGAGTCCATACCCCACAACGGAGGAAAGACATAACCACCTCCATCTTTCTTCTGCCCTTGCCCATCTATCCCGTGACAACTTGCACATTTCTGTTTGTATGCGTCACCACCGCGTGTCGGATTAGGATCATAGCCAGTTTTTATCACCTGCGGGTAACCCCTGCCCGGCATCTCTACACCTATTGGCACACCCTTGGACAGAAAATGAATATAAGACACCAGGGCCCTGATCTCAGGCGCATCCAAAGCAGGTGAGAAACCATTCATGCTAAAACGAAAACATTGCTGAATTCGCTCTTCCAGCGTATTACTGCGATCGTTTTTTGCTCGATATGCCGGATACATTCCAAAGGCACCCCATAATGGGGCTGAATTGGGCTTGCGTCCTGAATCCAGGTGACAGTTGGAGCAGGAAAGATCATTGCCAGAGTATCTACGTGCGTACTTATAGGTTTCGGTAAAGATCTTTTTGCCTAACCTGACTTCATCTCCATATTTATCATTTGGTATCTCATCATCATTGCGCGGCGCATGGTATTTTGAGTTTCCCTTCAGGTGGTCTGTCAGTACCCGCGTGTTTTCATCTGCCAAACAGGAGGACATGAATAACCCCAGGATAAGCATATGTAGCATGGGTGTTACACAGGAAATGGCTGCAAAACGGTAAAATCGGACACGTTGACAAGTTGAGTACACCATAAACGCGCCTTTTTACGTTGATTGTTGTTGGCAATATTTGGTGAGGCATTAGGTTATTGTTATTCTTTTATTAACAATACTCCTAGACAGTACAACTGGCAAGTAATTGTAATTCGCCGTTGAATGATAGTTACAAAAGAGAATTATATGTTGAAATAAATCAGGCAGTAACTACTGATAAAACAAGTAATTATTTTATTGTTTGGCTATTAAATGGAGTCAGAGAGAATTGCCGCTAATGTTTAGGAGCAATAGCTCTCTGCTCCCGATTTGGAGTTATCAATCGACATCAAGTTGTTGTAATGCGCAGATAAAATCAGGCTGCCGGTATACGGGGTATAACGGCAGCCATCATTTGTACACGATTTTACAGCGTTTGGCGTGTACGCGTTAAAAGATATTTTTAGTTATTCGCCTGCAGAAACTTCAGGATATCTCTTGCTTCCTGTCCTGTAAGTCCTGCCCGGATGCGCATATGGGAAATAATCGGACGCCACTGGTTGTCCGTGAATTCATTCGGTTGGCGCATGTTGTGGCATCGGTCGCAATTATTGGACCAGGCGACCGCGCCGCGGCCAACATCTCCGTCGGTATTTTCCTGCGCATGCGTTACAGTAGTGCCCGCTGCAGTGAAAAGCATTACACTGAACAGGCCTGATATATAAAATTTTCTGCTCATCATTTTAAAGTCCTCCCTAAAATCCATAGGTCAGTTGCAAAAGAACACGGTTTTCATCATTGGCGGAGCCTGCCTGCCCATCATTCATTTCATATGCAATTTTAGCTAT
>CAMYJD010000017.1 GCA_947258655.1 uncultured Gammaproteobacteria bacterium | reverse complement strand
TTTATTGTGAAGAATGATAAATAGCCTAAAACATGATAACGAGACCCCGGGGTCTCGTTATCATACTGTTAGGGTTATTGAAGAATGAAGAAGTTTAAACTTTCAAGGGAAGAAATTAAGCCTCTAGTACAAGATCATAGTGCATGCTTTGCTACTGATAAAATTGTAGTTGATGGTTATCCCATTCGGTTTATGTATAGAGAGAATCCTGATAGAGAAGAAGATAGTGGGTGGCGTTTTATGTCTGGGTTTGAAGATAATGAATATATAAATAATGCAGACAATCATGGTATCTATGCAGTAAATACAATAGCTAATTATGATCCTAGTATTATACCCTTTATTGATTCACCAATTGGAAGCGTATTTGAAAAAGGTGAAAACCAAGAACAATTTGTTGCTGTTACTGATTGGTCACCAATAGATGAATAATATTAAGTTAACCCTAAAACATGATAACGAGACCCCGGGGTCTCAGTTATCATACTGTTAGGCTTTAGATATGAAGAAACTCAAAGAGATATTCTCGGAAGGAGTTAGGCTGGCTGAGAAAGCGGTTGGTCATGCATCCGATGCAGGTAAAACAGCCAAAGAGTACTGGGATGAAAATAAGGACGAACTTCATGAGCAAGGAAAAGAAGCACTAAAAACTGGTAGAGAATACGTATCTAGCACCTATGATTCAGCATCTGATACAGCTTCAAATATTTATCGAGACATTAAGTACTCAGAAAGTGATCTAAAGAACCTAGAAAATCGTATAGAAAATCAAGGCGGGTATTATCGAGAACTTAATCGTCAAAGTACTACCGTTGACTCAATCGTAATTGGAGGGGAAACACTAGTTGGCTTGCTTTCAGCCGGAATTATCCCTGAGGAAATAATAAATGCATACGAAGCCGCATATCCAAACCTTTCTGATTCAATATCATTTGAAGATAAAGTTCGTGAACTAGATGGCGACTCCTTGGCAGGTTTCATCGCGGGAGTTAAGGGGAAATTATTTGAACAAAAATATGTTGAATACCTAAATAATGGGAACCTACCCGATGGCTATACTGCAATTCTTGCTGAATCCTCAGTTCAGCCAGGATGGGATATAGCAATTGAAGGCGCAAACGGCGAAATTGCATCAGTTCTCCAGGCCAAAGCAACAGACTCGGTTTCTTATGTGCAAGATGCGCTTGAAAAATATCCGAGTATTGATGTTGTCACAACCGATGAAGTCTACAGCCACCTTGTTATGAGTGGTATTAGTGAAAACATAACGAATGGATCAATAAGTAACGTAGAACTTGTTGATGCACTTGATGACGCAGTAGATGCTTCTGAGCTTGCAATGGATTACACGCCTCCGTTGTTTGCACTTGCCTTCATTGCATTTACATCTTACAAGAATGAAAGTCTTACATTATATGAAAAAGCAAAAAGCGCTGGAGATAGGTCAGGTAAAACATATTTAAGCTACCTAGTCGGTGGTGGAATTGCAGCAATAACAAATACTTGGTGGCTTGGAGTAATAGGTAGCGTTAGTAGCCGTATTTTGAGTGATAGAGGGAATAGAAAATTTGAAATATATGAAAAGCTAAAAGACGTCGAGCAAACTAATCAGATCATTATTGAGAGATTGAAGCTTGAATTTAAACCAGCCTAACAAGACGCTCGTTCGGACGCAAACTACGCTGCGCTTCGTTAGCGCCGCACAGCTTAAACGTTGAGTGTCTGCTTTTACAGAATTCCGCCAGGCTCGAACGGCCGCTTTTGGCCGATTTCTGCCCAATGGCTAAAAAGACTGAATGACTGCTCCAGGGTTTGTGACGACTGTTTCTATCCTCATACAAAAATATCAAATCAAGTGTAAATCTGTTTTGTAATGTGTCAGATTTGACGTGAACTGCTACAGTTATCTGGCAAGTCAATACGGAAAGTCTTTATCATTGATATAGTGTTGCTGCACGACCTGCGGTAATTCATGAAAGTCTCTGGAGCCGTGGTAACGGTCGACCATTTATTTCGTGTCTTCGTGCCTCCGTGGTTGGTCGCTTTATCTGATCAGGTCGTGACTGCTACAAATTACCACTAACTGCCTGATTCGCTCAACGGTAATTTAATCGTAAACGTGGATCCTTCCCCGTAGGTGCTTTGTGCCTGAATCTCTCCCCCCATCAGTTGGCAAAAACGTTTGCTGATGACCAGTCCAAGACCTGTACCGCCATACTTACGCGTGGTTGTCGAGTCAGCCTGGGTGAATTCGTTGAACAGTTTCTGCATCTGCGCTGGCGTAATTCCTATGCCGCTATCCTTGATTCTGAAGTAGAGCCATTCTCCTTTACTGTCGGTCTGAGAATATACGTCGAGGTGGATCGTGCCGTCCTTGGTAAATTTACAGGCATTACTGAGCAGGTTCAGTAAGGCCTGTTTCAGGCGTACCGGGTCGGCGATAATGTCCTTGCCGTTCAGGTCGCACTGATGCGTCAATGCATTGTTGTTCATGCGGGCCAATGGTGCGATGGTAACGATGATGTCATTGACAAAATCCGTCAGTGCGAATTTTTCCATATTCAGCTCGACCTTACCGGCCTCGATCTTGGACAGATCAAGGATATCGCTGATAACAGAGAGCAGGTGAATGCCTGATGCATGGATTTTTTTCAGGTCTGCGGCCATTTCCAGTTTGCCTTCGTAGTCAGCATCTTCTGCCAGCATTTCGCTATAGCCTATGATCGCGTTCAATGGCGTACGCAGTTCATGGCTCATGTTGGCAAGAAAGGAACTCTTGGCGCGACTTGCTTCGAGGGCCTGGTCGCGGGCAAGTTCCAGTTCCTGTTCGTAGTGTTTGCTGTCGCTGATGTCACGTATGATAAAGATGAGGTTGCCGTCGGTTTCCTTGTCGTTACTGATTTTGTAGGCTGTTATTGAGACGGGTATAGACTGTCCGTCCAGTATTTGCAGCATGCTTTCATAGTGCTGCGTCTCGTTATGGTGATTATGCCAGCGGCTGATAATATCCCAGTCCTTTCTGTCCCGGAACAGGACCGATATATCCGAACCGATCAGTCTGTCGGGATGGTAGTTGAATTGTGTGACGGACGGACTCGCATTTACAATGGTGTTAAATTGATTGACTTCCAGGAATGCATCCGGGATGGAATTGAAAATAGAGCGGAAGCGTGCTTCACTCTCGCGTAGGGCGGCATCAGATTTTTTTCGTTCAGTGATGTCACGCAATACACCCTGGACAGCTACTGGTTTCCCGTGTTCGTTAAACACCAGCCGCGTACTGCAGGATGTGGGTTTTAATTCGCCTTTCTTGTTAACCAGCATCAGCTCATAATCATTAACGTAGCCTTTTTCTGCCAGTGTATTTACTAGTCCTTCGCGTTGTTTCGGATCTGCATAGACGACAGTGGCAGGTCTGCCAAGCAATTCCGATGGTCTGTAACCGTACAATGTTTCAACCGAGGGGCTCAGGATCGTAACGATTCCATGCATGTCAGCTTCATAATAGAGGTCCTGGAAAGACTCGAAGATACGGCGAAAGCGCTGTTCGCTGGAGCGCAATGCCTGTTCTGCTTCCTTACGCATCGTGATATCACGTAATGTCCCCTCTATGGCGACGATTTCTCCGTTTTCATCCTTGACAGTATTGAGATTGAGCGAGCATGTAATGGGGGTGCCGTCTTTATGTCGATAGTCGATTTCATAGTCCGTCAAATATCCTTGTCTGCGGAATTGTTCCAGTAAAACGTTGCGGTCCGCGGGGTTACAATAAAACTCCTCGGTATGATGGCCTATCATTTCCTCTGGAGTGTAACCCAACAGCCCCTTGCATGAAGGGCTGACAAACTTGACGATGGTGTTTTCGGCACGAAAATAAAAGTCCTGGATGGATTCGAAGATACGCTGAAAGCGTTGCTCCTTGGTCATCAGGATTTTTTCATGCTCCTTGCGCTGGCTTATGTTGCGGGCAATACCTTCAATTCCCTGGGCTGATCCATTTTCACCATATTTGACCCGTGCCGAGACCGAGAATGGAACGATGGTATTGTTTTTATGCCGCAGGTTTATCTCGTAATCATTGATCCGGCCATGTTCCAGTAATGTTGCCAGTTCTTCATTTCTTGACTCCGGCATGGCATAGAGATCTTCAAATTGCATATTCTGCAGCTCTTCAATCCTGTAACCCAGATGGGTGTAGACAGAAGGGCTGATCAGGTCAATGGCGCCATTATGGTCGAGCAGGTAATAGATATCATCGATCGTCTCGAACAGACCGCGGAATTTCTGTTCGCTACGCTGAACCTGATGCTCATAGGTTTTGCGTTCGTCGATATTGCGTGCAATTCCCTGTACGGCTACCGGTTTGCCATCAACATAAATCAGACGATTGGATATTTCTATCCAGATTTCTTCGCCATTTTTCTTCCTGACCTTAATGTCATAGTGACTGCTACTGGACTGACCTGATATTTTCTCCTGCATCTTTTGACTTATAGCGTCATGAAAAGACGGGGCGACGATGTCCCTGATGTTCAGTTGCAGACATTCATCCTGTGTATAGCCGAGAGCTGAAGCGATACTTTCATTAATGCTGGTAAAGTTGCCGTGCAGGTCATGGATATAGATAAAATCACTAAGATGTTCGGTGAGTGCATTGAAAGACTGGATGGCGAGTTTGCGCTCATACTCCTGTTGTAGTTGCTTGCTGACATTTTCAATAATTGCAATATGCGACACACCTGCTGGGCATGCCTTTGACGCCGGTACCACTCTCCAGCATGTCTGCATAACCGTCCCCGATGCATGCTTGCAGGAAATTGTTGCTATATAAGGAGTGTCGGTGCCAGGTGCCTGTGCCGGTATTTCGAGGGCGTTGCCGCAATCGAGTAAATCATGCAACACCTGACCACTGGCCTGCTCCTGGGTAAAACCAAACAGATCTTCACTGGCCCTGTTCCAGTACAGGGTGCGCTGATCCTGGTCCCATGCTATGACGGCCAGCGGCAAGTACGCTGCAATAGTGCCCATAAACATGCCTGTATTGGCAATTGCTTCAATGGTTTGCTGTTGATTGTCTGAAATTGTCACTATGGCCCAAATTGCTGTATAGCATTTGATAATATACTAACTTGATTTTTTCTTCTTGTTGAGTTTGAATCTATCTTCATATTATATATCTGAAATTGAAGATAAAACTTTAGTCACCATTATATTCTATTATAATAAGCAGGGAAAAATGAATAAAGCGGTCTTTCACTCATTGCTCATCACGCTGTTTGCCTATTCCACACCATCCAGTGCCTTTGAATTCGAAAACAATGGCCTGACAGGAAACTTCGATACGACGATCTCCTGGGGGGTCGCGCGCCGTGTAGCATCACGTAATCCGGCCTTGATTGGTCGGAGCAATCCTCTAGGTGGGACGGCCTATTCGGTCAACACAGATGACGGTAATGTCAATTATGACAAGGGGCTCATTTCCAATGTCCTGAAGGTCACACATGACCTCGATCTGGAATATAACAATTTCGGCGCGTTTATCCGCGCCACCTATTTTCACGATTTTCACAATAACGACAAAGCCGAATTGTCAGAGCAGGCCAAGGACAGGATCGGCCAGGATGCCGACCTACTCGATGCCTATGTCCGCGGCAGTTTTGACGTGGGTGGCAGACCACTCGATATTCGCGCAGGTAATCAGGTGATCAGCTGGGGTGAGAGTACGTTTATCCAGAATTCGATCAATGTATTAAACCCTATTAATGTCGCCAAGTTTCGTATTCCCGGCGCCGAGCTGCGCGAGGCCCTGTTACCGGTGCCGATGCTATGGGCGTCACAGGAGCTGACTGATAACGTGAATCTGGAAGCGGTGTATCTGGCCAGATTCAAGCACACCGAGATAGATCCGCGCGGTACCTACTTCAGTACCAATGACTTTGCCAGTGATGGCGGCCAGTATGTAGTCGTGGGTTTTGGTGCTGTCCCGGATGCAGTATGTGGAACCGCAAGTCCGTTCAGTGTGAATTGCGTTCCCAGAATTGCAGATCGAGAAGCAGACGATAACGGCCAGTTTGGACTGGCATTGCGCTTGTTTGCCCCTGAACTGAATGACACCGAATTTGGTTTATTTTTTGTCAATTACCACAGCCGTTTGCCCTTGGTCAGCGCGGTTGCGACAACTACACCTGGACAACCCACTGCGCCGGGAAATGCCCGTTATTTCATAGAGTATCCAGAAGACATCAAGCTCTATGGCATCAGCTTCAATTCCGAATTACGTGAATCCGGTATCGCCTTGCAGGGTGAATACAGTCATCGCACAGATGTCCCGTTACAGATCGAGGATGTTGAATTACTGTTAAGTTCGCTGTGTTCCCCTGCCAGTCAATTGGCGACCAATCCTGTGCTTGGTTGTCCTGCTGGTCCTGGAGGGGAAATACCCGGCTATCGCAGACATGAAGTGGGTCAATTGCAGGTTACCGGAACCAAGGTTTTTGGTTCGGGCAATCCCTTTAATGCAACACAATGGGTTTTACTGGCAGAGGTGGGTGTGACTCATGTGTATGATTTACCGTCCAAGGAAATACTTCGATACGAAGGCCCTGGTACGCCATTACCCGGGAGCGCCCTGGCGGCTGCCGGTTCAGGTGTGCCACAGCAGCAAGGCGGGTGGGCCGATGCTACATCGTGGGGTTATCGTTTTGTAACCCGTCTGGACTACGACTCTGTCGGGCTCGGTATCAACCTGTCACCGCGCCTGGCCTTTGCCCATGATGTCAATGGCACCTCACCAGGCCCCGGAGGGAATTTTGTTGAAGACCGTAAGGCCATAACGCTGGGCCTGGGATTCAGTTATCTGAACACGTGGACCGGGGATCTGAGTTATACCAACTTTTTTGGTGGGGGTAACTTTAATCAGGTCCATGATCGCGACTTTGTTGCATTAAACGTCAAGTATTCGTTCTAGGAAGAGCAGTTTATGAGAGCAAACAGAAAGGTTTTGGCAGGTGTTGTGAGTTTTTATTTCAGCATGACAACAGCTCATGCGGCTATCAGCACCGAAGAAGTAGCGAAGCTGGGTAAAGAGCTGACGCCCGTTGGTGCCATCAAGGGCGGTAACGCCGACGGCAGCATACCGGCATGGAGCGGGGGCATTACGCAGGCACCAGCGGGATACAAGCCCGGAGGTCATCATGTCGATCCGTTTGCATCAGACAAGATCAGCTTCTCGATTAATGCTGACAACGTGCAGCAGTACAGCGACAAGCTCAGCCCGGGCCAGATTGCGATGCTGCAAAAATATCCATCCTTCAAAATGAATGTCTACCCAACGAGGCGCAGTGCTTCACTCCCGCAGCGTATCTATCAGGCGACGATTGAAAATGCAGCCAGCGCAGAACTCATTAATAATGGAAATGGCATCGCCAATACCATTAACGGGGTTCCGTTTCCTGTACCCGCTTCGGGCCTTGAAGCGATCTGGAACCACATCGTGCGCTACCGTGGTACGGCGGTGCAGCGCTGGATCAATCAGGCGGCGGTCACGTCCAGCGGTAAATATACGCTGGTCAAGCTGGAAGACGAATTTGATTTCCAGTATGTCAAAGAAGGCGCTCAGCTTGCAGATATCGATAATATCCTGCTGTATTTCAAACAGAGCGTAAAGGCGCCGGCGCGACTGGCCGGAGGTGTATTGCTGGTCCACGAAACCATCGACCAGGTCAAGGAGCCACGTCATGCATGGACCTATAATCCAGGTCAGCGCCGTGTGCGTCGCGCTCCCAATGTATCCTATGATAATCCAGGTACCGCTTCGGACGGTCTCAGGACCAGTGATGATTTCGATATGTACAATGGCGCTCCCGACCGTTATGAGTGGAAACTGCTGGGGCGTAAGGAAATGTACGTTCCGTATAACAGTTATAAGTTGCATGCAGACAGTGTTGAGTACAAGGAGATCCTGAAAGCGGGTCACATTAATTCAGATCTGGCACGCTATGAATTGCATCGCGTCTGGGTTGTGGAAGCGGAGCTGAAAAAGGGAGACCGGCATATTTATGGCAAGCGGGTATTCTATATCGATGAAGACAGCTGGCAGGTGTTGATGGTGGACAAGTATGATAACCGCGGGCAGATCTGGCGTGTTAGCGAAGGCCATGTGATCAATTACTATGATCAGCCGGTATTGTGGACAACACTGGAGGTCCATTATGACCTGCAATCGGGCCGCTATCTGGTGCTGGGGCTCAATAACAAGGAAAAGATGTATGATTTCAATATTAACAGAAAGAAATCTGATTATACGCCATCGTCTTTAAGGCGCGCCGGCAAGCGCTGATATACATGTAAGCAATCGCCTGGATATCGTGTAATGATTCAAGCCAGGTTGTTGAGCAAATACGCCAGGACAATAAGACTATCGGGCTTATTGATCCTGGCGTTTCTTTTATGCGTGCAGCGGGCCGGGGCTGAGCAGCCAACATTCTCTGAAGTATCTAATCTCGCGCATAAGTCGCTGTTGCTGGATATTACCCGAATCGACAATAAAATATTCGCCGTCGGCAGCCGTGGTCATGTATTGCGTTCATATGATTGTGGCAAGGCATGGGAGCAGATTATCGTGCCGACACGACTGACCCTGAATAGTGTCTTTTTTGTGGATGATCGTAACGGCTGGATCGTCGGCCATGACAGCCTGATTTTAAAGTCTGTCGATGGCGGTCAACAATGGCAGCTCGTGCACGAGGACAGCGAAGCGGAACAACCCCTGTTCGATATTATTTTTATCTCAGCCAATAAAGGCTTTGCCATCGGCGCCTATGGTGCCTTGCTGGTCAGCGATGATGGTGGACAAAGCTGGCAGAGCAGGACCCTGTATGGCGAAGATGATTTTCATCTGTATTCGATCACGCGCTTGCACGGTGGTGAGCTGATCGTTAGTGGCGAAGCAGGTTCCGTTTATCTGTCGGTCAATAACGGTGACAGCTGGGAAAAGATAAGGACACCTTATCAGGGCAGCTATTTCGGTCATATGCAAGTAGCAAACGAACGCCTGCTAGTGTTCGGGATGCGCGGGCATATCTATAGTTCGACTGATCTGGGTTACAGCTGGGAAAAAATTGAATCCTGGAGCGATTATGCGCTGTCTGCAGGCCTGGAACTGACAGACAAAAGTGTATTGCTGAGCGGCGATGCCGGGGTTTTGTTAGGCAGTAATGACCGTGGCAGAAGCTTTTCAGCGCGGGCCGGTAGCAAGCGTAACCACAGGAGTGCGATGATGGAGTGCGTTGACGGTAGTGTGCTGGCTGTCGGCGAGGCCGGTGTGGAGAAGCTCCGGTGAGCGTCGACAAGAAAGGCCTGTGTGGATCCATCGCGCACTGGGTTTTCAGTCATCGTCCGTATGTGCTGTTACTGTTTGCACTGTTAAGCCTGTTTCTCGCTTATTCCGCTACCCAGGTCCGTCTGGATGCAGGCTTTAAAAAGCTGTTGCCGGCCGGGCATGAGTACATGCAGACATTCTTCAAGCACCAGAAGGAGTTCGGCGGTGCCAACCGTATCCTGATAGCGGTGTCTGTCAGGCAGGGTGATATTTTCACGGCGAAATTTTTCGATACCCTGAAGGCCGCCACGGACGAGGTGTTCTTTATTCCCGGTATCGAACGATCTTCGGTGACCTCGCTGTTTACCCCGAATACACGCTTTGTTGAGGTTGTCGAAGGCGGCTTTGCCGGCGGTAATGTTATCCCGGCGGATTTTATTGCCGGTGCCAAAGGTTTTGAAATCGTACGCTCGAATATCCTCAAGTCCGGTAAGTTGGGGCGCCTCGTTTCGGCTGATTTCAAGAGCGCAATGATACGCGCTAACCTGATATCGGCTAGCGATCAACAGAAGATAGATTATATTGATCTGGCAGAGCGTCTCGAAAAACTACGCCAGCAATTCGGCGATGAAAATATTGATATCCAGATCATCGGCTTCGCGAAACTGATCGGCGATGTCGTCGACGGCCTGGCGGATGTCGGTCTCTTTTTTGCGATCACACTGTTGGTGACAGCAATCCTGATCTATGTCTATACGCGCTCGATACGCCTGACATTATTGCCGATGCTGTGTTCACTGACAGCAGTGATCTGGCAGCTCGGCCTGTTGCCATTGATGGGCTACGGCATCGACCCGATGTCGATACTGGTACCGTTTCTGGTATTCGCTATCGGTATCAGTCATGGAATACAGATGGTCAATGCGGTCAGGGTCGAGGCCGATCAGCGCAAGGATAGCGTAAGAGGTGCACGGGCCGCGTTCCGTCAGTTGCTGGTACCGGGTAGCGTCGCCCTGATCAGTGATACGCTCGGGTTTTTGACCATATTGCTGATCGATATCGGCATCATTCGGGAGATGGCCATAGCTGCGAGTGTCGGCATTGCCGTGATTGTACTGACCAACCTGTTCCTGTTGCCGGTGCTGTTGTCTTATATGCCGGCAGGCTATTTCAAGCGCACCCATGTCGGTCGCTATACCCCGCAATGGAAGTGCTTTGCCGATGTATTTACACGCAGGAATTCGGCCTTGATCATATCGCTGGCGAGCCTGTTATTGTTATTTGGCCTGTGGAAAGGCGCGAATCTGAAAATAGGCGACCTTGAGGCAGGGGCGCCGGAATTGCATGCGGATTCACGTTATAACCGCGACATCGAAAAAATCACCAGTCAATATGCCATCGGCGTCGACGTGCTGACCGTGATCGCCGAGTCAAAGCAGGGCGCATGCACAACATACGAAATAATGGATGAAATCGATCGCTTTGCCTGGCGCATGCAGAATACCGAAGGCGTGCAGTCGGTGACCAGTCTTCCGCAACTGGCCAAAATCGTCAATGCCGGCTGGAATGAAGGCAGTCTGAAATGGCGTGTACTGTCGCGTAACCAGTATGTGCTGGCGCAGTCAGTGACGCCATTCGACACCAGTACCGGACTGTTGAATTCCGATTGCAGCGTTATGGCCGTTTATATATTTACCGCCGATCACAAGGCGACGACGATCGCCGCTATCGTAGATGCCATCAAGCGATACCAGGCAGAAAAAACCACTGCTGCTGTCGATTTCAGACTGGCCAGTGGTAATGTCGGCGTCATGGCCGCGACCAACGAAGCCGTGTCTGCGGCCCAGGTGCCAATGCTGGTTTATGTGTATAGCGCTATTATCATTCTGTGCATTATTGGTTTCAGGTCCATACTGGGGACGCTGTGTATCGTGATACCGCTGGCGCTGGTGTCTATCCTGACCTATGCACTGATGGTGTACCTGAATATCGGTCTGAAGGTCGCGACGCTGCCTGTCGTTGCCCTGGGTGTCGGTATCGGCGTGGACTACGGCATCTATATCTACAGCCGCCTGCATGAATTCATGGACGAAGGCCTGCCGATCAGGGAGGCCCTGTTCAAGGCATTCACGACGACCGGGCATGCGGTCCTGTTTACCGCGCTGACACTGGCGATGGGTGTCAGTACCTGGATTTTTTCGGCGCTGAAATTCCAGGCCGATATGGGTATCCTGCTGACTTTTGTGTTCCTGGCCAACATGCTCGCGGCGATGATTCTGTTGCCAGCACTGGCAGTGCTGGTGTTCAGGGACAAGAATGAGGCAGCACGGGATTGATCGTCGCTGTAATGTCCGGGTTAGACAATACAGCGATGATCATTGTCAGTTCTTCAGATCCATCTCGTCAGCAACACCATCAATAGCACCGCCAACCTTGTCGTCCTTGATATCAACTATTTTACCGCCTGTATCAAGTGCCGTAAAAAACTCGGCACGGGTCTTCGGCTCATCGTTGATCTCGAAATCCGTATTGGCATCCGAGGCATAGGTGATGCCGAGGATGGTGACGCTTTCCTGACCGGGAGTGCTCTTGTCAATAACCGTGACAGGGCCTCGCAGGCGGACCTCGCCATCCATCTGATCGGCTTCGCGTTTCACATCAGTGGCAACATACACGCCATTATTGTCAATGGCCTTGATCTTCAGAAAATCACCGCTGCCAATGGCTGCCAATGTCAATGGATTGGAACCGATATCGTCTTCCAGCTTGGTCTGGCTGTCGACAGTAACGGTAACACTCGAGCCTGAGAATGACAGTGTAATCGTATTATTGTTTGTATCGACAGCAGATACGTTCGAGTCAATACGTATTTCACCACTACGTCCTTCGACCTCGCTGGCAATCAACACGCCACCACTTAGGGTGCCTTCGACCTCGACCTTGACATTATTGGCTAGTGTCAGGCCGTTCGGGACTATGGTTGCACTGCTGGCATCAATTTGCTGGCCGTTGATCGTGAAATTCGAAGGATCGATAAAGTTGCTTATAAACCCTTCGATTTCGATGCCCGAATCATTGTTGTCAAACAGATCGTCATCAAGCTTTATTTCGGTAGCCCGAATTTCCGAATTATTTGTTAGTAAACCTTCGATTTCGAGTTCCAGGCCGTTGCTGATAGTAATGCCAGCAGCAGCCGCCACGGCGTTCGGGTCATTTATAGTCAGTACTGTGTTATCGACCTTCAGCTCAAAGCTGACTGCCGACAATATATTGTCGACAATACCATTCACTTCAACCTCGGTATTGCCGAGGTTTAGCGTGCCCTTCTTCTCGATACGGGTGGCCTGTAAGCGGCCGTTGGCATCCAGGTAACCACTGACCTCCACGACATCATCCTGGGCGATGCTTGCGAAGCTAAAGCCGCTGCCATCAAAGACGGTACTGCCATCGCTGGCGATAACGCTACGGCCCAGTACCGTAAAGGACTTGGTATTGGTATTGCTATCCAGTATTGGAGCGTTGGCGACAGGGCCCTCGAGTTCGATATCAACATCGATACTGTCAGCGGTGCCGGTGGTTCCATTGTTATCGATCTGGCCACGTACGGTGACCACCATGCCCAGGCGCAGATCAGCAACCTGCGACAGGTCGCCGCTAACGTTATTGACATTGTCGGTATTGAATTCCACACCATTGACAAAAATACTGCCGAAGCCGGAAATGGTGCCACTAGAGGTAATGCCGGTACCGCCTATACCGGCACTGCCACCGCCACCGCAGGAGGCCAGTGTGAATGTAAAGACAGATATGATGAGACTATATAATAGAGAGCGGCACATGATCATTGCTCCTCGGGTTGATCTTCATAGTAATAGACCCCCATGCAAACCCTGACAGGGGTCTGTTCATGCTCGTTTTTGGGGTCCAGTTCGTGTTCGGTCAGCCAGCTATCCAGGTGTTCAAGAAACATCTGCGCTTCCTTTGTAGACAGTTGTCTGAACGCCTTCAGGGAGGTGGCTGAAATATTGTCGTTGCTGACCTTGCGCTGGAAACGGAGTTCATCGCGCTGGTGGGTCAGGTTATGGTCGATCGTGGCGATCAATTCCTCGACATCGGTGCCGAGGATATGAATTTTCTCTACCGGGTCATCAGAGGGGATATAGGCGTGACGGATCAGGTAAATGATACCATCGCGTTGCTCGACGCTTTTCGATGTCGTCAGCTCGGTCAGCATCGCCTGTACCGGGACATCACCACTGTAGGCCCTGACCAGCGTGCTAAAAGAAGGCTCCTCGTCTTCCAGCGCTAACGGCAACGGTACGCCGTCGGCAGAGCAAAAACGCGTATCGTTGAGCCAGCCACTAATCACACGAATTGCGCGGTTATAGCGTTTCTCCTCGCTGAGCGAGCCTGGCTCGGGTAGTTCATGCAGGCGTTTGACCTCCTTGCGTGTCAGTCCGGTCAGTATCGACACCCTCGACACAGTTTGCTTCTTTCCCTCCAGGGTGAAATCCTCAAAGGCCACATCGGTATAGACCTTTTTGGCCAGATCAGAAAAGGTGCCGAAGGCGACGCCGTTACGCAGTAATATACGCACCAGCGGGCGTAACAGGCGCAAAATAGCGCGTGCCAGAAGCTGTTGATTGGATTCGTCCATGATTGGGAATATAGTCCCAAATATATATCAAGTCAAGCTTTATGGCCGATTGTCGGCTTCTATGCTCAATTGATTTGTATGATTGTTCCCCGTTTATCCTACCCTAATACTAAAGTTTATATGGGTAAAAAAATTTACAGGGTAAAAGAGCATTGCAGCGCCTATAACTACCTGGCTTTTATCAGTATAATCAGCCGCTGCACAGGATATGTGTCTATTACGACACAATAGCATGTTAATTCGGGGCTTTGAATGCCTTATTGCCTCGTAGTCTGGCGCAGTGCCGAAAAGACTGCCTACGCGTATGTATATAAGACAGCAAGCGGCAGTTCCAGAGATAAAGAAAACGGGAGATGAGAGTGACTGACCAAGATCAACAAGTTATAAAATCGATTGCTATAGTAACGATTGCGATTGCACT
This sequence comes from uncultured Gammaproteobacteria bacterium, assembly GCA_947258655.1. Lineage (GTDB taxonomy): Bacteria > Pseudomonadota > Gammaproteobacteria > JAADHQ01 > JAADHQ01 > JAADHQ01. The sequence continues at coordinate 30,045 of CAMYJD010000017.1, read as the reverse complement.
GCTGGGTGTCATCGCGTTTTTTATTGCCCAGAATGTAAGTGAAACCTCTTCAATGAAGCAGCAGAAGAGTGCCCGTGCCGAGAAAGCAATGCAGGAACGGATTGAACCTGTTGGCAAGGTCAGTGTTGGCGCTGCGGTGGACGCGGGCGCGCCCAAGGCGGCCAGGTCCGGACAGGAAGTCGTAGCGGCGTCCTGCGGTGGCTGCCATGTCGCCGGAGTCGCTGGTGCGCCGAAGATCGGCAGCAAGGGTGACTGGGAAACGCGTATGGAGGCTGGTATGGACGCAATGCTGGCCGCTGTCGTCAATGGCAAGGGCATCATGCCTCCACGTGGCGGCGGTGATTTCAGCGATGAGGAGCTCAGCGCTGCGATCGAGGACATGCTGGCGAACAGCGGTATGTAACCCCATTTCCGGCAGGGTTGATAAAAAGGGCTACTATTGTAGCCCTTTTTTATGGCCAGCCAATTATCACCGGGCTGCGTGAGCAAGCCAGCAAATGCAAGGCAACGGTTCATCAGATAAAGATCATGGCAGGCAATACTCAGTGATCTAAAGTTAGCGGGAAACTGACCGAAAATAGGTAGGTATAGATCGCTTTAGTTGTTGAGTTTACACAAGTAAGGCAAAGTTTATATATCAGATGAAGCAGATCAGCATTAACTATCAATTGTCAGGTCAGGTGTAGTATGAAAATAATGAAAGGATGGTTACCAGGTATATATAGAAGTGGGCTTCATGCCGCTTATATGTTTGTAATAATGGGAATGAGTATAAATGCCTATGCCGCCGGTGGAGGTGGTGGTAGTACTTCTCCCTATCTGGAAATGAGGCCTGCGTTTGTTGTTAATCTGAGTGACAGGGACAGCGATGTCCGCTATCTGCAGGTCGAGGTGACACTGAAGCTGGCCGATGTGAATGACTCAGCAACGGTGCAAAAACACATGCCCATGATAAGACATCGCCTGGTTTTACTGTTTAGCAGCCTGTCCTTTTCGGAAATCAGCTCCAGTCAGGGCAAGGTTAAACTGACGGCCGAAGTGCTGAAGGAGGTCCAGGAAGGTCTGAAAAAAATGACAGGCAAGGAAATTATCGAGGCCGTTTATCTTCCCAAGATCGTCGGTCAGTGATATTTAAGGGATATAGTATTACTACCCACTGCTAGTCCGCCAGCATATTGCGTAAATTGGCCAGATGGGCGTTGCCGCGCTCCTTGCGCTCGGTGCTGGATTCCTGGCGGTTGTTCTCCCAGTCCAGGTAATCCTGTGGTAATTCCTCCAGGAAGCGACTGGGTTCGCAGGACAGCAGTTCTCCATAACGACGGCGTGTCAGCGCATGGGTGAATGTCAGACCCCTGCGTGCCCGGGTGATACCGACGTAGGCCAGTCTCCTTTCCTCTTCGAGGCTGTCGTCCAGGCTATTGCGATGAGGCAGTAACTCCTCTTCCATGCCAACGATATAGACATGATCAAATTCGAGCCCCTTGGAGGCATGCAGGGTCATCAAATGTACGGCATTGTTTTCCTGCTCTTCATTGTCACGCTCGAGGATATCCATCAGGGTCATATGATTCAGGCACTGGGCAAGATCCTGGTCAGGATTCTTTTTATGCAGGCGCGCAATCCAGCCCAGTAATTCATCGATGTTGCCGAGGCGGTTTTCGGCAGCCTTGGGTTCATTGCATTGGTTCTCTATCCATTCCCTGTATTGCATATCGTCGATCATGTCTTTGATTGCGGACAAGGTGTCGCCACGTTCCGCTTTTTCGGCTATGTGACTGATCCAGTCGCAATAGTTCAACAGGTTGCTATAGGCGCGCGTTCCCAGGTGTTCAGTGATGCCTTGTTCATAGCAGGCCGAGAACAGGCTGACATTATTAGTACTGGCAAAGTCTGCCAGTTTTTCAATCGTGCCCGGCCCGAGCCCCCTTCTGGGTGTATTGACCGAGCGCAGGAAGGCGCCATCATTGTCAGGATTAACCAGCAGTTGCAGGTAGGCCATGATGTCCTTGATTTCACTGCGTTCAAAAAAAGACAGGCCGCCACTGAGATGGTAGGGGATCTGGTGTTCGCGTAATGCGCGTTCAAACGGGCGTGACTGATGATTGCCCCGATACAATATCGCATAGTCGGAATAGGGCAGGTTATGTTTGAAACGATGATGCAGGATTCTGGAAACCACTTTCTCTGCTTCGTTGTCGGCATTACGTGCGCTGATGACAGTCACCTTGTCACCATTGCCAAGTGCGCTCCATAAGCGTTTCTCGAACTGATGTTGATTATGTGCAATGAGATGATTTGCCAGATGCAGGATATTGCTGACGGAACGATAGTTTTGCTCCAGTTTGACGACCTTCAGTGTAGGAAAGTCAGTCAGTAGCAGGTTCAGGTTTTCGGGTTGGGCGCCGCGCCAGCCATATACGGATTGATCATCATCGCCAACAACAGTCAGGCTTGAGCGTGTACCGAGTAATAATCTGATCAGGTTATACTGCGCCGTATTGGTGTCCTGGTATTCATCAACGAGGAGATAGCGAATACGTTGTTGCCAGGCCAGTAAGACCTCCTGGTTCTGTGCAAATAACATTGCTGGCAGGGAGATCAGGTCATCGAAGTCGACTGCATTGTATGTTCGTAGCGCCTGATCATATTTAAGATATATCTGTGCAGCTGTATGTTCCTGTGCATCGGTGCTGTCGTGGATGGCCTGTTCCGCGGTTATGAATGCATTTTTCCATGCTGAGATCTGCCAGTGAACCTTGTCTTCAATGTCGCTGTTAGTGGCGAAGTCCTTGCGTAACAGATCCCTGATCAGGGCGCTGCTGTCCTGATGATCATATATTGTAAAGCCCTTGCGCAGGCCCAGTTTTTTCTTTTCTCGTCTTATGATCTTTAAGCCAAGGGTATGGAATGTGGAAACCTGTAATCCACGTGTATCAGTTTGTGGTAGTAATTTTGTGACACGCTGTTGCATTTCACGTGCAGCCTTGTTGGTGAAGGTCACCGCAGAGATATGTTCAGGCAGGTGAATTTTCTTCTTGATCAGGTAGGCGATCTTGTGCGTAATGACCCGCGTCTTGCCGCTACCCGCACCGGCAAGTACGAGCAGAGGACTGTCAGTGTGTTGGATGGCCTGTTTTTGTTGTTCGTTGAGGAGGTCTGACATATTTACAGCTAGATATAATGCGGTCGATTATCGCGCTCATGGTCGAGGCGAACCTAATCCGTATTTTTCTCCGACTTTTCGTTTTTCAGGATCAGGCTGATATCGCCAGCACTTAGTTCAATGGTATGGTCCGGGTCAGGTGTAGAGGCAAAGCCGCTTTCCTTGCTGAAATATATATTATGTTTGCCAATGGTAATGATATCTCCATGTTCCAGTGTATGTTCCATGACGCGTGAACCATTCACATAGGTACCATTTGTGCTGCGCAGGTCCTGTATATAGGTTGGCTTGAAAAATGAAACCAGCTTGGCATGATAAGCACTGACTGCAGGATCATCGATCTGTATGTCGTTGTCCTTGGTACGCCCTATGGTGACTGTGCCTTCCGTCAGCAACAACTCTTCTGTGCTATTTTGATCGGTATGAATGATTATTTTTGCCATGATTCTGGTAAATCTTGTATCCAGTAGCTGTCGATGTATTAAATACAGTGGTTGCTACTCGTTTCGGGTGTAGCGGCCGGCTGTGAATTCCCATCATTTATATGCGAAAACCGCCATGGCGCTTGCGTAATCTGTAGTCCATTATATACCATCCAAGCAATATGCCTAATAAAAAAAGCAGAATGCCGGCAATCAGGAAGATATTGATCGGCACGCTACTGGCATATTTCATTGTAGAGAATGCGTATTTACGATTCTGTTGTTCAATATTTTCCAGTTGTGAGTTTTGTTGTTGCAGTGTCTCTTCGGCGGTCTGCATGGCTTTCCTGTATTTGACCGCTTCGCCTTGTGCCGATTTTGCATCCTCCCGGGCCTGGGATAATTGTTCCTGCGTTTGCGTAAGCTTTTCCTGTGTTTCTGCGACAATCAGTCGCGCTGGTTTGTCTGCAACCAGATATGCAGATTTGGCCCAGCCAGTCAGTCCATCACGGGTCTGAACCTTAACATAGCCGGCCTGCCGTTCGAGCACAGTGAGCGGGTCACCGCTGTTGAGCGTCGTGACTGTTTTCCCTCCGGGTTGAGGCTTTTCGCTCACATTGAGTCTGAGTAAGTCCGTTACGTATAGCGTTTCCGCCACACAGGTATTTGCAATCATGAATAAAAGAGCAAATGAAACTACAAGCCTTGTCATTATCCAATTCCAGGGTAGTCGAGACCTGTGCAGTATATGACGAAGTAAATCTCTATGCCAGACTATGAGGACTGTCTGGACAGTAACAAATAGCGGGGCTGAAACAGATGGATTATTTGAAGATATCGGCAGTAAGTGGAATCGACAGGCCAAAACTCAATGCCCAGTCATTGGCGGCTTCATTGCTTAGCGATTCCGATTGTTTATCATCAAGGAAGTAGCGGATATCGGCCTGTATTTTCGCACCATTGCCTTTTAATGTATGTTCAAAGCCCAGCCCAAGGTTGGTGATCGGATCCTGGTATGAGGTATCCAGATTGTTGAAATTACGCACACTGGAGATGCCGCCAGCAATATAAGGTGCGAACTGGCCCTGTGGTTTCAGATAATAACGGCCATCAATAAGTATACCCTGGTTGTCAGAGGTATAAGTGGGGCTCTCCGATAACAGGTTTATTTCGAGATCGATACGCTTATTCAGGGCGCGCCCGATATTGAGTGTCTGGTGGTTAAGATTCTGCAGTGAATTATTGCCGCTGTCGAGGTTCAGCCTGGGTTGCATGTACCACTGTTCGATCATGTCATCGGCAGCCAGGGAAGTAGCGCTCTGGCACAACAGAGCCAGCAGCAGAATATGCATTATGCCGTGCTTGCTGACAGGTTTCTGACTCGATGAGCGTAAAAGTATCATTTGTAAAAGTTATTTTTTCGATGGTTTATATAAAATATAGATGATCTGCGTAATTTTTTCTATAGATAAATCGTGCAGATTGGCTTATTGGCCAACTAGATACAACTATAGTTAAATGTGAGTTATCAAGTTTTATCAGATAAGCGCACACATCGATAATCATTTATGACGCAGTCTTGCGAGTCCTTTGGTGCAACATCATGCCGGTGGAGGTGTTGGTAACATGGGCTACAGTCGCCTTGCGACGATGCAGTCGGACAATGTTTCCCTGGCGAATGACAAAGATCAGGGATGCAATGGCGCCGGGTCGTGCCTGGCGTTTGCCGGTCTTGATCAAAATACCGTGGGCGCTGAGGTTCATGGTTTTATAGCGCCTGGTTCCCTTGCCGGGAAATGCAACATAAACCTGTACGGTTGCCGGTTTTCGTTGGCTATATCTTCTCTCCATTGTCTGGCCTGCTGATAAAATTGTAATTTCAGTATAGATCTATTCTAAACTGTTATCGTGATCAGGCCAAGATCTAGACAAAAAAGACGTTAAATTATCATCTAACATATTGTTATTATAGTGATTAATTTTGTTGTTAGTATGTATTAAACATTGTATTTTTTCAATGTCATGCGCCATTCCGGGTTTGCAGGGGCACTCAAAAGCCGAATGCGGCGGCCTAATTCATTCTCATACCAACCATGATCATATTCCTGTGGCTCGACTTCATATCCCCACCAGATGCCATTCGCGTCCTGGGCGAGCCAGTTGACCCAGGAGGGGACATGGTCCAGGTCCTGTAGTTCCTTCATAGAGATCCGGTCTTGCTCGCTGAGGATTTGATCCGGGTCAGCCGTGCAGGTTTTTTGATGGTTAGCGGTAGCTTCAGCCAGTCTGCAGTTGTGTATATCCGGGGTTCGCCACTTGACCATGGGTCAAGGACATAGCTATTTGATTTATATGGCTCTTCCAGAATTTCATTGGGGCCGATGATGCCCGGGTCGTAGACCAGGACGGCATGGTGCTCGAAGAAGCTGCCTTCATTAATAGCGATTCCGGTGGCTTCCCAGCCGGTTTTTACCAGGGCAGGCTGAATGCCGTTATATACCAGCTTTTGCCAGTGATAACAGAGACCTTTATGCTCTCCGCCGTTGATATTTACAATGATATTGCCGAGACGACCGTTGTTCCAGGACTGGCTGCTGTCATTATGGGCTGAGTGGACGGTCTTCCTATAGGCCTCGTGTATTACCTGTAATCCATCTATATTATTGGATTTTATAGGTTTTATCATCGCAGCGCAGGCTGACAGGGCGAGCATAATGGACACGCAGACAACAAGTCGCTGAAATACGATGGTTTTCATAGCTGCTATGTAAAAAATCCCGCTCCGGTGCCGATAAACAATAGTAATAGTGTAAGGTCTGGAAGGTAATTTGATCAAATGTCGGTATTTCGATTTGTCATCATCACTGCTCTGCTGTTTTCTGGAACGCCCGCACCTGCGAGTTCGGAGAGTGCGCTGGATGCCTATCAGCAGGGCCGCTATAAAATTGCCTATAAGGGATTCAGGAACGCCGCACTGACAGGTGATAGCGACGCCCAGTATAACCTTGCGGTGATGTTATATAGTGGCAAGGGCGTAGCGCGTGACAAGGCCGAGGCCGTGTACTGGTTTGTCAAGGCAGCCGAGGCCGGTGATCAGAGTGCGCAATATAATCTCGGCGTACTGTTTTCCACGGACGAGGAATTGCCGGATGAATATCCGCAAATGGAAAATGGCGAGATTTATTTTGAGATCGGCTCAGCCGGATCAAGCAGCAATCTGGAAAAGGCATTCAAATGGTACAAAATGGCCGCCGAACAGGGACACGTATCAGCGCAACTGAACCTGGGCGTCATGTATAACCAGGGGAACGGTGTGAAGCAGGATTATAAAGAGGCGGCCAAATGGTATCAGATGGCAGCCGAGCAGGATAATACAAAGGCACAATTGAATCTTGGTATCCTCTACGACCTTGGCCATGGTGTGGAAAGGGATGTTGCCAAGGCAGCAGAATATTATAAGAAGGCTGCGAAAAAAGGCATGCGGGATGCGCAATATAATCTGGGCATTATCTATTACAATGGTGAAGGCGGGGTCAGACATAACTATATCAAGAGTTATGCATGGCTTGCCCTGGCCAAGGAGCAGGGGAGTGAACTGGCTGCAATCTATAAAGACAAGGTCGAGCGTAAATTACAAAAGCTGGAAAAATTAAGTGCCCGCAAGCTGGCAGTGAAGTATTACCGTGCCCATCTAAAACCCTTCCAAAAATAGACCGGCAGTGCTAGATTGATTCCGTTGATACAGAGCTTAACAACGGGAGCACGACATGAGCGCACGTATGATGTTATTGCCGGCAAAGAATGTTAATGATATGAAACTGGTCAGTATCCCCGATGATTTTGATCAGCGTGATGCATTGCGCCATGCCACCGCATTGATAGCCAGCATAGAAGAAGAAAACCCGGATTACGGCTGGGAGGATATAGCCGCGGCGCTTGAGGATCACGGCTTTGAAGAGCAAGCCTTTATGATCGGTCCGGAACTGGATTAATAACTAGTTTAATCAATTATATTAAGTCGACTTAATCTATCGTGTGTTGCCTGACGGTGTATGGCTATAATGTTCTGGGAGCAGGCATTTTAACGATCATGATTGAGGGGCTATAGGCGACCCTAAACGGACAGTCACGAATGTGCATCAGATTTTTAGAAACTGATCAGCATTGTCATCGCGAGGAGCGCATTATGCGACGTGGCGATCTGTTAAATTATATGTCTGACTTTACTGTTGATTGTCATACACGGTTGTGTAGATTGCTTCACTGCGCCGCTCTCGGCCATCCATGGTCTACGCGGCATAAGACCGTCCTGGCCAAAGCTCGCAATGACAATTTTATGAATGTCAGCTCCTGGCCGAAAGCGAGAAGGCCAGGCTAATGTCTGCATACATAGAGTGTGAGCCAGTGATGCTATCGTCTATCTGGCAATGCTTGTGCAGAGAATATTCAGGTCTGATTTAATCAGCGGTCGTCCTATCTATATTGCTGCACCCATTGCGCCAGTGTGCCTGCATCCATCGCGCCGGCCTGGCGCGCAATCTCCTGGCCATTCTTGAAAATCGCCAATGTCGGTATGCTGCGGATACCGAATTGTGCGGCCAGCTGCTGTTCCTGCTCGGTGTTGACCTTGGTAAAACGAAAATGCGGTTCGAGTTGTGCAGCCGCCTGGCTAAATGCCGGTGCCATCATCTTGCAGGGTCCGCACCAGGGTGCCCAGAAGTCCACGACCACGGGGATGTCGCTGCTGTTGATGTGTTTGGCGAAACTCTGCGCCGTGAGCTCAACGGGTTGCTGCGTAAACAACGGTTTTTTACATTTCCCACAGGCCGGATTATCCTGCAGGCGCGCTTCAGGCAAGCGGTTGGCTGCAAGGCAGTGAGGGCAGACGACATGTGTAGTGCTGGACATAGTATTCCCTGTAACGCTGTAAAATGTTGATGATTCGAATATGGGGGTTGGCTGGAGTAATTCAAGTCGGAACCATACAGACTGAATCCACTTGCCAGGGCGAGGCTCAATACACTGACATGATTGGCATCATGGTCATCCGATTACAGATTGCTAATCGCAGTTCACATAAATTTCACGCCAGGCTTGCAGCTTACACGGCCTGTTCACGGTCGAGCTGGCGATAGGACAGTGCTTCGCTAAGATGACTGGTGGCGATCGACTGTTCGCCATCCATGTCGGCAATAGTGCGCGACAATTTCAGGATTTTATTGTATGCCCGCATGCTCAGGCCAAAGCGCGACATCGCGTTTTCCAGTAGCTGTTGATCTGATTCGTGCAGACGGCAGCAAGTCTTGATGTCTTTGGTGGCAAGTTCGGTATTGATGCAGCCCTGGCGTTGTAGCTGCGAGCTGCGCGCCCGTTCGACACGCGTACGAATGGTGTGACTGGATTCGTTGTCGGCATTGCGCTGATGGCGCAGCTCGCTCAGCGGTAGTGCCGGTACGATGATATGCATATCGATCCTGTCCATCAGCGGCCCCGATATCTTTTGCCGGTAACGCCGCACCTGCTCGGCGCTGCAGTGGCACTTGCCCTGCGGATCACCGAGGTATCCACAGGGGCATGGGTTCATTGCCGCAAGTAACTGGAACTTGGCCGGGAACTCTGCCTGACGGGCTGCGCGGGAAATGATAATACGACCGGACTCCAGCGGTTCGCGCAGGACCTCGAGCACCTTGCGATCGAATTCCGGCAGTTCGTCCAGGAACATGACGCCGTTGTGCGCAAGCGATATCTCTCCAGGGCGAGGATAGGAGCCGCCGCCGACCAGTGCTACACCGGAGGCGGTATGGTGCGGGGCACGAAAGGGACGCTGTTTCCAGTTACCTGTATGCAGGCCGTTACCACTGATGGAGCTAATCGCTGCACTTTCCAGTGCCTCGCTCTCGTTCATGTGCGGTAAGATTCCCGGCAGGCGACTGGATAACATCGTTTTGCCGGTTCCGGGTGGTCCAACCATTAACAGGCTATGTCCGCCTGCGGCGGCTATTTCAAGTGCACGTTTGGCATGCTGCTGTCCATTGACATCACGCATGTCTGCGATGCCTGGCGGATGGGTGTTAGTATGGTTTGGTCCGGCGCGCTCTAGGGGCTTGTTGCCGGTCAGGTGGGCGCAGACATCGAGCAAATGGCGGGCCGGGTATACGCAGGTATCGCTGACCAGTGCCGCTTCGTCTGCATTTTCCAGCGGGCATATCAGTTTGCGCTGCGATTGTTTGCAGGCAAGGCTCATCGGTAACACACCCTGTACCGGGCGTAATTCGCCACTCAGGGCCAGTTCACCAATGAATTCGTATTGCTGCAGTATCTCAGCGGGTATTTGTCCGGAGGCCGCCAGAATTCCCATCGCCACCGGCAAATCGTAACGGCCACCTTCCTTGGGCAGGTCTGCAGGTGCGAGATTGATCGTAATGCGTCTGCCGGGGAAATCAAATTGACTGTTAATCAGGGCTGCACGCACACGGTCCTTGCTTTCCTTTACTGCGGCTTCGGGCAAGCCGACAATTGACAGCGCCGGCAAGCCGTTGCTTATGTGAACTTCGACACTGACCTCGGTGGCATTGACGCCTTCCTGGGCACGGCTATAAACATGGGCGAGGCTCATAGGTATCCATTCCTTATAATTCCTTGTGTGCTGTGATTAAATGCTCAGAGATTCTTTTCCAGTTCTGCCAGTTGCTTCTCGAGAGCCTCAATCTTGGTTCGGGTCCGTTCCAGTACTTTTTGCTGTACCTCGAATTCCTGTCTGCTGACCAGGTTCATATTGCCTATGACCCCGTCCAGCGCGGCGCGTATATTTTTTTCCAGGTCGTCCTTCAGCGTGCTGATGCCGGGCGGGAGTGCTGCGGCTATACGTCTTGAAATATCGTCGAGTATTTTCGGGTCCATAGTTATCGTTTCATATCCAGATCTGCAAGCCTGTATTCTATGTGAAAAATAACTGAAGTACACGACCCGTATCAATGCGCCATTAGTGAGCACAGGCATGCATAGGCGCACTATAATGGTGCCATATGAATGCTCAAATTAACAATAATTCATATAACTGACTGTAATAATTGTATATTTTATTGCTGGCATAGCTCGTGCAAAAAGGAAAGTGCTATTTAATTTTAATTAGAAGAAGGGGTGCATGTTCGTGCTCTGGAGTCACCGGATTGGTCTTCGGGGTTGGTCGATTACAGGAGTCATTGGTTCGGCGCATGTGTACATTATTTTAGGAATCAGGTAGCCAGGCGCTGCCGTGATTTAGGAGAAAACCAAATGAAGTTAGTTACCGCAATTATCAAACCGTTCAAACTTGATGATGTGCGCGAAGCTCTTTCCGAAATCGGTGTGCAGGGTATTACCGTCACTGAAGTAAAGGGTTTTGGACGTCAGAAAGGCCATACGGAGCTATACCGCGGCGCAGAGTATGTTGTTGATTTTCTGCCCAAGGTGAAAATCGAGGCAGCAGTATCGTCCGAACTGCTCGATCAGGTGCTTGATGCAATTACCAAGTCTGCCCATACCGGGAAGATCGGTGATGGCAAGATCTTTGTTTATGATCTGCAACAGGCTATTCGTATTCGTACCGGTGAATCTGGTGAAGAAGCACTATAAAAGATAAAGGTTAGGGGTATATAAAGATGGAAAACAATATTTTTCATTTGCAATACGCGATGGACACATTTTATTTCCTCGTGTGTGGCGCATTAGTAATGTGGATGGCGGCAGGCTTCTCCATGCTGGAGGCCGGCCTGGTCCGCGCTAAAAACACAACCGAGATTCTGACCAAGAATGTCACGTTGTTTGCGATTGCCTGTACATCATATTTGGTTGTCGGTTACGACATCATGTATGGCGGTGGCCTGTTCCTGGATGGAATCGCTGGTGGTGAAACACTGGTTGCCGATGCACTGAAAGCATCTGCGGAAAACGGATTTGAAGGTGACTCTGTATATTCAGGTGCCTCGGACTTCTTCTTCCAGGTGGTATTTGTCGCCACTGCGATGTCGATTGTGTCCGGTGCCGTGGCTGAACGTATGAAGTTGTGGTCTTTCATGTTGTTTGCGGTCGTTATGACAGCCTTTATCTATCCGATGGAAGGTGCATGGACATGGGGCGGCAGCTCAGTCTTCGGTATGTACAGTCTCGGTGATGACTATGGCTTCTCCGATTTTGCCGGTTCCGGTATTGTCCATTTGGCTGGTGCTGCAGCGGCGCTTGCAGGCGTATTGCTGCTGGGTCCACGTAAGGGTAAATACAGCAAAGACGGTAAGGTCAATGCGATCCCGGGCGCGAACCTGCCACTGGCCACGCTTGGTACCTTTATCCTGTGGATGGGCTGGTTCGGCTTCAACGGCGGTTCGGTATTGAAACTGGGCGATATTGCCAACGCCAACAGTGTTGCGATGGTGTTCCTGAATACCAATGCGGCGGCGGCCGGTGGCGTGATTGCGGCACTGATCGTTGCGCGTATTCTGTTCGGCAAGGCCGATCTGACCATGACATTGAACGGTGCGTTGGCCGGTCTGGTGGCGATTACGGCAGAACCGTCTACGCCAAGTGCGCTGGCAGCAACACTGATCGGTGCCTTCGGTGGTGCATTAGTGGTGTTCTCTATCGTTACCCTCGATAAGCTGAAGATCGATGATCCGGTTGGTGCGATCTCTGTCCATGGTGTTGTCGGTATGTGGGGTCTGTTGGCGGTGCCATTGACCAATACCGGTACTACATTTGGCGGTCAATTGGCCGGTCTGCTGACAATCCTGGTCTGGGTATTCGTTGTCAGTCTGGTAACCTGGTTCATCATCAAGATGATCATGGGTATCCGCGTCAGCGAAGAGGAAGAGTACGAAGGTCTGGATATCGGCGAGTGTGGTCTCGAAGCCTATCCGGAGTTTGGTGCATCCGGTAGTCATAGCCAGTAAGGAACAACTGGCTTACGAGAAGGGCGCCGCAAGGCGCCCTTTTTTTTAAGTTGCTAGTAGCTAGTGGCGAGGAAAATTCTTGACACAAATCTATGCAGGCATTTACCCCACTAGCCACTAGCCACTAGCCACTAGCCACTAGCCACTAGCTTTTTATGGTTGCCGTCGCAATACGGTTTTTTGTTGCTGTGTTTGCATGAGCACAGGTAATAGGTGTCCTTTTCCTCGACGATCAGTTCCAGCGGGGAGAAGTCGGTCAGTTTATGTGAGCCATCGCAAAACGGCTGGCTCTTTGAACGACCGCAGCTACACCACCAGTAGGTGCCGGGCTCGAGTTCAATAATACAGGGTTTCTTGCCGGCAATGATGGGTTCTGACATCTTGCTTTCCTTTTTCAGTTAAAAAATTTATAAAAAGTATCTAAGCAGTTTTGCTATGATTGCAACTATGAAACTGGTGGTCAAGAATTTGCAGATACTGAACCTGCAACCATGGAGCTTTGATTTGCCTGCCGGTGAATGTATCTACCTATCCGGACCTTCAGGGAGTGGCAAGACGCGGTTATTGCGTGCGATAGCCGATCTGGATCCACACCGGGGTGAACTGCTGCTGGATGGGTTCAGCTATTTAAGCCTGCCGGCACACGCATGGCGTAAGAAAGTGGCCTTCCTGCCGGCCGAGAGCCAATGGTGGTGTGATGATGTGGGAGGGCATTTCACGGATTATGACAAGACCCTGTTGCTACAGCTGGGATTTACCGAGGCGGTGATGGACTGGGAGATCGCGCGTCTGTCCAGTGGTGAAAAGCAACGCCTGGCCCTGCTCAGAGCGTTGGCACAAGCCCCCGAGGTACTGTTGCTGGACGAGCCGACGGCCAACCTCGACAATAAATGTACGCAGGTCATCGAGCAGACGGTCGAGCAATATCGCAGGGATAGTGGTATTGCAGTCGTCTGGGTCAGTCATGATATCGAGCAGATCAGTCGCATAACACGACATGGATGGGTGATCGATAGCGATCAACTCAGGGAGCAGCATCTATGAATCTGATTCCATTATCGGCATTTGATTTGAGTCTGGCCGCAGCGCTGGTGATCCTGTTGGCGCTGTTGTCTGTCAGGATGCAACTGGGCATTGCCAGGCAGTTGTTGTTTGCCGGCCTGCGTACCGTCGCGCAGTTGATGTTGATCGGCCTGATCCTGAAAAGTATTTTCAGTTATGTCCATCTGGGCTGGATCACGCTGTTGTCGATGGTCATGTTGTTGATGGCCGGGCGTGAGGTCATGTCGCGGCAAAAGTACCGTCTCAGGGGCTGGTGGGGCTTCGGCCTTGGCACGCTGTCAATGTTTATCTCGTCGTTCTCGATCACATTGATTGCACTGAATGTTATCGTCAATGTCGAGCCGTGGTATACCCCGCAGTATGCGATCCCGTTGCTGGGTATGATGCTGGGCAACACCATGAACGGTATTTCGCTGGGTCAGGATCGCCTGAACCAGTCCGCCTGGCAGCAACGCAGCATGATCGAGGCACGCCTGATGCTGGGCTGGACCTGGAGTCAGGCCATTGCCGATATTCGCCAGGACAGCATCCGCACCGGTATGATGCCGATCATCAATGCGATGGCTGCGGCCGGCATCGTCAGCCTGCCGGGAATGATGACCGGGCAGATACTCGCCGGCAGCCCGCCAATGGAAGCGGTCAAATACCAGATCCTGATCATGTTCCTGATCACGGCCGGCACCGGTTTTGGGACGTTTGTGTCGGTGTGGTTTGGCTCGCGCAGATTGTTTGATGAGCGCGAGCGTCTGCGGCTGGAGCGTTTGCAGGCCAGTTAAATAAGATTATTTTTGGAAGCAGGCGACGCTATATGTTTTTCAGGTATGGCAGTGACCGACCTTAAGCAGGCATTGACCGTCGTTGCCTGGGGAAGGAAATCTACAAGAGTTTTTACCCTGACCCCAAATGTACAAATGTGCCGACCCCTTTCTTGTGAATTAACAACGCCCCTTCTTGGCCTGACCCGGGGGGCAGAATTTCGAGCCATGGTGCTTGCTTCGATACTGATCTTCCCTGTGATACGTGTGTGACTGTGTGCTCTTATGTGTGGATTTATCATCTGTCGCAACAGCGGCGCCAACCGCGCCACCCAGGGCACCGCCGAGAATGGCTCCATCGCGACCGCCGAGCTCATTGCCAATCGCAGCACCGGTGGCGCCACCAATGGCGCCGCCAATGGCTGCATCCAGGGTTGAGTTGTCAGCGCTAACATTGGATGCCATCATCGCTATAGCCATTGCAAGAAACTGTTTTTTCATGAAATATTCCCCGGTTGAATTTATTGGTAATTTTATATATCGGCTTCTGCCGCATAGCGTTTTGTGAACTGGGTCACAAAACGCTATGCGGTAACAGCAGCGATTGCACTGGAATGAATGAATCTGTTCTGTTTGTTTGTAGGTGGCTTAATCAAGCTGTGCCTTCATGAACTCCGGTAATGCCATTGCTGCTCGATGTATTTCTTCATTGTAGTATTTGCTTGCAAAGTCGCGCTGAGTGATGTCGTCGGCGCGAATCTGCTCCAGCGTATTTTCCTTGCTTGCCATTGTGCAACTCCACCAGCCGGAGGGATAGATGCATTGCGGGAAGTTCAATGTGCGTGTATGCCTGAAGCCTGCCTTGCGCATTGATGTGTGCATGGGTTTGATGATGTCCATATGCAGCAGGGGCGACTCACTCTGTTGCACAATAATGCCATCGGCTCGTAGCGCGCTGGCACAGTCGCGATAAAAGGCTTGCGTGAACAGGCCTGCGGCCGGGCCGACAGGATCGGTGCTGTCGACGATAATGACATCGATACTGTTGCTGTCGGCATCCTTCATCCACTGGATGCCATCGGCGAACAACAGCTGGGCGCGGCTATCGTTGTTCGCTGTGCACAGTTCGGGAAAATATTGTTCGGACAGGCGCGTGACACGTTCATCGATATCGATCTGCCAGGCCTGTTCGACTTCGCTGTGTTGTAATACGGCCTGCAGCGTGCCGCAATCGCCGCCGCCAATGATCACGACGTTGGATGGCTTTGTATGGGTAAACAGGGCCGGGTGGCTCATCATTTCGTGGTAGAGGAAATTGTCGCGCGTGGATAGCATGGTGCAGCCATCGATGACCATCAATTTGCCGAACTGCTCGGTGTCATAGATCTCGATCTTCTGATAGGGCGTTTGTTCCTCATGCAGTTTACTGTGAATTTTCAACGAAAAGGCAGTGCCGGTATTTTCGGCAATTTCTGTAAACCACTGTTCGCTCAAGCTCATTTTTGCAGTCCCGTGATTGGATGATCGAGAGCCGATTTTATAGTCGAATAGATAAACGGGCAACTGGCCCTTATGTGGCCGTAGATTTCACGTAAATAACAACGTCGCCGATGTCATTGTAAATACGGGGCTTGTGGCGGATAATCCTTCGCATAACGATATATAAACCGGGCAGGTCAGTGTATGCAGGACTGGGATCGAAACAGGGCGCGTCAAACCTATAATATCGAATACTGGGGCGGCGGTTATTTTGATATCAATGAGCACGGGTGCGCCGTGGCCTGTCCCGATCCACAATTGCCATGGTCGCAGGTCAATCTCTATGAGCTCAGCCGTGAAATCAGCGAAGCCGGTCTGTCATTACCGGTGCTGGTGCGTTTCAGCGATATCCTCCAACATCGGGTCAGCAGCCTGTGCGAGGCCTTCGATACGGCCATGCAGGCCAATGACTACGATGGCCATTACACGGCCGTCTATCCGATCAAGGTCAATCAGCAGAAAAGTGTCATCGGCGAGATCCTGGCACAGGGAGACGGGCGAGTCGGTCTCGAGGCGGGTAGCAAGCCGGAACTGATGGCCGTACTGGCGCAGGCGCACGCGGCATCGGTGATTATCTGTAACGGCTACAAGGATCGCGAATATATTCGTCTGGCCCTGATCGGCCAGGCGCTTGGCATGCGCGTGTTTATTGTTGTCGAGAAGTTGTCCGAGCTTGAGCACATCATGCGTGAGTCCAGTGATCTTGGCATTCGTCCGTGCCTTGGCGTCAGGGTCAGACTGTCATCGCTGGGGGCCGGCAAATGGCAGAATACCGGTGGTGATAAATCCAAATTCGGTCTGCAGACAGGGCAACTGCTCGATATGATCGAGAAGCTGCGCGAGCTTGATATGAGCGACTGTCTGCAATTGCTGCATTTTCATATGGGCTCACAGATATCGAATATCCAGGATATCCATCGTGGCATGCGCGAGGCCTGTCGCTACTACGCCGAGCTGTACGACATGGGCGTGACGATCCGTTGCCTCGATGTCGGTGGTGGCCTCGGGGTGGATTATGAGGGGACACGATCGCGCAGCTTCTGCTCGATTAACTACAGTGTGCAGGAGTATGCCAATAATATCGTTCACACCATCAGTGATATCTGTGTCCAGGAGGGCCTGCCGCAACCGGATATTATTTCCGAATCCGGGCGTGCGATGACGGCGCATCATGCGATGTTGATTACCAATGTTATCGATACCGAGGCCCTCGCAGAAGAAAGTGTGCAGGCCGAGGCGGATGACAGTGAATCCACGATCCTGGTGGATCTTTACGCGGGCCTGCAAAATATTGAACGCTATTCGGTGCTCGAGAGCTATCATAATGCCCATCATTTGTTGCAGGAGGCGCAGGAAAAATACATACATGGCATGCTGTCGATCGAGCAGCGGGCACGCGCCGAGCAACTGTATTATGCAACTTGTCGGCGGGTACGGGATTTGTTGCAGCCTGCGGTACGTGCGCATCGAGAGTTACTCGATGAGTTGAATGAAAAGCTGGCCGACAAGTATTTTTGTAATTTCTCGCTGTTCCAGTCAATGCCGGATGTCTGGGCCATCCAGCAGGTCTTCCCGGTCATGCCACTGCATCGACTCGATGAATGGCCGCAGCGGCGCGCATTGATACAGGACCTGACCTGTGATTCGGACGGGCGCATGGATCTGTACGTCGATAGTGAAGGCATCGAGGGAAGCCTGCCATTGCATGGGCTGAATGCCGATGAGGAGTATATTGTCGGTTTTTTCATGCTCGGTGCCTATCAGGAAATTCTCGGTGATATGCATAACCTGTTCGGCGATACCGATTCGGTCAATGTCAGCATGAATGATGACGGCAGTTATCAGCTGAATTGCGATGAGCAGGGTGATACGGTCGAAGAGGTGTTGCGATATGTGCATTTTAATGCCGATGAGCTGCTCCAGGCCTACCGGCAGAAAATCGATCAGGCCGGTCTGGCCGATAATATAAGCAATATTTTTATCGCCGAGCTGGAGGCGGGGTTGCGTGGGTACACCTATCTCGAGGACTGAATGCCATGCAGTCGACACTGATTTAATGACAAGGTTGAGGATATGAAAACAGCTTTTATTGGTCTCGGAGCGATGGGGCGACCGATGGCGGCGAACCTGGCACGTGCGGGTTGTCTGCATCAGGTGTGGAATCGCAGTTCAGAAAAGGCAGTTACGTTTGTCGCAGCACACAAACCGGTGGCTATGGCCGCCACGCCAGCCGGTCTTGCGCAGGACAATGAGCTGATCTTTACCTGTGTCTCCGCCGACAAGGATCTGCGCGAAGTCATCGGTGCGATGCAGCACGGTCTGCAGCCGGGTACTGTCATCGTCGATACGTCGACGGTCAGTGTCGATACCAGTCGCGAGCTTGCCCGGGCGCTGGCGGGCCTGGGCGTGGAATTTCTGGATGCGCCGGTTTCCGGTGGTGTCGAGGGCGCGATTAACGGAACCCTGTCGATGATGGTGGGTGGTGATGAAGGCACATTGGACAGGATCCGTCCGGTATTGCAGCATTTGACTACGCGCGTCGTATATATGGGACCAAGTGGTTGCGGCCAGGCCACTAAGGCCGTCAATCAGATCATGGCAGCCGGTATCAATCAGGCCGTCACCGAGGCGCTCGCCTTCGCCGAGGCCATGGACCTGGATATGGACAGGGTTATCGATGTCGTTGGTGGTGGTGCCGCCGGCAACTGGTTTCTGCAGCATCGTGGTGCGACGATGACGCAGGACAGTTTCGATCCCGGTTTCAAGGTGGCCCTGCATCACAAGGACCTCGGCCTGTGCAAGGCGATGATGAAGACACTGGCGCAAGGCGACAAAGGCCTGCCGATCGTGGAAATGACGTTGATCCACTATCAACGCCTGATGGAAGAAGGTTTTGCCGATGAGGACATCTCGGCGCTGTATCGACTCAAACGCCGGCTGTTTGAGAAAGACGAAGGATGATGAATCTGGATGAGCCTGTGTAGCTTATGCACCAGGCAAGTTATATGATGATACTAATATGATGTGGATCTGTTATGGAATTGGATGAATCAGTCAACGTGCTGGGCGAGCCGCTGGAACTGTGCGGAGATGATCCGCTCACCGGGTTTTTTCGCGATGGCAAATGTAATACCTGCAACGAGGATGTTGGTTCGCATACCGTGTGCGTCGAGGCCAGCCAGGACTTTCTTGAATATTCACGCTTTAAGGGCAATGACCTGTCGACACCGATGCCCGAGCACGGTTTCCAGGGTTTGAAACAGGGCGATAGCTGGTGCCTGTGTGCCGCGCGCTGGTTGCAGGCCTATCAGGATGGCATGGCGCCGAAGGTATATCTTGCACGTACACATAGACGGGCATTGGAGATAGTGCCGATGGCATTATTGAAGGAATACGCCATCGACCTGAACTAGGATGCTGTGATGTCGAAAAAGATATGGACTAAAGCAGTTCGCGTTCCGCTTGCTTTAGTTCTTCGAGGCATTCCCTGTTCACACAACGATCATAACAGCCGATGCCGAGCAGCATGACCAGCGCTATGCCATATATCAAGGCGACGGTACCGGATATGCCGGCGTTGATAACACTGTTAGTGTAGATAAGGGATGCGGTGATTAGCGTCGAAAACACAACAACACAGCACTTCATTTTGACCAGGCTTCTGAATGTCACAATCGATCTCCTGTCTGAGGAACAACATCTTGACACTATGTATTTATAACGGCTGATCTATAGAATAGTTTAATGCCAGAATAAAGCCAGTAATATCATGGTTTAATAAAATGCTAACATTGCAGGGCTTATAGAACGTTGCAGGTATTATAAGCCTGTGCTCTTAATTCTGTGATTTGTTATAAATCATCTATAAAAACGAACAACGAAAATGATTTACAGGAGTCTATAAGGTGACTGCACCGGAGTATCAGGCATATACGGTTCTTAACTTCAGGAAGATCCCGCAAATAACAAAGCTATCGGAACAACAGTGTTTCGATATCGAGGTGGTCGGGCGTGTGCTGCCTTTCAAGGTCAACAACTTCGTCATCGACAATCTGATTGAGTGGGGCGATGTGCCGAATGATCCGATTTTTATTCTGACTTTCCCGCAGCGCGACATGTTGCTAGCGGAGCATTATGCAGAAATCGCCGAATTCTCGGTATCGTGTTTGCACGCTCTGAACACGTTGAACTATGGTTTGTGATCTTATCAGTAGTAATCAGCTGGTTTTTCCCGCCTGTCATGGTCGGCTCCGTTGTGCGCCGCTGGTATCTGGTCAAGACATTGGGCAGGCGTGATTTTGAATTACGGCCCAGTACAACACGAACCTGGCATCCATTTTAAAAGCTAATCTAATGAAAGAGATTCGCATAATGGATGACTTGTGATTATCTGTTAGAAATTATTTATTATTGTAAATAATGAATAGAAGTACTTCATAATAATGTTAGCAATCATTTATTAATGTTAATTAAATATGTATATCTCTTATATAATTGTTAGATATAATCAATATATGTTAAAAATTATTGTTTTATGTATTATCAAGTTTCAATTAGCATAATCGCCCTGCACTGGTGCGTAGCGGCAGATTTTGTGCGACCGGAGCCTTTTTAAATAAGTGATGATTTTGTTTATAAGCGATGTATTATATTTGATATGTCTTCGCTTTCTAATGTCCTGATCGCCGTCGCCTTCATGGCCAGTTTTGGTCTTATCCTGGCCGCCATCCTGGTATTTGCCAACCGTCGCCTTGCGGTGTTCGAAGACCCGAGGATCGATGAAGTCGAAGCGATGTTGCCGCACGCCAACTGCGGTGCCTGCGGTACGGCAGGTTGCCGGGCGTTTGCCGAGAAACTGGTCGCCGGTGACATGCAACCGAGCCGCTGTACCGTCAACAGCGTCGAAATGAATCAGGTCATCGCCAATTTTCTCGGCGTCGAGCTCGGTACGCAGGAAAAACGCGTCGCACGCCTGGCCTGTGCCGGTGGTAATAATGTCGCCCGACGCCATGGCGAATATCAGGGTGTCGACAGTTGTCGCGCAGCTGCCCTGGTCGCGGGTGGGGGCATGGACTGCGCCTGGGGTTGCCTGGGACTGGCCGATTGTGAACGAGTATGCGACTTTGATGCGATCTCGATGGATGCCACAGGCCTGCCCCAGGTCGATGATGATCGGTGTACCGCTTGCGGGGACTGCGTCGAGATCTGCCCGCATGACCTGTTTTCATTACAGCCGATCAGTCACCAGTTATGGGTCGCCTGTAAAAACCTCGAAAAAGGTGATGCCGCCGAGGCGGTCTGCGCCGTGGCCTGCAACGGTTGTGGACGTTGTGCGATGGATGCGCCCGAAGTGTTGATCTCGATCAACAACAACCTGGCCGTGATTGATTATAGTAAGAATAGACTGGCATCCCGAATCGCGATTGAACGTTGTCCGACCGGCGCAATTGTATGGATCGAGGATGGTGTGCAAAAGGGACTGCAAGCGAAAAAAATCATCAGAAAATCCGCGTTACCCATTGAATGAAACTTGAAAGTCACTCAAAGTATGAATTGAAACTAGCATAGAGATAGCCACGATGTTTGATAAAAAACAGCCCAAGACATTCAAATACCCGGGGAAGCGCATGGCGATGGACGGCAACACCGCCGTGATTATGTGTGAACGGGAATCTTCTGATGCTGCCGGGGCCTACCCGATCACGCCATCGACACAGATGGGCGAATACTGGGCGGAAGAGGCGGCCAAAGGGCATATCAATGTATCCGGGCGGCCACTGATTTTTGTCGAACCCGAAGGCGAACATGCCGCGGCCGCGGTCACCGCCGGTATGTCGATGACCGGGCTGCGCGCAAGTAACTTCTCGTCGGCGCAGGGCATTGCCTACATGCATGAGTCGTTATATGCGGCCGTCGGTAAACGCCTGCCCTATGTCCTGAACATGGGCTGCCGCGCGATGACCAAGTCATCGCTAAACGTACATTGTGGACATGATGATTATCACTGTATCGATGACACCGGCTTTATCCAGGTCATGGCCAAAAATGCGCAGGAGGCGGCGGACCTGAATCTGATCGGCCGGCGCATTGCCGAACTGGCGCTGACCCCGGCGATTGTCGCCCAGGATGGTTTCCTGACCACGCACCTGATCGAGCCCCTGAATGTACCGGAGCGTGAGCTGATCGAGGAATACCTCGGTCGACCGGATGACATCATCGATTGCCCGACCCCGGCCCAGCGCATGTTGTATGGCGAAACGCGCCGGCGCATACCGGAGTTATGGGATGTCGATAATCCGTTGCTGGCCGGCCCGGTCGAGAACCAGGATTCGTATATGCAATCGGTGGTTGCCCAGCGACCGTACTTTTTTGATCATGTGCAGGACCTGAGTGAACAGGCCATGGCCGAGTATTACGCGCTGACCGGGCGCCAGTACCAGCGGGTCGCGACGTACCGCATCGATGATGCCGACTACATCATTCTCGGTCAGGGCAGCATGGTTGTGCAGGCCGAGGCCGTGGCCGATTACCTGCGTGACCAGCGCAAGATCAAGGTCGGTGTCGTTAACATGACCATGTTTCGTCCATTTCCGGGTGATGTACTCGGGCCTATTTTAAAAGGCAAGAAGGGCGTCGCGGTGCTGGAGCGTACCGACCAGCCGCTGGCCGAGGATCTGCCACTGATTCGCGAAATTCGTACCACGTTGAATAAATGTCTGGAAAACGCCGTATATGATAACGGCTCACGCCCGCACCCGGACCATGCCAGCATCGGCCAGAAACAAATGCCGCGCCTGTACTCCGGCTGTTATGGCCTCGGCAGCCGTGACCTGCAGCCAGAAGCACTGGTCGCAGCCGTCGAAAACATGCTGCCGGATGGCTCGAATAAACCGTTTTTCTATGTGTCGGTCGACTTCGTCCACGACCAGGCCGGTAATCCGGCACAGGAGATCCATCAGCAGAACCTGCTCGACGGCTATCCTCACCTGGCCGAGTTGTCATTGCATGGCAGTGAAAACCCGGATCTGCGTCCCGAGGGTTCGACCACCGTGCGTATCCATTCGGTCGGTGGCTGGGGTGCGATCACAACCGGCAAGAACCTGGCCATGACATTGTTCGACCTGCTCGATTTCGATATCAAGGCCAACCCAAAATACGGTTCCGAGAAAAAGGGGCAGCCGACCACCTATTATCTGTCTGCGGCGCCGGAACCGATTCGTCTGAATTGTGAATACCATTACGTCGATGTCGTCATGTCGCCGGACCCGAATGTGTTCAGTCACTCCAATCCGCTCGCCGGACTGACCAAGGGCGGTGCCTTTATCATCCAGAGTGAACTGTCCGATGCGGATGTGATCTGGCAATCGTTCCCGTTCCATGCGCGCAAGTTTATTGTCGATAATGATATCCATGTGTTCTATCTGGACGGTTTCAGGATCGCGCGTGAAGAAGCAACCAATCCGGAACTGCAATTCCGCATGCAGGGCAACGCATTCCAGGGTGCCTTCTTCGCCGCATCACCATTGATGGAGCGCGCCAAGCTCGATGAAGAAGGCCTGTTCGTCGCGATCGACAAACAGCTTCGGCATAAATTCGGTGCCAAGGGTGAACGTATCGTGCAGGACAACCTGCGTGTCGTACGCCGCGGTTTCGATGAAATCCATGAAATTACGAATAAGACCCTCGATACGAAGGCGCCGGAGCCTGAAATCAAGGCAGTTGATCTACCGCTGATGTTGCAACAACTGCCGGAAGCGAACGGCGGCATGTCCGATGTGCACCGCTTCTGGGAACAGACCGGTAGCTTCTATGCCTCGGGTCAGCCTGACCAGAACCTGGCCGACCCGTACATGGCACTCAGTGTCATGCCGGCATCCTCCGGCGTGTTCCGTGACATGACCAAGATCCGCTTTGATTACCCGGAGTATATAGCCGAGAACTGTACCGGTTGCGGTAACTGTTTTTCGGTGTGTCCGGACAGCGCCATCCCCGGCCTGGTCAACGATATCGGTGATGTGTTCAGCAGTGCGATTGGCAGTATCGAGAAGGGCGGCCAGCCGACCCAGTACCTGCGTCGTTTTGTCCGCGATGCCGAAAAAAAACTGCGCAGCATGATCGATGCCGCCGGCGAAGCCGCGCCGGTCAACAAGCTGATCGACAAGGCCATCCTGACCACACTGGCCGAGTCCGATGTACAGGATGGCGGTCGCCAACAGCTGGAGCAGGAATGCGGCTGGTTGATGCAGACCCTCGGTGATTTCAGTTTTGCCATCACCAAGCCCTATTACCTGACCCGGGAAAAGAAAAATAAGGGTAGTGGTGCGTTGTTTTCCGTGACCATCAATCCATACACCTGCAAGGGCTGCATGGAATGTGTCGATGTCTGTGATGACAATGCGTTGGTTGCAACGCCACAGACCAGCGAAGCGATCGAAACACTGCAACACGACTGGAAGTTCTGGCTCGAACTGCCGAGCACGAAGCCGGAATATATTCGTATCAGTGACCTCGATGAAAAGATCGGTGCGCTGGAAACGCTGCTGCTGGATAAAAATAACCTTGCCGCGATGTCCTGTGGTGATGGTGCCTGTGTCGGTTGTGGGGAAAAGTCCGTGATCCGTCTGTTCACCAGCACGGTTACGGCGCTGATGCAGCCGCGGGTCAAGGCGCATGTGGCCAGGATCAAGCAGTTGATCGAACAGCTGGATGCGCACATTCATTTAAAACTGGCCGAGTCAATCAAGCTCGATGATGATGCGGCGATCCGCAAGGTCGTCAACGAACATCAGCAAAGCGACCTGAGTCTGTCCGAACTGTCGGCATCATTGAGTAGTATGAGCGAAGAGCCGATCGATGCCGAATGGCTACAACGCAACACAGGCCTGCTGAAAAAATTGCGTCATCTGCAATGGCAGTATGAACAGGGCCAGACCAAGCGTGGTCGAGCGGCGATGGGCATCATCAACGCGACCGGTTGTTCATCGGTATGGGGTTCAACGTTCCCGTACAATCCGTACCCGTTCCCGTGGGCCAACCATCTGTTCCAGGATTCACCATCAATGGCGCTCGGTGCGTTCCAGGGGCATATGGTAAAAATGGCCGACGGATTCAAGGCCGTGCGCCAGGCCGAGCTGGAGTTGAATGGTGGCTATAAACCTGCCGAACACGACGAGTTTTTTACGTATTTCGATTGGAACCATTTCTCTGAACAAGAATGGCACCTGTGTCCGCCAGTCGTCGCAATCGGTGGGGACGGGGCGATGTACGACATCGGTTTCCAGAACCTGTCGCGTGCTCTAATCTCCAATATGCCGGTCAAGATCATGGTGCTGGATACGCAGGTCTATTCGAACACCGGCGGCCAGGCCTGTACCTCGGGCTTCACCGGCCAGGTGTCCGATATGGCCGGTTTCGGCAAGGTCTGGAAAGGCAAGCCGGAAATACGCAAAGAGATCGCGCTGATCGGTATGGCGCATCGCAATGCCTATGTCATGCAGGGCTCGATCGCCAATACCACGCACCTGCTCGAGGGTTTTATCGACGGTCTGAACAGTCGGCGCCCGGCCCTGTTCAATTGTTACGCCGCGTGTCAGCCCGAGCACGGTATCGGCGACGATGCGAGTATGGCGCAAAACAAACTGGCGGTTGAATCGCGCGCCTATCCATTGTTCCGTTATGATCCCGATGCCGGGGTCACGTTTGCCGAATGTTGCAGCCTCGACGGCAATCCGGCCATCGACGAAGACTGGCCGAGCTATCCATTGAAGTACCACGATGAAGTGGGCATCGAGCAGAGCATGGAACTGCCGATGACGTTTGCCGATTTCGCCCTGACCGAGGGCCGCTTCCGCAAGCACTTCAAACAGGCGCCGCGTGGCAGCTGGAATGACAACATGCTGCCGTTACATGAATTCATCGACCTGTCTGCCGATGAACGCGAAGGGCGTTTCCCGTATATCTGGGGTGTCGATTCCAAGAACCAGCTGAACCGGGTCATGGTATCCGAGACCCTGGTGCGTGCGACCAAGGACCGACGTGATTTCTGGCATCAACTAAAAGCACTGGTACCGGTTGAGCAGGTCACGGATATGGAGCAGATCACGCGCCAGGTACGTGCCGATGTCGCACAAAAACTGACCGCGAATCTGCTCTCGATGATCCTTGCCGATGACGCCGCTGCACCGACTATTGTCGAGGCCGGCGTGGTCAGCGAGCAGGCCGCAGCGCCGACGGCCAGGCCGGCCAGTGGTGATTATGAAGCGGTGTGGATCGATACGCCGGAATGCGATGGTTGTGAAGAATGTATCAAGATCAACCCGAAGATATTCCAGTTTAATGCCGACAAGCAGGCCGAGGTCATTAATCCTCAGGGTGGCCCGTACCGCGATATCGTGCGTGCGGCGGAGAAATGCACGGTCAGTTGCATCCATCCGGGCACGCCGTGGAACGCGGATGAAAAAGACCTGGATAAACTGGTCAAGCGCGCACAGGCCTTCCAGTAATGCGGGGTTGAACTGATATGAATCTGGGCGCGCTTTTTTCCGCACACACATTTGCACACGGCGTTCATCCTGCGGACTATAAAGCGCTGACCTGTCATTTACCGATCCGGCGCCTGCCGTTTGCATCGACACTGATCGTGCCGCTATCACAACACGCCGGCAAAGCGTCGATCCCACTGGTCCAGCCCGGACAAGAGGTCGTGCGTGGGCAACCGATCGCGCAGGCCGATGGTTTCATGTCCGTGCCGCAACATGCACCGGCGACCGGACGCATTAAAAGTATCGAGTTGATGCCGAGTGCGCGCGGACCGAAGATCCCCAGTTTTATCCTGCACGTGTACGAGGCTTCGACACAGCAGGAACTGTACGAATACAGGCATGACATCAAGACGATGTCGGGCGACGCAATTATCCAGGCCGTGCAGGATGCCGGCATGGTTGGCCTCGGCGGGGCCGCGTTTCCAACCCACGTCAAGATGAAGCCGCCCGCGGAACACCATGTCGATGTGCTGGTCGCCAACGGTTGTGAATGCGAGCCTTACCTGACCTGCGATCATCGCGTTATGCTCGAACAGCCGCGTAACCTGATCCAGGGCATTCGCCTCGTACAACGTGCACTGGGTGTCGAGCGCGCCATTATCGGTATTGAAGACAATAAAATGGATGCCGTGCATACATTGCAGCAACACCTGCAGGATGCTGCTGCAATCAGCGTGCAGGCCGTACAGACCAAGTATCCGCAGGGTGCGGAAAAAATGTTGATCAAGTCGCTGCTCAATCGCGAGGTACCGCCCGGCAGTTTTCCGTCCGCGGTCGGTGTCAGTGTGTTCAATGTCGGCACCCTGGCGCAGATCGGCGAACTGCTGCCGCATGGCCGCGGTGTCATCGAACGTGTCGTCACGGTCAGTGGCGCCGGGGTCAACAAGCCCGGCAATTACCTGGTGCCGGTTGGTACACCGGTCGAGTTTCTGCTCGAATTTGCCGGCATTACGGACAAGGCCAATGAAGTAATCCTCGGCGGGCCGATGATGGGTATGTCGGTATCAGCGCTCGATGTGCCGGTGACCAAGGCCATGTCGGGTATGGTCGTGCTGGAGAAGCCGGCAGCAGATACAAAACACGCAAAAGTGCTGCCGTGTATCCGCTGTGGTTATTGTATCAATGCCTGTCCGATGCACCTGAATCCATCGATGCTGGGCATGCTCGCTAACAGTGGCGATTACGAAACCATGCAGCAGGACTATCATTTGAACGATTGCTTCGAGTGTGGCAGTTGTAGCTATGTGTGTCCGTCGAACATTCCACTGGTGCAATATTTTCGTATTGCCAAATCGATCAACCGCGAGCGGGCGCAACAAGGCAATGGCTGACATCAAACTGACAACCGCTCTGCACAGTTCGCCGCATATCAAGCAGCCGGTCACGGTCGCACAGATCATGCGCAACGTCGTGTATGCGTTGCTGCCGGTGTGTGCCTACGCGGTGTATGCATTCGGCCTCAGTGTGCTGTTGTTACTAATCACGACGACCGTGACCTGCATGCTGACCGAATCACTGTTCTGCCGTCTGGCGCGTCGACCGAGTACAGTGGATGACTGGAGCATTGTCATCACCGGGCTGTTGCTGGCACTGACCTTGCCTCCCGGTTTCCCGTTATGGATGGCGGCCGTGGCTGCGTTTGTTGCCGTAGGCCTGGGCAAGGCCCTGTTCGGTGGCCTCGGTTACAATGTCATGAACCCGGCGCTGGTCGGGCGTGCGTTCGTGCAGGCCGCGTTTCCGGCCGCAATCACGACCTGGACGCCACCGTTCCTGCCGAATCGCTTTAGCGAGCTGATCCCGACCACATTGACAACCCCGTTCATGCAGCCGCCAGCGATCAGCGAATGGATCGCCAGTGTGCAGATCGATGCCTTCACGGGTGCGACACCGCTGGCGTTACGTAAATTCGAACATATCAGCACGCCACTTCCCGACCTGTTGAGCGGTGCCGTGGCCGGGTCGGCCGGGGAGACGTCGGCGATCATTATTCTCCTTGGTGGCGTGTACCTGGCGGTGCGCAGGATGCTCGACTGGCGTATCCCGGTCGCTGTATTGCTTGGTGCCGTCATCGTCAGTCTGCCGTTCTGGATGACAGGTTCAGAGCGCTACCCGGATCCGCTGTTTGTTTTGTTGTCCGGGGGGCTGATGCTCGGCGCCGTATTCATGGCCAGTGACATGGTCGCGTCTCCGGTCACACCATGGGGTGTGTGGATCTATGGCCTGTTTATCGGCATGCTGACCGTGATCATCCGCCTGTTCGGCGGCCTGACCGAGGGTGTCATGTACGCGATCCTGTTGGGTAATGCGCTGTCGCCATTGATCTCGGGTGTCACGCAGACCAGGATCTTCGGCGACAAGGGGCGTACATGAGCGAGGTAACTATCAATGCAACGCCGGCAGCGAACATGCTGCGCACGCTCGGGTTGGTGGCGACGATATCCGGTTTGCTGGTCGTATTATCGTATCGCATCACGTTGCCGATGATCGAGCGAAATAAACAGGAGGCCATCGAACGTGCGCTGTATAACGTGATACCCGGTGCCGTAGCACGCAAGGACTTTGTCATTATGGATGACAAAATTCAGCCGGCCGATGATGTAACAAGCGGTGTAGCATTGTATGCCGGTTATGATGAAAACGGCCAGCTTAAGGGTGTCGCATTGGAGGCCGCCGCAGCCGGCTACCAGGATGTTATCCGTATCCTGTATGGCTTTGACCCGTATTGCCAATGCATCCGTGGTATCGCCGTATTGAAAATGGCGGAAACCCCTGGAATTGGTGACAAGATCATTAAGGACAAGGAGTTCGTCAAAAACTTTGACGCATTGGAGGCGCGTGCGAATGCAAGCGCTAGCGGTCTGGAACACGCAATCGTGCCGGTCAAGCACGGCACCAAGACGCAAGCCTGGCAGATCGATGCGATATCCGGCGCGACGATCTCATCGAATGCGGTTGCGCGTATGCTCAATGACAGCGGTCAGCAGTTTGTGCCGATCATTATCAATAACCTGACTATACTGGAGGCCCGTTAATGCCTGCGTTGCCGAATCAACAGGAAACCGTGACAATGGATACCTTCCTGCGCGGCCTGTGGCAGGAAAATCCGGTGTTCGTCATGCTGCTCGGCATGTGTCCGGTGCTGGCCGTGACTAATTCGGCGATCAATGCGTTGGCCATGGGACTGGCCAGTACCTTCGTGCTGGTCGCGTCCAACACCCTCGTGTCGTTGATGCGTAATGTCATTCCGAAACAGGTGCGTATCGCAACCTATGTCATTATCATCGCCACGTTTGTGACCATGGTCGATTATGTTATCCAGGCCATCAGCCTCGATCTGTATAATGCGCTCGGCGCCTTTATCCAGCTGATCGTCGTCAATTGCATGATCCTCGGCCGTGCCGAGGCCTATGCATCGAAGCAACGTCTCGGCGCGACGATCATCAACGGCCTCGGTATCGGTGCCGGTTTTACCTTTGCACTGTTATGCCTCGGTGTCGTGCGGGAAATCCTCGGCTCCGGCACGCTGTTCGGCCTGGCCCTGTTCAGTGAACAGTACCAGCCGTGGGTCGTCATGATCCTGCCACCGGGTGGATTCTTTGTCCTCGGCGCATGGCTGTTGCTGTTTAACTGGTTGCGCCA
>CAMYJD010000016.1 GCA_947258655.1 uncultured Gammaproteobacteria bacterium | reverse complement strand
CTGAAACGTAATGATTATTTGAATGTAGATCAATGCCGCAGTATAGTTTCATGAGCCGGTTCCTTTTAATCTGTTAGTCTGGAAACTTCAGTTTAACGGTTCCCCAGAGAAATGTAATTTCTCGTGGGGAGCCGGGAACTGGCTTATGATTATCAGAGTAAAAACTAAGAGACATTTTCCGACCGCTTTTGGCTGCGGATTCAACCTCCCGGACTACTTAAGAGATTGCCGCGTCGCTATGCTCCTCGTAATGACGGCTAATGGCTGCAAGCTGAATACTGGCTAAAGCTCGCTGTATGTCTGCTTCAATGGGATATGGGGCAGCTGAGTATCAGTCATCTGGAACTATCTCTCAGTCAAATCTTAGCAGTATACCCAGTCGTTCGTCTCTTTATGCTGCAGCGATCTATTAGGGCTATTGTACTTACTGCTGAGCGTGATACGTTTACAGGGAGATTGCTTCGTGTTACTCGTAATGACAATGAGAGGCAGGTCTTTTCAAGTCATCGCGAAGAGTATTTAGCGACGCGGCGATCTTATCAGTTTCATATTCAGTTTTATTGCTGAGCCCAATGCTATCGTCACGCGCTTTTACGTGATTTCTTTGTTTGTTTTTTCTTGGGCTGTTGCCCGCGTTCAATCATCTCGCGGGCATGGGACAGGCTTTGCTTGGTGATGTCGATACCACCGAGCATACGCGCGGTTTCCAGGATGCGTTGTTCTTCGTCGAGGGTCTGCATCTGTGATGTGGTCGTGTTGTTACTGGCCTGCTTGGATACCAGCAGGTGATGGTGTGCCTGCGACGCAACCTGGGCCAGATGGGTCACACACAGGACCTGACATCTTTCCCCGAGTACATGTAGTTTCCTGCCAACTACTTCTGCCGTGGGACCACCGATACCGGAATCAACTTCATCGTAGATCAAGGTTGGTATATGTGTGGTATCGGCCAGTACCGTTTGTATGGCCAGGCTAATCCTTGACAGTTCACCGCCGGAGGCGATTTTGCGTAACGGCTTTTGTGGTTGGCCGGGGTTGGGTGAGATCATGAACTCGATGGTTTCATGGCCATGGATATTGATGTCATTATTGTCTTTACGTTCGAGCTGGATCGTGAAACTGATAGATGGCATGCCCAGTTCCCTGATTGTGTCGGTCACCGACTTGTCGAGTTTTTTTGCTGCCTTGGCTCTTCTTTCACCGAGCTGCCTAGACAGATCATGATACTGTTGTTCCAGAGCTTGCAGCTCTTGCTCCAGTGTATCGAGATTATGGTCGGCATCGTTGAGATTGAGCAATTCCGTTGATAATTCTGTGAGCAGGTCAGGCAGGGTCTCGGGCGCGACATGATGTTTGCGTGAAAGCTCATGGATCACTCCAATGCGCTCTTCTATCCATGTCAGGCGTTCAGGATCGAGTTCGATTGTGTCCAGATAGTTACGCAGATCACTACCGGCTTCCTGTATCTGGATCGCAGCATTGTCGAGCATCACGACAATGTCTTTCAGTTTTGGATCGTAATCGAGCAGGTCCTCCAGTGAGCGTGTGATCTGGCTCAGGGCCTGGTGGGTGCTGGACTGTTCCGCATCATACAGTTCGTACAGACTGGTCTGTACCGTGCTGCGTAATTTTTCTGCATTGGCTAGGCGTGCCTGCTCATCCGGTAATTCCACCAGTTCGGCCTGGGTCAGTTCCAGGTTTTCCAGTTCCTGTACCTGGTATTGCAGTAATTCCCTGCGTGACTCGCGTTCACTGGCCGATTTTTTCAATTGCTCCAGTGCGGTATGTTTTTGTTGCCATTCGCGGTACAGGTTTTTTATCGCCAGCAGGATATCCTGGTTGCCGGCATAATCGTCGACTAGCTGACGTTGTATATCACGTTTAAGCAGCGACTGATGCTCGTGCTGGCCATGGATGTCGACCAGCATTTCGCCAATGTCCCTAAGGGATTGCATCGGTACCGGACTGCCATTGATAAAACCCTTGGATCTGCCTTCGCGGCTGATGACCCTGCGGATCAGGCATTCGTTGTCCTGATCGAGTGCCTGTTCTGTCAGCCACTGTTGCGCCGCGCTATTGTCCTTGATACTGAATTGCACACTGATTTCAGCGCGTTCGGCATCGTGACGTATGTTGCCGCTATCGGCGCGGTCGCCCAGTGCCAGGTTAAGCGCATCCAGCAAGATCGACTTGCCTGCGCCGGTCTCGCCGGTCAATACACTCATGCCTGCTTGCAGATCCAGTGACAGCGTATCGACAATGGCGAAATTACGTATCGTAATATGGTTCAGCATATAACCTCAGGGATGTTCGGCCCAATGCAGCTTGGCTCGGAGGATATCGTAGTAATCATATCCCTTCGGGTGGAGCAACTGTAGTCTTTTGGATTTCTTCTCGATCAGGATTTCGTCACCAAGTTCGAGTTCATGCAGGAACTTGCCATCGCAGGTCACCTGGCCCTTGTTGCGACCGCTGGTACTGAGTACGATCCTGACCTTGCTGCTGGATTTTACCGCGATCGGTCGGTGACTCAAGGTATGCGGGCATATCGGCACAATCTCCAGGGCTTCCAGCCCGGGCTGGATAATCGGTCCACCGCCGGACAGTGCATAGGCGGTAGAGCCTGTCGGTGTGGCCGTGATGATGCCATCCGAGCGATGGGTGTGGACGAAGTGGTCATTAATATAGGTGTCGGTCTCGATCATATGGGCGACGTGCCATTTGTGTACGACGACATCGTTGAGGGCGCTGCCGCGTGTGATCTGCTTGCCATCGCGTACAACCCTGGCATCGAGCAGGAACCGTTCTTCGACTTCATATTGCCCGCTGAGGATTTCATCGATTTTTTCACGGGTTTCATGTGGTGACACATCGGCGAGAAAACCGAGATGCCCCAGATTAACACCGACCAGCGGCACGCCATGATCACAGAGGGTACGGGCTGCGCTCAACATTGTTCCGTCACCTCCGACCACGATGACCAGATCGCATTGTTGTCCCAGTTCATCGCGTTCGGCGATCGGGAGGTTACTGATGTGTATTTTTGTCGCGGTGCGCTGATCCAGTAGGACGCGGATGCCTTTTGTAGCCAGATGCTGGCTGATGCCATGAATGGCATTGCCGATACCGGGATCCGCTGATTTTCCTATTAGTCCGATCGAATTGAATTTGCTGGTCATTGTTCTGTAAGCTTTTTTTGTCTCAAGCAATTTAGCATGTCGAAGTTGTTCAGCAAAGTGGAATTTTATTGCTCCATTGGTTGACGCTGCAATACTGGCACTCTAACATATAGAGTGCTAATTGACTTCATTATCCCGAGAGTACAGAACGCAGCATGGCAAACAAACCCGCACAGAAAGGATTGAATGAACGCGCCCAGCACCTGTTAAAGGTTCTGGTCAGTCGCTATATCGAGGAGGGGCAGCCGGTCGGCTCGAAAACACTGGCGCAGTCGGCCAATCTCGACGTCAGCCCTGCAACAATCCGCAATGTCATGTCCGAACTGGAGGACCTGGGCTTCGTCGAATCACCGCATACCTCGGCGGGGCGGGTGCCGACGATACAGGGTTACCGTTTTTTCGTTGACAGTCTGATCGAATCACAGCCTGCCGGACATCAGGCCTTGTTTGATGAATTGCAGGCACAGCTCGAACAGGACCTGAATACGCATGAACTGGTCAGTAGTGTGTCTGAATTTCTGTCGGGTGTGACTAGGCTGGCCGGCATTGTCACGCTGCCCAAGGTGCAACAGATACGCCTGCGTCAGCTGGAATTCATTCCATTATCCGAGCGACGAATCCTGGCCATACTGGTGACCAGTGAGGACGAAGTGCAGAACCGCATTCTCGATGTCCATCGCGATTTTACTATTGATGAGTTGCGCATGTTGTCCAGTTTCTTCAACGAGCAGTTTTCCGGTATGGATGTGACCCAGGTTCGACAGACCTTGTTGGGCCAGATTCGCAACGACCGTGATCATATGGATCGCATGTTGAATGTAGCCATGGATATGGCAGAGAGCCTGTTTACCCCGCAAGCCAATGATGAGGACTATATTCTGGCCGGGCAGTCGAACCTGATGGGCAAGGATAAGTTATCGAATGTCGACAAGCTGCGCATGCTGTTTGATGCCTTTACGCAGAAACAGGAAGTCCTCAGGTTGCTGGATCAATGCATTAATACCGAAGGCGTGCAGATCTTTATCGGTAATGAATCCGGTTACCAGATATTCGATGAATGCAGCGTCGTGACGTCGTCATACTCGATTGCGGGCAAAGCGCTGGGCGTGCTCGGGGTGATTGGCCCGACCCGTATGCAATACGATCGCATCATCCCTATCGTGGATGTTACCGCAAAGGTCATGGGTGCGGTCTTGAATTCCAGGACATGACCCATACATAAGCATGTTATGTGGATTCCAGTCGATGTATGGATAAGGCATCGGCATTATAAATTACTTTAAGTATGTGGAGAAAGTAGATGTCAAATAACGAAAAACAGACGGAAGTATCCGATAATGATCAGTCCGAAGAGGACATGACCGAAGCACAGGAGCCACAGGCCGCTGCTGATGAGGATATTCATCTGTTACTCGAAGATGCGCGCAATAAGGCCGATGAACACTGGAATGATCTGCTGCGCACCCGTGCCGAACTGGACAACCTGCGCAAGCGCAGCACCAGAGACCTGGAAAATGCACACAAGTTTGGCATGGAAAAATTCATCCAGGAAATCTTGCCGGTCTGGGACAGCCTGGCCATGGCTGTCACTGCCGCCAGCGATGACAGCGTCGACCTCGCCAAGATGCGCGAAGGCATGGATCTGACCTTGAAAATGATGTCTTCGGCGATGGATAAATTCAATATCGAGGAGGTCAATCCTGACGGCCAGCCCTTTGACCCGGAATTGCACCAGGCCATGTCGATGCAGGAAAGTGCCGATGCGGCGCCAAATACCGTCATCAATGTCTTTCAGAAAGGTTACCTCCTGAACGGGCGTCTGATCCGACCGGCTATGGTGGTCGTGGCCAAGGCGCCTGCCGGACAGAATACGGCCTACCAGGGTGAATCGGATGATGGCGGCGGAAAAATTGATGAGCAGGCTTGAAATAAGCAAATAAAGCCCCATCTTTTGCCGTAGTACAGACATTAACTGAAAAAAATTATCAAGTAACTGAATATTGGAGATATTTTATCATGGGAAAAATTATCGGCATCGACCTCGGTACGACCAATTCATGCGTAGCTGTCATGGAAGGTGGTTCTGCGAAGGTTATCGAAAATAGTGAAGGTGATCGCACCACCCCGTCTATCGTCGCCTTTGTCGGTGATGATGAAGTAATCGTAGGCCAGTCTGCCAAGCGCCAGGCGGTCACCAATCCGGAAAATACCCTGTATGCGGTCAAGCGTCTGATCGGACGCAAGTTCACCGATAAGGAAGTACAGAAGGATATCGACCTGGTCCCGTACAAGATCATCAAGGCCGAAAATGGCGATGCATGGGTCGAGGCTGCAGGTAAGAAAATGGCTGCACCGGAAGTTTCTGCACGTGTGCTGCAGAAAATGAAAAAGACCGCTGAGGATTATCTCGGTGAAGAGGTAACGGAAGCCGTCATCACGGTACCGGCCTACTTTAATGACTCACAACGTCAGGCGACCAAGGATGCGGGCAAGATTGCCGGTCTCGATGTCAAACGTATTATCAACGAGCCGACCGCAGCCGCACTGGCTTTTGGTATGGACAAGAAGGAAGGCGACCGCAAGCTGGCCGTATATGACCTCGGTGGTGGTACCTTCGATATCTCCATTATCGAGATTGCCGAAATCGATGATGAACACCAGATCGAGGTATTGTCCACCAATGGTGATACCTTCCTCGGTGGTGAGGATTTCGACCAGCGCCTGATTGACTATCTGGTCGACGAATTCAAGAAAGACCAGGGTATCGATTTGAAAAGCGACCCGATGGCCCTGCAGCGTCTGAAAGAGGCGGCGGAGAAGGCCAAGATCGAACTGTCTTCGAGCCAGCAGACCGATGTTAATCTGCCATTTATTACCGCAGATGCGTCGGGTCCAAAGCATCTCAATATCAAGATCACGCGTGCCAAACTGGAATCACTGGTCGAAGAACTGATTAAACGTTCCATGGATCCATGTAAGCAGGCACTGTCCGATGCCGGTGTCAGTGCCTCGGAAATCGATGATGTCATCCTTGTCGGTGGTCAGACTCGTATGCCCAAGGTGCAGGAAGCCGTACAGGACTTCTTTGGCAAGGAGCCACGTAAGGATGTGAATCCTGATGAGGCGGTAGCCGTTGGTGCGGCGATCCAGGGTGGTGTACTGGGTGGTGAAGTCAAGGACGTGCTGTTGCTCGACGTAACCCCGCTGTCACTGGGTATCGAAACGATGGGCGGTGTCATGACCAAGTTGATCGACAAGAATACGACGATCCCGACCAAGGCGAATCAGGTGTTCTCGACGGCAGATGATAACCAGACTGCAGTAACGGTTCATGTACTGCAGGGTGAACGTGAACAGGCGACAGCCAATAAGTCGCTGGGTCGTTTCGATCTGAGCGATATCCCGCCGGCGCCACGCGGTATGCCGCAGATCGAGGTCACGTTTGATATCGATGCCAATGGTATCCTCAATGTACATGCACAGGACAAGGCCAGCGGCAAGGAACAGTCCATCGTCATCAAGGCCTCCAGCGGTCTGTCAGACGAAGAAGTCGAACGTATGGTCAAGGATGCCGAGGCCCATGCCGACGAGGACAAGAAGTTCCACGAGCTGGTCGATGTGCGTAACCAGGCTGATAACCTGATCCATGCTACCAACAAGGCATTGACTGAATATGCTGACCAGCTTGAGGCCGGTGAGAAGGAAGGTATCGAGGCTGCCATCAAGGACCTGCAGGAAGCGATCAAGGGTGAAGACAAGGATGACATCGAAGCCAAGACCAAGGTGCTCGGTGAGAAGTCCGGCAAGCTGACTGAACGTGCCTATGCTGCACAGGCCGAGGCCAACCAGGCGCAGGGCGGTGCCGAGAGCGGTGAGGCCGAGGCCAGCAGTAGTAGCGATGATGTTGTCGACGCCGAGTTTGAAGAGGTCAAAGACGACAAGTAAACGCCGCGTATACGCAGGTCTACAGTGGCAGTTTGCGGATAACCTCTGCAAGCTGCCATCTGCGTATCAGGGTAAATGAAAAAAACGAATATCGATGGCCTGTTTTTATGGGCCAGTAACCGGTAAAAAGTGATTGATTGATATGTCAAAACGAGA
This sequence comes from uncultured Gammaproteobacteria bacterium, assembly GCA_947258655.1. Taxonomy (GTDB): domain Bacteria; phylum Pseudomonadota; class Gammaproteobacteria; order JAADHQ01; family JAADHQ01; genus JAADHQ01. The sequence continues at coordinate 38,940 of CAMYJD010000016.1, read as the reverse complement.
TTATTACGAAGTTCTGGGAGTTGCCAAAAATGTCAGTGATGCCGATCTGAAAAAGGCATTCAAGCGTATGGCAATGAAATATCACCCGGATCGTAATCCCGACGATGCCGAGGCGGAAGACAAGTTCAAGGAAGCCAAAGAGGCCTATGACATATTGTCTGATGCGCAGAAACGTGCGGCCTATGACCAGTTTGGGCATGCCGGTGTCGATGCCTCCATGGGCGGTGGTCCCGGGGGCGGTGGTTTTAGCGGTGGCGGCAACTTCAGTGATATCTTCGGTGATGTGTTCAGCGATATCTTTGGCGGTGGCGGTGGTGGTCGCGGTGGGCAGCGCGCCTATCGCGGTGCCGATTTACGCTATAAACTCGATCTCGATCTCGAAGAGGCGGTAGCCGGCACGACCGTCAAGATACGCGTGCCGGTCATGACGGCATGCGATGAATGTGGTGGCAGTGGCGCGAAGAAGGGCACAACGCCGACCAGCTGTACTACCTGTGGCGGTCAGGGCCAGGTGCGTATGCAGCAGGGGTTCTTCTCGGTGCAGCAGACCTGTCCGCGTTGTCACGGTACCGGCAAGATGATCACGGACCCGTGTGGCAAATGTCATGGCCAGGGCAGGGTAAAGGAAACCAAGACACTATCGGTCAAGGTGCCACCGGGTGTCGACACCGGTGATCGCATCCGCCTGTCGGGCGAGGGTGAAGCCGGCGAGTTCGGTGGCCCGCCCGGCGATCTGTATGTCGAGACCCATGTGCGCGAGCATGCTATTTTTGTCCGCGAAGACAGTAATCTGTATTGCGAGATGCCGATCAGTTTCGTCGCCGCGGCAATGGGTGGCGAGATCGAAGTGCCGACGCTGGAAGGCAAGGTCAAGCTGAAGGTGCCGGCGGAGACACAGAGCGGCAAGCTGTTCAGGCTACGCGGCAAGGGTGTCAAGCCGGTCCGCGGCGGCCCGGTCGGCGACCTGATGTGCCGGGTTGCAGTCGAGACACCGGTCAATCTGACGGCCAGGCAAAAAGAGTTATTGACAGAATTCGAGCAGACCCTGAGCGCGAGCCAGGATCGCCATAATCCCAGGTCCACCAGTTGGCTGGATGGGGTCAAGAAATTCTTCGAGGGTGTGAAGTTCTAACGAAGTCTCCCGTTCAATTTCAATTGTTATTTCATCGTGAGATCATAGGGCCATGCCATTGAGGAATAAATAAGCGGTCGTGTTTATGCGCCGTGGTGATCTGTTGGTACCTGTATCCAAATATATAATAATTCAGGAAGCTCTGATTAAATCGAAATTTTATGTCATTGCGAGGACGCCTACACGGAAGTAGGTGTTAGAGCGACGCCTGGAGCCAAAGCCGAGTGTAACGACGAAGCAACCTGCAAGCACATGGTTCTATTTAAAAGATTGCCGCGCTGCGCTCGCAATGACACAATAACTTTATGACTGCCTAGCAGTTTTTTATCGACTACAATTCTGGGTTACTATAAAAGATTCAGTGCTAACCAATAATACATAACGAGTCAGATCATGATAAGAATAGCAATAACCGGTGCAGCCGGACGTATGGGGCGGACCCTGATAGAGGCCTGTGATCAGACCAACGGCATGCAGGTGAGCGCCGCGATCGAGCATGCGGGCAGCTCTATGATCGGTGCGGATGCGGGCGAACTGGCAGGCATTGGCCAACGCGGGGTCAAGATCGTTGACCAGCTGGAAAAGGTCATCGACGACTTCGATGTGCTGATCGATTTTACCCGTCCCGACGTCACCGAGCATAATCTGCGCATATGTGCCGATGCGGGTCGTTGCATTGTGATTGGCACCACAGGCCTGAGCGAGCAGCAAAAGCAGCTGGTTGAGGAGGCGGGCAGCCGTACCGGTGTGGTCTTTGCCCCCAATATGAGTGTGGGTGTTAATTTGTGTTTCAAGTTGCTGGATCTGGCCGCGCGAGTTATGGGGGGTGAGGTTGACATCGAGATCATCGAGGCCCATCACCGGCACAAGATCGATGCGCCGTCAGGTACCGCATTACGCATGGGCGAGGTCGTCGCCGATGCCCTCGGTCGCGACCTGAAAACATGCGCAGTGTACGGACGCGAAGGCCAGACCGGTGAGCGTCAGCGCGACACGATCGGTTTTGAAACCATTCGCGCCGGTGATATTGTCGGCGAGCACACAGTCATGTTTGCCGATATCGGTGAACGCGTGGAAATCACCCACAAGGCCTCCAGTCGTATGACCTTTGCCAAGGGCGCTGCACGCGCAGCCGCTTTTATCCACGAACAGGGTAACGGCCTGTTTGATATGCAGGATGTGCTCGGTTTAAGGTAATAAAAGCCCTGATCACTGTCTGAATCTGTAGCCCGCAGCCTGACTGTCGCGACCTGTCCGATCCTGGGGTTTGTCACCGGTTTTGTGGATGTTTGATGAATTTAAGCGCCATGAGTCTTTAAAAGCGGACGGGTTTTCAGTAAAATAAGTCACCTGCACGTTGGCGAGATGGCCAATGTTGAAGCGGGGAGGCGCCGGACAGGTTCCTCCCTATTTTGTGCGTGTCAGTTTTTTTGGAGGTTCCGTTGCGTAAACCAGCCCTGTTAGCTCTTGAAGATGGTAGTCTGTTTTATGGACTTTCTATCGGTATCGATGGCCAGACAACAGGTGAAGTGGTTTTTAACACTGCGTTGACGGGTTATCAGGAAATATTGACGGATCCATCCTACTGCAAGCAGATCGTCACGCTGACCTACCCGCATATCGGCAATGTCGGTACCAATGACGATGATGAAGAGTCATCCCACATCGTTGCCAGCGGTCTGGTTGTTCGCGACGTGCCGCTATTGGCCAGTAACTGGCGCAGTGAAAAGTCGCTTGAAGACTATATGCAGGAGAACAATGTCGTCGGTATTGCCGACATCGATACGCGCCGCCTGACCCGTATTCTGCGTGAAAAGGGTGCACAGAATGGCTGTATCATGGCGGGTGATGCAATCGATGCCGACGCGGCTGTACATGCCGCCAGTCAGTTCCCGGGACTGAAGGGTATGGATCTGGCTCGCAATGTGACGACATCGGTACCGTATGAATGGGCCCAGGGTAGCTGGACACTGGATGGCGGCCTACCCGAGGCACCCCATCCGCTGGACGAGAAATTACCGTATCGCGTCGTTGCCTATGATTATGGTATCAAACGAAATATTTTGCGCATGCTGGTCGATCGTGGCTGCCAGATCACCGTGGTCCCGGCGCAAATGCCGGCTGCCGATGTGCTGGCGTTGAATCCCGACGGTATCTTTTTATCCAACGGCCCGGGTGATCCGGAACCCTGTGAATATGCGATTGACGCAATTCAGGAATTGACCGGCACGGGTATACCGATCTTCGGTATTTGTCTCGGCCATCAGCTGTTGTCACTGGCCAGTGGCGCGCGTACGGAAAAAATGAAGTTCGGTCACCATGGCGCCAACCACCCGGTCCAGGACCTGCAAAGCGGCGAGGTCTTGATCACCAGCCAGAACCACGGTTTTGCCGTTGATGAACAGAGTCTGCCGGAAAACCTGCAGGCCACGCATCGCTCCCTGTTCGATGGTTCATTACAGGGCGTGCACCGCACTGATGTGCCAGCCTTCAGTTTTCAGGGACATCCTGAAGCCAGTCCCGGCCCCCATGATGCAGCGCCGTTGTTCGATCACTTTATTGATCTGATTAATAACAGACGCGACCAGGCGCAGGGCTGACCTGAGCCGTGAACCGTACAGGCCACAGACAGCCTTTAATACGTATTTGCACACAAGCGACAGAATTTGAATTATGCCAAAAAGAACCGACATACAAAGTATCCTGATAATCGGCGCCGGACCCATTATTATCGGTCAGGCCTGTGAATTTGATTATTCCGGCGCGCAGGCATGCAAGTCACTGCGTGAAGAGGGTTACAAGGTCATCCTGATCAACTCGAATCCGGCGACGATCATGACTGATCCGGATACTGCCGATGTTGTTTATATCGAACCGATAAACTGGAAAACGGTTGCACGTATTATTGAAAAGGAGCGCCCGGAAGCGCTGCTGCCAACCATGGGCGGGCAGACCGCTCTGAACTGTGCACTCGATCTGGACCGTGAAGGCGTGCTGGAACAATTCAATGTCGAGATGATCGGAGCCGACAAGAACGCGATAGACAAGGCCGAAGACCGTGATCGCTTTCGCAAGGCTATGCAGAAAATCGGTCTCGATATGCCGCGTTCATCGATCGCCCACAGCATGGAAGAGGCACATCAGGTGCAGGCGCAGATCGGTTACCCGACCGTCATCAGGCCTTCGTTTACGATGGGCGGTAGCGGTGGCGGTATCGCCTATAACCGCGAAGAATTTGTCAAGATATGTGAACGCGGCCTGGACCTGTCGCCGACCAATGAACTGTTGATCGAAGAGTCCATCGTTGGCTGGAAAGAATATGAAATGGAGGTCGTGCGTGATCATAAGGACAATTGCATCATTATCTGTTCGATCGAGAACCTCGATCCGATGGGCGTGCACACCGGTGACTCGATTACGATTGCACCGGCACAAACCCTGACCGACAAGGAATATCAGATCATGCGCGATGCGTCAGTGGCGGTATTACGTGAGATCGGTGTCGACACCGGCGGTTCCAATGTCCAGTTTGCAATCAATCCTGAAAATGGACGGATGATCATTATCGAGATGAATCCACGCGTATCACGTTCGTCGGCGCTGGCATCGAAGGCGACCGGGTTTCCAATCGCCAAGGTCGCAGCCAAACTGGCGGTCGGCTATACGCTGGACGAGCTCAAGAACGAAATCACCGGCGGGGCGACCCCCGCTTCGTTCGAGCCCAGTATCGATTATGTCGTGACCAAGGTGCCACGTTTTACGTTCGAGAAATTCCCCCAGGCCGATGCACGCCTGACGACGCAGATGAAATCCGTCGGTGAGGTCATGGCCATCGGCAGGACCTTCCAGGAATCCTTGCAAAAGGCCCTGCGCGGCCTTGAGGTCGGCGTCGATGGTCTCAATGAAAAGCTGGATCTCGACGGTGAAGAAGTAGAATCCCGCCTGCGCCGTGAACTGCAGGTGCCCGGTGCCGAGCGTTTGTGGTATGTCGCCGATGCGATGCGCTATGGCATGGCACGCGAACAGATCTTTGAGTATTGCAAGATCGATCCATGGTTTCTGGTGCAGATCGAGGAACTGGTCCTGCTCGAAGACGAGATCAGACAGCAAGGTGAGACGAGCCTGGAGAAGGAGCACCTGTATAATCTCAAACGCAAGGGCTTTTCCGATCGCCGCCTGGCCAGCCTGTTGGGCAAGAGTGAGGAGCAGATTCGCGACGTGCGCCACAAGCTGGGCATTCATCCGGTCTACAAGCGCGTTGATACCTGTGCCGCCGAGTTTGCATCAAGTACGGCCTATCAGTATTCAACCTATGAAGAGGAATGCGAGGCCAATCCCAGCAAGCGTGACAAGATTGTCGTGCTTGGCGGTGGTCCCAATCGTATCGGCCAGGGTATAGAGTTCGACTACTGCTGCGTGCACGCGGCATTGGCCATGCGCGAAGACGGCTATGAAACTATAATGGTGAATTGTAATCCCGAGACCGTATCGACGGATTACGATACCTCCGACCGTTTGTACTTCGAGCCATTAACGCTGGAAGATGTGCTTGAAGTCATTAGCAAGGAAAAGCCCAAGGGCGTTATAGTTCAATACGGTGGGCAGACGCCACTAAAGCTTGCGCGTGCACTGGAAGCGGCCGGCACGCCGATAATCGGCACGTCACCGGATTCGATCGATCTGGCCGAAGACCGCGAGCGTTTCCAGCAAATGGTCAATGAACTGGGACTGTTACAACCACCCAACCGTACCGCGCGTACCGAGGAAGAGGCCATACGTCTGGCGCGCGAGATCGATTTTCCACTCGTGGTCAGGCCTTCCTATGTGCTCGGTGGGCGGGCCATGGAAATCGTGTATACAGAAGAAGACCTGACACGCTATATGCGCGAGGCCGTGCAGGTTTCCAATGAATCGCCGGTGTTGCTGGATCATTTTCTCGACAATGCCGTCGAGGTCGATGTTGATGCGATCTGTGATGGTGAAGACGTGTTGATTGGCGGTATTATGGAGCATATCGAGCAGGCCGGCGTGCATTCCGGTGACTCTGCCTGTTCTTTGCCGCCGTATACATTAAGTGAGGAAATCCAGCAGACATTGCGCGAACAGATGCGCGGCATGGCCCATAGCCTGAAGGTCGTGGGTCTGATGAATGCACAGTTTGCGATCCAGGACGGCAAGGTATATATCATCGAGGTCAATCCACGTGCCTCGCGCACGGTGCCGTTCGTATCCAAGGCCATCGGTATTCCGCTGGCCAAGATCGCGGCGCGTTGCATGGTTGGTCAATCGCTCAAACAGCAGGGTATAACCGAAGAGATCGTGCCGCCGTATTTTGCCGTCAAGGAAGCGGTGTTCCCGTTTACCAAGTTCCCGGGTGTCGATCCGTTGCTAGGGCCGGAAATGAAGTCGACCGGAGAAGTTATGGGTGTCGGTCGCAGTTTCGGCGAGGCCTTTAGCAAGGCCCAGGCGGGAGCCGGTGTCGATCTACCGAGCACGGGTCTGGCCTTTGTCAGTGTGCGCGAACGTGACAAGGATGCCGCCATCGAAATTGCCAGACAATTACATTCGCTGGGTTTCGAACTGGTGGCGACAAGTGGAACGGCCAGGACCATTGCGGCCGCCGGTATCGATGTTACATCGATTAACAAGGTTAATGAAGGACGGCCGCATATTGTCGATGCTATCAAGAACGACGAGATCAGCCTGATAGTAAATACGACAGAAGGCAAGCAGGCCATCGCCGATTCCTATACGATTCGTGGCGCCGCGTTGCAGCATAAGGTGGCCTATACCACGACAATAGCCGGTGCGCGGGCGACATGCCTGGCACTGCAACAGATGGATAATGAACACGTGCATGTCCTTCAGGATCTGCATAAGGAGGTAGTTTCATGAGTAAGGTCCCGTTGACCAAACAGGGCGCGGATGTCATGCGCGAAGAGTTAAGGAAACTTAAGAATGAAGACAGGCCGCGCGTTATCGCTGCAATTGCCGAGGCCCGCGAGCACGGCGATCTGAAAGAAAATGCCGAGTATCACGCAGCGCGCGAGGAGCAGGGTTTTATCGAGGCGCGGACAAAAGACTATGAAAGCAAGTTGTCGAATGCGCAGATTATCGATATCACCGAGATTGCGCACACCGGCAAAGTTATCTTTGGCGTGACAGTGCTGTTATCGGATGAAGATAGCGGTGAGGAACTGACCTACAAGATCGTCGGCGAGGATGAGGCTGATATCAAGCAGGGCAAGATCTCGGTCAGCTCTCCGATTGCGCGTGCCTTGATTGGCAAGATGGAAGGTGATGTCGTCACGGTCAAGACCCCCGGCGGTGACCGTGAACTGGAAATCGTCGAAGTCCGTCACGAATAAGGCCGGTAGTTTGAACAGCGGCTATCTCGCGTACGGCGAAAAGATATTACTGACCCTGTGGGTCGGCGGTATGTGGTTCGCCGGTTATGTGGTCGCCCCGATCCTGTTCCAGATGCTGGATCGTACCACGGCCGGTAATGTCGCCGGTCAGGTGTTTGCCGTGACCAGCTATATAGGTCTGGCCTGCGGCCTGGCGCTGATTCTGGGCTTGGTGTTTACCCGCGCAAACGGCGTGCGCATGTGGCTACTGGTAATCATGGTGGCTGTCATCGTGGTCGGCCAGTTTGTCCTGGCGCCAATGATGCAGGAGCTGAAACTGGCCGGTATTCCTGTGGGAAGCGACAACGCCAGTCAATTTGCACGTCTGCATGGCTTGTCGTCGATACTATATCTTGTTAACAGTATTCTCGGGCTAGTCCTGGTACTGTTCGGTATTCGCGCTGGCAGTTACGCGCAGAGATAATGCAGGTCAGGGAAGCTGTATGCGTGGCTTTTTGGCAGGACGATACATGATGACAATATGGCCGATCAATTGTACCAGCGATGCATCCATGTCCTCGCATACCGATGCGGCCAACGCTTTTAGTTCATCGCGATCGACACCGCTGACGCGGACCTTGATCAATTCATGGTGTGCCAGGGCAAGATCGATTTCACGCAGTACGCCTTCTGACATACCGGCATTACCGGCACTGACAACAGGTTTCAGGTGATGGGCACGGGCACGCAGGAATTTTTTCTGTTTTTCGGTAATCATGGCTATCAATAAACACAAGGACACAACTGAAGACAACGCAAGTCTAACACGCAAGCGCGGCCATTTAACAGTTGCGGCGAGTCCGTTGAATACGGTCAAGCTCGATCTGGCCATTATCATGGTTATGGCCGTTATTGTCATTGTGCTGGTCTTCGCACTGATTCGGGATCCACTCGAACAGTTTATCTGGCTGGGTACCTATGGCCTGGTGGCGATGCTGTGGCTGATGATCAGGGTGCGTCGGGTAGTGCAAGCCTGTCAGGGACAGGGGGAGCGGGACGCAGATGAAACGTAGCAAGAGCAGCCAACGCTGGATGAAGGAGCATTTTGATGATGAGTATGTGCGCCGCGCACAGAAAATGGGGTATCGCTCTCGTGCCGTGTTCAAACTCGAGGAGATCCAGAACAAGGACCACTTGCTCAAGCCAGGCATGGTCGTCGTCGATCTCGGTGCCGCGCCTGGAGGCTGGTGTCAGTATGCACGCAAAAAACTCGGTCCTGAAGGGCGTATTATCGGTCTGGATATCCTGCCGATCGAGCCAATGGACGGTGTCGAACTGATTCAGGGTGATTTCCGCGAGCAGGAGGTGCTTGATCAATTGCTGCACAGCCTCGATGGCCAGGCGGTAGACCTTGTAATTTCGGATATGGCCCCCAATATAAGTGGACAGAGTGCCGTTGATCAGCCACGGGCGATGTATTTGTGCGAACTGGCGCTGGATTTTGCCAGTCAGGTGCTGAAAAAAGATGGCGATTTATTGATCAAGGCGTTTCAGGGAGAAGGTTATGCCGAACTTGAAAAAAGCCTGCGTGAGCATTTTCACAAGATTATTGTAAGAAAACCAAAGGCTTCTCGCCCGCGTAGCAGGGAAGTTTATATTCTGGCCAGAGGCTATAATTTGTAGTATGTTTGCAGTTGTTAAGTCTATGAATGACAAGCATTCTGCATTGATTTGAGGAATTGAATTTTGAGTGACATGGCAAAAAACATTATTCTATGGGTGGTTATTGCAATCATCCTGATGTCTGTGTTTAATCAGTTTGGGCCTACTACCGGCAATTATCAGAAGCCGACGTATTCACAGTTTCTGGAACAGGTCCGCGCTGACCAGGTCAGAAAGGTACTGGTGACAGGCAGGGCCATCAAGGGCGAGTTCAGTAACGGGCAGCAATTTCTGACCTATTATCCGGCCGGCGATGAAAAGGGCTTGTACAAGGACCTGTTCGAGCACAATGTCAATGTCGAGGCCAGTGCGCCCGAGCGTCCATCGCTGTGGTCACAAATCTTTATTTCCTGGTTCCCGATGCTGCTGTTGATTGGTGTATGGATATTCTTCATGCGTCAGATGCAGGGCGGCGGCGGTGGCCGTGGCGCGATGTCCTTCGGTAAAAGCAAGGCCAGAATGCTGAGTGAAGACCAGGTCAAGATCACCTTCAGTGATGTTGCCGGCGTCGAAGAGGCCAAGGAAGAGGTTGGCGAACTGGTCGAATTCCTGCGCGATCCGGGCAAGTTCCAGAAGCTCGGTGGCAAGATCCCACGCGGTGTACTGATGGTCGGTTCACCTGGAACGGGTAAAACATTGTTGGCCCGCGCCATCGCCGGTGAGGCCAAGGTGCCGTTCTTTACGATCTCGGGTTCCGATTTTGTCGAAATGTTTGTCGGTGTCGGTGCATCACGTGTGCGTGATATGTTTGATCAGGCCAAGAAGCATGCACCCTGTATTATCTTCATCGATGAGATCGATGCCGTCGGTCGCCACCGTGGCGCCGGACTGGGTGGTGGACACGATGAACGCGAACAGACCCTGAACCAGTTGCTGGTAGAGATGGATGGTTTTGAAGGCAACGAGGGTGTTATTGTCATTGCCGCAACCAACCGTCCCGATGTACTCGATCCGGCGCTATTACGTCCCGGCCGTTTCGACCGTCAGGTCGTTGTGCCATTGCCGGATGTCAGAGGACGCGAACAGATACTGAAAGTGCATATGCGCAAGGTGCCGCTGGCCGATGATGTACGCCCGGAACTGATTGCGCGCGGTACCCCCGGTTTTTCCGGTGCCGATCTGGCCAACCTGGTCAATGAGGCCGCGCTGTTTGCGGCGCGTGCGAACAAACGCCTGGTCGACCATCTCGACTTCGAGGCTGCCAAGGACAAGATCATGATGGGCGCCGAGCGCAAGTCCATGGTCATGAGCGAGGACGAAAAGAAATTGACGGCCTATCATGAAGCGGGTCATGCCATTGTCGGTCTAAACCTGCCATCGCATGATCCGGTCTACAAGGTCACGATCATCCCACGCGGCAGGGCCCTGGGCGTGACGATGTTTCTGCCCGAAGAAGACCGCTACAGCTACAGCAAGCAGCGCTTGAACAGTCAGATATCCAGCCTGTTTGGCGGCCGTATTGCCGAGGAGCTTATCTTTGGTGATGACTTAGTCACCACCGGTGCGCAGAACGATATCCAGCGCGCTACCGAGATTGCCCGCAGTATGGTGACCAAGTGGGGCCTGTCAGACAAGTTAGGACCACTGGCCTATGGTGAAGAGGATGGTGAAGTGTTCCTGGGTCATTCAGTGACACAACACAAGAACATCTCCGATGGCACCGCGCATGATATCGATGAAGAGGTGCGCATGATCATCAATACCAACTATGAACGTTCCGAGAAGATCCTGAACGAGAACATGGATATCCTGCATGCGATGGCTGATGCATTGATGAAATTTGAGACTATCGATCAGAATCAGATCAAAGACCTGATGAACCGTAAACCACCGCGCCCACCGGAAGACTGGCAGGAGCCGGACACAACAAGCAGTGGTGGCACCAGGGCAGATGAGTCCAAGGATAGTAAGGATAAGGGTCCTTCTATCGGCGGGGCTGCGAAAGAGCATTAGACATTGACATGAGGAAGACACGGCCGGTAGGGGACTGCCGGCCTTTTTTTTGGCCAAGGATGGCCTTATGTCGCGAGAACACATGGACGTGTGGAGCGACTTTGCCAAGGATGGCCTTATGTCGCGAGAACACATGGACGTGTGGAGCGACTTTGCCAAGGATGGCCTTATCACCGATGATCATATTTTCAAAGGATTGGTATTATAGTCGCGAGAACACATGGACGTGTGGAGCGACTTTGTCACGAATGCGCTTTTTTACCGCTTATTTATGTTTGCCAAGGATTGGTACTATGACCGATGATCATATTTTCAAAGGATTGGTATTATAGTCGCGAGAGCACATGGGCGTGCGAAGCGACGTTGGCAGAACTTATCCATGTTTCATTTATAATTTAGTATGAAGAATCTCAATTGCGCCGGAACGATCGTCGACCTGAGTACACCCAGGGTCATGGGTATCCTCAATGTCACACCTGATTCCTTTTCCGATGGCGGTCAATATGGCAGCCTCGATGCTGCGCTTGCGCATGCCGAGAACATGATCAGGCAGGGAGCCAGTTTTATTGATATTGGTGGCGAATCCACCCGCCCGGGTGCCGCTGCGGTCAGTCTCGATGAGGAAACCCGTCGTGTCATCCCGGTGATCGAGGCATTGCGTAAACGCGATATCCCCGCCGTGATCTCGATCGATACCAGCAAACCCGGACTGATGCAACGCGCCGTCGAGGCAGGCGCGGGGCTGATCAATGATGTCTGTGCACTGACTGAAGCGGGCGCTGTCGAACTTGTCTCACAACTGCAGGTGCCGGTATGTCTGATGCATATGCAGGGACAGCCGCGTACGATGCAGCAGGAACCGTACTATAATAATGTAGTCAGCGATGTGTATCAGTTTCTGGCGGCGCGAGTCGATAGCTGTGTGCAGGCGGGTATCGCCAAAGAACGGTTACTGATCGATCCGGGTTTTGGTTTTGGTAAAACTGTCGAACATAATCTGAGCCTGCTGAAACACCTGTCAGACTTTAACCACATGGGCTTGCCACTGCTGGTAGGTTTGTCACGCAAGAGCATGATGGCGACGATACTCGACAAGACTGTCGACAACAGACTGGCCGGCAGTATTGCCGCAGCCTGTTTCGCTCTGATGAACGGTGCGGCCATCATCAGGGCGCATGATGTGGATGAAACGATGGATGCAATCAAGATGTATACGGCCATGACAAATGCCGATTGATCGCTGTGTCATTGCCAGCTAATAGGCCATGCATTTAAGTTTTTGATGATGGTCGCAGCGCGGCAATCTGTTAAAATAGGCCAGGCATGTTACAGATCAATATTGCTGTAAAATGCTCTTGATGTTGACCCTGTATTAACGTCAACTTCGGTGCAGGCACGTTACAATGAGAATTTAATCCAGGTTTCCTTGATCGATATTCATGTATAATGGAAAATTTGAAAGATTATTTCCATCCATCCAAGATGGAGAGTGTAGTTGATATGAAAAGAAAGTATTTTGGTACCGATGGTATACGTGGCAAGGTCGGCGAGCATCCGGTAACGCCGGAATTCATCATGAAGCTCGGCTGGGCTGTCGGCAAGGTACTGTCCAATGAAGGTCAGGGCAAGGTCATCATCGGCAAGGACACGCGCATCTCCGGCTATATGTTCGAGTCGGCGCTGGAGGCCGGGCTGTCGGCCGCCGGCGTCGATATCCTGTTACTGGGGCCGATACCGACCCCGGCGATTGCCTATCTGACGCGAACCTTGCATGCCGATGCCGGTATCGTCATCAGTGCATCCCATAATCCCTATTTTGACAACGGCATCAAATTCTTTTCCGCAGACGGGACCAAACTGCCGGACGAGGTTGAGCTGAAAATAGAAGCGATGCTGGACGAGCCGATGACCACGGTGTCATCCGACAAGTTGGGCAAGGCAGAGCGCATGGAGGATGCGCGTGGCCGCTATATCGAATTCTGCAAGAGTACCATTTCTTCCAAGGTCACTCTTAAGGGCATGAAACTGATCGTGGATTGTGCCAATGGTGCAACCTACCAGGTGGCGCCGAGTGTCTTTGAAGAAATTGGTGCAGAAGTAATTACGCTCGGTGATCAGCCCGATGGCCTCAATATCAATCAGGACGTCGGCTCGACAAAACCGGAGGCCATGCGTGAGACTGTGTTGCGTGAAGGCGCACATGTCGGTATTGGTCTCGACGGCGATGGTGACCGCCTGATCATGGTCGATGAAAAAGGCGAGATCGTCGATGGCGACGAGATTCTGTTCATTATCGCGATGGATCGCTATCGCAGAAAATCCTACAAAGGAGGCGTAGTCGGGACGCAGATGAGCAACCTGGGCATGGAGATCGCTCTACGCGATGAAGGCATCGATTTTCATCGTAGCAAGGTCGGCGACCGCTATGTCATGGAATTGTTGCAGAATACCGATTCGCTGATCGGTGGCGAAGGCTCCGGACATATTATTTGCCTCGATTGCCTGACCACCGGTGACGGCATCGTCGCCGCCTTACAGGTGCTCGCGGCCATGCAGCAGAATGGCAAGAGCCTACATGAGCTGAAATCCGGCATGAGTAAATTCCCGCAAAGTCTGGTCAACGTGACCATGTCACGCCGCATCGATCCGGACAGTGATGATAAAATCAATAATGCAATCAAGCAGGTAGAAGAGGAACTGGGCGATGCCGGGAGGGTATTGCTGCGTCTTTCCGGGACCGAACCGTTGGTGCGGGTCATGGTCGAGGGTCGTGACGAGGACCAGGTCAGTGTGCTGGCGCGACAATTGGCCCAGGTAGTTGAGGAAGTGGCCTCGGGTGAATAATTATTTTTTATATTTTTGCTGATCAAATAATTGATTTATCTGGTAATTACCGGTAAGCTTGCCGTCATTTTTGGGAACCCTGATTAACCTCAAAATGTTTGGTCATTAGGCCGTTTACATACCTTATAGAATGGCCCGTCGATTGCCGCGTTGCAACATTGCCATGCCTGCGCAATAACGGGTTTATCGGGTGTTCCTTGGCACATGAAGAGTGATTTGGAGAAACATATATGCGCACTAAGCTGGTAGCCGGTAACTGGAAACTGAATGGTTCTCTGGACAGTATCCGTGAACTGATCAATGGTATTCTGTCGGGAATAGACACTGTCAACACAGCCGGGGTCGCCGTCTGCCCGCCGGCCATCTACATTCCAGAAGTGACATCACTGGTTGAAGGATCAAAAATCGCGGTTGGCTCACAGAACGTCTGCGACCAGGATTCCGGTGCCTATACCGGTGAGATCGCCGGTGCGATGTTAAAAGATTTCGGTTGTGAATATGCGATTGTCGGCCACTCCGAACGCCGAAGCCTGTATGGTGAGAGCGATGATATGGTTGCCGCGCGTTTCGCCGCCGCTCGCCGTAACGGTCTGAAGCCGATCCTGTGTATTGGTGAAACGCTGGAAGAACGCGAGCAGGGTGTGACCGAGGATGTCGTCAGCCGCCAACTCGATGCGGTCATAAACCTTGAGGGTATCGGGGCATTTGCCGATGCCGTGATCGCTTATGAGCCGGTCTGGGCCATCGGTACCGGCAAGACAGCATCACCACAACAGGCGCAGGATGTGCACCAGTTCATCCGTGGCAAGCTGGCCGGGCTGGATGCTACAATAGCCGAAAATATTATCATCCAGTATGGTGGCAGTATGAACGCAGGTAATGCCGCTGAACTGCTGGGTATGCCGGATATCGATGGTGGCCTGATTGGTGGCGCATCATTAAAGCCAGCAGACTTCCTGGCTATTTGCCAGGCTGCCGGATAAAACGAGGAAACATCCATGCAAACTTTTTTACTGGTCGCGCAGGTCCTGATTTCTATATCACTGATCGCATTGATCCTGTTACAGCACGGTAAGGGCGCCGATGCCGGCGCTGCATTTGGTAGTGGCGCGTCAGCGACGGTGTTTGGCGCCAGTGGATCGGCATCCTTTCTGAGTCGGACCACGGGTATCCTGGCCACGTTGTTCTTTGCTGTCAGCCTGTCACTGAGTGTCATGGCCCATCGCCAGACCGAAGAAGCGGGCCTGATCGAGAAATACACAACAGCGACCGAGCAGGCCGAGGAAACCGCAACCAAGGTGGAAGAAGCCGTCAAGGCAGCAACCCCTGCCAGTGACGTCCCGGCGGCACCGGCAAGTGATGTGCCTGCGGCACCGACTGCCGAGTCACAGTCGAGCGTTTCTGTGCCGGAAAGTACACCGGCGCCTGAAACTAAAAAGGAACAGTAAGCCTATTAGCCGATGTGGTGGAATTGGTAGACACGCCATCTTGAGGGGGTGGTAGCGCAAGCTGTGCCGGTTCGACTCCGGCCATCGGCACCAAATCAAATTAAAGGGCTGCAGGTTTGCAGCCCTTTTTTTGTTAAAAAATTCTGTCGCTGCATGATATGCCTTTAATACGTATGTTTTCGAGTCATTGCGAGCGCAGCGAAGCTATCTCAAAAACGAAGTAGTAAATATTTTATCCTGGATATCCATCCCAAACATCATCTCAAGCAACAATCCAGCTACGCTGCGCTATTTTACGGAGTTTGTCATCCTATACTTATTTGATTGTAGGAATAAACCTACAATTCAAAAAACTCTTTATAAAAATCATTAGCTTAGCGTAACGATCAGTTGTTCGTGCCTTCTATTCTTTCATACAAGTCATTAATACGTTTGTAATTTGGGTGTATAATTAGTAGCATTTAACAAGAATGGTTAATTACGAAATAAGATTAATATACATTTAGTCAGATACTTACAAGTAATTAATCAAATAATTCGAGCTTAACTGTAGGGAAGAAAGTAAGCAGTTTTTATCAGGTATCTTGACTGAATATATGTAGTGCGATTGCCTGAACAACTGACAAGGTGCAATGGGGGGGATTTGGAATGATACGTCAATCCGGTATGTTATTACTGCCTGTATTGCTTATAGTGGCAATACTGTACTTTGCTTTTCCAGCGACAGTCATTCAGGAGCCAGCGTCCCAGAACGAGGATGCATCTGCGCAAACAAACGCTAGTCTCAATAACATCAATTCCGCGATGACACCTATCAAGGCGTTGGATGTCTCTATGCAAAACTGATCAGGAGTGACAGGAATACCAGCGTCTAATATTGATATTGAATTTGGATGTTAAACGCAACCACGATGACTAATCTACGTGGAAATTGCTACCACTTTGAATCCTCACCGAAGATCGTCAATCTTACAACGTGAAACTAGAGCTTACAGATACGCTGACATAAAACTAGTGTATCGAGATAATGGCTGCATGATATCGTTTCGGTATCAACATCAACAATTCTGCTTACGTGCTGAAAAAGTGTGTAAGTTGCATAAACCGATGTGGCGATTATAAAATTCATATTTTGTGCCAATAGTACAGTTAGACGAGGTTATTGATGATGCTGGTATCTCTGACCTAAGTTGTACTATCCCGATCGGATAAAAACGTGATGTAATGTACATAATAAATCAGATGAAGTGTGAAAAAACTAATGACCAATAAAATATGGATATTTTTAGGCGTATTATGCCTGATCTTCGGCCAGGTCCATGCCGCCGAGAAGGTGACCTATTATCATCTGGATGCACTGGGTTCCCCGATAGCCGCGACCGATGAAAACGGCAACTTGGCGTGGAAGGAGGCCTATAAGCCGTATGGGGAAAGACTTCGTAAGGAGGACGGCGGCAGTAACAGCCAGTGGTATACCGGCAAGCAGGAGGATGCGGACAACGGCCTGACGTATTTTGGGGCGCGTTGGTATGATCCTACAATTGGAAGGTTTATGGGGATCGATCCGGTTGGGATCATGGAAGACAATGTGCATAGCTTTAATCGGTTTGCTTATGCGAATAATAATCCTTATAAATACATTGATCCGGATGGGAAGCTCCCTATCATAGTTCCATTTATTCTCAAAGAAGTAGCTGGTGAAGCGATTGCTGAGATTACTGGGATTGAATGGTTTAGTACCAGACGTGCGTTGACTAAGGGTGGTAAGGAGATTGCGGGAAGATTAATAACTAAGTCTAGAGATGTTACAAAGGGTGCTCCTGAGATAACAAAAGTCTATAAACGTCCTTCAGGCGCTACGACCAAGGCCCAGCGTGAATCAGTGCAAGGTAAGCCTTGCGTAGATTGTGGAAGAACTACCCCAAGGCAAGTCGCTGACCATAAAAACCCACTTGTCAAAGAGTATTACCAAACTGGAGCTATTGATAAGACACGTATGCGAGATGTCGGTTCTGTTCAGCCTCAATGTCCAACTTGTTCAGCACGGCAAGGCGCCGAAATGAGCAGGTTTTCCCGGCAAATGAAAAAGCAGAATGGCCTTGAATAGAGGGTTAGTAGGCCAACAAAAGGCCATGTGCTTAAAGCACATGGCTGACTATTGTCCATCTCCAAATCACTTGAAAGTTGGTATCGCATTGAATGTCAAAGAGGGACATCGGCCAATTAATGGCCTTCGTCACCCTGCTGAAGGAGACACCACGGGGTGGTATATCTGGGCGGGAGAAGAACTCTCGGATGATCCTGATTTCTTTCAGCCTTTACATGTCGAACATCTTTCAGAATGGTGCCCTGAAATCCAGAAATATCTAGGCCTACCCCCAGGTTGGCGTTTCCTAATCGATGGAGAATATGAAGATGTTTGGTATGATGAGTCATTGCTGGGTGTGTAAATACAGATAAATTGAAGAAAGAATGGGGTCTTGCAATCATGCATCTACGCTTCTGCTTTCTTAATCGCTCTATTGACGGTTGAATAGTGTACCTTCATATGCTTGACAGCAAGACCTGACCCTCTACACGATCCGTTAAGGTGGGCGGGAGGCTATAAATAGGACACCCAACATAACAACATGGTGCTCATATAAGCCAGGCAGTAGCAATCCATATACATGACTTGCACAGCTAATATTGATCAATCTTGCGCTATTTCAGAAAAACTGGAAAAGTAATTGACCACTGAACTGTAAAGTTAGTAGACAATTGCATAAGGCGCATTGCATCTATTCTCCAACACACCAAATCAGTTATGTAGTCCTTTGCTTTTTTATGTGTAGGAAAGTTCCTACATGTAAAATATCCACTTAAATAAATCATTCACTTAGTGTAGCTGCAACGACTTCAAGACTATGACAACGTAAAAACCCGGGTGCTTGTACGATTGCAGTATAAAAATACAATAAGTATTATTTAACGCAGTATAAAACTCAAATTAAGTTGATATGTGATAGCGGCTGTATGCACATATGAAATCCTGAGAATTCGAGTGTATTAGGAATGAAAACAGTTTTACCAGTTAACCAGGCTGATTTGTAGTTTGAAGTCCAATACAACTGACCAGGTACAATAGCGGAAAACGGGGAATCGGGATGATACGCCAGTCAAGTATTTTAATATTGTCCATCTTGTTTATAGCGGCAATTATTTACTATGCAATTCCAGCAAATGTTATTCAGGATACAGCATCTCCGAATGCAGGAGCGACAGTGGATACAAAAACCACGATCAGAAATGTTAATTCTGCAAAGGCGCCGGTCAAGCCATTAGATATCTCCTTGCAGAAGGGGCCGAGGGATATAGCAAAAGTGGGGATGGCTGCAGAGTAGTCAGAAATATCCTCAGTCATAACGGATTACCAACACGTAATATCTTTCGATTAAATACCATCGAATAACAATTTAAAAGCCTGCTGAAAAAGTCGGGCACATGGGAAGCTTTAACATGGATTTCAGGCAGTATGTGAATTGGATTTGTTTCGCGTTTATCATCTCACTATTTATTTCTCAATCTGCACAGGCAGAACAATTCCGAGATTATTATGCCGAGCCTGGCATTAATCCATTTAAAGAGACTCTGAATCAGAGCTTTAATGAATCCATTGATCCATTTGGCGGCACCTTGCAGTTGAGTTATGTCGATCTGTTGATACCCGGTAATGGCGGCCTGGATATCCAGGTCAATCGTACCTACACCAGTTTGCAGGAAAGTGTTGGCCCACGTACCGTAACGGGTGTTGGTTGGTCCATGCACTTCGGCAGAATCGTTGTTGCAGACAGCAATAAAGACAAGATATGTACACAAGCCTCTCTGTGGAACGTCAGTGTAAGGGACAATCCTTCGTTAGAACTCCCGGATGGCAGAAGGGAAATCCTGGTTGTCTCTTTAGATGGAAATTACCTGATTACGAAAAGCCGCTGGAAGGCGCGATGTGTCACTGCTGGTAGTGGAATGATTGTTACATCACCCGATGGTACAGAATATTTAATGGATGTGTATGATTATGAGGGTAGCGGAATATCTGGAACCACTAATTACTATACCAGCAAAATCACAGATCTGAATGGGAATTCCATCAATATAAATTATATAAATAATGGTAGTGGCTATGTCTATGTAAACACAGTAACGGCGAGTGATGGTCGTCTTGTTCAGTACAATTATATTGATGATGCGCCTGATGGGGCAACATCACAGTTACGTTTGTCGAGTATTACAGCGAATGGTCAAACCTGGAAATATAATTATACTATTATTCCGAACGTATATGGGGCATATTATCAACTAACAGAGGTCGTAAGGCCGGATAATACGCGTTGGCAGTATGAATACAATCCGTTTAATGGTGAAGTTGGCGTTGTAGGCGATTATTCGATGAAACGCGTCATTTATCCATATGGCGGTGTCATCGATTATGCCTATAAGCCGGTCTATTTTAATTCCGACCCGCTGTCTGTTGATCCGGCCACAACAGCTATTGCCACTAAAACTACTTCAGGTCCTGATATAACGAGCGGTACATGGAATTTTGATTATGTACCAGGTGATGGTAATACCTTCGATATTACTACAGTAACAACGCCAAACGCGCTTATCAAATATTACCATTACGGGTACAGCACAGCAGGGCAGGGAACGATGTGGTCTGTCGGCTTGATGCGCTATAAGGAGATTTATGATCCTACCGGGACGACAATTGTTCAACAGGAGATAAACGAATGGATTCCGCAAAAGATTTCTAACGAAAATTACTGGCATGGTCGTAATGAATTAAGAATAGATTTCGAGACTGCCGCACCTTTATTGCAAAAGAAGTCCATCTGGCGTGATGATCACGATTATATAACCGAATATAACAATTACGATGCATATGGTAACCCTGGGCAGATAGTCGAGAGTGTGAATACCGGCACCACGGATGCGAATGGTAATTTTATAAGCGACCCAGGGCGTATCACAGATTACATCTATGACATTGATGTAGCAAAGTGGATCATCAACCGCGTCAAGGACGAAACCATTACCGACATAGGTACGATAAGCAGGGAGTTTGATCCCAATAATGGTAATCTGTTGTCACTTGACCGATATGGGGTGAAGACCACCTATACCTATACAACGGCAGGTGACGTAGAAACAGTGACCGATGCACGTACAAACGTCACCCGTTATTTCGATTATCACCGGGGTACAGCCCAGCGCGTTGAAAAACCGGAAACAGTCGTCATCGAACGCATGGTCAATGATACCGGCACATTGGCATGGGAGAAAGATGGTCGGCTGAATACCACGTATTTCAGCTATGATAATTTGAACCGTCTGAGCGCTATTGATTATCCGATTAATGCCGATGTTTCAGTAGTATGGACGGCAAACAGCAAGACCCTGACCAGAGTCAATTACAAAGAGGTTGTCACGTTCGATGGTTTTGGCCGTCAAGTTGATGTCAGTCGTACTGATACGATCACGAATGAAACGATCACTGTTACGCAGCAATATGATGCACTGGCTCAGAAAATATTTCAGTCCTATCCCAATTCTGTTACGGGGACTATATACAGTTATGATCCATTGGGGCGTATCGTGCGTATGGAACATCCGGATGCAAGTTTCAGTACTACGACATACGGACTGTTGCCAGACATCTCTGCGAATGTTGTGATAAAGGACGAGCGTGGAAATATCACAACAAAACTGTACAGATCCTATGCTGATCCGGACGAGCAGTGGCTGATCAGGACCAATTCGCCGGAGAATGTCTTAACCAATATCGAGCGCAATATTCTGGGCCAGATGACTTCCATCTGGCAGGGTGAGCTGAATGGCAGCGGATATGAACGGACATACAACTACGACGCAAGGTTCTATCTGGAATCAGAAACTAATCCTGAGACTGGTATAACATTGTATGGGCGCGATGAACTGGGGAATATGATATCCAAGCAAGTAGGATCTTCTCCAGTAACAATATATTCTTACGATGACCTTAATAGGCTCAATTATATTAATTACCCCAATACAAC
This sequence comes from uncultured Gammaproteobacteria bacterium, assembly GCA_947258655.1. Taxonomy (GTDB): domain Bacteria; phylum Pseudomonadota; class Gammaproteobacteria; order JAADHQ01; family JAADHQ01; genus JAADHQ01. The sequence goes on along the minus strand of CAMYJD010000016.1, from coordinate 17,417 downwards.
GCCAGATGTATCGTATGGCTATGATAAGAATAATAATATTGAAACGGCTGGTAATAATATTGGCCAGCGCACCTACACATATGATGCAAATAATAATTTGAAGTCGGAAACTATTTTGGTGGCTGGTACCACATCGATAATTAATTATGATTATAACGTTCTGGATGCGCTGGATACACTGACCTACCCGAGTAATAAGCAGGTGGTGTATAAACCTAATGCACTTGGGCGAGCTACCCAGGTAGCGCCCTATGTGGCTAACATAACTTACCACCCCTCCGGTGAGGCCAAGCAAATTACCTATGCTAACGGCCAGGTCACAGACTATGCATTGAATGATCGCTTATGGATGAAGAATATAAAAACCAGCGGCATCAGTAACGTAGTAGATCAGACATATGCCTATGACAATATCGGAAATGTTAGTGCAATAGCAAATGCAGAGGATCCCGACTTTAACAGGTCTTTTGATTACGATGGATTGAATCGCCTGACAGTAGCGAATGGTATATGGGGTACAGGAAGTATTTCTTATGACGCGATGGGTAATATCACTAATAAAACTTTCGGTTCAACCAGCCGTGATTTTTCTTATGTCAATAACCAGTTAAACCGTATTATTGGCAACACTGTCAAAGATATCATTCTTTGGCACGATATGTATGGTAACGTTGGACGCAATGGCAATAATCATACCTATGATGATGCAAGTAATCTGGTGAGCAGCTCTACAACGTTAAAGACAATCGATTATCAATATGATGCGAACAATAATCGTGTTGTACGCTCCAGCAGTACAGGTCAGAATACGCATTATATTTACAATAAGGCAGGAAATCTGCTTTTTGAATATGATCCTTCGAAGCCCGTTAATAAAAAAGAATATATTTATTTCAGAAGTCAGTTGATTGCGCAGGTCGTGAACGCGCCTCCTGTGGCCAATGCAGGCAATGACCAGGCTGTGTACGGTGGAGTGAATGTAACTCTGGATGGCAGTTCCTCTTCGGCGAACAACAATGCAATTGTCAGTTATAGCTGGACGCAGACATCGGGTAATCCTGTGACATTATCGAATCCTTCAGCAGCTAGTACAGCGTTTGTAACACCACTCGTAGCGGCTGATTCTGAGTTAACTTTCAATTTGACCGTTGTCGATGATACAGGTTTGAGTCATACGGATAGCGTCAAGGTGACTGTATGGGTGGTGGCGCCCCCGATTGCAGTTGCAAATGTACAGGCGTTACAGGGTGACGGTCAGAATACACTCACCTGGAGCCCTGGTCCGCAAGCGAACAGTTACAATATATACTGGGGTACAACGCCAGGTGTTACGCCACAGACAGGCAATGCCATTTTAGGCGTAAGTTCTCCCTATGTTCATACTGGCCTGACAAATGGCGCAGATTATTATTATGTCATTACGGCCGTAAATGCCTATGGCGAAACGATCATGCAGGAGTTGAAGGTCACTACTGGCAAAAACGGCTGGTCAGCACCTTATAATACAACTCAAAAACTGAGTGAGATTGAGGGGGTTATTCCGGGTGCGGTTGCTCCATCGAGTGGTCGAGCAATAACAATACGTAATCTGGGTAATGGACCTTTAGTGCAGCTCTATGAACCTGGGGTAGGCTGGTCTGCGGGACAGATGTTAACACCGGATGCGGATATATTCTCCTATGCTTTATCGATTAATGATGCTGGCGATGCCGTAATCTTTATGGATAAGCAAACGTATTCTTCTAGTCAGAAAGTCTATGAAGTTCTGGCAACTGTATACGATGCGTCAACTAAAACCTGGAGTGCATTAGAATCGATATTGACTGGCTCTTCATATATTTCAACATATAATAGATTAATCAATGAGTCCGGCGATGTTACGCTTGTGACCTTTAGGCTGGCGAATAGTTACCCGCGCCAGATTGGCACAATCATGTCAAAATATGATGCTGCATCAAAAACATGGAGTGCACAGGAGTCTTTAACGAGCAATGTCAATAGTACATCGTATGTCGATATAAACGAAGCTGGAGATATTTTTGCAATACTTGTAGAAGATAATTCTTATCGTCCGACCTATTATGCAAATCACTTTGATCCAATATCAAAAACATGGTCGCTCAAACCACTTTTCGATAACTTGATTTTTGGAAAGCTCCAAACGGCTTTAAATTCCAAAGGTGATTATATTGTACTGATGAACACTGAGGATAGTTCCGGTGATAAAATTACAGTAGGGCAACGTTATGATCCAGGTAATGGCTGGACATGGACCGACTCAGCGACTGGTTCGCTTTCAGATGCGAAAGTAGAAAAATTACACATTGCAAAAAATGGTGATGTCCTTGCGGTTCTAAGTAATACAGGCCCGTCTTATTATGCTAACTGGAATCATGTGTCTAGTGGGTGGCAGGAGCCTGTTTCACTTGTTGATAACGGGAACTCTTATGGCGGTCTGAGTATTGATATAGATACTGATGAATTAGGAAATGCAATTGTCGCTTGGGCGCATGCGTCGGTCCCTGCAGTTACGTTTGGCCAATACCAAAGGCCTTTTGGTATGATAGTGCAAGCCAACCGTTATACACCTGCCGGTGGATGGGAGGGTGTTTATACTCTGGATACTTACGAATCCGATCTCTTGGGTTCTTATGACACAGATTATTGGTTTCCTCTGGTTGATGTTGACATGGAAATAACGGGTAATGCATCGGTTTCCTGGTATGAAACAACATATAATGAAAGAATTAGAAGAGCGAGTCATTATGAGTGGTTGGGTAATGCGTATCCAAATCAGAATCTTCCGCCTATTGCTATAGTGGAATCACCCTATATCGCAGTAGCTGCACAGGAAACAATATTATCTTTTTCTGGTTCAGGTTATGATCAGGATGGAGCCATAGTGAGCTACAAGTGGAGTCAGGTATCAGGGCCAGCCGCAATCATTGCTGATGATACTACTACGACAGCAAATGTTACCTTGCCATTTGTAACAGCTGAAGAAGAAATGGTGTTGCGACTAACCGTAACTGATAGTGAAGGCTTAACTGGCAGTGATGAGGTCATTATTCGTATCGTTAACATTGATCCTCCCACTCAAGTCATTGCGCAACCAGGTAATGGTCAAAATGTTATTACCTGGGTAGAGGATCCTAATGCAGCTAGTGTAAACCTGTATTGGAGTACCTCCCCTGATGTAACACCCGGTACGGGTAATTTAATCATCAATATAGCAAGTCCGTATACTCATACAGATTTGCAAAGAGAAGTTACTATCTACTATGTAATGACCTCACTCAGCACATCTGGCGTTGAATCAAAGGCCACACCGATATTTAGTGGGACTCCAAATACTTTGTTGTGGTCGCCCAAGCAGGAAATGAGCGGTGATATTGATATTGGAAATAGCGAGCCGGTAATTTCAATTGGTTCTAATGATGACATGATGGTTATGTGGAACCAGTTTGTGCCAGCAGAAGGTCATTCTATTCTCAAGTCAAATATGAGAAAACAAGGAGCAGGATGGGACATCCCTAAATTGACAAATATCTGGCCAAATTATAATGGCATAATTGGATTGGGCGATAACTATGATCTTTCTCTTACTAATGGAAAAGCAGTCGCTATTATGGAGAAAGATGAAGGAAGTAATGATACCAGTGTATGGACTAGTACCGCCCAAATAACGAATACTTCAAATTGGGCCGTGGCGCGCTTGGAAGAGGAATATTTAGATGTAGACCAGCCTAAGGTGGCATTTAATAATCAAGGTGATGGTATTATAGTGTGGGTGAGTCAGTCTGTTGGAGGCTATAGTTATAGTAAAATTATTGCCAGGCGTTTCAGTGTAACTACCGGTTGGTCAGCCAAAGAAATCATCGAGAATGCAGACAATATCCGTGCAACACGTCCAAGTGTTTCGATTAATAGTAAAGGCAACATTATTGTCACCTGGGCAAGACAAAATTTCGCTATAGCTGGCGAGGCTGGCGTAACAATGTCACGACGTTATGATGTAAATGCTGGGTCTTGGCAAGCACCAGTACAACTTGATGACGGTGATATTTATTTCACACAGCATCACCCGGTTGTTGCAATGGATGATTATGGCAATGCAATTTTTGCATGGGTTCGCAGTGATTCACTCTCTTCTTATACCAGGTCAGTATATGCGAAACGTTATATTGCGAGCACAGATACTTGGACACCATTAACGCCGTTAGAATCCTCAAGTGAGAATGTTTCCAATGCGGGAGGTTATTCTGATAGAGGTTTGACAATCTCTATGGACGGTGTTGGTAATAGTATCGTAGCCTGGAGGCAACAAGATGGTGTTGGCTCTAGCGTATTTATAAATGAATATAAAGTCGGTTATGGCTGGGGCGGTGCGCAAAGAATAAGTGATCCAGTAAACGGAATGGAAACAATCAAGCCGCGTGTAGTTATGAATCATGTTGGCGATTCTATGGTAATCTGGAATCAAGTCAGAGATGATAATGGATTATTGGAAATATGGGGAAGATATAAAATAAATGGGACAGACTGGGCTCAATTACAATTAATATCAGATCAAGATAATATGACCGCATATGATCCTGATGCTGTCATTGATACGAAAGGTAATGTAACGGTCGTTTGGGTAGACAGGCATCCATGGAAGCCCGTAGATTATGATCCGAGTAGCTCTATAGTATCCAAAACATTAGATAGATCTCTGCTTCCAGTAGGACCGAATACTCTACCTGTCGCAAACGCTGGTTCGGATCAGCAAGTAGCAGGTGGCAGTGTTGTATCTCTGAATGGTAGTTTGTCAAGTGATTCTGATGGCAGTATTACCAGCTATTCCTGGATTCAGGTGGATGGTCCTGCGGTCAATATGACAGATGAATCGACAGTGAATCCAACATTTACTGCGCCGTTTATTTCACAAGACACACCTATTACTTTCCAACTAACAGTGACAGATAATGATGGCGATACGCATGCCGATCTGGTAGTCGTAAACGTTCTGGCAACGTTATTGGTTAATTACCCGCCAGTAGCAAGTCCTGATTTGGCCATTACTTCTGAAAATACTGTTGTTAGCATCAACGTTATTTCCAATGATAGCGATGCCGACGGCGATACGCTGATTGTAACGTCGGTCACACAAGGCGCCAACGGTGGAGTCGTCATCAATACTGATAATACCGTCAGCTACACGCCGAACAACGGTTTCAACGGTAGCGATAGCTTTAACTACACTATCGAGGATGGCAACGGTGGCGCTGCAACTGCAATAGTCAGCGTAACGGTTACAGCCGTGAATAACATTCCGGTCGCCATTGATGACACCGTTGTTACAGCCGAGGATACACAAGCAGCTGCGATCAATGTGCTGTCCAACGATACAGACCCTGAGGGTGATACCTTGTCTGTGACTGCGATAACCCAGGGTGCCAACGGCGGTGTCGTCATTAATACCGACAACACTGTCAGCTACACCCCGAACAACAACTTCAATGGTAGCGACAACTTTACCTATACAATCGATGACGGCAATGGTGGAACAGATACCGGTACGGTCACTGTAAACGTCACACCTGTAAATGATATACCGGCTGCCAATGACGACAGCTTTAATACAACAGTAAACGTTTCGGCAAACCTGAATGTGCTGGGGAATGATACAGACGTAGATGGCGATAGCTTGACGGTCAGTACTGTGACTCAAGGTGCGAACGGCAGCACTGTTATCAATAATGATAACACCGTTACCTATACGCCGAATCCTAATTATAGTGGTAGTGATGCCTTCAGCTACACCGTCAATGACGGTAACGGCGGTAGTGCGAGCGCCAATGTTTCCATTCAGGTAGAACCTCCGGTTACCAATCTGTTAATCAACCCCGGCTTCGAGACCGGTGATAAAACAGGCTGGACTGGCAAGGGTGTGGTTGCAACTGGTAACGCCAACAATGGTACCCATGCATTGAAGCTGGCGGGTAATACCACTGGAAATCTGGTTGGCAACCAATCTGTGCCTGTGGTGCCCGGCAATAGCTATCGTTTTGATGCCTGGCTGAAAGTCGCGAACCGTACGCTTGGCGACTATCGCATACAGTTGCGCTGGTACAGGGCCGATGGAACGCAGATAACAAGCGCCAAGCATAATTTCGGTGTCACAACTGCCAATAGTGACTATGCCCTGAATACCACGGAACGGGTTGCACCGGCCGATGCGGCCACCGTCAAGATACAGTTGCGCGCCAATAAGGCAGACGGAAACGGTTATTTCGATGATATCGCCATTACCGATGTCAGTGGTGGAGGTGCAACCGATACCCAAGCGCCAAACGTGCCTGGCGGACTCACAGCCGTGGCCGTCAGTACCAGCCAGATCGATCTGAGTTGGACGGCCTCGACGGATAACGGCGGTGGCAGTGTGGCCGGCTATAACATTTACCGGGACGGCGCTTCAACACCGATAAACACGGTGACAGGCACCAGTTACTCCGATACCGGGCTGACACTGAATACATTATATACCTACACGGTATCAGCGATTGACGATGCCAACCCTGCCAATGAATCGCAACCATCGGCTCCGGCAAGCGCCACGACCCTGGCCGTTGCGGATACCCAGCCACCGACGATCCCCACCAATATCACAGCCACAGCAGTTAGCAGTGGCCAGATCGATCTGAGCTGGGCACCGTCGGCGGATGTTGGCGGTGGCAGTGTGGCCGGTTATAACATATTCAGGGATGGCGCTACGACTCCGATCGCAACGGTGACAGGCACAAGTTATGCCGATACCGGACTGACGGCAGATACATTGTATAGCTACACGGTATCAGCAATTGACAATGCCGAGCCTGCGAATGAATCGCCGCCATCGGCTGCTGCCAGCGCAACGACATTGAGTGCACCTGCGGTCATTAACCTGCTCGCCAATCCCGGTTTTGAAAGCGGCGATAAAACAGGCTGGACAGGGAAGGGCGCCGTTCAAGCAGGCAATGCCAACAGCGGGACCTATGCACTGGCCGTAGTTGGTAAACCGACTGGATCACAAAATACCGATCAGAGTGTTGCTGTGGTGGGTGGACATAGCTACCGTTTTGAAGCCTGGCTGAAGGTTGTCGGTCGAACAACCGGTAGCTATCGCTTCCAGATCCGCTGGTACAACAGCAGCGGTGTCGAGATAAGCGGTACGAGACATAATTTCGGCAGCACGTCGGCCAACACGGACTATGTACTGAAGAGTGTCGAACGGGTAGCACCGGCCGATGCGGCGACAGTGAAACTGCGCCTGCGTGCCGTGAAGGCGGACGGAACCGGCTATTTCGATGATATCAGTATCATCGATCTGGATGCTGTCCCTGTCATCGATACGCAGCCACCTGGCATACCAGGCGGGCTCTCGGCTGCGGCGGTCAGTACCAGCCAGATCGACCTGAGCTGGTTGGCATCGACAGATACAGGCGGTGGCAGTGTGGCCGGCTATAACATTTACCGCGACGGCGCTTCAACACCGATAAACACGGTCACGGGCACCAGCTATGCCGATACCGGGCTGACGTTGAATACGTTATATACCTACACGGTATCGGCGATTGATGATGCCATTCCTGCGAATGAATCGTTGCCGTCGAATGCAGCGAGCGCGACAACATTTGCCGTTGCAGACACCTTGCCGCCGACCACCCCGACTGTGCTCACGGCCGTGGCCGTAAGCAACAGTCAGATTGACCTGAGCTGGGCGCCGTCGGCGGATGTTGGCGGTGGCAGTGTGGCTGGTTATAGAATTTACAGGGACGGCGATTCAACACCGCTAACTACGGTGACGGACGCCAGTTATGCCGATACCGGACTGACGGCAGATACATTGTATAGCTACACGGTGTCGGCATATGACAATGCTACTCCTGCAAATGAATCACCACGATCAGGTGCTGCCAGTGCGACAACACTGAGTGCACCCACGATAGTCAACCTGCTCACCAATCCCGGCTTTGAAAGCGGCGATAAAACAGGCTGGACAGGGAAGGGTGTTGTACAAACTGGCAATGCCAATACCGGGTCCTATGCGCTGGAAATAGTAGGCAAACCAACCGGATCACAAAATACCGATCAGACCGTGCCTGTCACAGGCGGTAAAACCTACCGTTTTGAAGCCTGGCTGAAGGTGGTTGGTCGTACAACCGGCAGCTATCGCTTCCAGATCCGCTGGTACAACAGCAGCGGTGCCGAGATAAGCGGTACGCGGCATAACTTTGGCAGCACAACGAAAAATGCGGACTATGTACTGAAGAGCGTCGAACGCGTAGCACCGGCCGATGCGGCGACCGTGAAACTGCGCCTGCGCGCCGTGAAGGTGGACGGAACAGGGTATTTTGATGATGTTAGTATCACTGACATTAATTGATCTGACTCCATCAGCTAAGAATCAAAAGTATATGGATAATAATATAGGTGTAGTGGGGCAAAACAGATGATCAATAAACTATGGATGTTATTAGCAGTCGTCATACTGGGCTTGGGGCAGGTCCATGCCGCCGAGAAGGTGACCTATTATCATCTGGATGCACTGGGTTCCCCGATTGCGGCGACCGATGAAAACGGCAACCTGGCGTGGAAGGAGGCCTATAAGCCCTATGGCGAGCGCATTCGTAAGGAGGACGGCGGCAGTAACAGCCAGTGGTATACCGGCAAGCAGGAGGATGAAGATAATGGGCTAACGTATTTTGGGGCGCGTTGGTATGATCCTACGATTGGGCGGTTTATGGGAGTGGATCCGGCGGCAGTGGATCCGGAAGACCCTAGGACCTTTAACCGTTTTGCGTATGCGGCTAATAATCCATACAAGTATGTGGATCCGGATGGGAATCTGTTTTTTGTACCGTTTATAGCTTTCATAGCAAAAGAAATAGCATCTGAGGCTTTTGAACGTGCGACTGGTATTCCTACTGGTGTTAAGGGATTGGCGAAGAAGGGTTTTAAGGTATTAGCTAAGAAAGGGGGTGGACAAAGTGTAGATCCAAATACCATTCGGTTTAGTCAAAAGTCTGTTAACGGAACAGCTGATATAGTTGATAGTATGAAAGCTAAAGGTTGGAAGGGTGATGCAATTGATGTTGTCCGCATGAAAGATGGTGGTTTAACTACTCTTGATAATACTCGTGTCTTAGCGGGTTCTCGTGCAGGTATAAACGTACAAGCCAATATTCGTAATGCTTCAGATCCACTACCTTCAAATCTTGTAGAGCGATTTACTACACGTCAGGGCAAGCCTTCGACTTGGGGTGATGCTGTGCAGAATCGTATTGGAAAGCAAGGGGCGGCATTTCGAAATAGATACACAAATGGTTCCCCTTTTACAGGATCGAAAGACTAATTCTTATGGAAAGATTACTGAAAGAAGATGAGTTGCCAGATTGGTTCGACTATCCGCACGAGTTATTGCGTATAGTGAATCAAGAAATTATTGACCTTGATCCGTGGATCATTTTACAGGGAGATCAACTCAGGACAAGATTTGACGGTATTAAAAACCGATATCCAAGTAGAGCATTGGTTCCTTTCGCACGCAGGGAAGATAACGATGATGTTGCATGCTGGGACAAGGATTATCCTGGAAAGGTTGTTATAATCCATGATTTTGCCAGTTCTGGTTATGAGCAAAAGGAAGAATTTGAAAATTTTTGGGATTGGTTTAGAAGTGCAATAGAAGTAATGATAGAATATGAGCCTTAATGGATTATCAGAATCTTAGTAAAATTATATCCCACGCTCTTCGTCATGAACCTTGGCTTTATGAGCTTGAATTAGATGCTGAAGGTTGGACGGAAATAGTGCCTCTATTATCTGCATTGCGAAAATTAAACAAAGAATGGGTAAATATCCAACGTGCAGATATCGAAGAAATGATTATAAGATCTGAAAAAATACGCCATGAGATCAAAGCTGATAAAATTCGTGCTCTCTATGGTCACTCTTTATCAGGAAAGTTAAGCAAAATTTCGGCGCGTCCACCTGACATATTATTCCATGGTACGAATCCAGATGTTGTGGGAAAAATCATGAAAAAAGGTCTCAAGCCAATGTCTCGGCAGTATGTTCACTTATCGACGACAGAGGGGCTCGCTAAAGAAGTAGGTCTTCGCAAATCGAAGCAACCAATCATCTTAAATGTAAAGTCCGCCCAAGCTTACGATAAAGGCGTGCATTTTTATATTGGTAATAATAAAGTCTGGTTGGCTGACGAAGTACCACCTGAGTTCATTGAATAAATAGGAAGAATAAATAGGTATAAAAAAAATAAATAGGACACCCAATCTAATAAATAAATAGTAAAAAATAAATAGGACACCCAATCTAATAAATAAATAGTAAAAGAAATAAATAGGACACCCAATCTAAGAAAGAAAATAAATAGGATACCCAAGATAAAAAATACATATTTCAATGGGCTTAAGGGAAGTACTAGTAGTGCAAATCGGATGATGGGATCGCAGGACTCGTCAAGAATATGAATTTACATAGACGATTAAGTGTTTATTGCCCTAAATATTTTACTCAGGGTAGTAATAATGCTCAGCTATAACTGATTCCCGATATAAGATGGATTTAAGATTGGAGGTCAGGGAAAAAACAACGCACAATTCCTTAGCCCCGGTAAGCGCTGATAGCCTAGCAATGCGCATGCCTGCCTGAGTTTATTCACCGAACCAACCAGCCCCTTGAACGGTGATTCATATTCCTTCGTCAGGTATAGCCAGTGTTGTGGTTCCATATTGAGCCGTTGCAGGATAGGGGGAAAATCATTTGGGATTGCGCCGCGCTTATCTTCTCGTAAAATACGCCCGCTCCAGTCAACCAGTTCCATGTAATCGGTTAGTTTGAAGGGCAGGCCATCAGGCATGTCCTTTCTTGGATTGCCGACAAACGGCATCAGTGTTTTAACCTGTTGTTTCATCGCATTGGGGTATTCGATTTGTTGGGCCTTGTGGATGCGTTGCTTGATACTGGTATGATCCGATTCTTCAGGCGTTGTACTCATTTTTGATCTAATCGGATTCAGGTCGACATAGGCCATACAGGCTATCAAGGCGGCCTCATCCAGTAAGGCCTGGGACTTGAATCTTCCTTCCCAGAACCGTCCTGTGCAGTTGTCCTCGGTATTGGCTTCGCGGGCAATATGTTCATTGAGAACGCGCATGAACCAGCTGATGTCCATCAAGCGTTCTCGCCAGGTCTCACTGCAGTCCTCTAATACCTTGAGTTCTTCAGGGCCTAAGGATTCTCCGTGGCTATGGCGTTGGGATAGCAGGTTGCCTGAGAAGAGTTGATGCCAGTGGGAAATGATATCATCCAATTCCCAGTTCTGTGCCTGATCCTTATCGATATGCAGGACTACATGGTAATGATTGGACATGATGGCATAGGCGCAGATATCGATAGCAAAGATCTGTCCCAGTTGTAGTAGTTTGTCTTCGATCCATTGGCGTCGGTGTTCATAGTCCTGACCAGTATGGTTATCTGAACCACAGAGGAAGGCGCGGCGAACACAGCGGGATATACAGTGGTAATAAGGGGTGGCCTCGAGCGAGACCTGGCTATAGCGGGGTCTGGGCATAGTTAATTCCATTAACAATTAAAAGATCCGTTTTACTAGAATCTATATTGGGCGTGATTCAATAGCTTGTCAATTTATATTATGGGTGTCCATATAAAAAAAGGGTTGGGGTTTATAAGGAAACGATAATTTGTTCAGGTGTGTCTGTATCGTATTGGCAAATATGATTAAAAATTAATCAATCTGTACATAAATAACAGCCCGCACGGGCATACCGTTTTTTTATGCCCCTAATAAGAGCATAACTATTTGTTTATATTGGTGATATTAAAATCTGCGAACTTGACATAAGTTCGTAAAGTAGCCTAGACTGCACTGCATCATTGAACAGCTGAACATAAAGATTCAGTAATAAAGATAAAAATTTACCTGATTGCATGGCTGCGGGGCCTGCTCAGGTCCTTGAGGAGTGTGAGTGCTGATGCTGGAGAATTATCTGCCAATTCTGGTGTTTATTGGTATTGGTATCCTGTTTGGTATAGGGCCCATCCTTGCCGGGGCCATTTTGGCGCCACACAAGCCCGATAGCGAGAAACTTTCCTCTTATGAGTGCGGATTCGAGGCCTTCGAAGACGCGCGTGCGACGTTCGATGTGCGTTATTACCTGGTCGCAATTCTATTTATATTATTTGATCTGGAGATTGCCTTTATGTTTCCGTGGGCCGTCGTGCTCGACCAGCTCGGCTGGTACGGGGTGATCTCGATGAGTGTGTTTCTGGGTATCCTCGTGATCGGTTTTATATATGAATGGAAGAAGGGGGCGCTGGAATGGGAATAGAGGGCGTTCTTGAGAAGGGTTTTGTCACGACCTCGGCGGACAAGCTGATCAACTGGGCGCGTACCGGCTCGATGTGGCCGATGACGTTCGGGCTGGCCTGTTGTGCCGTGGAAATGATGCAGGCCGGTGCTGCGCGTTATGATCTTGACCGTTTCGGTATCCTGTTTCGTCCCAGCCCGCGGCAATCGGATGTCATGATTGTCGCAGGCACATTATGTAACAAGATGGCCCCGGCGTTGCGCAAGGTCTATGACCAGATGCCGGAACCACGTTGGGTTATATCAATGGGTTCCTGCGCCAATGGTGGCGGTTATTATCATTATTCCTATTCCGTCGTGCGTGGATGTGATCGCATCGTCCCGGTCGATATCTATGTGCCCGGATGTCCACCTACCGCTGAAGCATTGCTGTACGGCATTATTCAGTTGCAGAACAAGATAAAAAGAACCAATACCATTGCCCGTGCATAATTACAGACTCGAGATACATTAATATGGCAGATTCGCAAACACTGGCAGCGCGCTTGAAAGACCGGTTCGCCGATACGCTGATCGCTTGCAGCGTTGATCGCGGCGAGGTCACGCTCGAGGTTCCGCCGGCGGATATTATCAATGTCTGTATGGCCTTGAGAAATGAGCCCGATCTCGGTTTTGAGGTGCTGATCGATCTGTGCGGCGTCGATTATTCTGCATACGGCATGACCGAATGGGAAACAGACGAATCAACCGATACCGGCTTCAGCCGTGGCGTAAGCCGAACCGCACTGGGTAACAGTCTGCAAAATGCGAAGGATGCGGACAAGCCGCGTTTTGCCGTGGTCTATCATTTATTATCCATCGCCAACAATCAGCGCCTGCGCGTGTGCAGTCATCCCGACAGCAGTGAGTTCCCGATTATCGATTCGGTGCATACCGTCTGGAGCGGCGTAAACTGGTTCGAACGTGAGGCCTTTGATCTGTACGGCATCGTTTTTGAAGGTCATCCCGATCTGCGCCGCATATTGTCGGATTACGGTTTTATCGGCCATCCGTTCCGCAAGGATTACCCGCTCAGCGGCCACGTGGAGATGCGCTATGACGCTGAAAAAGGCCGGGTCATCTATCAGCCGGTCAGCATCGAGCCACGGGTACTGGTGCCACGTGTGATACGTGAAGATCATCGTTATGAAGACGAGCAGGCCGGGGGAGAATCTTCCAATGCCTGAATTACGTAATATGACGCTGAATTTCGGACCGCAGCATCCTGCCGCGCACGGGGTGTTACGCCTGATTCTGGAAATGAACGGCGAGGTCATCGAACGCGCCGATCCGCATATCGGCCTGTTACACAGGGCAACCGAGAAACTGGCTGAAAGCAAACCCTATAACCAGAGTATCGGTTATATGGATCGTCTCGATTATGTATCAATGATGTGTAACGAGCACGGTTATGTCATGGCGATCGAAAAGCTGCTCGGTATCGAGGTACCGGTCCGGGCGCAGTATATCCGCGTCATGTTCGACGAGATCACGCGTATCCTCAACCACCTGTTATGGATCGGTGCGCACGGGCTTGATGTCGGTGCGATGACGATGTTCCTGTATGCGTTCCGTGAGCGTGAAGACCTGATGGATGTCTACGAGGCGGTGTCCGGCGCGCGCCTGCATGCGACCTATTATCGTCCCGGCGGTGTTAATCGCGACCTGCCCGACAGCATGCCGAAATACGAGGCCAATCAATGGCGCAGTGAAGCAGATGCAAAGCGTATGAATGGCAATCGCGATGGGTCCCTGCTGGACTTTATCGAGGATTTTACCAAACGTTTCCCGGGTTATGTCGACGAATATGAAACCCTGCTGACCGATAACCGTATCTGGAAGCAGCGTACCGTCGGCATCGGCGTGGTCAGTCCGGAACGCGCCATGCAACTGGGTTTTTCCGGCCCGATGTTGCGCGGCTCCGGAATAGAATGGGATCTGCGCAAGAAACAGCCTTATGAAGTCTATGACAAGATGGATTTCGATATCCCGGTTGGCACCAATGGCGATTCCTATGACCGCTATCTGGTACGCATGGAGGAAATGCGCCAGTCTAATCGCATCATCGAGCAATGCGTGGACTGGTTGCGCGTCAATCCGGGTGAAGTGCTGCTCGAGGACAACAAGATCACGCCACCACGCCGTGAAGTAATGAAGGGCGACATGGAGTCACTGATTCATCACTTCAAGCATTTTACCGAGGGTTATTGTATCCCGGCCGGTGAGGCCTATGCCGGCATTGAACATCCGAAGGGTGAGTTTGGTGTGTATATGATTTCGGATGGGGCCAATAAGCCCTATCGCGTCAAGATCAGGGCCCCCGGGTTTGCGCATCTGGCCGCACTCGACGAAATGGTACGTGGGCATATGCTCGCCGATGTGGTCGCCGTTATCGGTACCCAGGATATAGTGTTTGGGGAGATAGATCGCTAATGACGCAGTTAAGAAATACATCCTTGCTGGGTTTGCTGAGCTCGGAAGTACGTAAGGAAATCGACCACTGGATCGCCAAGTATCCTGCAGAGCAAAAACAGTCTGCGGTGATGGCGGCACTGAGAATCGTGCAGGAAAATAATGAAGGCTATCTGACAGAACCGTTGATGGATGCTGTCGCCGAATACCTGGAGATGCCGCGTATTGCCGTGTACGAGGTCGCGACTTTCTATTCGATGTATGAACACCAGCCGGTTGGACGACACAAGATCTGTGTCTGTAACAGTATTTCCTGCCTGCTCAACGGTTCGCAGGAAGTGCTTGAGTACCTGCAGGATAAACTCGGTACCAAACTCGGTGAAGTGAGCGCAGATGGCAAGTTTTCGATCAAGGAAGTGGAATGTCTCGGGGCCTGCGTCGGTGCGCCGGCAGTCATGATAGGCAAGCAGTACTACGAAAACCTGACGCCGGAAAAGATTGACCAAATACTGGAAGAGCTGGATTAACTATGGCCAATGAAGTCTGCTTCAGAAATGAACACCTGGACAAGCCATGGCAACTGGATGCCTACCGGCTCAGTGGTGGCTATGAAGTCCTGAAAAAAATCCTCAGCGAGAAGATTCCACCCGAAGATATTATCGAGGAATTGAAACTATCGGCTTTACGTGGCCGCGGCGGCGCAGGATTCCCGACCGGGCTGAAATGGAGCTTTATGCCACGCAACGCACCGGGACAGAAATATATCGTCTGTAATTCGGATGAAGGCGAGCCGGGCACCTGCAAGGACAGGGATATCCTGCGCAACAATCCACACCAGTTGATCGAAGGCATGATTATCGCCGGTTATTGTATCGGCGCCAGTGTCGGTTATAACTATATCCGCGGTGAATTCTGGGAGCCCTTCGAACGCACGGAAGCTGCGATCGAAGAAGCGCGCCGCGAAGGCCTGCTCGGTGACAATATACTGGGTAGCGGTTTCGATTTTCAGTTACATAATCATCTGGGTGCCGGGGCCTACATCTGCGGCGAGGAAACCGCACTGCTGGAATCGCTCGAGGGCAAGAAGGGACAGCCGCGCTTCAAACCGCCATTCCCGGCCGGCTTTGGTCTGTATGGCAAGCCGACGACGATCAATAACACCGAGTCACTGGCCTCAGTGCCCGAGATCCTGCGTAATGGCGGACAGTGGTTTCTCGATCTTGGCAAGCCGAACAACGGCGGCTCAAAACTGTTTTGTGTTTCCGGTCACGTCAACAAGCCCGGTAATTTCGAGATCCCGTTGGGTACGCCTTTTTCAGAGTTACTGGAAATGGCCGGTGGTGTCCGCGACGGTAATAAACTGAAAGCGGTCATCCCCGGCGGTTCGTCGGTACCGGTATTACCCGGTGACGTGATGATGGATGTGGATATGGACTATGACTCGATCTCCGCGGCCGGTTCCATGCTCGGTTCCGGTGCCGTGATTGTCATGGATGAACACACCTGTATGGTCAATGTACTGTCGAATCTGTCGCATTTCTATTACAACGAATCCTGTGGTCAATGTACCCCTTGTCGTGAAGGCACGGGCTGGCTGTCACGGGTGGTACATCGTATCGAGCATGGCCAGGGGCGCAGCGAGGACCTGGATAACCTCGATCGCATCGCCGGGCAGATCGGCGGACATACTATCTGTGCATTGGGAGATGCAGCGGCCATGCCGGTGCAGAGTTTTGTCAAGAACTACCGTGAAGAGTTTGAATATCATATCGAACACAAAAAATGCATGGTGGCCATGAAAAAGAGTTTTTCGTAGCGGTTCCGTTTAGGTTAAATGAATGAGTGACGATCAGATCAGTATCGAAATAAATGGCACGCCTTTGCAAGCGGATAAGGGTGCGATGGTTATTGAAGTGGCGGACAAGGCGGGTATACGTATACCCCGTTTCTGTTACCACAAGAAACTGTCGGTCGCTGCCAACTGTCGCATGTGTCTTGTCGAGGTCGAAAAGGCACCCAAGCCATTACCTGCGTGCGCCACTCCGGTCATGGACGGCATGAAGGTATTCACCAAATCACCCAGGGCACTGGCGGCGCAGAAAGCAACCATGGAATTCCTGTTGATCAATCATCCGCTCGACTGTCCGATCTGTGATCAGGGCGGTGAGTGTGAATTGCAGGATGTGGCGATGGGTTATGGCGGTGATGTATCACGTTATACCGAAAACAAACGTGTCGTTGCCGACAAAAATCTGGGCGCACTGATCGCGACCGACATGACCCGTTGCATTCATTGCACACGCTGCGTGCGTTTTGGTCAGGAGCTGGCCGGTGTACGCGAACTGGGTGCGACCGGTCGCGGCGAGCATACCCGCATAGGTACCTATATCGAACAGGCGATCGAATCTGAAATGTCGGGTAACATTATCGACCTTTGTCCGGTCGGTGCATTGACCGCCAAGCCGTCGCGTTTTGCTGCACGCGCCTGGGAGATCATGCAACATCCAACGATCGCCGCACATGATTGCATTGGCTCAAACATGTCATTACATACTTTTCGTGGCGAGGTCATGCGCAGTGCTCCGCATGAAAA
>CAMYJD010000015.1 GCA_947258655.1 uncultured Gammaproteobacteria bacterium | reverse complement strand
AACTTACCTGCAGTGTCTAAGAATACAACCATTCATTCTGTCAATCTGTGACAGTAATACTGACCGTTTCAAATACATCCTGCACACCCTGGTGAGGCCGACTGAAGTAGATATGCTTCGTTTTCATTTGCCTGCATACTTAAATTTCGTTTATTACATAATCACACCCGTGCGCAAGCTGTTTTTCTGCACAGCAAGATTTTTGAAGAAGCTGATTATCAAATGACATGTTCGCCGATTTAAATATTCAAATCCTTATCGAGTGTGTCTTGAACCAATTGACAGGTCGCTTTCAGATCTGTGCTTTCCAATGCATAACATTTACAGTGCTGGGCTATCTGCAATGCAGCATCCAGACCATCGCCGGGATGGGCCAACTGATTCAGCCCATTTGCATATACCCGGGCAGCTGCCTGGGCCGTACTGACCGACTGCATAGATGGCGATTGTACAGCTGGATTGTAACGTACAAACAATATCGACTGCAGAGCGACAAATCTGTCGACCACCATGGATGGCAAAACCTCAACAGGGACATGCAAGGTCCGTGACGTATATATGACCTCTTCCGGTATTCTGTACGGCAGGGGTGGCTCGGTTTTCAGACACAGCGCATGCGGATAGGGCTGAACCAACATTGTACCCAGTTCGACTGGTGCCAATTCGTCACTGGCATAATGAAAACCGTGGTGCAGTAATGCCCAACAGGTAGTTGATTTTCCACCGCCGGACTCTGCTACCAGTAAATGGATTCTCCCTCTGTATTCGAGTGCTGCCGCATGAAGGAAGTACAGGTCCTGGCGTATTCGCTCCAACGCGACAGTCATGTCTTTCTCGAACAAATACAAAAACAATCCATCATCTTCAGCATATTGAACATTCTGCCCGAGGCGATGCATACAGATTTTCCGATCGGGATCATTGTCATGATATATCCTGTAGTCCAGGTCCGGCTGCCACTGATCATCTACCTGCGCCTGTAACAGGCCGCCATATACCCCCAGAAGCAATGTCCGCAATTCCGTCACGTCGCACTGAACGCGTATTTTTCGATCAAAAATAGATAACCAGAAAACAGACAACAACATCGCCTTTTATATTTTACTTATAGAAGAATAGCGCATGGCACTGGCGCAGTATAAATAGAAAACCGGGTCTGGCACCAGACCAGTTTATACAAATCAGCAAGGTTTTTCAGTACCTTAATAAACTAACGCCGATAAAACACCATACAAGCGCACAGGGATTACCCGAACCAAAAGGAGTCGTGTGGATCATGCTAAATCATACGCATTCTTTGCTGCATGATTTTCACCGCTTTACTACTTTTTCCTTCCTTTCTTATAGCGATTTAACAGGGTTCCCGGAACACATAATTGGTCGTAATTGTGGTGAATGCTCTTACGAATACCCCTGTTATGACAGTCCTAGCCGTTGCCAATACCGTTATTGCATTTCTGCCTCATGCTGGAACCGCCTTTCGTAAAAAAAGGGACTGCGGCCAGCACCAAGGTCAACATAAACACAAAACCGTATATTTTATAGTAGATAGTGTAAAATTATTCGACAGTTAACGATCGAGGTCTGAATTGTTCTATATAAAACTTATTTGCACGTTAACCAATGAGAGGTGATGATCCCCGACTAATCCCAGACTCTATCCAGGTGAGATTAAAAACCAAATAATTTCAGTATGGACTTGAGTAATTTAGTAAATGCGTTTTCCCTCTTACTCTGGTCAATGTTCATGGGATTGGTAAAACCTGTAGACTTACATTTAACTTCTTCATTTTTATTAACTTTACAGTTAATGTTTCCGCTCAGGTTTGAGCCGCCTTTGGCAAAAGAAGGAGCTGCATTCAAGGTCATAACCACCGGTGCCGTATATGCAGCGGCCTTGATGAATTTTCTTCTTGAACTGTCATGCTTATTCATACTGCTTGAATCCTACTTTAATCTGTTGCCAACCAGATACCTGTTCCACGGCTTCAGGTTGCAAAACCAGCATTGTGCGACCGTTTAATATCAGCTCCCTGACCCAAACCTGGTGGCAATTAAATTATTTGTTGACATAAAAGCAATTTATATACCACAAGTATTTTATCCATAATATTCAATAGCATATAAATTATTTATATTGACCAGGGTCATTCGTTGTAAATAAATCCGACATCCACACAGGAATCCAACCGAATAGACATCTATAGCGGTATTACTGTGGCAATATATGATCCTGCCAATATTTCTCTATAAATCACGGATTACTATAGATTTAGCGGTAACATGTATTGAATGGAATGTGTCCAAGTTCACATTTCCAGGCTATCGCGCCTGAAACTCGTTATGGACTGAGCGGCTTGTGTATTAGGAATTGGCCTCTGCGACGAGCAAATTAAGATGCTTCAACTGCTCTACTACTGCAACGACATCTGCTGATGCCTGTGCCAAATCAATATCATAATCACGTGCCAGCGACTCCTTCACCTGCTCGACGGTCGTATAACCATCGAATAAGTCCCAAATATAACTGGCCGTTTGATTGAGTTGATGTACTTCACCTGTCTCTTTATCCAGGATGACTATTTCCTGGTCAACTGTACGTACACTGAGGTCTGGTCGTTTTATCAACATTGCTTCAGCCATTGGTAGTTTTTTCCTTGAATAATTTAAATGGGCCATGTGCACGTTGGCAGCTTGCAGCCAGAAATATGCACGGGAACACCCAATAACGATATTGTTTGGTACCTGCGTGAATAACCTTTCTCTAACCATTGTAGCGACCGGATGAGGCCAAATTTAAGCGACACACGACTCCTTTGATGCAGCATACCATCGCTACTCATTATCAATTCAAGCCCGTAATGCATTGAGCATGAGAGGCTGTTAAATAATAACCATGCGCTTGCGGACCTGTAAGTACGCAAGTATATTAAGGTACGATCAGGACTGGATAGATGAAGATAAATAAATCTATATTAATATCCTTATATATAAATCTTATTTATAAATCATATGCCGCTTTTTTGCCCAAATTTGCCCAAAAGCGATGCGTTTAAACGATATTATTTATAATTTTCAATCGTTTAAACAATTGTTTGGCAATTAATGACAATGATAATCAACACTAAATTTATTGATATAAGTCAATTTTTGTGACCTGGTTCAAAAAATATAACTAATAGATACAGGTAAGATGTCGACATTCTAGTTCTCAGCAACGGTAAAGACGGAACTTGTATGCGACTTATGTATCGGAATCAGTTTTTAAGATTAAATCTCGTTCACCCATCACAGCAAACCAAAAGATTTCTACTTTTTCCTTTGTTAATTATAGCTCTAGGCATGTTAAGTGCTTGTGGCGGGGGCGGCTCCTCAAATTCCGCTACGGGTGTTACAACATCCAGTACCTACGCATTAAGAATCAATGCCGGTGGGAACGATTATCAGGATTCACAGGGACGGCTATGGGTTGCCGACTATGGTTATAATGTACTTGGCACATCCAGCACTACGGACGCCATTAACGGCACCATTGATGATGCGCTATATCAAAGCGAGCATTATCATTCCGAATGGTCGGACATAACAAAGCCTGAGCTGGAATATCGCTTTAATGTCTCCTCGGGCAATTATGCCGTGATACTGCATTTCGCAGAAATCACAACATCTGTTAACCGTGTCTTTGATGTGGAAATTGAAGGCCAGCAGGTTATAGATGACCTCGATATCGTCGGTGAGGCGGGAAGATTTACGGCGCTTAGCAAAAACATATCGACAACCGTGAATGATGGTGAAATCAATATCCGTTTCCCGAGAAATGCTAAAAGTCCGAAAGTATCTGCTATAGAAATTCTCGAAGTCAGGAATACTAGCAATGCATCGACAACCGACGACAGTGCTATCGATATCGCAATTCCCGAGACCGCCACTGACACAGGAAAAGTCTCCATCATCGGCATGCCCGAAAACGGCACCGCAATCCTCAACGGCAACAGTATCACTTATACCGCAAATTTAGGTTTTGCTGGACAGGACACCATCATTTACAGTTACGTTGCCAGTAATGGCGCGGTTGTAATATCCAGCATTACGGTCGATGTTGACTCAACGCTCCCTAATGGGCCGCTCATTGCCAACCCTGATAATACAAGCACGGAAAAGGATACGGCTGTCAATATCCCGGTACTTGCAAATGACGGCGGCATCTCATCTTCTGTAATTGTTAGTATCGACGGAGGCCCGACAAATGGCAACGCTACCGTCCTCGCTAACAATACGATCACCTATACACCGAACCCTTCTTATACAGGCACAGACAGCTTCTCTTACAAGGTGTCAGTTGGTGGCAGCATGGCAATCGCCACAGTGACTGTTGATGTAACATGCACCTCATGCACCAATGATAAAATAATAGGCCTTAGCTGGGATCCCAGCGTTACCGGCACCGCTATAGGCTATCTTGTTTATTCTGGCAGTGATGCCAATAATGTCGACAAGCTCCTTATTGACCTTACAGAAACAACGGGTCTTGATCCTAACTTGCCTTATGTTGAATTTTCCACACAAAATGACCTTCAATTGAATCCGGGCGACAATGTATGCTTTCGAATTAGCGCATATAAAGACTCGCAGGTATCAGATTTGTCAGCGCCCATTTGCGGAGTAATATAAGCCCTATTACCCGCATGGGCCCTGTGCCTGTAATTATCGACCGGCAAATATCATATTATTGATATGCTATAGCCCTGCAAACCCGCATTACCCAGATCAAACCCGAAAATCGTATCCCCCGCATCCTGGTTCAATATTTCACCACCCGGACATAATGTATATTGCCGGCCAGTGATGCCAGCTTATGCCAAATATTCATATCTTGGCTCTTGTATCCACATCCCCCTTTTACCAGACCTTTCACGCCACTACCGTTTTCAATGTAATCCAGCAATAGCGTAATTTCTTCGTATGAACCAGTTCACAGATTGCACATTAACCAGTTCACAGCTGATGTATTAACCAGATCACAGAAAAACATTTCAGGAGTTATGTCTTCGATTCTGCTGATATTTGCGTGAAGCAAGTCTCAAATTTACGGCCTCTCTCCAACGATAGATTAATCAACGACGGCAACAACAGCACGTCATAGGTATTAATTTATTGAGAGGTTTACCTTGATGCATACTGCGACACGACCTGGAATGCTAGACACAACTCATATGTTGATTCGTTTCGGAATCAGAAACATTTATCAGATCATATGTGTATTGGCAATTATCTCACTTAGCGGATGCGGTGGTGGTGGCAGCGGCGGTAGCGCTATAGGCACTACATCCGAAGATGTCATTGATCTGAGTGGCAGTGTTGGCGATGGCCCCATCACTGGCGCAATAATTACTATAAAAGACGCAAACGATGCAGTCATAGGAACCACGCAAAGTGATACGACTGCAAATTATCAGATTTCTGTGCCGGCTGACACCGCCTTTCCGGTCACCATTACTGCCACCGGTGGTACTGACATCGTTACCGGAACGAGCCCTGATTTCACTATGGCCACAATAGCTTTTAAGCAGGCTAATTTAAGCTCAAAAATTCGTACCGCAAACATTAATCCTTTCTCGACTCTCATAGTTAATATGAGCAAATCAATGGGCAGCGGTCTGACCACGGAAAATATCGCGGCCGCAAAACAAACCATACTTGATAAATTCAGTTTTGGTCTTGATTCAGCATCAATAGCGGACCCAATCAGCAGCACCATCAATGACACCAATGTTGCTGGAGTTGTCAAAGCTAGCGAAGCACTAGGCGAGATGATACGCCGAACACGCGATGCGATGATCACAGCTGGCAATAATATTGATGGAGACACAGTGCTCACTGCGCTCGCTAACGATCTTGCTGACGGTGTTTTTAACGGCGCAGGAACAAACACCGACAGTAAAATTTCCGCAACAGCAAAGATTGCGTCAGCACAGGTCCTTGTTGAAGTCTTACGCAATCAACTCAAGGTCAATAATGCCATTGCAACAGTCCAACTCGATAATGCCATTCTGGTAACAAGGCCATCATCCAGTATGACAACAGCCGATGTCACACTGACTGATAAAGTGCTTATACAGACACGAGTAGCCTTATCCGCCGCACAGCGTTTTGCTCCGAGCGATGAACTTACAGCTCTGGAAAACGCAATCGCAGTCATTTCAAAAACATCTACTACTGCAGATATTGACTCTGCATTACCAAAGAATGCAGAAGACATACTGGATTCAACAATCAATGCAGTACCTCTGACATCTACATCGAATTTGGCAAAAATAAACGATGATAACCACAGCTCTGCCCCTGTCGCACCCGTGATTACTAGCAACGCTCCTCTGACTGCCCGGGTAGGCACTGCTTACAGTTACGATGTTGATGCTACCGATGCCAATGCAGGCGATATTTTAACCTATGAACTGACTACGGCACCTACAGGCATGACAATCGACGCAACAAGCGGCATAATTAGTTGGACACCCACTGCCTCACAGGTTGGTACCCTTGATGTTATGGTGCGTGTTACCGACAGTAGTTCACTCACACTATCTTCCAGCCAAGGATTCTCGATCGCCGTTAGTGCGGCCAATAACGCACCAACAATTACATCGAATCCGGTCCTCACTGCCGTGGAGGGTATTGCATACAGTTATGATGTCAATGCTTCCGACACCGATACGAATGATGTTTTAAGCTATGAATTGACAAGCTCACCTGCAGGCATGACCATTGATGCAGCGAGCGGCATGATCAGCTGGACTCCTACAGCCGCGCAGACAGGTAACCAGGATGTCAGCGTTCGCGTCACAGATAACGGCACACCGGCCCTCTCGGCAAGTCAGGTTTTCACAATCGCGGTGACTGCAAATAGTACCACCCCGGGCAATTCAGCTCCGGTTATTACAAGCCAGGCAATCCAGACCGCTAAAGAAGGCGCTGCGTATAGCTATGATGTAAACGCAACCGACGTTAATGCGGGTAATATTCTGAGCTATGAGTTAACTACAGCCCCTGCGGGCATGGTGATCAATGCAACCAACGGCGTCATAAGCTGGACGCCCACTTCTGCACAGGTCGGCAGCCAGGACGTCAGCATCCGGGTCACAGATAATGGCTCACCGGCACTGTCTGCCAACCAGGGCTTCACAATCACAGTCACAGCGGCCAATAATGCCCCGGTAATTACTTCAAATCCCGGGCTCACAGCCCAGGAAGACATTGCGTACGCTTACGATGTCAATGCAACCGATCCCAATGCGGGTGATACGTTAAGCTATGAACTAACAGCAGCGCCGGCTGGTATGTCCATTAATACAGTGAATGGCACCATCAGCTGGACACCTACTGCTGCACAGGTCGGCAGCCAGGATGTCAGCATCCATGTCACAGATAACGGCTCACCGGCACTGTCAGCAAGCCAGAGCTTCACTATTGTCGTCAAGGCAGACAATGGGCCTGTGATACGCGTCAATGCAGGTGGTGGAGAGTATGCAGACTCCAAGGGACAGCTGTGGGCTGCTGATTATGGCTATAATCTGGGCGGATCTTCGACAAAAATAGATTCCATCAGCGGAACTCTGGATGACACTCTGTATCAGAGTGAACGTTGGCATAATGATTTGCAGAATTCTGCATCGCCCGAACTGGAGTATAGCTTCAATGTCCCCTCGGGTGATTATGCTGTTATTCTGCATTTTGCTGAAATCACAGACTCGGTCAGCCGAATCTTTGATGTAGAAGTTGAAGGGCAACTGGCGATTGACAACCTCGATATTGTCAGCGAAGTAGGCAGATATACTGCGATGACAAAAACAGTTATCACTACTGTCAGCGATCAACAAATCAATATCCGTTTCCCCAGAAACACTAAAAGCCCAAAAATATCTGCAATAGAAGTCATACCAATGGCAAACCAGACATCTATTTCGACTACTGATGGCGCCCTGGCAAGCATCAAGGCCCCTGAAACCAATAGCGGATCTGGCACACTATCTATTGTTTCCGCACCTGCAAATGGCTCTGTAGAGATTAATAATGACAATATTCTATACACGCCAAATGCGGACTACAAGGGCCAGGAAACGATTATCTACAGTTTTGTAGATACCAATGGCTCCGTATTTTACTCATCAGTAACCGTTATTGTAACCTGCAATAGTTGCACCAAGGAAAAAGTAATTGTTCTAAAATGGTTGCCAAATGCACAGGCCATTTCCGGATACAGGATATATTATGGTCCCGATGCAGCCAACGCTACCGAAAAGATTTCCGATGTGACAGTGAATTCGGGACTAATTGATCCAACAGCACCAGAGCTGAAATATGCTGCAACGAGCGATCTCAACTACTATCCAGGCGAGCAGGTTTGCTTCAAGATACAGGCATACAAGGACAACCAGAACTCCAGTCTGTCGGAAGCTGTATGCGGTACAATTTAATACAAACAAGCAATAAACTAATCCTCAAAACACTATTAAGGCGGCTTATAACCCATTCAATAATAATTTGAATGGGTTATTTTGCTACTCTGCATATTGAAACATTACTTTATTCAGGAAGGTATTGATAGAGCGATTAGTACTAACACTATCTCGTATATATATTCGGAAATAGCGGTTTATCATATTGATAAATTGGCGAACTCGAATAAGCCTCTTTCAAAGTCGCGATTACCTGACCTTCTGCAATCTCGATTTTACTTATAGTTCTATGTATAGAAAAATCCCGGTTTTGGCACCCTTATTCTGCGGGGTATCGGATTACGCAATCGAACAGCCATGAGTATAATAATAAATTGATGCATCTATTACTTCAAAAACGCATGTTCGAGCACCCTGGAAACAAGCACATCACACCTGACATAAGAATCATAGTATTCATTGGCTGCGTTCTTTATCTCATCAATCTTGCCAGGGTTGTCTAACAATTCTTTGCATATTCTAACGCAATCATCCACGTTTTCGAATTTTCGATAATGTAGATTGTCTACCAATGGAGCTGACAGCATGAACTCAAGATCGCTGCAAACAATACAACTCGATGATGCCAGACTTTCGCCGAGCTTCCATGGATTGGATTTATTCGCCCCTCTAATGACGATAACTATGCGCGCATTTTTCATCTTATTAATATATTCACGTCTGGGCATCCTCGAAATCAGGATTTCCTGCTTGCAACGTGCTCTCGAGGTTTCATCATCCTCTATGCCCCCATAAAAGCGTGAGCCAAAATTTTCACGAAGCTTTTCAATCAGCTCAATTCTTGCATCATCCTCCCATCTGGAATGTGGGAAAAGGCGAGTGATAAAAAATATATCATGCTGCTCACCCGGCTCGGACGGACTGCGGTAATCCTCTTCAAAAAGCGAATAATTATTTTTAAAGATATTCATCAGGAACCTGATATTATTCCTGATGAAACCTTCCCCACTTACATGACCGATAAAATCTCGCTTTAATTGAAGAAAATGATGATGCAGAAATAATTTGATAAAAGGAATATTTGGACTACTACAGTTATAATTTATTCCATAAGGGTGTATTTTATTACGCACAGAATCGGGAAGATCTTTTAAAAAACTGTCTGAGTAGCTTCTTTTGGCTATATAGTCAAGATCTGGCACTAGCTCCGAAAAATCAAACCTGCCGGTATCTGCAAGATCAAAAAGGATTTTACGATGCTTCCCCGTATTATGCTCTTCTACTTCCACATAAAGAGGATATATACCCTGCACTACGACACCAGGAGATCGAGACATGATTTTGATGTTAAGTTTTCCAGCCTTGGCTAAATCGAAAAATCCCGCATATACCTGACTAGAATATTGCGAAAGTGTAGTAGGATATATTTTTACATCATACATAGTTGATACCAGGTTAAATTCCAGTTATTCAGATTAGCAATACTACGTGAATTCAATTTGTAAGTGCAACTTTGTCTTATCGGGATATTGAAAAGGCTAGGGTATGCTTTCTGTTCTCGGATTTGGCAAGATAACCGCGTACAAGTGAGACTATCCGCGCAGCTTACCCAAGAGTAACAATACCAGATTTATATCCTAATGAAAGCAAGTAAGACATAATCGAATGTCGCCAATATTATTTTTGTTGAAAACCCCAGCCTGATCGTTAATTTCGCGTAATTCCAGCCCGATACAATATTGTCCCCCTGGCATACCCAGTGCTTCTTCCTGCAAGCCAGACCTGTTATCGGGGCTCAGTGGCCCCCGCCCCCGTGTTATACCTGGTTTACGATAGCGGCTCAACAGGCCATAGCTGGCGCAGCCTGATCGCAAATAATACATTGGTTAATTAACGGCGCTGTTACGTCGATATCCACGCCTGCTATGTGAGTGGATTCTGTATACCACCATGGCCAATAACCATCGAAATACTTTTGTGCCCCTGATCAAACGGAAATCACGTTCATTTTTATCCATGAAGGCTTTCCGAAAAATGGCGGATAATGTATCGATCGCGATAATGCAGTTTAGCCATCTAGTGAATATTTAACTATTTACTGATTGCTCCGATATCCGGAGGATTAGAGCGCTGCCTACATGTAAAGTCGTATGATCCACCTGGATGACTATTACCACATTTAGTCACTAATTGACCTGCCTGAAGAAACTGGCCATTATACGTATTATCTTGAATATTCTTTCCGGCTTTATGCGCACTGGATCCTGGGCCCAGGACAAAGTCACCGATGTCGGGAATAAAGCGTATTCCAACATTCGCCCAATCAACTCTAGACAACTTGGGATCCCCTATTATTCCACCCACTTCTTCCTTACAGCGCTTGTCAATTTGCTTTTCACTCCAATGGTTATGAACCAATAAAACATTAGCGTTAGGCCTGATCTTACAAGAAGTTTCTCCTTGTGGACTCCCAACAAATATATTATTGGCTATCAGAGTATTTGCATAAGCGCGGGATTTCGATAGCAAACTGATATATGACCTTGGCTCCACGCAAGTATTATGGATAAATTTAACTCCAATCTTACTTTTCGATTTCTTCGCCTTTTTAATTAGCCCCATCGATAAACAGGGCCCTGTTCTTACCAATATATTATTCCTGACAACGTTATTTACTGCATCAGATGTCCTTTTATAGCCCTCGACTCTTACCGCTATACCTCCACCATATCTATGCCCATCAGCCCTGGATCGACCATGCGTAAATTCGCCATCCCTGTCGCCTATCAGGATATTGTTTTCAACTATATTATTTGAGGAATTATCAAGATAGATATTAGCAGAACGCACCGCCACTATTTTATTGCCTCGAATAATATTATATTGAGCATCCTTCAACATCACGATACCTTCTCCATAGGATTCGTGAACATAATTACCCTCAAATATATTATAATTGCTCCTGACCGCACTATTACAAGTAGGCCAGTGATTGGCTATTTTTTTCCAATCTCCGTGCTTCCACCCCATGGCACAATAGCTGGTGTCGTTATTGCGTAAAATATTATGTGATGAGCCCCTGTTGAATAAGGTGCTGTTTGCTGCAGTATAATAAACCTCATTGTTTTCCAGGATTGCGTAGGAATAATCATTATTAACGACTATTCCCCTGCCGGCTGAATTCTGCACCCGCATATTCCTCAAGGTCACGTAATTACCGCTGATCCCAACCAGACCGGTCCAAACCCCAGCCGGTACCGCAGTGCTTGTATCAATGCATGAACCTATTTCTCCGGGACATTTCCCAGTATAGGAACCAATGATTCTGGGCTTGCCCGTCCCGGACGGCACACCTGGAGTCTCCTGACCATTAAACATATAATAGGCGCCGACGATCACTCGATTAGTCGCCGCACCACTCCAGTCGATCACCAGTCTTTCCAGTTTCCATGAACCACCGGCAAGGAAATAAACATCGTCCCCGGTCTTAAACGCATGAGCATTGACTTTGCCTATTGTCTTCCAGGCCGCTGCGTGACTCTTACCATCAGCGCCGTCATTTCCGTCCGGCTTTACATAATAGCTAGTTGCCAGAATGTTCTTACTCAATAGCGTAATGACCAGGAAACTTACCAATTTAAAATATTTCAATATCAGGCACATAAATCATGAACCTCTACCTTATGCAACAAGCATATACCGATAAATCTAATTATCGGTACACCGTTGTTGCTCTGGATGTACTGTGAGCATACAAAATAATGCCACGAAATTTCAATGCCACATAGATGGCACTGCGAGCGAACTGTTTAATTTATCTATATTATCAATTAGTTATGCGGGCCATAAGCCTGAACATGGTACTCAAGTACATCAGCTCTCAGATATCGTGTAGAAGGAGATGCTGAGATTAAGCGCGTGTCTGACGCTATCATTCAGTAGCTAGATGTCGCATGGTTACCCCCTATCAATAATACCCCCCCAAAACCAGAAATCATACTGCTTCTGTTCAGTTCTGATCAACACTAATTCCTCTATTATTCATTCATGCCGCAGTATTTGCATCGCTGGTTGCAAAAGACAGCATCACACATGCAAATGTTAATGAACAAACTCAACTACCGACACCCGGTTCCAGCCAGATTCTAGATTAAGTGATCTTGGCTTTCTGTGAATCTCAACTGTTTCACCATGGATGCTTCTTGTAAGATTTTTATGAAAAAATCCAGATTTTAGCACCTTAATTTTTCAGGATCATTACCGGATACTGCGATCCATGGGTAGGTAAGGCTTGATTCCAGAATACTGCAAACAGATTCCTGGATAAAGTTTATAGCAGTACCTTTCAAGATTCAGGATATTTCGAATACTCGCTTCAAAGGTGGTCAGTCCACTACCGTTGCCTTGAGAGCTATTGGCAAAGGCACAAGGAAGAATTCGTTTGAAAGGATTATGAGGGTGTCAGCGTCTAAGGTATGGTAGCAGCACTTCCTATGCCACATCCCAACACTATAGCATTACCGTGTCAAAACCAGACTCAAGACCAGATTAAATACCATATCTGGTCTCGAGTCCACTTTTACACATAAGCTTGTTATTAATTAGTAGATGTAATAATAGTCATTGAAAGCCCGACAGGTGGCACCACATTACTAGTGGCACTTACGGAATTGACATTGATAGCCCCCATGTCATTTTGGGCAATACGTGAGCCACAGAAAAAATCCTGCGAAACTTCTGTCAAATCCAGTGTACAGTTTCCAGTCAGATTAACTGAATGGGAAAAGCCTTTTGTAAACACCTGTGCAGTCTGTTTGCTCGCTTGACCGATTACAGATGAATCTGCTTTTGGCTTGAAGTCATTGGGCTTGGGTATTTTGCCTACACCAACGGCCTTCCAGTCTGTACGCGATAATTTTGGATTGCCAACAATATCACCAGAGCCATCGTTGCATTTGGCATTTTTCTGAACGTGACTCCAGTGATTATGATGCACGTTTATTCCTGTTGGAGTTATAGTACATGCTCCATCAGCCAGAGGGGCGCCAAAAAATATATTATTTGCTATTTCGGTAGGCCCATAAAATTCGCTACCTTCATTTAGTGCCAGATACTTCCTGGTTTCAATTAAAGTGTTATTGAAGATTTTTCCACCAACTTTTCGACCCTGCACTTTGGCGTTTTCAAATATAGACATGACTATGCCACCACTTCTAACCAATAGGTTATTTCTGACAATATTATTTACAGCATCAGTCGCATTGTTATAACCCTCGACCCTGATTGTAAGCCCTCCGCCATATTTATGCCCGTCAGCAGCCTTGCCATGTGTAAATTCGCCATCCCTGTCGCCTACCATGATATTATTTTCAACAATATTATTTGAGGAATTATCAAGATAGATATTAGCAGAACGCACCGCCACTATTTTATTGTCCCGAATAATATTATATTGAGCATCCTTCAGCATCACGATACCCTCTCCATAGGACTCGTGAACATAATTGCCCTCAAATATATTGTAATTGCTGGTAACCGCGCTATTACAGGTAGGCCAGTGTTTGGCTATTTTTTTCCAATCCCCATGCCTCCATCCCATAGCACAATAGCTGGTATCGTTATTGCGAAAAATATTATGTGACGAGCCCCTGTTGAATATAGTGCTATTTGCAGCAGTATAATAAACCTCGTTGTTTTCCAGGATTGCGTAGGAATAATCATTATTAACGACTATTCCCCTGCCGGCTGAATTCTGTACCCGCATATTCCTCAAGGTCACGTAATTACCGCTGATCCCCACCAAGCCAGTCCAGACCCCGGATGGTACGGCACTTTTTACATCAATACATGATCCTACCACTGTACCGGGACATTTTCCGGTATAGGAACCAATGATCCTGGGCTTACCCGTGCCGGACGGCACACCCGGCGTTTCGTTGCCACTGTTGTTCATGAAATAGGCACCAACAATCACTCGGTTAGTGGCCGTACCACTCCAATCGATTTGTAGTTTTTCCAGTTTCCACGAACCACCGGCAAGGAAATAAACATCGTCTCCGGTCTTGAATGAATGAGAATTGACTTTGCCTATTGTCTTCCAGGCAGTTGCGTGACTTTTACCATCAGCGCTGTCACTACCACCCGGCTTGACATAATAGGTTGCTGCCAGAACGCTCTTACCCAGTAGCACGATAACCAGGAAACTTGCCAATTTTAAATATTTCATATAGTACCTCTAAGCAATTTAAATATTACTTAATCAATCGCTATTACCATTAAACAATATCGTGGTTTTTTCCTTAGACCATAGGTATTATGATTCATATCCATATACTCGATATCAAATCCGCTCGTTAAATTACAAATCGATGCGGCCAAAAACCAGACCAGCCAATGTACTCATATTCTGCAGTTAATTAACTGATTAGTCTGAAATTTATAAGTCATGCAAAGGCATGATGTTAATATAAAGTAAAATAACCTAATGTGAACCTATCGACAAAAATGAAAACTTTTCCAGCCCAACTTTTCAACATTATGCAACATTTTGCACTAAGCTATATTTCGGCCTGACGTCGGTCCTGCTTGAATGATTCAGATGGATTAATGCGTAAAATGTGAACTCGATTGCATTGAAACGGAAAGCGATACACATTGATATTTCTACTAGGTAAAGATAGCTGCGCGTGCATGCCCCCACCGATGCTATCAGACGCCAAGGCCTGGCGCAAGCCCCTGTTATTTAGTATTTTTTTTCATCGCTGCATTCAATAGCACTGAAATTGGATCATGTTTTGGGGATTATAACGAAAACGTATAGGACGGCTTTCCAAGACGACTAAGTGCGCCTACTGGAGTCGAGAGTTATGACAATCGATTGCCTATGTTAAATATTATTTACTTTATTCATTGATGCCAACAAATATGTTTTGAATGATTTTACAGCCGCCACGTCCACATCCATATCTTCAGCGAATTCAATTGATTGCCTTAGGCCGTCCTGGAGCGGTCGCTTCAAATCAAATGGTATCAAGCGCCCTGATAATAGCTCCATACCATGTCCGAATGGAAACGGCATCATATCAACAGGATTCGTTTAAAAAAATCGCGCGTTATTCTTCAATAGGGATCGAACTGTGCAGTTTATAGATATCAGCGGTTATGCTTCTATTGTAGCTGCTTGCACACGAGGACAGCCCATACACATATACGTGCAAACAACGAGTCCAGAGTACAGTTGGCAGAATGATTATTTGCCATTTTCAATTACACATAATTCATCAAGTAGTCAGACGGCTTCATCAACATCCGCAAATAACACAAAATTGTATGGCGACAATATGATGATAGACAGATTTATATCTTAAAGGATAACGGCAACGATTGCATCGTGTAATCATCCGCTACAATATATCAATCGCCACTGTATTAACATTGTATCATTGGCTACATTATGAGAAACCGCAGTAAATGTGCTGGTGGCCACGGTAGTATATTGGAGAACTTCTAATGAGTGCATTAAATTGGGCAAATCATATTGACGGACATGAGATTGAGAAAATGAATTGATTGCGATAAATATTCGCTAAACCGCCTCGTAACAAATATATTTATCGAGTTTGTACTAATTAAATTATCTGAAAGAAAATTCCAACTTGTTTCATGCAAAAATACAATGAAGAATACTATTACGCCAATTTAATTAATATCTGTTGTCAGGCCCAGAACAATTATTGCAATAGACAGCGCTTCAAATCGATTATGCGCCCTACCATACCTTCATTCTATCGATTAGGCAGCTACACCTTCATGTGCCTATAATCTTCATGTATCATGGTTGTTTTAGTGCTTTTTACTATAATATTGGCATGATAATATTATAAATCATAACGTTTACCACAGTATCCAGCGTGAACGTATAGAATTAATCGCCAGCAAAATCATCGGGAGATACAATGTCAACACCATCAGGATATACAGGCGACAAACAGGCGTCATGTGTGTTCATTCTAGGCTGCGATCGGTCCGGTACAACATTGTTGCAAAACATCCTTAATGCACATCCTGATATATTTATTACATATGAAGAGGGCATCATTTACCCTCTTAAATGGATATATGACAACCAGGGCCTGGATGCCTTAATCGAGAAACTGTATCGTCGTGAAATGATTTCAGAAAAGGAAAAGTATTATGAATACATGAGGAACAAGGCGCGGACAGGTAACAAATCTTTCAGCGACCTGGTTTCGAAAGCCTATAGCGATCGATGCAGTAATCTCGGTAAAATAATATGGGGTGACAAGAATCCGAGATATACCGATCAGGTTGATGATCTGGCTAGTCTGTTTCCGAATGCAAAATTTATAAATATTGTAAGAGATCCACGGCCTGTAGCATTATCCTGGGAGAAAACCGACTGGGGACCTATGACCGCATATCGCGCAGCAAAGCTATGGCGTACAAAAATCAACAATGCAAGATTCTCATTTGAAAAATTAAAACACGAAAACAATATGACAATTACATTCGAAGATCTGGTAAATAAGCCTGAAGAGACAACGAAGAGCTTATGCGCATACTTGGGCGTGGAATTCAACCCACTGATGCTACAAAAAAGTCAAAGAGCAAAATCTCAGCATGCATTGTCAGAGAATCTGGAAAAACTTCATGTCAAGCAGAGTAAGGAATTTGATCGCGACAGACTTGAAGCATGGAAGTCAACACCAGCACTCAAGCTTTCCCACATAGAATCTGCCTGCTGGGACGAGATGAATTTCTACAATTACTTACCAGTCTCACAACAACCTGCCAGGATAACGATATTATGGAAAATGAAATACCTGCTTACAGAAATAAAACGCAAGCTGGAAACAAAAAAACTGCGTGACATAATATCTGATCTTAGAATTAAATATAAGATAAAAAACTATAACGATTAAATTTACTGCGATTTTTTATCACCACCTAAGAGGAAAGTTATTGATCATTTGAAACGACGCTGACTTTACATCAGACAGACATCATGTTTCCACCAAAAGATCAATGACTCTCAACAGCAGAGTTTTCTCATAAAATGCAGACAGGTGACTGGTATCGCAGTCAACACCTTGAGCGGAATAACAACCAGCATAGGCAGACCTGTTTCTATGTTAGTGTACGTTACCCGTTTACCTGCTCGATTATAGTCCTGCCTGCGCAAGACCGGCATATTTCATCCGCTGGACATTACCATGCACCCGACTACTACCGACCTGAGACAGCCGGGTCGAATTCTTTTAATGGCTCCGTTAACAGCTGAAATATTATGCTGAGAAAAGGGTATACGGATCGACCGGACTGGACTATAATATTTTATCCTCGGTAATGTCGCGACAAGCATGATCTTTTCCATGTATTACCCATTGATCAACAAGGAAAAGTGCGCCTATAATAATACTCTAATTGAATCCTTAGTGAATAGCATGCTAGTCAGAGCAAACTCGGCTTTTATCGGGTATCGTTACGAAAACGGTCTATAGCGAGAGTGCATAAGGAGAATCCTGTCTTATGTTGACCAGGGGTGGATACGACCATTTTTGATACAGTTTAATTCAAAAGCGCCTAGAAAAAGACCCAGTAAGCAAACAGGTCTGCTAAATCATGTTACAGATATCGAGTAAAACAATTTGCTTTTCCATTACAACAATGGACAAACCTGGAATTAATCCTGGTGATATACCTGACATATTTATGCACGCTATCCTATCAACATATCATTTCACAGACAGAACATTTCATTGATGACCAAACAAGAGGCAAGTCTTCCAATGTCAGATTCAAACGAATACAAACCTGTCTTCGTCGTGGGCATGAATGGCTCTGGCACCACAATGCTTGCCGATTGCTTGGGGCATCATCCCGATCTGTACATGCTGCCCCACGAAACCTATGTGTTACCGTATTACATCAAGGAGGCGAGTCGCTTCGGCGATTTACAATATTTGGAAAATCGGCAGAGCTTGGCAAATGCCATAGTTCAGCACAAAGCATATTGGGCGATTAATGACGGTAAAAAAGTAGAACTCCCCGACGAATTTCTTACGGGTTACGGACTCGCGAGTGTTATTGATGGCATCTACCGCTACTTCTCTCAGCCCCAGGGGAAGACCAGGTGGTGCGACAAGACACCTATGTATATCCAGCACATGAGAACCCTTTCAACAGTCTTCCCGCAAGCAAAATTCATCCATATATACCGCGATGGTAGAGATGTCGCGCAGTCAATGCACCGGCGTTGGCGACTAAAACCGGAGCGCACCATATATAGATGGCGACGAACCATCGAAGCTGCGCGAGCCGAAGCGGCTGGATTGCCTGACAATCATTATTTCGAGGTAGCCTATGAACAGGTTACGAATGAACCAGAGGCAAGCCTGGCTGCTATCTGTGATTTTCTGGATCTACCTTTCGACCCCAAAGTACTTGTCTCATCCATGCCTTTCATGGATAACAAGGGAGAAGCAGAATCCAAGCAAATTGTCAAAAATAGTGGTAAATGGGCCGAATACTTTTCCGCTGCAGAAGCAACCCGCCTGGAGGATATAGCCGGCATAACGCTTCACAGCTTGGGCTACAATGTTGCCAATCCTAATGGTAGCGTCAATCCAACTCGTACAAAGCTTACCCTCTGGCTTTTGCGCGACAAGATAAATTCCACTATACAGGAATTCAAGATGTATGGTCCGAAATACATACTTGTATTGTACAAGCGCATCAAAGATTCATTGATCCAGAATAAAATGAATCGTTATTGATACGCTAGATTCTGTACTTCCCGCCGTTATTCATGATGTAATACATATCGCGCACTGTGAATGCTTATAGATGCACAGTGAAACTGAAGATATGAAAAAATCATATCATCTGACTAGCTCACCCATGAACAAAGAATCATAGAGTAAACAAATCCGAATAAACAATTGGTGAGTTCAGGGTGCTTGGCCCGCGTGTCTTGCTTAGGAATGATGCAGGCTATGTTCTTTTCTAGAGATCATTCAGATCTTGTAATCACAATAAATACGTGGCAGGATATATGGTAATCTTAATTAAAATCTTCATTGATTATCATACGATAATCAATGAAGATCGAACTAAACCGGAATTCTCCTTGGCCACCCTAGAAAATAAAGTAAAGCAAAAGTACCCAGGCTTAAAGCACAGTTTACCCGGCTGGATGAAGGAATTTTTACGGAGCATTGTCATACGTTCTCGACAGCTTGTCTGGCCATGGCGATCACCACCTCATATCCTTATTTTAGGGGCTCAAAAGGCCGGAACCACCAGTTTATATAACTACATGGCCCAACATCCACAAATCTTCCCCGGTTATCATAAGGAAATACATTTTTTTGATGGCGGGCTTCAACAAGAAGCAGATAGTTACAGCAAGGGACCCGCGTGGTATCGCGCCCATTTTCCATTAAAAAGAAAACTAGGCGTAAACGGAAAAACACTTGAAGCGTCGCCTCTTTATTTATTTCATCCTCTCGCACCAAAACGAATTCGTGAGATGGTCCCGCAGGTTAAGCTAATAGCGATATTGAGGAATCCTACAGAACGAGCTCTATCTCACTATTTTCATGAAGAGCGCGGCCCAATGGAAACCCTACCTGTACTTGAAGCTCTTCAAGCAGAAGAGAGTCGATTGGACCCTATCCTGAAGAACAAGGATTACAAGAATAATATGTTTGGACATTACTCCTACAAGAAGCGTGGAGTATATCATGAGCAGATTGAAAGATATCTCAAGTATTTTCCACGAGAGCAGATATTGATTCTTAATTGTGAAAAATTCTTTAGTGAACCACTGGATACTCTCAAACGTGTTTTTGAATTTGTTGGGGTTGATAGTGGATATCACATTAAAGATTTAAAACCACTTAATGTATCAAGCAACAGAAGCAAGATCGACCCCGAGATCTATAAATATTTAGACGATTATTTCCGCCCATACAATGAGAAATTATATAAATTAATAGGTGAGAGTTACGACTGGTAATATTGTTCGATTTATACTTGATCTGTTACCTATTAAGATTACTGACTTATCACTGATAGATCTACGATAAAACATAAATTCAAGTTCCCAGTTCAATCATGGTCTCAATCACAAAAATATCCTCATTAGGATTATTGAATCTAGCGTATTTACGCACTTGTTTGTTTTATATATCCATAACAAGTTCGATTTGCTTACGAGTAAAAGCCACAATACTTTCCACCTGGGCAACCACTGCTCAATGCGGCCATTGTTGTTTTCAATACAAACGCTATCCATCTACCTTGTTGCGATTTCCATGTCATACACAGTTTAAGGTCCAACATCTAAGGCCAGTTAGATAACAGAATAACTGGATATTCGTATTAGATACGCTGCATGCTGATTCTTGGTAGAACACGGGGAATTAAGGCAGGGCATCATTTCCGTACGAGCCGGCACACCAAAGCACACTGATGATTTTACCAATGACGGCAGCTGTACCCAGCCATCCTGAGAGCTGCGACTATTGATGACCCTGAACCGATGTTGATTCGACACCTGAATAGGTACCTAGCCATGCCTGAAATGGATCCCGTAGCACTTATTGCACTGCTCTGATCCGGTAAGGGCTCAGGTCAATGATTTGATAATAGGCCTGGTTTACATGAGATATTGGACTTGCCGAGAACGATAGCTCCCAGACCGGAATTATGCGAATATCGCGACTAAACGATGATTCGTGAACAGCAATAATAGCGCTGACATTCCATTGTGTTTTACTTGCATTGAATTGGATAAAATCAGG
Organism: uncultured Gammaproteobacteria bacterium; assembly: GCA_947258655.1. Classification (GTDB taxonomy): domain Bacteria; phylum Pseudomonadota; class Gammaproteobacteria; order JAADHQ01; family JAADHQ01; genus JAADHQ01. The sequence goes on along the minus strand of CAMYJD010000015.1, from coordinate 31,096 downwards.
TATCCCTATTTTTGAGCAAGCTGGGTGTATTGCCTTTCCTGTGCTCCTTTGTCTTACCAGGCCTGGGAGCACACAACGTGCCTGAGATCGAACACATTGTAGATGTATAAAGTTGCACTTACAAATTGAATTCACGTAATATTGATTAGCGATTATTCATTAATGAGGCCAGATAGAATCTAATTTGACGCGCACCGTTGATCTGGCATTGAAAACATGTTGTTTTCATTGCAATTTTAACATTATTCACTGTTTATATTTAATATGTTGTCGGTATCAATTAATTTACAAATCTGGAGTAATAGAGTTTTTTATGTCACAGCCGCGCATCAGGAGTTGGAAAAAATTCGGAAAACATGTCAGATCAAGGGGATGTCATTTATTAAAGAGAATTAATGATTTTCCAGATTCTGTACTTATTAGCGGATGTCAACGTTCCGGGGGCACTATGCTGTCCAACGTAATAACCCATAGTAATGGCATGATCGATTTTGCCTGGAGTAAGGATGACGAGCTGGATGGTGCCCAGATTTTATCCGGGTATAAGGATCACGCCAAAGAAGATGGCCGATATTGCTTTCAGACTACCTACTTGAACGAATGCTACCCTGAATACTTTGAGCACCAGCCATCATTTAAATTAATCTGGCTTTTGCGAAATCCTTATTCAGTCGTTTACTCACTACTGCATAACTGGAGCCGCTTTGCCTTGAATGAATTATTCTGTGGCTGTGGATACGAGTTGTTACCCAATAAAATTCGAGCACGATTTGATCGATATGGCTATCTGGGTATCAGCAGACTTGAAAGAGCATGTTATTCGTACAATGCAAAGATATTACAGGTTTATGAACTGCTCGATAAAGTCGGCGAGGATATAGTCATGATTGTTGACTACAATGAACTGGTAATAAATAAAAATGAAATTCTGCCGATGATCTACAGATTTATAGACTTGCCCTATCAGACGCAATACGCAGAATCCATCAGCACTCGTAGTCTGGACAAAGCAAGCAAGCTATCAGAGCGGGAAAAATCGTCAATTGAAGAACTATGTATTCCCGTTTACGAAAAAGCGAGAAACTATCTTGCTTATTGAATACCTACAAAAGAGCATAGTAGATTGTTTTAGTTATGGATAATCAAACTAGAGACGAGCAGAAAGCCTTTAATTATCTGATTATTTCTGCTGATACATATCCGCCATTTCGCGTCGATGTCACCGAATTGTTTGCAGAGGAAATGGTTAATAAGGGCCATAATATAGATTGGATTTTGCAATCCGAAGAAGCCTGCAACAAGAGCTATGTAACGGAATGGAGATCCTCAAGAGTATTTGTCGGTGCGACTGATAATGGCGAGTCGCGTTTGAGTAGAATCAAAAAGCATTTAATGGGCGTCGCCAATGACTTCAAGGTATTCAAACTCACTTCGACCAATAATTATGATTTTATTCAGGTTAAGGACAAGTTTCTATCTGCACTGTTTGCCATCATTGCGGCGAAATTGAATAATTGCAGATTCGTATACTGGCTCTCCTATCCGTTTCCGGAGGCATCTATATATGAGGCTCGCGCTGGTATTGCCCGATATTCCGCCCTATATCTGATAAGAGGGTATGCATTCAAATTTATCTTATACAGAATAATTGCAAAATTTTCTGATCATATATTTGTGCAAAGTGAACAGATGAAAAAAGATGTTATGGCAAACGGAGTTCCTGAAGATAAACTGACACCTGTCCCTATGGGCATCTCGCTGAAGATGTTTCAGCAGGTTAACGCTGGCGAAAATGTCGATTGTAATCATGAAAAACTTATGATCGTGTACCTGGGCACGCTCCTGGGCACACGAAAACTTGATTTTTTGATCAGGGCATTTGCTATAGTGAACAAAGCAATACCAGCAACAGAATTATATATGATAGGATCTACGGAACAGCAACGTGATATCGAATTACTCGAAAATGAGGCCAAAATATTCGACATACAAGACAATGTAATATTCACTGGTAATCTCCCACGAAATGAGGCCCTTGATTATGTGAAAAAGGCAGATGTATGCGTTTCACCTTTTTACCCAACTCCCATTTTAAATTCAACTTCCCCGACGAAGCTGATCGAATATATGGCGTTACGTAAACCGGTCGTGGCTAATGACCACCCCGAGCAAAGTCTTGTCATCAGGGAAAGTGGCGCAGGCATATGTGTACCATACAATGAACAGGCATTTGCACAGGCAATCATAGATATTCTGTCAGATAAAGAGTTGGCCATAGCCATGGGAGATAAGGGCTATAACTACGTTACACAGTATAGGACCTACAAGCATTTATCGCAGATCGTTGAAGACAGGTACAGGAAGCTGCTTCAAGTTGAAAGAAAATAATCAGGATTTGTATGGTGTGAAAATTGAAAAGATAGAGGCAGAATGATATTTACGATACTGACATTATTTCTTAATGACCTCTAACCAATATTTAACTGGATAAATTCAATTTGAGATCCTATTGTAATTTCTATATTGACATCTATGTAATCTATATCATGTATAATTATGAATAAAGTACCATACATTCTACTCTTATCTGTACTGATTATTGACTATATGGCTACTAAGCTGCACATATTGCCTTATAGTTTTACCTATTTGTCTGAATTAATAAGTGCAATGCTCTTCATATTTATTATTCTGCGAATTTCTCAGACCAGATCATTCTTCCTTCCGCCGGGATATATCGTGTTATTTACTTTATATCTGACACATCTAATATTCGGCGTAATCATTAATAATGAATCACCAGGTTCAATCTTTCTAGGCGCAAGGATTTATTTAAAATTAATACCATTCTTTCTATTGCCAGCAGTCTATGAGTTTTCAGACAAACAAATAGCGTCACAGCTCAAGCTGCTGCTTGTTTTGGCACTCGTGCAATTTCCTATCGCATTTTTCCAGAAATTTATTCAATTCAAAGGTAAATATTCAGGCGATGTAGTCAGAGGGACACTGGAAACTTCCTCCGCTTTATCCATATTACTGGTATCTGTAATCGTGGTTTTGCTAGCCTTTTATTTAAAAAAACGTTTATCCGCAAAAACTTTAATCGCCATGGGGCTGCTTCTTTTTTTACCGACCACGATAAATGAAACGAAAGGCACACTGGTATTATTACCATTTGCAGTCTTTACTGTGCTATTTTTTTCATCTGGGGGCCGCGAAGTAAAAAAGAGAATTGCCAGCGTAATGGTTATAACAGCATTATTTGGCTTCATTTTTGCGGGCGCATATAACATATTTTTTATGGCAGATGACAGGCAACGAGTAGGTATAGGAGAATTTCTGACTGACCCGGATAGGTTCATAAAGTACCTGTACAGAGGACAAGAATTTAATCCAGATCTTCTAATACCGAAGAAAGGCGGCGCAGTCCTTGCAACATCTCATGTAAAGGAACATGAGAATAATACACGTCTTGATATGATAGCCGCACCTTTCTCTTTACTATCAAACCAGCCAGTAAAACTGTTATTCGGTCTTGGTGCTGGCAACGTAGCTCCTACAAAGCGCGTTGATCTAATGGGCGAATATTCATATTTAAGCAAGGTAGTTGGCGCAGGAGAGACTGCGATTGGCTTTTTAACGTGGGAAACCGGAATACTTGGATTGACGATGTTTATTATTTTTATTGTTATGATTTTCAATGATGCCCGCCGTTTATCTAAATATAATATATCTTCAGGGGTATTGGCATCAGGCTGGCTTGCTGTTACGGTAATATTTACATTATCGCTCCCGTACAAGAATGTACTTGGCTTTAATGCCATCTCTTTTCTGTTCTGGTATTATTCCGGATATATCGCTAGCAGTTATTACAGAATTAGACTCCAGGAACACAACACAACAAACAATAATGAAATATCCGGATATTCAAGGATAGTTAAATAATAAAGCAATTCACAGGGATGGACTGCTATCAAATATACAGCATATGATACAAAAGGCTTGCCTGCCCATCAGCAATACGGATATTAGTACAGTAAATATATCATGAGCGCGGGCGTCACTCGAACCAGTCCGGCTTAAGGATCGAGTTAAAGATAATCATATCGAGCCAGCATGTCGGCAATACTCTTTTCCAGCTCCTCTACCTGACTCGGATTCAAATCTTTTTCATATGCCTTAAGCCTGGATTTCCGTATATTGAATTGTGCAAACTTTTTTGCAAAAGAGTCAGTCCATTCAATCTCTGAAAATTCCAATATTTTTTTCATTTGCTCCTCTGGTGAGTCGAGAAAATCCTCATATCGGATTGTCATATATCTTCCTTGATCAACAAGGGCATTTCCTGCTTCATAAGACTCCATAAGGATTTTCCAGCTGATGCCAGCGAGTGTGATAAAGGTATAACCGCTGTTTCTCCATTCTTCCTTGTGTTCATCAGATAATTCACCCCATAGCCAGTTGCTTATCCCTTCATATCCACCCCACCATGTCATCTGTAGCCATGAGTTTGCTACAGCTCTACCGTCTCTGACTATATGTACAAATTTTGCTTCTGGAAAGATTTCAGAGAAGAATCCCAGCCGCGACCAACCGGTATATTTATGAATCAAGGTTGGCTTACCGTACAAGGCATATTTTTCACTAAAGAACTCATAGAATTTGCATTTCATCCATGGCGTGACATCCTCCCGCGTCAGATCTCTGTATGGCTGTACATAGATGGGAGAAACCTTTCTTGTGATCAGATTATAGGCTTCGGATGGGGCAAAACGCTTTTTACCAGCCCTGGTTAAGGCAAGATGGTTATTTCTGTACAGGGCTCCACCCCATTTTCCGATATATCCGAGACGCTGGTGATCATCCTCAAAGTTTGAAAAAAAACTGACATCTTCATGCTTCGCGAGAATTTCGTGTAAAAGTGTTGAGCCGCAACGACCGGTACCAACAATAAATGTTGTTTTCATCTTATATTCTGCTCTACTTAAGTCATGTACAGTGATATGTATATTCAGGAAATTATTAATATATGATGCCTGCTGATGAAAAATAATGCAATGAGCGCCAAAAGAAGTAATCCCAGAAACTGTGCCAGTTTCATTAGCGATAACATGAGGTAGTTTATATATCACCGCACAACAGCATGAGACCTAAAGTTGCATAATTAAACCGGACTCAGAGCGGCAGCGAGCTTGGCAAACATTAAAAATAATATGCTACTACTGCACAAACAGATCCGTGTAGGCATGTCAGAAGCACATCCAGATATACTAAAATCAGCTAATGGATCAAATAGATAGCTTATTCGTATGCACACAGAAGCCATGCACAGCAAAAAAAACAATCCCGCTAAGGATTGCATACCAGACTTGGTGAGTTGGCACAGAAGAATGATTTTCATCATAAGCACCCGGATATAAAATCTGCCTGCATGAAGCCGAAGGTGAATCGGGCTCATGCCCTCGACATTAGACGTCAGTGATTGGCAACTGCCTGGATAATTCCCTGTATTGTGCCATAAGGCAAGCTCTTAACGACCATATAACAACAGACCACACCTGTGACGACCAGGGCAATCTGATGTCCGGCTTGATGATACCGATATCATCAAACCTCCAGATACGGATGGCATGGATAGGGTCGATCTATTGACTTACAATATATTATTCGAGAGCCTTGGCTAAGCCTGAAACAGAAGGGTCTCTCAAGGCTTGTGATTACAGCTGCAGGAACTAACAGAATATTAAACTCTGCACCAGGCACGATAGATACCAGCCCTGGCAGGGAGGCATCTGATCAAGTATCTTATGGATGTCTCCAGCGCTGTCGAAGACCGCAAATCGGTCTCAGTGAAATCATTTATAAATCCCAGTTTAAAATACAAGGCAAAGAGTCCAGTTCAATCTGGTATTCTTTGGTGTTTTATTGGGGTAGAATTAAAGCACATTTGATATTCGGGTTTTTATATACTGGCAACAGCATTGAGCTTTAGCGCCGGTACGGAGTACGCAAAGCTTGATATCTATATACTTAATAATCAGCAGCTTATATAATTTTTTGGTGCTCTTTGATAATAAAACTTACTGTATGAGCAATGGCCAATAACGGGCCGCTGATCAGAATTTCACACTGGCACGATAAATTGTGTGTATGAGCTTAAACATACGCGCGTGATAGATTTTCAGTAAATGATCCCGGTTTGAGGGCATATTGAGCTAAGTAATATCCTGGGATCAGTTAATAGGAATAGCGGATGGAAGACAAATTTGTATTTCTGGCTGGATTGCATCGTAGTGGTACTTCATTGCTTCATGAGATATTACGGGAACATGTGGATATCAGCGGCATAAAGGATGTCGCTGGTGCGGCAGAAGATGAGGGGCAGCATATTCAAACTGTATACGAACCTGCCAAGGCATATGGTGGGCCAGGAAAATTTGCATTTGACAAAAGGTCTTACATGGATGAGTCACATCCTTTGGCAACAAAAGAAAATGCAGAGTTGATTTTCAGCCAATGGAGTAAACATCTTGACCTGTCTTGTCGTTATCTGATTGAGAAATCTCCCCCCAACATCGTGAGGACAAGATTTTTACAGAAATTATTCCCTGGTAGTAAATTTATTATTATCTTAAGACATCCGCTTGCAATTGCTTACGCTACAAAGAAATGGAAAAAACTATCCTCGATCAGATCATTAGTAGATCATTCCTTGCTCGCATATGAAATATTATTTAAAGATCTTGAATATTTGAATTCAGTATATATTCTCAAGTATGAAGATTTTGTTCAGGAGCCGCAGGAACAGATTGATAGAATTTATGAATATCTGGACCTCGAACCCAAACAAATTACCCATGTTATTCGCAGTAATGTGAATGAGAAATACTTTAACATGTGGGAAAAAGATAAAATCAGGATTATGAGACGCATATTTGGAATCTTGCCTGATGAATATGAGATTCGAGCAAATAAGTTCGGATATAGTATAAATAATTATAACGCGGATTCAAGTTGCTAGTGCAACAGTTGGTTTAATTCCGAAAAATACCTCATTAGGCGTTTTAAATCCAAGGCATTTTCGAGGGCGGTTATTTAATTTATCCATTACCCGGTCGATTTGCTTCTGGGTGATGGTGGTAAAATCATGTTTCTTCGGGAAGTATTGTCGTATCAGGCCATTGGTATTTTCATTGAGGCCACGTTCCCAGGAAGCATAAGGGTGCGCGAAGTAGAATTTGGCTTATAGATTCTTTGCGATGTCAGTGTGCCAGGCAAACTCTCTTCCGTTGTCAGCGGTTAGTGTATGGACCCAAGGCTTTAGCGTTGACAGCAGGCTGACAATGGCATCGGATACGTTCTCAGCTGTTTTGCGGATCACCTTAGCGATCAATGTCAGGCGAGACTTCCGTTCCACTAACGTAACGAGAGCTTGCTGATGGTTTTTGCCAATAACGGTATCCAGCTCCCAGTCACCGTAGCGTGTACGGGCATCGACGATGGCAGGGCGTTGCTCAATGGAAACCTGATCAGGTATCTGGCCCCGGTAGGAATAGGTGCCATAGCGCTTCTTACGCCGCTTCTGGCAGCGTAGATGCTTATACAGGGTGCCGCCATTTTGTTTGTCTGTCAGGAGATATTGGTAAATCCATTCGTTACTGATGGAATATTGGTATTCAGATTGTAGCCACCCACTGACCTGCTCAGGGCTCCATTCTTCGCGGATCAGGCGTTCGACCAGTGCCCAGATGGACTGTTCTATTCGGGGTACAGCCTTATGACTACGCCTTTCGAGGCAAAGCCGGTGCGCTTGTTGGGGGCGATAGCCTCTCAGGCCACTATTACGGCGAAGTTCTCGACTGATCGTGGATTTATCAACCCCGATCAAGTCGGCTATGTCAGATTGTGTATGGCTGGCTTTCATTAATATATAAATCTGGTATCTTTGGTCCTGGGTAAGCTGTGTATAGGATCTCATTAGTGCCTCTCATTCTTGCCGGAACGAAAAGCACACATGCTATCGCAGCTTGCCCCTCTTTCCGAGCTCTTGAGTTGCACTTACAAATTGAATTCACGTAATAAATTAAGTCCTATAGAAAATAACTAATAAGATTGTATTTTTCATATTTTATGTTCATGAAATTAAATAAAAATATAGATTCAGACTACTAGTGTATCCGATGGTCTCGTTTATCTATCACACGATCAATTTGATTATGCTTTATGACAATAAGATGACTTAATTCAGACGAACGCCTGAAAATCCACTATTATTCATAAAGCATGCAACGATTAGACAGCCATTCACAGGAACATGCGGCTATGGACAATGTAATTCGACTAAGCTGGAAGTTGTACCTATACATGTGTCAGGTTAATGGTTATGTTTAGTGGCACAGGTATATCAAGACCAACATTGAGAAATTGTTGCAGGCATTACCATGAGCACGGCACAGAATTCCTTACAAGCATAAAGTCAACGTCCTCATAATTTTCAATGTTACTATAATAACATTAACAGAGCCTGTTTTAGCCCAAATATTGAGTTGCATGTATTAGCTGATTTAACATAACATTGAACTATTAGCATCATAATATCGGGATTGCATCAAGTTTATCAGGTCAATTTGTCATGATATCGATAATTCTATATTATTAGTTTAGACGATACATAGGTTTACGAAAATATCTAGACATCGCGATATATTAATATTCGACATATATAACTGTACATAACCACATCATCAATAAATTTCATCTTTATGAAAAAAGAAAAAAAGCGCTTGTGTATTTTAGTTCTGAATCATTGGTCAGAAATAATGGGCGGCTCACCCTACGAGTCCAAAATTTTAATAGAAACCCTGAATAAAACTGAGCAGTATGAGATTTTCTATATTACGAGGCGTTGCGTAGATGGCTACCCTACAGAAGGCTATTCACTGGTAAAAATATCACATGGAGATGGCAAGCGGCGGTTTGGGGAATTTGTAGATGCTGGCAAACTGTTGAAAATATTACGTGATCTAAAACCTCATATCATCTATCAATTAGTTGCAGGTGCATATACTGGTATTGCAGCATATTACTGCAAACATAATGATTGTAATATGGTATGGCGAGTACAACATGACCGAGATGTTTCACCGCCAGGATGGAATTTCTCCAGAATACCATTTTGTAATTACATCGATAACAAAATACTTGATTATGGAATTAAGAACGCTAATAAAATAGTTGCCCAGAGCGAAGTACAGAATGAACTGCTCAATAAATATTATGACAGGAAGGCGACTGCGATAATTCCGAATTTTCATCCTAACCCTAAGGAAGATATCAACAAGACGCTACCTATAAAAATAGCGTGGGTTGCAAATTTAAAAGAATGGAAACGACCGGAAATTTTCATTGAATTAGCCAGAGACCTGCAGACTTTTGAAGATGTTGAATTCATTATGTGCGGCAGACCAATGAAGAAAAATTTCGCTGAACTCAAACCAAAGATCGATGCTACAAAAAATCTGACCTATCTCGGGGAATGCAGCCAGGACCAGGTAAACAAACTACTGGCTGATTCACATATTTTCGTTAATACCAGTCGAGATGAAGGTTTCCCACATACATATATGCAGTCATGGATGAGAAAAACGCCTGTGATAAGTCTAGATGTTAATCCTGATGGTATATTTGACAAGGGCAATCTCGGTTATTTTGCGCAGGGTAGCTATGAACAAATGCGTGATCATGTTATTGAGTTGATCAAGAACCATGAGCTAAGAAATGAGATCGGCGCATCCGCTCAGGAGTATGCATTCGCTAATTTTTCAGCAGATGCACAAGTCAAAAGACTGGTTGAAATTTTTGAGAGCTGATATGGATACCCAGAATAGCCTTGTATAGAATAATATACAGATTCAGCCCCGTATAATCTCTGGTAAAGACATATTCAATATCCAATGTGTGATTGATTTCTGCAACTATAGTACAATGAAGTCCGATAACGAGGACTTCATGATAGTTATGCCGTCTGATATCCTGCATAATATTCATACTGGTCAACTTTGATAAACTTTTAACATATCCATTTCAACAAGGTCTATTTTATTTATTTTTATTGATTTATCAGGCTTATATATAGAATGAAAAATGATAGACCGCTAAATATCATGCTTTATGTGATTAGTTTCTTTCCTACGATTGGAGGAAGAGAAGTTGTTGTCCATTATCTTGCAAAATGGCTAAAGAGGTTGGGCCATAATCCACGTGTCGTAGGGCCGGCAGGCTGGCTCAAAAGCAGAAAGTATAAATTTGAATACCCTGTGCATCGCTGGCCAACACTTAGGGGGCGGCTAGTTGAGCAAGTAAAAGAAGCCAGCCTCTTGCTTGACACAAAAATCTGGAAAACAGACCTAATCCATGCACATAGCACTTATCCTAATGGATATTTTGTTTCTCAGCTCAATGCGTTGAACAAGACCCCATTGATTGTGACACCACATGGTGAGGATATACATATTATCCCGGAAATAAATTTTGGCCTGAGGATGGACCCGGTAAAAGATAGAAAAATCACACAATCGCTTTTAAGGGCTGATGCTTGCACAGCAATCAGTACAGATGTAAAAAATTCTCTGCTGGATGCAGGCGCAAAACAGGAAAAAATTGTAGAAATTCCAAATGGCATTGATCTTGAGAGGTTCGACAAAAAATATTCTATTGATGTAAGAAGGAAATATAATCTACCTGATGATTCGCTAATTGTCCTGTCGGTTGCAAGTTATCATGTTAAAAGAGGCTATGAGCATCTAGTTGATGCATTCGCCCGGGTTTGCGCAGAAGTTAAAAACTGCTACTTGTTGATTGCTGGCAGGGATACAGATGTTTTAATGGATCGAATTAATAGCCATGGTATTAGCGCTAATGTCAAACTGTTAGGCCAGATAATTCCACCATTTATGCAGGAGAGTGAGGACCTGCTGGCTGCTATATATACACAAAGTAATCTGTATATCAGTTCCAGCATGGCGTCCGGTGCAGAAGGACTGTCGTTGGCGCTTATGGATGGAATGGGAGCTCGATTACCCATTGTGGCTACTGATATTTCCGGTAATAATGATGTAGTCAGGCATGATGGCAATGGATACCTGGTCAGACCTGGTGATGATCTCGATATGGCCAATATGATCATAAAGTTGTTATCGGATGCGGAAACAAGGGAAAAATTTGGAGCCGCATCACGCGAGACTGCTGCAGTATATAGCTGGGAAAACATTACAAAGAGATATATCGAGGTATACCGGGAATTAATCGATAGATCAGCTTAGGCGACCTTAATTCGAATACTGGCCTGCCTGCATCTTCCTGACACATGCTGAATGCAAAATAATTATATAATATCAAGCACCTGATAAAACATAGAGACACTCACAGTCAATCGTTCCAGATTGCTTATTAGTAACTAGTTTTTAGTTAATAACTGATCGTAAACTGATAAAGTTTGTTTGGCGATTTCTTTCCAGTTATATCGTTCGTTTACCCAGTTACGGATCTTGATGCGCTCATCATCATTTATTGGCTTGTCTGAGAAGTGCTGGATAGTACTGCTTAATCTATTTATGTCACCGAGCGGGTAATACTGCTCCCCGGGCAGACCTATTTCCAGATTTGCAGGGATGTTACTCGCAACTACTCGCAGGCCGAAACTCAATGCCTCCAGCAGGGCAATCGGGAGACCTTCATGAGAGGAAGGTAAAACAAATATACCGGCGTGGGCATAAAGCTCATGCAGTGCACTTCCACTTTGGAAACCAGTAAATATAATATCATCACGTCCATCTGCAGCAGACAGTAGTGACTGCGTGTATGATTCTTTCCGCTCGAGCCTTCCAGTAATAACCAGTTTCCATCCGGACAACTCAGATGCAATAAATGCCTTGATCAGATCTATTTGTCGCTTTTCCGGGACGAGGCGGCTGACCTGTAATATATATTTACCTTTTTGTAAATTGAATTGATCTAGTGTGGCGACGCTTTCCAGGATTTCGGGTAAATTCACGCCATTGAATATCAACGTAGAATCAAGGTCATATTTGTCCCTAATCATTTGCTGAATTACATTTGAAATAACGATTCGTTTGTTGGCCCATTTCATACCCAGTTTTTCTCCGGTATAGAGAACCCATCGTGCAAAATTACCCCATTTCTCACGATCGTAATCAGGTCCATGATGAGTGACAACTACGCGTAGACCCAGCAAGCGCGCCAATGGCGTCATTATAGCCGGACCGACGGCATGAATATGTAGAATATCAGGCCGTTTCAAACCGGCATATAGTACGGCAAACATCGTGTGCAAAAACGACTCCAGGCCGACTGTTTTTAGCGTCCATATCTGGCGCAGTCTGATTCTGCGCCAGGTTTCAAGACCTTTAGTGCAATGTGTTGATCGTACTATAACCTCAACATCACAGCCCATTTCAACCAATAGTGGGTACAGATTCTCGGCATGTGTTTCAACACCTCCCTGCACATTGGGAATACCTCTCAAACCGGTTACCATTATTTTCATAAATGGATTTCTCTACTATTAATATTTATGAATATTATACAATATTTGAAATATTTCCCCGATATTTAAATAGGCTCATGTACTCACGGATACTCCAAGGGATTGATAAAGCTCCAGAAGTCGCTCGCGGAACAGATCTGCCGTATATTCGGACTCGACCCAATTACGAGCTGCCCGCCCCATCTCTTCTATCCTGGAATCAGGGAGATTTGACATCCGCTGTAATGCCTGGCCAAGACTTTCTACCGACCCACTGGCAAAGCGGATACCGGTAATATCCTCTTGAATCAGCTCAGGGATACCGCCGATGTCAGCTCCGATCACCGGCACTCCCAAGGCATAGGCTTCCATAACGGAAATAGGAGCATTTTCATACCACTCCGACGGTAATACAACCGCCCGTGCCGAACGGATTGCCGCATGCAATTTTTCGCCGGACTGGAAACCAAGGAAATCGACTCTGACGCCTAGTTCCTGCGCTAATTTCTGTAAACTCTCCTCTTCGTGGCCGGTCCCGACTATAACCAATGGGACTTGTGTATTCCCAGCAGCTTTCAGCAGTGTGGTCAGACCTTTTTCATGACCAAGCCGGCCAAAATATACAAAATAATTACCGGCACTGAAATCCGGCTGATATTTATGGATATCGATGAAATTGGGTATATGGATGAATTGTTTACGATTGAAACCCCACTCAACAAATTTCTCAAGGTAGAATTTACTCGGTACTACAAATTTATTTACATTGTTCACATAGCTTTTTAACGATCTGTTTACTACAGACTCAAGGTATACTATTGCACTGAGTACACGAGAATCCTTTACGCACTTATGCTTGATAACATTTAGAAGCGTGCCATTGTTACATCGTTCACATATACCATCGTGACTCAACATTTTGTAAGCTGGACAAGCAAGCTTCAGATCATGCAGCGTTAGTACAGTGGGTATATCGCGCTGCTTGAGGATACTAAAGATAGATGGGGATATATGGTGATAGATGTTATGTGCATGGCAAATATCCGGCTTTATTTTATCAAGTAAACGGCTTAGTTTTTCTCTTGCTTCAAATGAATAAATGACCTTGGGCACCTTAATCAGTTTCTCCATGAATAAATATTCTTCGCCAAATTCAATAGTATCAATAAAATATTCAGACCATTCGCTACTGAGATTATCCTTGTGCCGCATTGCAAAAGGAACAATATCCCAGCCTATTTCATTAAATAGTCTATTTTGTTCCAAAAACACAAATTCCGCCCCGCCACGGCGATAATAATAGTTGTTTATGCTCAGTAATGTAGTTTTATGATAAGGGTGCATATATACTATATTTCAACTCAATTCGTAAGTGTAAATTTATAGCCAGGATAATGGGCAAGCAGCGGCATAATGTGTGTCCCTGAATCGGACAAGACAAGGGAGCACAACTGAGGCAACACTCGGTTTGATCACGAACAATGATACCTGATTTTATCCTTATGGAAGCAAGTAGAATAGATTAGAATATCTTCCGAATAATGTATACCCATAAGTCCTCGATAAGCAATCAAATTTAAGGTAATTCCGGCCTGAGAGACTAACGGGTTCAGCAAGTCAACCCTCGTATCGAACAATCATTCCAGGCCTCTATCGCGCTAGGCCAACGATGATTGATGCCCGGAGCTCATTCACCTAACGCTGCAATCCAAAATGTCTATTCATCAGTGGCACACGGATCAACCAATATATCCATACCTATAGACAATCCGGTAACACCTTATACATGCTTCGATGCAGTCATAAACAGCGTAAAAAGTGCGATAAAATCGATTGCCTGCGTAAGTAGATTGTCAAGCACGCATTCGCGACCCTGGGTGATCGAAAATCACGCCTAAAATTTAATATGCCATGGCCATCCGAAAATGGCGAATAAGGCGTTGATACGACCATCCAGTTACTCCCCGTTAAAGCTCTCGATCTGTTCGCTACATGCAGGAAATAGAAGAGAACCTACGCAACATAATGAATGAGATTTTTTCGGGATCGTAGCAATTGCTGAAGCAGCAATGTACACCATAAAATACTTCATGACAGAACCTGATTATATATCTCAATAGTTTTTTTTGCGACCTCTCGCCATCCGAACTTCAGCGCATGTTCCCTACATGCAACAGACATTCTTTTGAGCTGCTCTCGGTCTTTGTATAGACGGATAACTTCTTCCGCCAATGCATTCGCGTCACTCATACCGACAAACACCGCAATATCACTAGTAACATAATCTTTGACTCCCGGTAAATCTGTAACAAGAATTGGAAGCCCGCATGCTACAGCCTCCAGAATACTATTATTTGCTGTCGCTCCAAGCAACGGCAATAACAATATGTCTGACTCCTGATATAAACGTAACAATTCCTCATCACTAATATTCGATAACATAGTGATATTTTCATGCCCATCAAGCAGCGCTCTATTTGTCGGTGATGTAACTGCTATTATCTCTATTTGCTCTCCTAACCTTTCAAGCAAACTTGCAGTTTCAGCCAGCGTTTCAAAATCCCTCAGATGCGTACCTACAAAAAGGCATTTAAAATGGCCTGCCTCATATTTAACAACATCACTAGGCCGAAAGTAATCCACATCAATTCCATGAGGAACATAAAATACGCGTTCACTACCAACAAGCTCGGAGAGATAATCTAGCTGCATGGTAGAAACTGCGATGGCTGCATCAATTTGCGAGAAATGACCTGTATTCTTCACTATCTCCGGGAATCTGTATGGCGGTATATGGTATGTGCATATTATTTTATTATTTTTACGCTTTAAACCCTTTAGCATACCAAGATAACGATATGAGTTTTCGCCATATAAATAATGAAAGATCTGATTGCTATCTTTTAACCAGATTCTCCCAGCTTGGACTTCAGCAACCAGATTAATCCGATGGTACCATTTCAAACCCGAATTTTTCACGGCCGGCCTGGCAAAATATGCCATGACTTTTTGCATCGGTGTAGCTTTTGCTGGCGCAATCACCCTGTCCACATCGATATAATCTATAAGCTGATCATATCCCGAATGCCCAGCGTGATGTTTCATCCTCTTTGTTATTATATTGATCTTACAATTATTCATGTTATTCTGGCTATCGATTTTCTCTAATTGCGAGCGGACATAAAAATATTAGCAACATGAAGTTTATGTTTGCTGGTAATAAGAATCATTATTATGCAAAAATAACGCTTACCAATCCAGATTATCACAATAACCGGATTTTATTAGCGATTCACCTGCGATTTTTTTGAAAGTATCCTTATCTTTCTCTGACCAGTCTTCCCAGCGCCCTTGTGTCTTGAAGTCCTTTGGCTTTCCCTCACCTTCCCAGGTAACTTTACCGTCCTTTTTATGTGATGATGACCCGATAACACGGATTTCATCCATCTTGTCGAATGGGTAACGATTGACGTCAAGACCCATATAATTACAGGCATCTGTTACAAACGACACTGGATCTTTAAACGCATCCTCGTACCGGGCCAACAAGAAACCATTTTTCTCTCCGCCGTTGACATCGTCATATTTCAATGCGATTTTTGCGCTCAAATCCCAACGTATACAGGCATCGCTAAATTTTTTCTTCGGCCATGTTCGAATTGTCGAGCTAACGACATCTCTACCATCACGCATCAGCAGAAGAAGGTTTTCATTCGGGAACACTGTCTCGAAATAATTCAAATAACACACATCCGGGACTTTTATCAACAAGCGCTTATCGCTCGGAAGATATTTATAAAGATATGCGATTATAGATGCCCCGAAGATTTGCAAAAAATCGTCTTCACCGATTTTCCCCATATTGTATTTATATGCTTTGAAAAACTGTTCCTGCGCAGCATCCAAGGTTCCCGTCAATTGCAAAAATGGAAACTCCCATATATCATTTGGATAGGCTTGCAAGTCAGGATGCAATCTCAATAATTCCCCGACATAAACGGTTCCGGATCTGGGCATAACCCCGTGAATAATAATTGCAGGTTTACGATCTTCCCCGCGAATTTCTTCAGCAACAGTGCATGCATGTGCACTGACATCAGCTTCCGGGAAGTCAAGAGAATATCCATTCAAATCGGTTTTATTCCCTGTACCGAATACATATCTTTTGAGTTTCTTTAAATATTTTCCCGACATTGTCAACCTCGAAAGCACATAAATATAATATTAACTGGCATTATCTTACATAAATTCAAGTGTATTTGGTATGAAAGATTATTTTAAATGAACCCAGTATTAATGGCTAAACAATATTGTTTTTTCCGGTACACACCCTTTCATAACCATCTCCTGATTGCATAATTACAAAGCAATAACATTAATAAATTTGACCGGGGATGGCCTTTGACTGAACCAACATTACATAACCGAGCATGCCCTATCCCCTACATAAGGAATATACAGATCGACTATCATGATATCTCGAATCCACTTTACACCTATGCAGCCACCCCCGCATTAAATCAGGTTGCGGTTATCAGGCGGCCTCTATGTTACTAAAAAACGGTGTGTTTTTATCTATTCACTATCTATATTTTGTCTGTATTTACATATAATATATATATCTGGACAGCAATTCACCAGCTATTTTCGCTTATGGACAAGACTGATATTATTAAAGCAACAATACTGAATAATTATGATGTTCACGGATATCATTGAATTTAGCAATACAAGCGAGTCAAGCTTATGCATATGACCGGACCAAGAAAAAAATGGATTAAGTTTTTATTACGCTTCTCACATCTGCCTGCTTTTGGAAAAATAGCTCGCAAATTGGCCTGCATCGGCATTCCACCTTACTATCATCGCATAGCCCTGGCGAGGATAAATACCGGGGGATTTATATCACCGAATGCACAGCTAAGTCATAGCAATTTTCAGTATGGCTCCAACATTTATATAGACGACCGAGTATTGATATATGAGGACAATTTCGCCAGATCTGAAGCGGGTGGCGGAAAGATACGTTTCGGCGACAAGGTCCACCTGCATCGTGACACGATTATTCAGACCGGCCACGGCGGAACTCTGACTATTGGCAGCAAAACGCATATACAACCCAGGTGTCAAATTAACGCGTATCTGTCTTCCATAACCATTGGCAGCAAGGTCGAAATTGCCCCAAATTGTGCATTCTATTCATATAATCATGGCATCGAACCTGGTGAGCTTATTGCCGATCAACCAATATCCTCCAAAGGTGGAATTATAATAGAGGATGATGTATGGATTGGATTTGGCGTAATCATTCTAGATGGCATCACTATCGGTAGAGGCGCTGTAATTGCCGCAGGCTCCGTCGTTACCAAATCTATACCGGAAAATTCGATAGTTGCTGGCTCCCCTGCTCGTGTTATCAAAAACCGTGTAGCTGAATAATCCCAGGGACAGGGAACCCCAGTTTTTGTCCAAAGATATCTATCTTTACTATATAATAGTAAAGGCCTTTATTAGCAAGACATTACACCGAAATATGGTCACGACTTTATTACTGAGACGCCTAGGAACAACGACGGACGACATCATGAGAAGTAATACTGCTTATTCACCGGCGCCGGACTCATATCCAGATATAAATCACAATAATCCCAATACTTGCTACCAGTTTAATTCAGACTCATAACCGAGCCTGATCAAATCCTGACCATGCAACTCTTTAAAACATTCTTTATGTTTTTCAGTATATTCATCTTTCCATTGTTGCAACTTACCCGACCTTAAA
This sequence comes from uncultured Gammaproteobacteria bacterium, assembly GCA_947258655.1. GTDB lineage: Bacteria > Pseudomonadota > Gammaproteobacteria > JAADHQ01 > JAADHQ01 > JAADHQ01. The sequence continues at coordinate 12,770 of CAMYJD010000015.1, read as the reverse complement.
TGAGACTTGCTATCAACATCACCAATATCACGCTTGGTTCGATTGCTAAAACTACAAGACTGCGCTATTTTCAAGGCCTTTTCCATTGCTTTCTCTTTAAAACCGTAGTGTTGAAATAACAATCTGAAATATTTATCTTCATTCTGCATAATATCCTCGTATTTAAACTCGAAGATATTTTTGTCCATATAATTCCACTCAACTATACCTTTGATCGATGTTGTAGATGCACGTTTCATTTCCGCCAAGATTCCTTCTTCAGTAGAAAGTGAGTTCAGATATTCCTTATATGACATTTCCTTAATTTCGTTAACCGGCAACAGCGGCCATACTTTCTCCATATCAGCAGGTAAATCTTTGATTTTTTTGTTGCACCACTCCTCATTTGTCCATAAATGATAATGATAACCTGACAGCACCACATCCCGTGGATCACGAATCATATGCGATCCTCGATAATTGGTTAGAGAACCAGGAATTACATACACCCTCGTTTGAAAAAATATTGCCGGGCGCCCTTTGGGCAGCAGAGAAAGATCATTTGAAGCAATCGGCAGACCAAACTCAATGGCAATGAGATTAAATATTTTACTGAACCATGATGTACCAATCTTATGATGGGCAGTATGAATAATGACAAAATCTGATTTATCATAAAATGGATTATTCATGGTCCGTTTAACATAAGCTGTTACTGGATTATTTATCGCAATCTTTTTAATTGATCGTAATTTCATATAATCACCATTTTACGCGTAGACAGCCTATTTCATGACATACAAATTAATAAATCCATCATGCGTTCATTGTTACTATATTTTAAAAATGACTCAAGGTATCCAAAAAAGAATTAAAGGAGCAGTCTTCTTAATTAACACAAACTATACAACCTGACATTTTAATCTGACTTTAATTTTATCATTGGTCTTATACTAACATCGGTCATTTCAGCCGTACTCGGAAGATTTATCGCCGTTTTAACGACGGTAGCAACATCCTCCGGCTGCATAAGGTTTTCCGGTTTATACTCTCTACCTTCTTCTTTATGTATTTCTTCCTGCATCGCGCTTGCTGTACGACCCGGGTAGACACTTAGCACGCGCACGCCTTTACTGTTAAGTTCATCTCTTAAACTATCGGCAAATGCTCTCAGACCATGCTTTGTCGCCGCATACTGACCGACATCTGCCTTGGCACTCATTAAACCCGCTGAAGAGTTTATAAATATTATTTGACCTTGACCGGAGATAATCAGTGGCAATAAGGCCTGGGTCAATTGATAAGGCGCACGCAAATTGACCCGATACTGCATATCGAATTCTTCAATAGAAGCAGCCTGTATATCATTCAATACAATAGCACCAGCAGAGTGAACCAGAACCTGGATACCATCATATGTTTTTTCTAGATGTAAGCGAAAGTCTGCAACTTCGGTCTCATTTGTCAGGTCCAGTGCGTATACATAGGACTTGCCGCCAAGGCTGTTAATTTCATCTGCCAGCTGCTCCAATCTTGATTCGCTACGACCCAATAAATATACAGCCATTCCCTCGGATGCCAGCATCAATGCAATCGCGCGACCAATACCGCTACTCGCACCCGTCACAACTGCAACATGATTGTTAACTTGTGTCATTTTGGATCAGTTACAGGTGTTTCTTTCAAGAGGTCCGTACCATACAGGGCAGCTGCTGCCGCTTTTATGGTACTGAAAGGTATTTGTGAGCGCTCTGCAATATCCAGTAGAGAGTAAGAGCCGTCAGAGAGGTTTAAAATCCACAGTAGAGCCATTTGGAAATTTTTGTCGTTGGTATGTGTACCGCCTGTACTATCATATAAACCTCTCTTACCCAGTTGCGGCTCACATTTCGGGCTGGTATTAATATATGTCTTATTGTTTTCAAGAATATCCATTACCGAAATATAGACGCTTAGTGATTCCTCCATCGCATCAGGTGTGATGAATGAAAGGTTATCTGCCGATGTATGATACTCGGGGAAACAACCATGGGTTGACCGGGACAGACTACCCACTTTTAAATTAAACCCTGGCGAACAGTATTGACGTTCATCGTATCCATAAGGATAAAAATCGATCACATTAAAATCTGTTTCGATATCGCCAAGCACATTTAGCACCGCCCTGTCTATTTCCGCATCGCCATCCCTGCTGCGCTTATAGGTAAACGACCCCGGATCTCCAACACAAACCACAACCAGTCCATGCTTTATTTTTGCAGCTGTATTTTCGTTACGGCTTAACCATGTAATAGAACCTATTGTCCCTGGTATAAATAAGAATCGGTAGGAATAGCGTAACTTCTGCTTATGCAAGTGATCTATTAGTTGCGCCATAAGCGCAATGCCGGATAAATTATCATTACACAGAGATGGGTGACAGATATGACACGAGAGCAATATCTCATCATCTGTTTCACCTTTTATCAGGTACTCGCCATAGGTAAGATGACCGTCAGAGAGCGTCGAGTCAATGACAACTTCATAATCACCTTCCTTGAGACTGGTATACTGATCATGACTCAGACAAAAGCCCCACTTCTCCTGATAATAGGAAGTACGATAGGGTATCCATTGCGGATGCTCAGGCAAGGTATAGAGATGCTCCTTGAGTTTGTCCAGCGGCACAGTAGTATTGATAGGTGCGCTGTAATTCAGAACATGCAGATTATTCTCGTTAAAATCAACAATCTTGTCCCCATCGGGGCCTATAATATAGGCATCATTGATATTCCATTCTTTGGGGACAGTCCAGTCGAAAACCTGCGTCCCTGTCTTGACTTCATGTATCGTAATTGGCGTCGATTGCTTGATAATCTCCAGAGTAGAGCGCACGCCATTGCCGGTAATACTTCGGCATATCGGATATAACTCCTCAACGAGAGCGTACATTCTCTGGCCTATTTTACCGCTATCAGACATATTCCAATGAACCTTCTATAATCTGTTGTGTTTAATCCTGATAGTCCGGGTACTGTGCGTCGCGCTCAGACATAATTCTCCTTGATACCTCCGGCCACTCGATCTTGAATACAGGATCATTCCATCTGATACCACGTGCAGCGCCAGGGACATAACTCTGGGCCATCTGGTAGAACACTTCGACATTATCCGTTAATGTTTGAAAACCATGCGCAAATCCTTCCGGAATATACAACATGCGCCTGTTTTCTGCACTGAGTTCAACAGCAAAATGCTGTTTATATGTCGACGAATCACGGCGTATATCTATAATGACATCATAGATCTTGCCCATTGTGCATCGCACCAGTTTTACTTCTCCATGTGGATCAGCCTGGTAATGCATTCCCCTCAGGGTCCCTTCATTGGGATTAAATGAGATATTGCATTGCTTGATACAGGGATTTAATCCCTGCTCTGCAAATTCATTTTCACACCATGCACGCGCAAAAAATCCCCGTTCATCATGATGAGGCTCCAGGTCAATAGTGTATGCACCCGGTAACTTCGTCTGGGTAAAAATCATTCGTACACTTGCGCTTCCGGTATCGGGACAACGAATTTTCCGCCCCATTCGCGTATATATGACATCTGACTCATTATTTCATTCCTGAGATTCCAGGGCAGAATCAGCACATAATCCGGCTTTGTTTCCTTGATCTTGTCTGGTGCAAAAATAGGCACACGCGTACCGGGAAGATAATGATCCTGCTTATGCGGGCTTAAATCAACAACATAATCCAGGAAATCATTACGCACGCCGCAATAATTCAACAGCGTATTTCCTTTGGCTGCGGCACCATAGCCAACGACACTTTTCCCTTCACGCCTTGCATTGATCAGGAATTCAAGCAATTTACGTTTGGTTTCTTTTACTTTTTCAGCGTAATTATCATAAACATCCATTTCGGCCAGACCCGCCTTTCTTTCCTTCTCTTTTAGCGCTTCGACACGCGCCTCTACAGGCTTACTGTCATCGTCAGCATGCCTGCCAAAAATTCGCAGTGATCCGCCATGTGTTGGTATTTCTTCAACATCAAATAATACCAGGCCATGTGCCGCAAACACCTTCTCTACCGTCAAGAATGAAAAATAGGAAAAGTGTTCGTGATATATGGTATCGAACTGATTCTCTTCAATCAGACGTAATAAATGCGGAAACTCCATTGTGATGATCCCGCCCTCGTTCAGAACAATCTTCTCACCTGCAACAAAATCGTTTAAATCAGGCACATGTGCCAATACATTGTTACCCAACAACAGGTCGGCCTTTCTGCCCTCCGCAACCAGTTCTGTTGCTGTTTTGACACCGAAGAATTTGACAATCGACTCTATTCCCGCATCTTGCGCAACCTTGGCCACGTTTTCGGCCGGCTCGACACCCAATACCGGAACATCCTGTTCCTTGAAATATTGCAACAGGTAGCCATCATTACTGGCAATCTCCATGACCTGCCATGATTTATCAATACCGAATCTTTCCGTCATCATCTGGGTATAATTTTTCGCGTGCTTCAGCCAGCTTTCGGAGTATGACGAGAAATAACTGTAATCACTGAAAATATTCTCGGCACTCTCAAACTCCTCAAGCTGCACCAGCAGACATGACTCACAAACATAAGCATGCAACGGAAAAAACGGCTCCATTGCGTGCAATTGATCATGTTTAACATAGGAATTGGCCAAAGGCGACATACCCAAATCTGCAACCGACCTGTTTAGTGGCGCATTACAAAAACGGCATTGATTGTTATTTTCTGACATTACATTACTCCACAAAGCTGATTATGCAATTATTGATATCCCATCCACAGCTGATCTAGAACATCTATATAAAACGAAGCAGTTACCACTTGAGCTCATCATTGAGCACTTTTATTTCACGCAAATGCGTGAGTACCTTCAGACGCATGAAGTGGGAATTGCGGAAATTCTTTACATCGAAATTCATATTTTCCAGTCCGTCTTTCAGCCCTTTTACTGCCGATATCAAATCAACTTTAGGCTGGTAATCAGGCGCCAGGGTTCTGAATTTGGTGAAATCAACCTTGTAGGATCGCTTGTCAGGCATGGCGTCCTTGTTTATAGATATTTCCACACCGGGCATGACTTCCGCAACCGCTTCGGCCAGATCCTTGACCTGATAGTTCCATTCATCGCTGCCCGTATTTACGGCGAGAAAAGCACCGCCACTATCCGCTGCGCGCGAAATACCCCAGTCGATTGCCCGCGCCATATCCTCGATATGAATCAAGGGTCTCCATGGGGTACCATCGCTCAGAATTGTTATCTGATTGGATGTGACCGCCCCCGCGACAAAATCATTCAACACGAGATCCAGCCTTAGACGCTCACTCATGCCACAGGCGGTAGCAAAACGTAATGAAGTAATGACAAAATCATCACTTGCCAGATGTTCAATTTCCTGCTCTGTGCCTATTTTTGAGCGCGCGTATGCTGTTAATGGATTCAGCTCATCCTCTTCCTTGCGAGGGCCGCCTTCGGCAAAACCGTAGACACTACAACTGGAAGCGAAAATGAATTTTTTTACTCCACATTCCTTGGATAACTCAGCCAGCCTGACACTGGACTTCAGATTAATGTCGGTTGTTACTTCTTCGAATGCATTACCCATAGGATCATTGGAGATGCCGGCGAGATGAACCACGGCATAAACATCTTGCAGGACATCTGATGAAATGTCCCGCATATCGGCAAAATACTGCACATCCAGCCGGGTTTCAGGCAAAACTGGCGCACCGGTAATACAATGAGCGAAGTAGCCCATATCGTAACCTATAATGCTTGAATCGGGATAAGAAGACTTCAATTGATCAATTACACAAGGGCCTATATAACCCATATTTCCAGTCAATAATATTTTCACAGAGACCTCACCTATTTAATTTCATTTGATATTAGATCGCACACATAACGGGAAAATGGAAGACTACAAGTAAAAGCGGGCGACACTGCATTCAGGACATGCATCGATCTGTCATCGCCTTCAAGCACAAAATCCATTTCCAGCTTGCGTTGCTCAAGATCGACCAATTGCGCCCTTATGCCCGGCTTACCCCAACGGGTAAAGTTTGAAGCTTCCATACCTTGCGCAAGTTGCGCAGCCAAACTAACCATGTATTTCCGGGAATGTTTCTTCATTTCCTCATATGCCAATTTCGTAAAGCCAAAATTTGAGAATGCAAACAGATTCAATTCCCTGACGATAATCTCTGCAAACTCCGCTAATTTAAAATTTTGAAATCCTTTATAATGCTCACGCCAGAAAGCCGGGATAGCAGTCGGGCCAATTTTTACATCGTTATCCGCCGTCACGGTAAAGTGCACGCCGAGAAAGGGATTCTGCAGGTCAGGCACTGGATAAATATTCGTCCTGATAGCACCTTTGGGTTCATTTGAATACAAATAGAGCCCCTTGAACGGTAAAATGCTATAGCGCTTGGAAAAACCAAAATCCCGGGCAATTTTATCCGCGTACAAACCCGCTGCATTAACGACATATCCAGTAATATGTTTACCTGAGCTGGTGACAATGTCATCATTTTTTCCCCGCATCCGGTAACATTCACCATAATTGAATATCACCCCTTCATTGCGTGCCTGTTGTTCCATACTCCTGACGACAGTCACCGGATTGACTGAGGCAGTTGTCGGTGAAAAAAGTGCGCGTTCATATGTAATTGCGCGCGGCTCAATCGATTTAGCATCATCAGCCGAAACTGACTCCAGTTTTACGCCGTTATGTTCAGCCCTGGTGAGCAATTCATCCAGTGAATCAAGCTCGGCGGCATTCTTGGCAACCACCAGCTTTCCGCATTTATTAATCGGAATTTTATGTGATTCACAATATTCCGTCATCTCCCGACAGCCGTCGCGTGTAAACTGTGCTTTAAGACTATCCGCGGTATAATAGAAACCTGCGTGCAATACGCCGCTATTGCGACCACTGGCGTGCATTGCACATTCTTTTTCCTTTTCTATCAGATTGACATTGCAGTCTTTGTATCTACGTTTAAGCTCCCTCGCGATACTTATTCCGATTATCCCCCCGCCAATAACGACAAAATCCGATGCCATTACTTACTTACCAAATCTTCCATGGTGGCTTTTCACCATTCCAGAGCGCTTCCAACACCTGCTTGTCTCGCAAGGTATCCATCGGCTGCCAGAAACCGGTATGTTTATATGCACAAAGTTGACCATCCTGCGCCAATCGTTCCATGGGCTCCTTCTCCCACACCGTTTTGTCACCCTCTATGTAATCGATTACAGCCGGCTCAAGCACAAAGAAACCACTATTCACCCAGGCACCATCACCTTCCGGCTTCTCCTTGAATGTTGCAATGTGTGCTTCCTCATGCGGCAGATTAAAGGCGCCAAACCGTCCTGGAGGTTGCGCGGCAGTCAGCGTGGCCAGCGTATTCTGTTGTTTATGAAAGGCAATCAAATCGGTGATATTGACATCGCTGAGGCCGTCACCGTATGTCAGGCAAAATGTTTCATCGCCGATGTATTCCCTGACCCTCTTCAGTCGCCCGCCAGTCATGGAACCCTCACCGGTATCAATCAGGGTCAACTTCCAGGGCTCGGAGAAATTACGATGTACTTCCATGCCATTAGTTTGCAAGTCGAATGTGACATCTGACCTGTGCAAATAATAATTTGCAAAATATTCTTTAATTACATAACCCTTGTATCCACAGCAAATAATGAAGTCGTTAATCCCATGGGCAGAATATATTTTCATGATATGCCATAAAATTGGCAATTCTCCAATCTCGACCATGGGTTTTGGACGCACACCACTTTCCTCGCTTATGCGAGTCCCGTAACCACCTGCTAATATAACGGCTTTCATTACCCCCCTATAGTAATTCAGATGCACCATAAATTCCACTACCTTTGTCGTCAAATATGTTGATTTTTATAAAAAATTTATTTCACGCATTTTCGCGTCGTATAATATCCTCATCTATCAGAACGAAGCCAAATAAGGCCAGATAAACGCATATCATATAACCCTGTCGGGACGAGGCACAGACAAACAGAAATTATATATTCATCAGGACTCAATCGCCTCTTTCAGACCGGACATAATTCCCGCATTCCATGCTGTCGTAAAATTGAAAGCACGATTTGCCAGCTCCTCGTTGTATTGCCTATCCAGTAAAACCCTCATTACGTTAGCTGCAAAACTGTTTTCATCATCTCCGACAAGAAAAACCTCTCCGGCCACATCTTCAAGACCTTCTGCGCCAAGCGGAGTCGTTACCAATGCTTTTGAGTAACCCATGGCTTCTACATTTTTTATTTTCAGCCCCGTGCCACACAGCACAGGATTGATCACCACATCGGATTGCTCATAAGCCATGTCCAGTTTATCCAGCACTCCCAGTTTGACAACACCTTCCGATGCTTCCACACATTCACATATTCTACCTACTAAAAGCAACTCCGCATCGGGTATTTTCTTCTTGATCAATACTAAAACCTTATCGATAAACCAGCGAATCGATTCAAGATTCATCGGATTTTGTGATGCGACATATAGAATCTTGTTCGTGATATTTTTCGCCACAGGGGGGATCACCGTCACTCCATGCCCCACAGTTATTACCTTGCTTGTTGTCAATTTTCTAAAAAACTCCTCCTCCCTGTTCTGAATGGCAATTACTATGTCCGCACGGTTTAGCGCTTTTGCTTCTTGTTTTTCACTCGTAGAATACCACTCTGGCTTCATATTTTTTTGCAAATATAACTTATGGCGATTACTGAAAATATCATGCGTGTCGATCATTTTTATGACGCTCGAATCAAATAAATTCAGCGCCTTTGAAAAGAATATATACTCAACAATAACAACATTAAATTTGAATTTTGCATTTAATTTCCGGATCACAGGATCAACTGACTTATCCCACCATTCATCTGCGGCATAAATATAACGGTTTTCACTGTTCACTAAAATCCTAAGCTTTCTTACCAGCCGCTGAATGTGGTTTTTTTCTGGTTTCTGATATGCAGCAGCATGATAGCTTTCACCCCACTCCCGCTGCATTTCCGCAACATCACCATGCTCCATTTCAACATGCATAAACTGAACGTCATAGCCCATTTGCATCAAACTGGACAACATCATGCTTACGCGCGCACGATTACCGGCGGTATGCGGATGTGTCGGCACAGGAGAAATTATTAATATCCGTTTATCCATTATAAAAATCTGCTCGACATATCATCCTTAGCGCCTGGCCCATATCCTTGATATAAGCCTTTTCAGAGACAGCGCTGGTTTACATGCAAGCATCTTTACTATCCTACCTGCCAACAGGCGGTAACTAAAAGGATAGCCAAGCTGGGCCATGCCGGTCTTGTGAAAATCCCAGAACTCCTGACTTCTACCTTCAAAAAAACACTCAGCCAGTAACTTATAATACTTTCGAAGACGCGCATTAAGCCTGATATTGAATTCCTGCTCGTCAAGAAAATTGTGCCCATACTGAACCAGCAAACACAGGTTTGACCAGATAATGGTATTCAGGGGTTTGGCCTTTGTCGCTGTTGCCGATCCAGCATGCACCCTTATGTATGTAAGCACCTGATGCACAAAGCCAAAATCACTTTCCTGGAGAATCTGGTACATCGCATCCAGGTCACCGTGCAAATGATCCTCCCCGTAAAACTTTTCCCGCTTCCGAATCAGATCGGATCGTATCATCGTAGATGTAGGAGAAATAAATGGATATATCGTACCTAGGAAACAAAGCCGGCCAATTTCTCGCCCCGGAAACACATTTTCCTCAAACGGCAAACCACCGCACTTTATTTTTTTTCCAAATATACTATACGACCCGATAATACCTATATTTGGATGGTCGAGTGCCAACTCCAGCATACTTTGAATACATTCAGGATATAACCAGTCATCTGCATGTACTATCTTGCAATATTGACTTTCAGCGCTGATTTTACTCAATATAATATTATGATTTTCCAGTGCAGATATAAGCTCTTCGGTATTATAGATAACAATACGCGAATCCTTTTCTCTATATTGCTCAGCTATCTCCAGGGTTCGGTCCGTACTGCAATTATTGACGATTATATACTCGAAATTGGTATACGTTTGCGCCAGTACGCTCTCAATACATTCTGCAAGATAGGCTTCTCCATTATAAACTGGCGTAACGACACTGATGAGGGGCTGTGACTGACTCATGACCTATTCGATTCACAAATTAATACAAGCGCGTTAATAATCTGCAAGGCAGGCTACTTCACGTACAGTATGAATTTAAATATTGATTAATCGCACCGACGGATTAATAAACTAATGTCCATATATCGTCTACTTACAGGAATACATTACATTAATTACGAGTCTAGCGACAGCATCAAGCTGTTTATTATATAAAAATTCATTAAAATCAATAGTTTTATCTATATTAAAATACATATAAACTGTCCAATTATGGGCTCTGCTTATGACGGGATTATTATCTGGCCACGGAATTTAATCTCGTTTCTAAAAATCGGGGCTATAAACCCAGGTTTCGTATCCATGTTATTGCTTATATATTTGCGCACCGGGTATTGTTCCTATTCGAAAAGATCCATAGATGAATGACATAGGGTCACCCTGGGGATAGACTCCGATATTATTGTATACCTGTATTCGCTATTCTTTCTGTAAATACCAGTCCCATGGACTCGATTCCGACTATGCTACACCTCCTCCTATTATGCAGGATCATTTCACTAATCGATCAGTCAAAACAATCACATGTGCGTGCCAGTCAATGCTGAATCCTGTTGGGTAACCACACCTGCACGCTGTTGCTGGCATTGACGTGCAAACTGCAACCGTATGATTTTCACGGGCTGGGGTAACTCCCGCATTACGTACCCGTGCGATGTCATCTTCTCGTGTCGCAAAATCAATATAGACCTGCTTCGTCCAACAGCAATCGGGCTTCGCCTTTATCAAGCTCTCTAACTATATGAATAACAGATAAATATTAGGCATTAATATTAGTGATAGCGACTAATGAAACACATCTAGATATTAATTCTTTATTGGATTTATGTAAAATAATACTAAACATTGATCCAAATCAACTATTATCGCTCTAATTCTGTTAAACATATAAATAGGGAATATAATTATTATAGTGATTATGGGGAAAGCGATATGTCGGATATTTATTCATACCAGGGAATGCCTGTGGTCATGCATCGAGTCATCTTTTTTGTAATTATTTGCTTTCTGGGCATGGTGTTTCAAACTGCCTCTGCCAATCCCGCTGTGCGCGCCGATTTCAATGGCGATGGCTTTGACGATGTTGCCCTCGGCATTCCCGATGAAAACATCGGCGGTATTTCCAATGCCGGCGCAGTGCAGGTGTTATACGGCAGCGCCGCTGGTATCAATAGCGCGAACAACCAATTCTGGCATCTCGACAGTACGGGCGTACAGCTCAATGCCGCCAGTGGTGACGGCTTCGGCTCTGCCGTCACGGCCGGGGACTTCAATAATGACGGCTTTGCCGATCTCGCCGTGGGCATCCCGTTTAAAAACAATAGCAAGGGGCAGGTGCTGGTGCTGTATGGCAGTAATGCTGGCCTGAATGCCAATAATGACCAGGTCTGGGACCAGGGTGTACTGGCCGATTCACCCCAGAACGATGACCGTTTCGGCGCGGCGCTGACCGCCGGCGATTTCGACAAGGACGGCTTCGATGATCTGGCCATTGGCGTCCCGGGTGAGGATTTCCCCGACGTCGGTCCGCCCAACGGCAATGGCTCGATCTGTAAAAACGGCGTGTGCCTCAATGCCGGCATCGTCAACCTGGTCTTCGGTGGTAGTAACGGACTCAAGAGCGCCGGCAACGAGCTCTGGCATCAGGACCGCGGCACCGGTTATGACGGCTGGGTGGAAATACATGACTGTTTTGGTTCCAGCCTCGCCGCGGGTGATTTTGACGGCAACGGCGCCGCGGATCTGGCCGTCGGCGTACCCTGTGAACATACCGGCGGTGGCGACATACCGGGTCGCAATCAGGGGGCCGTCAGCGTCTATTATGGCAAGGCCGGTGTCGGCCTGACCGGCGCCGGTGCCGAATACCTTCGTCAGTGGGGCACCGGTGTCGTCGGTTTTGCCCATGCCAATGATGCCTTCGGTCATGCCCTTGCCGTCGGCGATTTTAACAAAGACGGCAATGACGATCTGGCCATTGGCGTACCCGGAGAAGAACAGGACATCAACAGTGGCACTGACGCCGGCGCGGTTGCCGTTTTCTATGGCAAGTCATCAGGTGGCTTGAGTGCGAGTAATATAAATTTTAACGAACTCTGGCACCGCGACAGCAGCGGTATTCTCGGCAGTGGTAATACCGGCGCGCGCTGGGGCTGGTCACTGGCGGCCGGCGATTTCGACAACGACGGCTTTGATGACATCGCCGTCGGTGGACCGCTGGATAATATCTCGGGTGCCACGAACGCGGGCTCGGTCAGCATTCTGTATGGCACCGCCAACCGAATCAAGAGTGCCGGCAATCAACTGTTCAGCCAGAATGATAGCGCGATCCAGGATAATGCGGAAAAAAATGACTGGTTTGCCTACACCCTCAATGCCGGCGATTTCAATGGCGACAACAAGACCGACCTGGTCATCGGCACGCCCTATGAAAATGTCGGTGGTATCGCCGATGCCGGTGCCATCAATGTCCTGTATGGCGTCAACAACTCCGGCCTGTCGACCAATAATGCCC